>CAZUHI010000098.1:0-16935 GCA_964620495.1 uncultured Rickettsiales bacterium | reverse complement strand
CTGCTCTCAGAACTTGATTCCGGAGGTCATGTCCTCAGGGATGCAGATCCCTAGAAGGCGTTCTTGCTCCGCGCGACGGCGAGGCCTGCGGCCTCGTCGGCGGTCATCTCCGCGCCGGTGAGCCAGGTCGCGAACGACGCGTCGGCCCGCAGGGTGTACTCGAGGAACGCCGTCATCCAGGCCCGGGTGCCCGCGAGGGTGACCGCCGGGTCGTCGGTGCCCGCCGGGCAGGTCCAGCACACCCCGCAGTTCGGGTCGTCCTGGAACGACATGTGGCCGGCCCCGGGGACCTCGATCTCGAGGGCGGGTCCGGCGGCGGCCGCGTAGTACTGCTGGAAGTTCTCGTCCGCCGGGGCGCACGCCTGACCGAGGCCGCCGGCCGTGGCGTTGGTGGTCTCCCCGACGAGCCCGATCGGCGCCGTGATCGACGACATCAGCTCGGGCGCGACCGACGGGTACTCGTCCGGCGTGAGGGTGAACGGGGGCCCCGCGTCCACCGGGTCGATGCCGAAGACGGCGTCGGCGCGGGCATCCGAGGACGCGACCAGCATCGAGATCTTCCCGCCCATGGAGTGGCCCGCGAGAGCGAGGGACGCGGCGTCCGCGCGGCCGAGGAGGGGGCCGTTCGGGTCGGCACCCTGGGCGTCGACCCAGTCCAGCAGGTCGACGACGTGCGTGGCGAGCGCGGTGTGCGTCACCGGAATGATCAGCGTCCCCGGGAGCTCCGGCATCACCACGACGTACCCCCACGACGCGACGTGGTTCGCGTAGGACGCGTAGTTGGCGGGCCCGAGCTGGAAGCCGTGCAGGAAGACGACGACGGGGTGGGGCCCGGGGTCGTCCGGGAGCGTCAGCGCGAGGGGGATGGACACCCCTGCGCTGGTGTAGGTGGCCGACGAGCTCGTCGTGGCGTACGCGCCGGGGTCGGCCGGATCGGGGCCCGCGGCGTCGTCGTCGTCCACCGCGTCGTCGTCGTCCACCGCGTCGTCGTCGTCCACCGCGTCGTCGTCGTCCGTCGCGTCGTCGTCGTCCGTCGCGTCGTCGTCGTCCGTCGTCGCGTCGTCGTCGTCCGAGGGCGCGGACGCCGCGGGGCACCCCAGGGCGAACAGAGGAAGGGCCGCGAACAGGCAGGTGAGGCGCGTCATGACGACGATCTAGCAGTTATCTACCGATCGGTCGTTATTTTTCCGCCCTACTGGTTCTCCTCCGGCCCCGTGCAGGAGACGTCCACGTCCTCGAACGTCCCGTCGATCGTGCAGCTCACGTCGCCGGGGGACGTGACGGTGCCGAGGAGGCCCGTGGTGGTCCCCTCGACCTCGACGGTCCACACGCGGTCGTCGAAGCCCCCGTAGGTCATCGCGATCTCGTACGAGTCGAGCTCGCCGGCCTCGGTCGCGGCGGTCAGGGTCGTGATCTCGTAGGCGCTGTCGTACGTCAGCGTTCCGCTCGCGGTGGTCTCCAGGACCAACTCCGCCGCGCGGCTGCCGGTGGCGTCGATCGTGTAGTCGCCCGCGAGGGTGCCCGTCCAGGTGCCCTCGATCTCGGCCTCGGCGAGCGTGTACGTGGACGTGAGCCCCCGCGGCGACGTCGCGCTGATGCCGCAGGGCGTGGGCGTCGAAGCGATCGTGAACGTCCCGTTCAAGGGCCCGCCCTTGAGGTCGTAGCAGATCTCGCAGTCGCCGCCTCCGGCCACGCACTCGGGGTCGGTCCCGTTGCGCCCCACGACCTCGGGAAGCTCCGCCGCGAACCCGGCCACCCTCACGAGGTCCCCGTCGATCGACTGCAGGTCGCCCGTGAGACGCCCCTCGAAGTCGGACAGGTAGCCCGCAGGGTCCGGCTGGGCGCAGCCGACGAGGGCGAAGACGAGGACGAACACCAACGATCGGGGAGTGAACATCCGCGAACCCTAACCCCGGACCGCTCGACGCGCACCGATCCCCGCTACCCTCCCGCGCATGGCTGACTTCGATGTCTGTGTGATCGGCGCCGGTCCGGCCGGGTTCGCGGCCGGCATGCGCGCCTGGGATTACGGCAAGACCGTGTGCATCGTCGAGAAGGGCCCCATCGGCGGGGTCGGCGTGCACAACGGCGCGCTCTCCAGCAAGACGCTGTGGGAGCTGAGCCGCGACTACCGCAACGCGATCCGACGCGATCGAGGGTTCGACGCCGCCAACGTGGTCGTCGACTACGAGCGGGTGGTGCACTGCGTGGACATCGCCGCGGGCGAGAAGGTCCAACAGATGACCCGCCAGCTCGAGGAGCTGTCCGAGCCCCGGCCGGGCTGCCCCGGGTCCGTCACCCTGATCCGCGGGCACGCGCGCTTCCTCGACACTCACCGGGTGTTCGTGGAGGGCAACGACAGCAGCCACGACCGCGTCGTCACCGCCGACCGGTTCGTCATCGGCACCGGCAGCCGCCCGCGCACGCTGCCGAGCATCCCGATCGACGGGCACACGATCCTCACGTCGGACCACATCACGGGCCTCGATCGCTTCCCCCGGAGCCTCGTCATCCTGGGCGCGGGCGTCGTGGGCTGCGAGTTCGCCACCGTCTTCGCCAACTTCGGCCAGACGAAGGTCTACATGATCGACAAGGCGGAGCGGATCCTCCCCTTCGAGGACGACGACATCTCGCGCGTCTGCTCCCGCAACCTCGAGCGGCTCGGGGTCACGGTCCACCACCAGGCCAAGCTGGTGGAGATGCAGACGGACCAGGGGGAGGTCCAGTACACGATCGAGCACCACACGGGCGGGCGCGAGTCGATCCGCGTGGAGAAGGCGCTCATCGCCATCGGCCGCGTCCCCAACACCCGCGGGCTCGACCTGGAGAAGGCGGGGATCAAGACCTGCGAGCGCGGCTACATCGAGGACGAGGACACCCGCACGAGCGTCCCGCACATCTACGCCGTGGGGGACGTGACGCAGGACATCGCCCTCGTGAACGTCGGCGAGATCGAGGGACGTCACTGCGTCGAGAAGATGTTCGGCGGCGACGACGTGGAGGCCCTCTCCTACGAGAACATCAGCACGATCATGTTCCTCAGCCCCGAGGTCGCCTCGATCGGGATGAACGAGAAGCAGGCCCAGAACGAGCGCATCCCGTACCGCGTCGCGGTGTACGGCTACGAGCTGGTCAACCGCGCCATCGCCATGCGGGCGACGGACGGGTTCGTGAAGATCCTCACCACCGACGACGACGAGATGCGGATCCTCGGCATGCGCGCCCTCGGCGTGCACGCGTCCACCACGATCGAGGCCGTCAGCCTGATGATCCGGCACGGCCGCTCCGCCCGGGAGCTCGCCGAGCTGCTGCACCCGCACCCGGCGGTCACGGAGGGCGTGCAGGACTGCGTGCGCATGCTCCTGGGGACGTCGATCTACAAGCCCGAGGTCTTCAAGTCCGAGCTGCGCTTGTCGCGGATCACCTACGGCGGCGGGGTCACGCGGGAGACGATCCGGCGGGTGACCCCTCCCGACGCAGGTGCCACAGGAGCGCCGCCAGATAGAACAGCGCCGCCAGATACGCCAGCGCCGTGATCCCCAGCGCCATCGTCAGGTACTCCGCGCAGCCGCCGACGATCGCGCCCATGAGGTTCGAAGCGAACGCCGACTGAGCGTCCGCCGACCGCGCGAACAGGACGGGGAACAGCACGCCCGCGAGCAGGATCGGGGCCGCGACGTAGATCCCGCCGAGCAGCACCCCCGCCGCGGTCGGCAGGCTCGAGAAGTAGGCCGTGGGGATCAGCGTGCTGCCGACGATCGTCACCGCGAGCAGGCCCGCCAGCACGCGCGCGTCGAAGCGATCCGCGCCGCGGCGGATCACGAACAGGTTCGCCCCGAACAGCGCCGCGAGGATCGAGCCGAAGACCAGCAGGTTGACCGTCCACGTGGACCCGAACATGAGCGACATCTCGGTCACGCTGCGGGTCTCGAGCAGGAGGAACCCGGCGCCGAGCAGGAACAGAGGTCCGTCGAAGCGCCCGGCGCCCGCTCGTGCTCGCGCGCGAAGCCCCGGGGCCGTCGAGAGGAGGCCCAGCAGGAGGATCCCGAGCACGACCTTTCCGTAGTGGCTCGGGATCGTGCGTCGCCGCAGGTACAGGAACGGCCAGTCGTCGGTCGGCGTCTCCAGCTCGGCGAGGCGGGCCTCGAACAGCTCGTTCTTCGGGGGCAGCGGCAGGTGCTCCCCGCTGAGGAAGAGGGCGTTGAAGAGGGTGTGGTTCTCGAAGTCGAGCGCCATGGGTCGGCGGCCGCTCGCTTGCTCCATCAGCAACAGGATTCGGTCCGCGATGTAGGGCACCACCGACATGTGGAACACGGCGACCGTGCCGCCCGGCTTCAGGAGGGCGAACGCCTCCTTGAACGACTCCTCGGTGTAGATGTAGTTGTCCAGGCGGATCGACGACATGCCCGACAGCAGCGCCTGCGAGTCCAGGGTGCCGAAGACGATGAGGTCGTAGCGCTCGGCCGTGCGCTTGAACCAGCGGCGGGCGTCGCTGATGTGGACGGTCACCCGCGGGTCGGCGTAGGGGTCGGCGAAGTGGTGCTCCGCGCCGATCTCGGGGAAGAGGGGATCGATCTCCACGGCGTCGATGCGCTTCGCCCCCATGCGGAGCGCGGTGGCGATGTCGTTGCCGGTCCCGGCGCCCACCACGAGGACGTCGTCCAGCGACTGCGCGGCCTTGTACGCGATCTCGAACCGGTCGCGCGTGCGCTTCACGTAGGAGTCGTCGGTCTTCTCGAAGTCGAGCATGACCTGGTGCAGCGTCCCGTTCGTGCGGAGGATCTTCCGCGAGTCGGAGACCTGGTCCACCTGGACCATGTAGTACGGCGACCACATCGAGTCGGCCGGCGCGAGGCTCACGACGACGGCGAGGATCCCCGCCGCCGACACCGCCCCTGCGATGCGCTCCACCTTCGTGCGGAGCAAGGCCACGATCGTCACCACCGCCACGATCGAGAACCACAGCACGGGGCCGGTGCGAAGCGCCGAGAGGAGGCCGAACGCCACGACCCCGGCGAAGCTGCCGCCGAGATCCAGCGAGTACGCGCGCAGCCGCGCGAAGCGCCCGAAGAGGCGCCCCATGACCTGGCCGATCGGGACCAGCGCGGCGGCGGTGAGGACGAAGTGGGTCAGGACCACGGGCGTGATCGAGAGACGCAGGGCGTCCTCGCCGTAGTCGAACAGCCAGAAGGGCCTCTCGCTGTTCTCCGGGTTCAGGACGGTGACGCCGTGGAAGAACTGCACCGCGACCGCGACGACCAGCACCAGCGGCAGGAGCAGCCCCTCGAGGCGGCGCTTGCTGCCCGACACGAGGAAGCCGACGCCGAGCCCCAGGAACGAGGCGATCAGGACCAGGTTCGTGTAGTAGCCGACCACCCGCACGTACGCGGGCTCGAACCGGATGAGGGCGAGCTCGAGGAAGAGCGCGGTGAAGGCGGCGAGGAAGAGGCGGAGCGCGTCCCCTCGCTCGGCGGTCGGCGCGGGGTCGGTCACGCGGTCAGCGGGCGGCGGTGCAGGCCGAGGTCGCGGCCGTCCATGTGCCCTCCACGACCGTCCCGTGGAACCCGTTCGGACCGGTGTCCTGAGCGAGCGTGCCTTCGCCCTCCTCCAGTCGCCACACGGCGATGGTGTCGGCGTCCGCCACGATGGCCTGGTTCGCGGGGTTGAAGAGGCCGTCGTACCGGGCGATCGAGCTGATGCGCACGTCGTCGAGCTGCCCGTCGAAGTAGTGGGAGTCGAACGCGCCGTCGCGGCCGATGTTCAGCGCCGCGTCCGCCGTCCCCGAGGGCGACGGGAGGATGTCGCTCCCGGCCGGGAACCCGCCCACGTGGAAGGTCCCCGTGCCCTCGCCCGCGTTCGCGTCCCAGTCGTACGAGTAGGCGACGTGGGTCCACGTGCCGGGCAGCTCCGTGCTCGTGGCGGCCAGGGCCGGGTCGCCGCCGCGGGACTGCACCCAGGCGAAGTTCCCGGCGTTGCCGTCGATGTCCACGTAGAGGCCCCAGCCCTCCTCGTTGCCCGTGCCCCGCTTGTACGCGACGGTCTGCTGGGAGCCGTCGGTGCCGGTGCGCCGCACCCAGGCCTCCACCGTGAAGTCGGTCTCGAACAGGCGCAGCTCGGGGGCGTCGTGCACGCTCACGTACCCGTCGCCGCTGAAGTCGAGGCTGTAGCAGGCGGGCCCGATCGTGACGGTGGCCTCGCCCGTCGTCTCGAGCTCGCCGTCCGAGGCGGTGGCCACGCAGGTCCACTCCTCGCCCTCGGCGGTCTCGCCCGCGACGATGGCCTCGCCGGGCAGGGTCGCGGGCCCCCCGTCGACTCCCCACGCGTAGGTGTAGGTGACCTCCGCCCCCTCGAGGTCCGTGGCGCCGCTCGCGCTGCAGTTCAGGTTCTGTCGCGTGGACGGATCGTCCGGCGTGATCTCCACCGTCGGGGCAGTGGGCGGCTGGTTCACGTGGCCGACCTCGACCGTCGCCTCGGCCGCGCTCGAAGAGAGCTCGCCGTCCGAGGCCGTCACCGCGCAGGTCCACCACTCCTCGGCGCCGGTGCGGGCCGCGGGCAGCGTGGCCGTGTCCACGCCGGCGTCCTCGTCGTCCAGGAACCAGGCGTACGTGTAGGTGACCTCGTCGCCGTCGGGATCGACGGACTCGACGTCGATGGTGCACTCCACGTCCTCGTCGACCCCCGGGGCCGCGGGCGAGATGGAGATCCCGGGCATGGTCGGCGACGAGTTGCCCGGCGCGGGGGCCGCGTCGTCGTCGTCGGTGGGACCGGGATCGGGGTCCTCGGACGGACACCCGAGCAGCAGTAGCGGGAGCAACCAAGTGATGCGAGACGCAGACATGGCGCGAATCTAGAGCACCGAACCGGGAAACGCTCGGGCGGCTCGCGGCTCAGGCGCCGCTGAACTGGACCCCTTCGAAGACCATCGTGGGCGTCTGAAGGCTGCGGAAGGGCCAGGGGTCGTTGCCGATCATCGCCAGGCCCGCCATCAGCTCGAGCAGGTTCCCGGTGACGTTCATCTCGCCCACGGGCGCCCCGATCTCCCCGCTCTCCACCAAGTGGCCGCGCAGCCCGAAGCTGAAGTCGCCGGTGGTGGAGTCGCTGTTGCCGCCGAGCCAGGACGTCACGTAGATGCCCTCGCCCACGTCCTTCAGGATCTCGGTCAGGCCCTTGTCCACGCCCGGGGTCACCACGAGGTTTGTGCGCCCGCCGGTGGTCGGGGCCATGCCCGTCTTCCGCCCGTAGTAGGGGTCGACGTACAGGTTCCTCGCCACGCCCCCCTCCACGAGGACGAGCGGCTTGGCCGCGATCCCGTCGCCGTCGTAGGGCCGGGAGCCGAGCCCTCGCTTCATCAGGGGGTCGTCCGTGATCGTCAGGATCTCGGGCGCGATGCTCTGTCCGAGCTTGCCCTTCCAGAACGACCGGTCCTGGTGTAGTCCACGGGCCGTGGCGGGTCGGATGAGCGAGTGGATCGCTCGCCAGCCCGCTTGGGGGTCGACGATCATGGTCGTGCGACGGGTCGGCCCCTTGACGGATCCCACGCGGTCCAGCGCCCGCTTGAGCGCCTCCGCGGCCACTGCCTCGGGATCCAGCAGGTCGCCCGTGTGGCGGGAGCCGATCCAGAGGTCGCCCTCGGGCTTCCGGTCGCCGCCCTCGCGCACCGTCACCGAGCTGCCGAGCCA
The DNA here is from genome assembly GCA_964620495.1 of uncultured Rickettsiales bacterium. Lineage (GTDB taxonomy): Bacteria > Myxococcota_A > UBA796 > UBA9615 > UBA9615 > CAZEKB01. The sequence continues at coordinate 9,256 of CAZUHI010000098.1, read as the reverse complement.
GGTCTGCGTCCCCTGGTTCTCGCCGCGGAACCCGTTCGTCGAGGCGGCCGCGCTGCGACCGTAGGTGTTGGACACGTACGACGACGCCGAGATGACCGCGTCGTTCGCGCGGGCGACCTGGTCCATCGCCTCGAGCTTGGCCATGCGCCACTCGCGGTCGACGCCGTCCATCGACGGGTCGACGAGGTCCAGGCTCTCTTCGATGCGCCCCTCGTAGAGCGACGGGTCCGGAAGCACCCGGTCCGGATCGGGCTCGAGCGCGCGGGTGAGCGCCACGGCCTCGCCGACGAACGAGTCCACCCGGTCGGACGCGAGGCTGGTGGTGGAGTGGGACGCGTACTTGCCGTCCACATACAGCGTCACGTTCAGCCTCTGCGACGTGTTCTCCTGCACCTTCTCCAAGGCGCCGTCCCGCAGCGTGAACTCCACCTCCCGGCTGCGGCCGATGGACGCCCAGGCGTCGCTCGCGCCGTGCTTCCGGGCCGACGCGATGGCGGCGAGGACCTCTTCGAGCAGGTCGTAGTCCATCTCAGCTCTCCCCACCGACGGTCATGCTGCTCACGAGCACGGTCGGCAGCCCCTGGCTCACCGGCACGCTCTGCCCGTTCTTGCCGCAGGTCCATCCCCCGGTGTCGAGGCGCGCGTCGTTCGCGGCCATGGTCACGTTCTTCAGGGCCTCGGGCCCGTTGCCGATGATGTTGCAGTCCTTGATGGGCGCGGTGACCTTCCCGTCTTCGATCAGCCAGCCGTTCTTGATGTAGAAGGTGAAATCGCCGGCGCCGATCTGGACCTGTCCGTTGGTGAAGGTCTCAGCGATGATTCCCGTCTTCACGGAAGCGATGATTTCGTCCTTCGAATGGGGCCCGTTCTCCATGTAGGTGCACCGCATCCGGGGCATCACGGAGTGCTTGTAGCTCTGACGACGCCCGGATCCCGTGGGAGCCACGCCGTAGTGCTTCGCGCTGATGTTGTCGTGCAGGTACGACGCGAGCACGCCGTTCTCCACCAGCAGGGTCTTGTCGCAGGGGGTCCCCTCGTCGTCGAAGTTCAGGGCCCCGCGCTCGTTGGGGTTGTTGCCGCTGTCGACGATGGTCACGAAGTCCGGGGCGACCTTCTTGCCGAGCATGTCGCTGTAGATCGACACGCCCTTGCGGTTGAAGTCGGCCTCCATGCCGTGGCCGATGGCCTCGTGCAGCAGGATCCCCGAGGCGCCGGCGGCGAGGACGACGGGCAGCTCGCCCGCGGGCGGACGACGGGCGTCGAACAGGACCATCGTGCGATCGACGGCCTCCGTGGCGACCTTGTCCAGGTTGGCGTCCGAGTAGAACTCCATGCCGCGCCGGCCCGCGATGTTGCTGCCGCCGGACTGCACCTCGTCGCCCTTCTTGGCGGTGACGGAGCACCAGATCCGCGTCATCGGGCGCACGTCCGCGTGCAGGTGCCCGCGCATGTCGGCCACGAGGACCCGCGTCTCGGAGTCGGACCACCAGATGTTCACCTTGTCGACGGCCGCGTCCTTGGCCTTGGCGAGCCCCTCGAGCTTCTCGAGGATGGGGAGCTTGTCGGCGATCCCGACGTCCGCCCAGGGCACCGACACCTCGTAGTAGGAGTTGCCGCTGCTGGAGGTCGTGAAGTGCTCGGGGAGGGTCGGCCCGCCGCCGGCGTGGGCGATGGCGGAGGCCGTCTTGGCGGCGGCGATCATGGCGGGCTCGGAGAGGTCCTCGGTGAAGGCGTAGCCGGTCTGGTCCCCCACGACGACGCGCAGGCCCACGCCCTCGTCGATCGAGCTGGACGCCTTTCCGATCACCCCGTCCTCGAGGCTGATGGAGTTGCTGCGGGTGTACTCGAAGTACAGGTCCGCCGCGTCCGCGCCCCGGGCCGTCAGCGCCGCCATGACGCGGCGGATGACGCCCTCGTCCACGGCGAACCAGGTGAGGAACGGGTTGACCGGAACCTCCGCCGCGGCGACCGAGCTCATGGCCCTGCGGCTGCCGCACCCGGCCAGCCACGTGGGCAAGGTCAGCGACGCGGTCCCGAGCCCCGCGGCCTGGAGAAAACGACGACGAGAAGCACTCATGAGAAACCCTCCGACAAGGACGGACCGTAGCAAGGGAGGCCCGGCGTGGGGGCGGCGGCGAGGCGTGGGCAGAGGCGTGGGCGTGGGCAGAGGCGTGGGCGTGGGCAGAGGCGTGGGCAGAACTTCCCAGGAGGGGGGTGCCGGGCCTGGGCGTGGGCAGAATTTCCCAGGAGAGGGGTGCCGGGCCGTGACGTGGGCAGAATTTCCCAGGAGAGGGGTGCCGGGCCGGCCGGCGGCGTCGTGGTGGGAATTCTTGCCCACGCGGAGGGAGGGCGAACCGGGGACGCGCGGGCCGCTGGAGCTGTCCGGCAGTGTCCGGGAGTGTCTCGATGTGTCCGGGAGATGGACACCCCCGGACACTCGCGAGGGACCTTGATCGGGGGACGTCGCCGGGGGTCGGGGGCCGGCACGGGGATTGCGGAGAGACGGGGCATGTACTTCCACCTCACCGCCCGCCTCTCCCCCCGAAGCCGCCCTCTCGTGGGGCGCGCCGCCCGTTGGCTCTGGCACGCGCTTCGGCGTCGCTTCCCCCTCGCCGTCGCCGTGGTCCTCATGCCGAACCACCTGCACCTCATCGTCGCGCTCGCAGACGCCGAGGAGGGACGCATGGCGCTCGCTCGGATCCTCCAGGAGCACACGCGGTTGTTCCGCCTCGGGGCCTGGGCGACGGCCCCATCGGAGCCGCCGATCCGGGACCGCCACCACCTGCGTCGCCAGGTGCGGTACGTCGCGCTGAACCCCTGCCGGGCGCGTTACGTCGACGACCCCCTGCGTTGGCTCTGGTCCACGCACCGCGACGTCGTGGGGGCCTCGGCGGACCCGTGGGTCACCGCATCGCGACTGGCCCGGGCGCTGGAGCAGGAGGAGGCCGGATTCGCGCGCGAGCACCACGCTTACGTGGCCGGAGACCCGAGCGTCCGGTCCTCGCCCTTCCCCGAGGAGCGCGACGAGTCCGACGCCACCCTCCGAGCGCTGGCCCTCGCCGCGAGCGCGGCGACTCGACACGTCGGCGACCATCGATCCACACGGCGACGGGCCATCGCCCTGTTCCTCGCGACGGCCCGGTCGGTTCGGTACCCCGTCATCCGCTGCCTCGATACCGCGGGAATGCCGTCCAGCACCGCCTTTCGCTGGAGTCGGCGGCCCACCCCCGCGGCGGTCGCGGCGGCGCGGCTGTGCCTCTCGGACCCGCGCCTCCGCGACCCCGTCGACTCGGTCCTCTCGACGGACCTTCGCCTCCGTCGGCGTCGGGGCGGAGGCCGACGCGCCCGGCAGACCCTCCCCGACCGGCAAGGAATTGACGATGCCCGTCCAGGGCATCGCCCTGCGGGCGCCCTCGCTTCGCATCCGGGCGTCGATTTCCGGCTCTTGCCTTCAATTCCCACGGCAACGCCGCCCGCCCCCCCGGCACCTCCGTAGTGGGAAATCCTTCCCACGCCCCGGCCCGGCACCTCCGTAGTGGGAAATCCTTCCCACGCCCCGGCCCGCCACCTCGGGGGACTGCCCCACGACGGCGAGGACGGGCGCCTCGCGCGCACCACTCACCGCCAGGCCCTCCTCGTCGGAGGGCGCGCCGAGTACGTCGGGGAGCCCGCCGTCCACCACGGGGGTGGGGGCGGACGCCTACGCCCGGTTCAGCGCCCCGATGCGCGAGATCGTCGGCGTGTTCTGTCACGACGAGCTCCTCGAGAGGCTCGCGGGCGAAGAACGCCCGTCCAACGGCGCACCCGACGACGAGGTGCTGCGCGACCGCTTGGTGGCGGCGGCGACCCGGGCGAAGGTGCGACAGAGGCGCCTCGAGCGGGCCGCGAACCGGTTGGTGATCGACGAGCTCCTGGGCACCGACATGCAGGCCCCGAAGAAGAACCGTCCCCGGCGCCTGGGCACGCTCATGGGGCTCGGGCGGGGCAAGGCTCACGTGAGGCTGGACGCCCCGCCCATCGACCTCAAGGTCTACGTCCGGCACCTGCACAGCGACCACGGGCGCCTCTACATCGGGCAGGGCGGGGTGCGGCTGTTCGCGGGGAAGGAGCCGGTGCTCACCGTCGGGGAGCGGGTGGAGGTCGCCGCCGCGGGCCGCGATCACAAGACTGACCGCTGGCGGCTGCGCTGCCGGGCGACCACGCCTTAGACTCCCCCCGTGTCGCTGCTGGACCTCGAGTACCTCGTCGAGTCGGACCTCCCGATCGACTTCGGGCGCTACACCCTCACCGGCGTGCTCGGCGCCGGCGGCATGGGCCGGGTGTTCCGAGCCGAGCTACGCGGCCCGTCGGGCTTCCGCAAGGAGCTGGCCCTCAAGGTCATCGCCCGACGCGACGGCTCCTCGGCCGAGCGACTCCAGCAGGAGTTCTTCCGCGAAGCGCGGTTCAGCGGGCTCCTGAAGCACGAGAACGTGGTCGACGTCTACGACTTCGGGGTCGAGGACGGGCGACCCTGGCTGGCGATGGAGCTGCTCCAGGGGCGTTCCCTCGCGGCGATCCTCGCGGACGGTCGCCTGCCCCCCACCGCCGGCTTGGACCTCGCGATCCAGCTCTGCGCGGGCCTCACGCACGCCCACGGCCTGAGGGTCGACGGCGAGCCCGTGGAGTTGGTCCACCGCGACCTCAAGCCCGCGAACATCGTCGTGACCCCGCGGGGGGTCGCCAAGATCCTCGACTTCGGCCTCGCCCGGTCGGCGGGCGCGAAGACCGACCTCACCGGCACCGGCACCGTGCGGGGGACGCCCGCGTACATGGCCCCCGAGCAGGCGCGCACCCAGGAGCTGGACGCCCGCACCGATCTGTTCGCCCTCGGCCTGGTGCTCTACGAGGCGCTGACGGGGCGGTGTCTGCTCGCGCGCGAGAACCTGATGGCCGTGATGATGGCCCTCGTCCAGATCGAGGCGACGCTGCAGGACCCCGAGGTCATCCGCCCCGCCGAGGACGCGGTGCCGGGCATCGGTCCGGTCTTCGCGAAGGTCCTCAAGTCGGACCCCACGGAGCGGTACGCCCGGGCCGCCGAGCTCGCCGCCGACCTCCGGGCGCTGCTCCAGACCCTCCCGCCGGGGCCGAGCCTCCGGCACGTCGTCGGGGGTGAAGAACCGGGCCCCGCCTCGGGGTCCGTCGTGGCCCCGGCGCTCGTGAACGAGACGCTCCCGCCCATGTCCCAGCTGATGCCGGGGACCCAGAGCACCCGGCCGTCGCAGGCCCTCGCGCGGCGGACGAACATGGCGCCCGACACCGCCGCGTTCGTGGGGCGGGCCTCCGACCTCGCGACGATCGCGGGCGCCGTCGAGGACGGGCACCGCCTGCTCACCATCCTCGGCCCCGGCGGCACCGGCAAGACGCGGCTGGCCCGTCGCTACGCCGCGGGTCGGCTGGCGGATCTTCTCCCCCACGGCGGCGTGTGGTTCTGCGACCTGAGCGAGGCCACCACGGCCGACGGGATCCTGCACGTCGTCGGCGTCACCCTCGGCATCCCGCTGGACCGCGCCGGGGAGGGGGCCGCCGAGACGATCGGGCACGCCCTCGCCGACCGCGGTCGGATGCTCATCATCTTCGACAACGTCGAGCAGATCGCGGCCCCCGCGGCCGAGGTGATCGACGCTTGGCTGCGGTGCGCGCCGGGCCTGCAGACGGTCGTCACGTCGCGGGAGCGCCTGCGGATCCCCTCCGAGCAGGTCGTGGACCTCGGCCCGCTGAGCGAGGAGGAGGCCGTCGCCTTGTTCGTCGAGCGGGCGAAGGGTGTGAGCCGGAGCTTCGCGATGAAGGAGGCGGACCGGCCCGTGGTGGGCGAGATCGTGCGACGTCTCGACTGTCTGCCGCTCGCCGTCGAGCTCGCGGCCGCCCGCGTGTCGGTCATGGCGCCGCGTCGAATCCGAGACCGCCTCGACCAACGCTTCCGGCTGCTGGCGGGCGGACGTCGCACCGAGGGAGGTCGCCAATCCACCCTGCGGGCGACCATCCAGTGGTCCTGGGATCTGCTCGATCCCGCGGAGCAGGACGCGTTCGCGCAGTGCTCGGTGTTCCGCGGGGGCTTCACCCTCGAGGCCGTGGAGGAGGTCCTCGATCTCGACGCGCACGACCACGCGCCGTGGCCCTTGGACGTGGTGCAGGCGCTGCGCGACAAGTCGCTCCTGCACAGCCACACGCCGCGGGGGCTGGGGGGCGACGTCCGCTTCGGCATGTACGAGAGCCTGCGGGAGTTCGCGGCCGAGCAGCTGACGGCGAGCGGCGGGGCCGAAGCCGCGGCCCTTCGTCACGCGCGGGCCATGGCCGACCGCGGCGAGGAGCTGGCGCCCGCCCTCGAGAAGAACACCGGGAAGGTCGCTCGACTCCAGCTCGCCCTCGAGCTCGACAACCTCCACGCCGCCTTCGAGCGCGCCCGGGAGCGCGAGCCGGAGACGGCGCTCCGAGCCGCGCGCGCCATGGTTCCGATGCTCGACGCCGCGGGGCCCGTGAAGCTCCTCCGCGCGGTCCTGGACCGAGCCGTCGAAGACGCGGAGGCGGCCGAATCCCCGCTCCTCTGCCACTTCGTGCTGGCGAGGGCGCGCCTCCACCGCAACCAGGGATCGAGGGAGGCGTCGCACGTCGACTCGGCGCGCGGCATCGAGCTGGCGCGCGCGGGCGGGGACGAGAGCACGATCGTGCGCGCGCTCGCCGAGCACAGCATGGCGCTGGTCATGGGCGGCGACCCCATGGAGGCCGTGCCCTTCAGCGAGGAGGCCGTGGACATCGCGCGCCGCGGGACCGATCGGGAGGCGCTCGCGCTGGCCTCCTACTCCCACGCCTACGGCCTGAGCTACGCCGGCGAGCTGGAGACCTCGCGGGAGCTCATGACCGAGGCGCTGGCGCTGTATCGCGAGGTCGGCAACCTGCGCTACGAGGCCAACGCGCTCTCCTCCATCGCGGTGGACGACGCCAACGCCGGGAAGATCGACGCCGCGGAGCCGCTCATCCGCCAGGCGCTGACGCTCCACCGCAGGGTGGGGTCGCGGCGCGGCGAAGGCATGTGTCAGGCGAACCTCGCGTTGATCGCCCTGCAGCGCGGCAAGATCGACGAGGCCCAGCGGCGCGCCACCAAGGCCCTGGAGATCCACCGCGCTCACGGCAACCGCATGCCCGCCGGGGCCACGCTCTGCAACCTCGGCTGCATCGAGCTGCTCCGAGGCAATCACCAGACCGCGTTGGAGCACTTCCGCGAGGGCGAGCGGCTCCTGACGTCCGCGGGGAACCACTTCTATGTGTCGATCTGTCGTCGCGACCTCGCGATCGCCGCCACGCTGGTCGACCGACTCGACGAGGCGGAGCGGGCCGCGCGGGGAGCGGTCGAGGCGGCCGAGGTGCTGCCCGACCACCGGCTCAAGCCCTGCGCCGAGGTGATGCTGGGCGCGGTCCTCGCCGTGCGGGGGGACCTCACGGAGGCGGACACGAGGCTGCACCACGCCGAGGTCCGACTCGAGGAGAACGACGGCGCGGAGGTGGCGCTGCTGAACCTCGGCCTGGCCTTCCGGGACGTCGCGTTGGCCCGTCAGCTGGCGGACGCGGACCCCGAGGGAGCGATCGAGCTGCGCGCGAAGGCGAAGGCGACCTCGGACCGGTTCGGCTACGCGGAGGAGGACTTCGACCCCGCGCGGACCTACGACAGCACGCTCCAGATCACCAAGGCGGCCCTCGACCACTGGCTGGAGCGGACGGGCTGATGGCCGACCGCCGGGTAGCGTTCCTGCGAGGGCTGAACGTGGGCGGTCACCGGGTCAAGATGACTCGGCTGAAGTCGATCTTCGAAGCCGAAGGGCTCGCCGGCGTGGCGACGTACATCGCCTCGGGCAACGTCGTGTTCGACGACGACGGACGCGCCCCGGAGGCCCTGGAGGAGCTCCTGGAGGACGCGCTGCAGAGGGCCCTCGGGTACGAGGTGAAGACGTTCCTCCGCACGATCGCCCGGGTCCGAGCCGTGGGCTCCCCGCCCTGGCTGGCCGACGTCGCCGCCGACGGGTTCAAGGTGCACGCGATGTTCCTCAAGGAGGCCCCGGACGACGCGATGCGGGCCGGCCTCGCCGAGATCGGGGGCCCTGACGACGTGTTCCGCGCCGACGGCCGGGTCGTCTACTGGCTCCGCCGCGGCGGGCTCAGCGAGTCGACCATCAAGGCGCACCACCTCAAGCGCGCGCTGCAGGGGCGGCCGAACACGGTGCGGAACCTGAACACGGTGGCGAAGATCGCGGCGAAGTTCAGCTGAGACGGCAGGCCGCCGCGAGGGTCTCGAGCACGTCGTCGGGCGTGACCCCCAGCCGACGGATCGGCGACAGGTCGTAGACCCCGCCCGCCGCCTCCGAGTGCTCGCCGTGCACGCCACGGACCTGGATGCCGCGGGCTCGCCACACGGCGGCGTCGACCTCCGCGGGCCGCGCGTGCACCGACGCCCGCATGCCCGTCCCGAGGTTCGACGGGCACGACGCCAGCCGGCCGAGGCGCGGGTCGCTCGCGAACTCCAACCGCGCCGCGAGGTGGGCGTGCGCTCTCCCGAGCCGGTCGGCCACCTCGCCGAGGTCCCCGCCGTCCTGCATCGAGATGAGGCGCAGGTGGTCCTCCTCGTTCACCCAGGCCACGAGCCGCCGGTCGTCGGACAGGAAGATCCCCCGGCCGTCGGGCCAGTCGCGCGTGATGCCGGCGGCCTCAAGGAAGCGGTCGCCGTCCTTGAACAGCAGGTGATCGCCGATCAAACCGCGGCGCTCGTCGGGCGACAGATCGACGAGGCGATGGTGGGTCCCGGCGAGGTCCCCCGGGAGCGAACGCAGCGCGTCCACCAAGGCAGCCTCCACGGCGCGACGCTCGTCGCGGTCGAGCCCGGCCGGGAGCGCATGCCCGGCGAGGTTGCGCGCCACCCGGATGCGCGTCGACACCACCCCGTCCAGGACCGGATGTTCCCGCTCGAACAGGGCGTCCGTGGGGGACACCTCGGGCAGCTCCGTGAGCTCGTGATGGGCGAGCACGATCGGCTCGAGGAGCGCGGCGAAGGTCGCGTACGACTCGGCGTCGGGGGCGTAGACCCCCACCGAGCTGTCCGGGTTGGCGACGCCGGAGCGGATCAAGTCGTCGAGGCCGAACCCGCGCGCCGTCCGCAGCCCGCCCAGCTCCGCCCGGAGCGAGGGCGTCAGGAACCGCTCGAGGAGCGACGTCATGCGAGCGCCCTGCTAGT
>CAZUHI010000097.1:0-17608 GCA_964620495.1 uncultured Rickettsiales bacterium | reverse complement strand
GAGACGGCGCATCCGGCCGAGTAGTGGCCCGAGATGGCGCCACAACTCGGGGAGATGGGGCATCCGGGCGAGTAGTGGCGCGAAGCTGCGCCACAACTATGGGAGACGGGGCATCCGGGCGAGTAGTGGCGCGAAGCTGCGCCACAACTCGGGGAGATGGGGCATCCGGGCGAGTAGTGGCCCGCCCCTCGGCCACAACTCGGGGAGACAGCGCATCCGGGCGAGTAGTGGCCCGCCCCTGGGCCACAACTCGGGGAGACGGCGCATCCGGGCGAGTAGTGGCCCGCCTCCCTCGTCATCACCGACGGCGTCCGCTCCTGGTCCGAGCCGCAGTACACGAACCGGCAGTCCCCGAGCCCCTGTGCGGCATCCCCGACTTCAACCTGCTTCTCGGCCGCTGAGGCACCGGGTCCGCCCCCTCAGGGCAGCATCACCGCGTCCAGCATCGCCGCCTGCGCCTGCGTCGCGACCACCGGCTCGGGGACGATGAACGGCACCAGCCGGAAGCTGCCCAGGACCGCGTCTCCCAGGAAGCTCCCTTCCTGCAGCCACGCGATCGGGTCCTGCGGGTTCGTGAACGGCGAGCAGTACTCCGGCGCCTCGGTGCAGTCGATCAGGCGCCACGGGTTGAGCTCGTTGAGGTCCATGACGCCCCCGTCGAGGGGGCGCAGCTCGTGGGACGTCTCCCCCACCCAGCCGTCCTCGTCCACCAACAGCAGCCCCTCGGGCGGCGTCGCCACGAACCAGTCGGTGCTCGGTCCGAGCATCGTCGTCAGCGTGAGGCGGGGGTGCGACGCCACCAGGTCCACGAACTCGCCCCGCTCCGCGCTCGGGGCGAAGAACCCGTTGCCTCGACTTCCGGGAGGGTCCCCGAACCCGATGCCCTGCCAGCGGAACCTGCGTGCGACGTCGCCGGTCTCGTCCGCCGCCGCCTGCAGCTCCTCCTCGAACGTCGTCGTGTTCCCCGCCAGCGCCATGCGTCGGACGCCCGGACTCGCGACGTCGCCCACGTCCCAGAACCGCACCCCGTCGCGATGGCTGGCCCCGCCGACCCAGCTGAAGTGCGGGAAGTCCTTCGGCCCGGGGATGCGGCCGGGGTGGGTCGCCTCGCTCCACGTGACCTCGACGACCAGCTCGTAGGTCGCCGCGCCCAGGAGCCGGGCCCCGTCCCACGTCACGATCGCGCCCCCGGCGGGGAGCACGTCGAGCAGGCCGCCGTCGGCCAGGAACGGGGAGTCGTCGCCGTGGCAGGTCGGCACCTCGGTCGTCCAGGGCCCGAAGACGTCCCCCGCGAGCTGCTCCACGACGTCCAGAGGCACCCCAAGGGAGCCGACTCGCGCGATCCAGCCGTGACGTTCCACGACGCACACGCCCCCGGGCCGGGGGATGGGGGCGGGGGTGTCGTCGTCGTCGTCGTCCGTGGCGACCACCACCGGCTCCGGCCACCCCTCTTCCTCCATGCACCCTGCCACCGCGATCACCAACCCCAGGACCCACGCTCGCCTCATGCCGCCGCCTCCACTGCGCATCATGCGCTGCTAGAACCCGTGCATGTCACTTCTAGGTCTGTTCAAGCGCCCCGGGCCAACCGGCTTCGGATACAACTCCTCGGCCGAGCAGGTCACCGACGGCCTCGACCTCGGCGGCAGGACCTACCTGCTCACCGGCGCGAACTCGGGGCTCGGCGAAGAGACCATGGGTGTGCTGGTCGCCCGCGGCGCCCGGGTGCTCGCGGCCGCGCGGACCCTCGAGAAGGCCACGGCGGCCGCGACCGCCGCGGGCGGCGACGTCGTCCCCATCGCGTGCGAGTTGAGCGAGCCCGACGCGGTGCGAGCCGCGGTCCGGGCCGTCGTCGACACCGGGTTCGAGCTGGACGGCATCATCGCCAACGCCGGGATCATGGCGCTGCCCGACCGGACCGTGCACCACGGCCTCGAGCTGCAGTTCCTGACCAACCACATCGGCCACTTCCTGCTCGTGATGGGGCTGCTCGATCGCCTCACCAAGGACGCGCGGGTCGTCGTGCTGTCGTCGGCCGCGCACACCGGGACCTACCCCGAGGGCATCCGGCTCGACGACCTCGACGCGGCCGGCGGCTACAGCGGGTGGGGCGCCTACGGCCAGAGCAAGCTCGCCAACCTCCTGTTCGTGCGCGAGCTCGCCCGTCGCCTGCCCGAGGGTCAGACGGCGTACGCGGTGCACCCCGGGGTCATCGCCACCAACCTCTCCCGGCACATGCCGGGGATCGTGCAGACGCTCTTCGGGTCGCTCGGTCCGGTCCTCGCCCTCAAGTCCGTCGGCCAGGGCGCGGCCACGACCTGCTACTGCGCCGTGCACCCCGGCGCCGTGTCCGGGTCCGGTGGGTACTGGGCCGACTGCAACGTGGCGAAGTCCAGCAAGCACGGCGCCGACGACGGGCTCGCGAGGGCGCTCTGGGACAAGACCATGACCCTCGTCGACGCCCTCTGACCCGGAGGACGGTCCCGTGGGATGGGCGATCGCGTCGTTGGGTGCCTTCGAGGTCTTCGAGGTCCTGGGCTCCGGCGGCATGGGCGTCGTGCGACGGGCGGTGCATCGACCCACCGGGCTGAACGTCGCGGTCAAGGTCCTGCAGGAGTCCCACGACCGCGACTTCGTGGCGGCGTTCCGCTCCGAGGTGCGCGCCGTCGCCTCCCTCAGCCATCCCGGGATCATCACCGTCCTCGATCACGGCGAGGTCCCCGAGCACGCCGAGACCCAGTCCGGCGGACTCCTCAAGGGCGGCAACCCGTTCCTCGTGATGGAGCTGATGCCGGGGGGCACGCTCTCGCGGTCGCGCACGTACCCGTGGCCCGCCCTGCGGAGCATCCTCATGGGCCTGCTCGACGCCCTCGCCCACGCCCACGCCCGCGGCGTCCTGCACCGGGACATCAAGCGCGGGAACGTGCTGCTCGCCCACCCGGACGGACCCCACCGCGGCCTCCGCCTCACCGACTTCGGCATCGCCCACGTCGCGGGCACGACGGACGAGGAGGGCGTCTTCGGGAGCCCCTCCTACATGGCCCCCGAGCAGTGCCTGGGGAGCTGGCGCGAGCACGGGCCGTGGACGGACCTCTACGGCGTCGGCTGCCTCGCCTGGTCCCTGGCCACCGGCGCGCCCCCGTTCGCGGGGAGCTACGCGCAGCTGCTGGAGGCGCACGTCGTCGAAGACCCGCCCGACTTCCTCCCACGGCAGGAGGTCCCGCCGGACTTCGAGGATTGGCTCCGCCTGCTCCTCGCCAAGCGCCCGGACGACCGACCTCGATACGCCGCGGAGGCGGCCGCGCTGCTTCGGGAGCTCGGCCCCGTCGAGCCCCTCCCCGAGGGGTCCGTCGCCGATTCGTTCGACGTCTTCGAGGGGTTCGAGCCGGAGGACGCCGACGGGGCCTCCCTGAGCGATCGGGCGACCCGACCCGTGGCGTCGGTCACGCGCCGCTTCGCCCTGGGCAGCCACACCGCCACCGGCCGCGTCCCGGCGGTGGGGATGCCGCTCCCGACCCTCGTGGTCCCCGAGACCTGGCGTCGCCCCCGCCCTCCGCCCGCGCCCATGAACCTGGTGGGCGCCGGGCTGGGTCTGTACGGCCTGCGCCCGGTGCCCCTGGTCGGGCGCGAGGCCGAGCGCGACGTCATCTGGCGCACGCTCCAGGACACCGCACGCGACGGACGGGCCTCCTTCGTCCTCATCCGCGGGGCGGCGGGGCGCGGCAAGAGCCGGCTCGCGGAGTGGATCGCCGAGCGCGCCCACGAGTGCGGGGTGGGCTCGGTGTGGAAGGCGCTGCACAGCCCCGTGGCGGGTCCGATCGACGGCCTGGGCGCCATGCTCGCCCGCAAGCTGAGCTGCGTGGCCCTCGAGCCCGACGCCATCGCCGCGCGGGTGGAGCGCCTGCTGGGCGACGACGGCATCACGGACCCCTACGAGCGCGACGCCCTCGTGCAGCTGATGGCCCCGCGGGCCGAGCGCGTGCGCTTCACGAACCCGGTGGAGAAGCACGTGGTGCTGCGCCGGGCCTTGGAGCGCGACGCCGCCCGAGGAGGCCCCGTCCTGCTCTGCCTCGACGACGTGCAGTGGGGGCTCGACGCCCTCGCGTTCGCCCACCACCTGCTCAAGTGGCAGCGGGGCAGCCCGTCCCCGATCGTCGTGCTCGCCACCGCCCGGTCCGAGGCGCTGCCGGAGGGATCCCTCGAGGACCTCCAGCTCGGGGAGCTCCTCCGTCGTGATCGCACGACGCAGGTCGAGTTGCCGCCCCTGGGCAAGGCCGCGCACACCGAGCTGGTCGGGGGCCTGCTGGGGCTCTCCGGAACCCTCGCCGCCGAGGTGCGACGACGCACGGACGGCAACCCGCTCTTCGCCACCCAGCTCGTGGGCGACTGGGTCCGCCGCGGCGTGCTCGTGCCCGGGCCGCGCGGGTTCGTGCTCGAGGGCGACGACGCGGCGGAGATCCCCGACGACATCCACCAGGTGTGGGTCAACCGCCTCGGTCCCCTCCTCGACCTCGCCGGGCGGGACGCGGTGGAGCTCGCGGCGGCCCTGGGCCAGAACGTCGACCGGGAGGAGTGGCGCGCGTCGGCGGCTCGGGCGGACATCGACGTCCCCGACGACCTGGTGGACCGCCTCGCGAAGGAGGGCCTCGTGCGGGCCCGGCCGGACGGCTTCGAGTGGATCCACGGGATGCTGCGGGAGAGCGTCGAGCGTCGGTCGCGGGAGCGGGGGTCGTGGCCCCGCTGGAACCGGGCCTGCGCGGCCATGGTCGAGGCGCTGGACGCGGGCCCCGACGGCCCCGAGCGGCTGGGGCTGCACCTCCTCGCCGCGGGCGACCACGAGGCCGCGCTCCATCCCCTGCTGATCGGGGCCCGTCGCCTCCGTCGCATCAGCGAGATGCCCCGCGGCATGCGCCTCCTCGATCGTCGGGAGGAGGCCCTGGAAGAGCTCGGGGTGCCCGACACCGACGAGCGCTGGGGACTGGGCTGGGCCGTGCGCTCGGTGCTCTTCAACGCCCTCGGTCGCATGGAGGAGGCGCGACGGTGGGGCGAGAAGGCCGTGGACGGGGGCCGCGCGCACGGGTGGGGCGAGGCCCTGGCCCTGGGCCTCCAGTGCGCGGCGTGGGGTCCGTTCTGGGCGGGCGACCTGGCGGGGGCGCGGGCGATGCTCGAGGAGGCGATGGTCCTGTACGAGAGCCGGGACGAGCCGGGGGCCGAGGCGGCCGTGTACCTGTCGATGGCCTACGTCGCCCTGTTCAGCAAGGACCCGGCGGGGGCCCGGGGGTACGCGCGGCGCGGGGAGGAGCTGCACCTGAAGGCGGGCAACCGCATCGGCGCGGTGGAGGCGTTTCGGCTGCGGTCGACGATCGAGCGGCTCGACGGCAACCACGAGGAGTCCATGCGGGTCTCCCGCGAGGTGATCGAGCGCAACACGGTGCTGGGCAACCGCATCGGCATCGCCGAGGGCCACAACGAGCTCGCGGAGACGGCCCGCTACCTGGAGCAGTGGGCGCTCGCGGAGACCCACTACCGCGCGGCGCTGGCCATCTACCTGGAGCGCGGCTCCCGCATCGCCGACATCATGTACACCAACCTCACCCTGCTCATGCTGGCCCAGGGGAGGCTGATCGAGGCCGAGGCGTTCCTGCATCGGATCCCCGCGAAGATCGACATCCAGGACTCGTGGCTCATGGCGTGCGTCGTGGGCCTCGCGCGCATGGCGGTGGCGGCCGGGCGCGCGGCCTGGGACGACTGGGACCGGGAGGCGGAGATCGTCCGCGGCATCGCGTCGAGCGGCGCGGCGTTCGACCGGGACACCCTGTGGACGGCCGAGATGGCGGCGGGGATCGCCGAGGACACCGGGGACCCGGAGCGGGCGGCGGAGGCCCGGGAGCTGGTGAAGACGCTGCGCGAGCGCCTGGTGGAGGACGTGTGATGGAGATCCGCGCCGCGACGGCGGCGGACGTGCCGGGGATCGTGACGATCGCCAACGAGGCGATCGCGAACGGCTTCGCGCACTTCGGCGACCGGCCGTGGACCGTCGAGGAGGCCGAGGCCGACCTCGCCGGCGCGGGCCCCCGCCACGTCTGGCTGGTGGCCGACGACGGCGGCGTGATCGGCTACTGCTACGGCCGCACCTACAAGCCGCGCGGCGGGTACGACCGGACCGTGGAGGTGGCGGTGTACGTGCACCACGAGGCGCGCGGGCGCGGCGTGGGGCGGGCCCTGTACGACGAGTTCATCCCCCGCCTGAAGGCCCGCGGGATCCGCTGCGCCCTGGCCGGGATCGCCTTGCCGAACCCCGGCTCGGTGGCGCTGCACGAGGCGTTCGGGTTCACCCCCGTGGGCGTGTTTCGCAGGGTGGGCTGGAAGCTGGGCGCGTGGCGCGACGTGGGCTACTGGGAGCTCCACCTCGACGGCGCCGACCCCACCGACGGGTAGCCCCCGCACGCGCGGCCCGGCCGACGGATAAGGTCCGCTCCATGCGCCGCCTCGCCCTGCTCTCCGCCCTCCTCGCGACGCCCGCCCTCGCGGCCGACGCCTCGTTCCTGGAACCGTCGGACGAGCGCGCCCTCGACGAGGCGATGCGGTGGGCCGAGATCAACGCGTCCGACCTCGACTTCCCCCGGGATTACGTCAACTACGGCTCGAAGACGTCGCCCGACCGCTGGCGGCTGCCGTCGGCGAAGGCGGCGCTCGCCGAGACCATGGCGCTCCCCCGGATCGCCGCCGGGGCCGCGAAGTCCCTGACGAGGGATCTGCGCGCGGGTCCCGCGAGCTGGGACGGCTTCTTCGCGGTGGTGGACCGGGAGATCGCGGTGGGCGACGCGGACACCTGCGGAGAGACCGCGCTGCTGCGGACCGGTCTCGGGCTGCTCGACCGGATCGCCGCCTTCGACGCCACGCGCGGCGAGAGGTGGTCGAAGCGGGAGATGCGCGACATGCGGTCTCGTATCGACCCGAAGATCGACGCGACGGTGGGGCGGCTCCTCGACGAAGCGGCGGTCGCCCGGTGTCGGGTCCGCGCGGCCTTCGCCGACGTCACTCCGGAGGACGAAGCCGCCCTGCTCGACGTGCTGGACGCGGCCCTGCGCGGCGGAGACGAGGACCCGGACTCGGAGGAGGAGGGGTTCCGCCGCTTCGAGACGCTGACTTCGGTCTGGGACGCGACGGACAGCGCCGGACTGCTGCACGCGGGGCGAGCCTGGAGCGCCGCGGTGGGCGAGGCGGCCGTCGATCTGGCGACGGTCCGGGCGGAGGGCTGGCCCTCGTCTCCGATGATCCTCACCTGCACCCTGGGCGAGGTCTGGCTCGGCTCTCTTGGGAGCAACTCGGGATCCGGCGACCCGGTGCTGCTGGTCGATCCCGGCGGCGACGACCGATGGCGAATCGCGTCGGGCCGCGACTCCTTGAAGGACGCCCCGACCCGCCGCGTGCGCGGCTGGATCGACCTCGGCGGCGACGACGCCTGGCTCGGTGGCGACGCGGCCGCGGGAGGAGCCTTGATGGGCGTCTCCGCGGGCCTCGACCTCGCCGGCGACGACATTCATCGGAGCGGTCGCCTGTCCCTCGGCGCGGCGGCCTTCGGCGTGGCCACGTGGGTCGATCTCGACGGGGACGACCGCTACGACGGGGCCGTCGCCACCCAGGGCTTCGGCCTCGGCGGCGCGGGCATCCTCCGCGACCGGGGCGACGGCGACGACATGTACCGCGCCGACTCCTGGGCCCAGGCCTCCGCGCAGTTCCAGGGTGTGGCCGCCCTGCACGACGCGCAGGGGAACGACCACTATGTGCTGGGCGCGGTGCACGAGGACAACCCCAACCGCCTGCCGGGCTACCACACGGGCTACGGCCAGGGGTTCGCGATCGGCCTGCGACCCTACGCCGGCGGCGGAGTGGCGTGGCTGCTCGACGAGAGCGGCCACGACCGATACACGGGAGGCCTGTGGGTGCAGGGGTCGTCGTACTGGCACTCCCTCGGCGGCCTGATCGACCGCAGCGGGAACGACCTCTACACGTCGGTGCAGTACAGCCAGGGGTCCGGGATCCACCTGTCCGCGGCCGGCCTGTTCGACGGCGGTGGGCACGATCGCTACCTGACCTCCCAGCTCGGACAGGGCAGCGGCCACGACCTCGCCGTGTCCTGGCTCATCGACGCCGAGGGCAACGACGCCTACTACGGTCGGTCCACGGTTCAGGGGACCTCGCTCACGAACGCGGTCAGCGTGTTCCTCGACCGCCGGGGCGACGACACCTACTCGAGCCGCACCGACCGCTGGACGGGCGCCGCGCTCCCCGCGCGGGGCTGGGGCTCCATCGCGCTGTTCGTGGACGTCGACGGCGCCGACGCCTACCTGGGCCGCACCGCGCCGCCTCGGAACGGAGAGGTCGTGCCCCGGGAGACCTTCGGGGCCGCCGCCGACCTGGGCGAGCGGCTCGACGATCCCGGGGACGGAGAGAAGCCCTGGGCGGGGGAGGGGCCGGTCCGCGTGGACGACGGGCCCCCTCCGAAGACCGCCGGGGAGGCGCGCGAGCTGCTCCTGGGGGACGTGATCTGGACGGCCCCCAAGCAGCGCACGGACGCCGCCGTCGACCGGATCTTCCGCGCGGGGCCGAAGGCGCTCGGGTGGGTCCTGCCCCTGGTCCACGACCGCCGGTTGCTGCAGTCGTACACGGTCGACGCGGTCGTGAAGCGGTTCCTGAAGGACGGCAGCTCCGCCGAGCGGGTGCGGATCGCCGAACACATCGCGGCGTCGGCGCGCGACTGGGAGCGGGGGCCCGAGGTCGTGGACGTGCGTTGGCACCTGCGGTGGCTGGGCCTGATCGCCCCGCAGGAGCCCGCCATGCTCGTCGACGCCTACGAGATCGCCGAGCAGTTCCTCGAGCACGACTCCCACGTCCTGCGCGTGGCGGCCCTCGACCTGCTCACGAAGATCGCATCGATCGACGGCCTCGAGCTCGAAGCGACGCTCGCGGAGGGGTGGGCCCAAGGGGCGGCCCTCGCCCTCCAGACGGACGCGACGCCCGAGGGTCGCTCGGCGGCGGCGCGGCTGCTCGAGCAGGTCGGCGGCGCGGGCACGGCGTCCTTCCTGGCCAAGGCGCTCCTGGGCGACTCGTTCGCGGTGCGCGGACCCGCCGAGGCGGCGCTCGTGGCGATCGCCGGGCGAACCGACGGGGTGGCCGTGGCGCGGGGCGTCTTCCCGCTCACCGACCCCGGCTCCCGGAAGGTGCTGCCCGTGCGCGCGGCCGCCCTGCGCATCCTCGGGGCCACGAAGCACCGCGACGCTGAGGACGTGCTCGAGGCCGCCTTGGAGGACCGCGACCCGATCATCCGGCGCGCCGCCGAGGTGGGGATGGAGCGGCTGCACGCGGAGTGAGCTCCGGACGGCGTTGCAACGCGCCGGGCCCTGGTCGACTCTCAAGGTCGATGAGACGCCTCCTCCCGATCCTCGCCCTCGCCTCGGCCGGCTGCGCCCAGGCGGTGGAGGTGGAGAGCGCGTGCGGGACGGTCTCCGCGGCCGATCGCGAGACGCCGTGGGACGACCCCATCGAGCTCCTCGACCGCTACGACGGGCCCTCGTTCAGCGAGCTGGGCGAGCTGAAGGTCCACGGCGAGCAGGTGTGGTTCTGCACGGGCGTCATCGGGCTCAACACGTACACGGCGACGGACCCCCGGAACCTCGTGAAGGCGGACTCGCTGGCGTTCAGCGCCGGGAGCGCCTCCTACCCCCGGTGCGATCACCTGGCGATCGACCCGGAGACGTCCACGGCCTACGTGACGAGCCTGGCGACCACCATCCAGCCGCAGTCGTTCCTGGCCGTGGTCGACGGCAGCGACCCCACGAACCTGGTCGAGCTCGCGGCGATCACCTTGGACGACGAGGTCGAAGGCCTCGCGATCGCGGGGGACCTCCTGCTGGTCGCCGCCCACGACGGGGGGCTGACCGTGTGGCGGCGAGGCGTCGGGGCGGACATCGAGCGCATCGGCCGGACCGCGGGCGACGTCAACGCCTGGGACGTGACCCCCGGCCCCGGCGATCTCGCCTACGTCGCGGATCCCGGGGGCGCGCTGCACACGGTCGACCTCACCGATCCGACGTCCCCGGTGCTCGTCCACCGGCTCGACCTGCCGGGCGCCCCGAAGGACTTCGCCCCGGATCTCGCGCGCGACCGGCTCTTCGTCGCGGCGGGCAGCGGAGGCGTCCTGGTGATCGACGTCTCCGACCCGCGGGCCCCCGTGCTGCGCGACGTCGGAGACACCCCGGGGTCCGTCGTGGCCGTCGCCTACAGCCCCGATGAGGACGTGGTGGCCGCGGCCGACTGGAGCTCCGTCCGCGTGTTCGAAGCGGACGGCATGGTCCACGTGGGGCACGAGCCGCTGCCGTCGGGGGCGGGCAACCACAGCCGCACCCTCGGGGTCGCGATCGACGGCGACGTCGTCTACTCGGGCAACTGGACCGAGCTGGTGTCCTACCGGGTCGACGCGTCCAGGACCGCGCCCGACGCGGAGGTCTCGCCGAGCATCGTGCTCCTCCCCGACACGGCGGGCGGGGAGCGCGCGCAGGACTTCGTGCGGGTGGTGAATCGGGGGACGGAGACGCTGGAGATCCGCGGGGTCGACGTCGGGAGCAGCGCCCTGAGCTTCGACCTGGAGGCGGGCCCGCTGCGCGCCGGCGACGACGTCCAGGGGCGGCTGGAGTTCGCGCCCTCCAGCGGGGCGGCCCTCAGCTCCTGGATCGACCTGCTCACCGACGACCCCGACCAGCCGCGCCAGTGCGTCCCCGTGCGCGCGAACCAGACCGGCACCTCCGTGGGCGACCTGGTCGACGACGCGTCGTTCCTCACGCTGGAGAACGAGACGTTCCGGCTCTCGGATCTGCGCGGCGCCCCGGTGCTGCTCGCGTACTTCGCCACCTTCTGACCGGTGTGCAGTCTGGAGTTTCCGGACCTCGAGCGGGACATCCACCAGGCCTTCGCCGGGCGCCTCACGGTGATCGGCGTCGCCACGGGCAGCTTCGGGGAGGACGAGGACACCCTCGCGTCGTTCCTGGAGCAGACGGGCGTGACCTTCGATGTGGTGTGGGATCGGGACACGTACGGCACCTACGACTGGCCCGCGGCCTCGTCGCCGTTCCCGAGACAGGCGCTGCTGGACGCCGACGGGCGGGTCGTCTACCTCGCCTCCGAGCACCGCGCCGACGACCTCCTGGCCGCCGTCGAGTCGGTCGTCCCCGCCCCCTGAGCCGCCCGCTGGCAAGTGACCAAGTAGTGCTACTCGCAGTCGATGACGTAGTCGTACTGCTCGCCGCTCACGACGCAGGTCACGCCGTCGTTGGACGTGATGCTGCCGCTCACGGCGCCGTCTTCGTCCTGGGCGACCGTCACGTCCCACGCGCGATCCAGGAACCCGCTGTAGCTGTAGTCGATCGCCCAGAAGGCGAAGTTGCCCTCGGCGTCCGTGCGACCGCTCGCCTCGTGCATCGTGAAGGAGGCGTCGTAGACCCCGTCGTTGCGCTCGCTGCCCTCGATCGTGAGGGCGCTGGAGGCGGCGCCGGATCGCACGACGTCCCACCAGTCCTCGTCGAACTGCTCCCAGCTGCCGGACCACGTCCACTCGGTGATCGCGTACTCGTAGCGCACGTCGTCGAGGGTCAGCGCGGCGCTGCAGGGCACGCCCTGGAGCTCCATGTCGATGGAGCCGGCGGCGGCGTCGCCGTCGAACACGTAGTGGCGCGTGCAGCCCGCGTACCCGGCGCGGTCGACCTCGAAGGTGCCGCGCGCGGCGTCGGCGTCTTCGATGTTCTCGGTGGAGCCCGCGAGCTCGTCGAGGGCGTTGTTCAGGTCGTCGGTGGCGCGGGACTCGAGGCGCGCCTTCTCCCAGCTGCTGAGGCCGCGATCGAAGCAGCCGGACAGGGCCACGGCGGCGCCCAGGACGACGGAGATGCAGAGGTGGGTGCGGGTCAGGGACATGGGGTCCTCCAGGGCTTCGGGGCCGGACTCGGGCGGCGCGCACTAGACTGCCAGAAAGGGGTGCTGCGACAGGCGTGATCCGTTGTCCGAAATGTCGGTTCGTGCAGGAGCAGGATCTCCGCGAGTGCGGGCGCTGCGGGATCGTCTTCGCGAAGTACGAAGCGCGCCTCCTCGCCGTGCAGGAGGAGGAGGACGAGCCGGACGTCATCACCGACACGTTCTCGGCCGTCGCACCGGTGCGCGGCCCGGCGGCGCCCCCCCTCACCCGCCCCTGGAAGGAGCGCTCGACCTATCGGATCGGGCGCTGGGTCGCGCTGCTCCTCCTCCTCCCCACGCTGGTGGGCGCGGGCGTGCTCTCGAGCATGACGATGAAGCTGCATCGCACGGAGGCGTACGCCACGCTCTCCGGCTTCCTCGGCACCGACGAGCGGCTGGCCTCGGAGATCGGCCCGGACGCCGAGCTGCGGTGGTGGATCCTCGGGCGGGTCGAGGCCGACCACGAGACCGGGACCGCGGTGTTCGTGGTGCCGGTGGCGGGTCCCGAAGGCATCGGCCGGGTGGGGGCCACGCTCGTGAAGGCCTACGGGCGCTGGGAGGTGGCGTCGGCCGGCTTCATCTGGCCGTCGGGGCGCGAGGTGATCCTGTCCGGGAACGGGTGGACGTCGAGCGATCGGGTGCCCCCCTGTCCGCGGGACATCGCCGCCTTCCGGTTCAGCGCCGAGGAGCTGTTGATGCGGGGCGAGGCGTTCCGGCCGGGCGCCGGGCACTTCTCCGAGAAGCCGTCGCCCGGCGGGGTGCCCGACCCGACGCCGCAGGACGAAGCGGCGACGCCCGATCGACGCTCGCTGTACCGAAAGCTGAGTCCCGACGAGGTCCGGAACCTGATGGCGTTCGAGGACGTGAAGCTGGGCGACGCGCCGCCCCTGTGGCGCGAGCAGAAGCTCCTCACGGAGTCCCAGGAGCGGGCGTGGCTGGAGGGGGCGCCGCTGCAGCCCACGGACCTGGTGCACCGCCGCGGCAAGGCGGGCAAGACCCGCGCGGCGACCTACCTCGCGGCGGCCTGGCTCAACGAGCGCGAGGGCTACGAGGAGGCCGCTGTCGAGTGGATCGAGGGTCGGACGCCGCTGGTGATGTACTTCCGCGCGGACTGGTGCCCCGAGTGCCTCGAGTTCGAGCGCTACACGCTCAAGGCGCCGCGGGTGCGCGAGGCCCTGGATCGTATGGTGAAGGTCCGGGTGAACCCCGAGAACAGCGAGCAGTCGCGGCGCCTCGCGGACGCGTGGCGCGTGGAGGGGTACCCGGCCGTGTACGTGCTGCCGGTGGACGGCAGCGACCCGATCCGGGTGGCGACGCACACCCGAGACCCCGGGGGTCCGCTGAGCTTCGCCCGCTGGGTCACCGACTCCCCCACCACGTTCCTCGACCACCTCAAGGAGGCGGTCCACTCACGCTGAAGTCGCTCGGAGCCCCCCACTGTCAGTCCCGGCGGACCTCGAACCCGTAGTTGGGGGCGGCGGCCTCGAGATCGAGGACCACCGGGGTGCCCCGCGGCCGCTTCGGGTCGATGCGGACGGCGTTGTACAGCGCCACGGCCGCCGGGCCCCAGGTGCCCCCGTCGCGGATCACCAGCGGACGGTCGCCCGCCTTCCCCCGGACGTCGACGGGGATCGCGATCGCCCGGGCCGCGTTCCGGCGGTCGTCGCGCATCGCCACCACGCCTCGGAGGTCGGCGGCGCAGTCGCAGTCCTCGACGGCCCGGACGGCGGTCTCGATCCAGATCTCCGCCTTCCGGGCCTGGGGGACCTTGTCGACCAGGGACCAGTCCACGGGGCAGCGGTCGCCGAACACGACGCCGTCGGGCGACCCGCGCTCGAGGGCCTCGGCGATCGGCCGCGAATAGAGCAACCCCACGCGCTCGACCCCGGCGTCGCGGAGGCCTCGCAGGGTGTCTCGAAGCGCCGCCCCGGGGGCGTGGCGGTCGGCCCGCAGCAGCACCGAGGCCGTGCCCGCGAGATCGGCGGGCGTGGGGGAAGCTTCGCCGTCCTTCGACAGCCCCATGACGGCGTCGTACTCGAAGCGGGCGAACTCCTCGCCGGGCGGCTCGGTCGCGAGCGGGAGGGTCTCGGGGACGCTGCCCGGGGCGCGGACCTGCGCGGGGACGCCTTCGTACAGCTGCTCCACGGCCATCAGACGTCGGCGCAGGGCGGCCGCGCGCTCGGTGCACGACCCCGAATCGAGGGTGGACAGTGCCGTGACCAGGGCCGTCCCGCCGAGCGCCGTGCTCACCCGCTCGCTGTCCTCCGTGACCATGCTCAGGGGGACCGCGGGCGCCGACGGCGGGGAGCTCGACCCGCAGCCGAGCAGGAGGGTCGCCAGGAGGATCCGCGCGCGCATGGCGCGGACCCTACTCCGACTGGACGGCGTGTCCGGAATCCGCGGGACAACCCCGAGTTGATGGGCCGTTTCCGGACGTGACGTCCGCCTCAGTCGCGACGGCGGATGTAGACGAGGGGCAGCAGCAGGGCGAGCCACGAGGCGCTCGCGGAGCCCGCGGCCGAGCAGCCGTTGGTGGGCGCGAAGGGCTCGCGGTCGTGCGCGTCCCAGTCGCCCCAGCCGCTCGCGTCGTCCCGGCCGTCGCCGTCGGAGTCGGCGTCCTGCGCGTCGGGGATGCCGTCGTTGTCGCTGTCGAGGTCCAGGTAGTCGGGCTTGCCGTCGCCGTCGCTGTCGTCGTTGCTCTCGAAGCGATCGCTGAGGCCGTCGCCGTCGGAGTCGGAGTCCAGGTGGTTCGGGACGCCGTCGCCGTCGAAGTCGGCCGGGTCGTCGGGGGTCCAGCCCGCCTCCACGTCGTCGCGGATGCCGTCGTTGTCGCTGTCCACGTCGCGGTAGTCGGGCAGGCCGTCGCCGTCGGTGTCCGTCGGGTCCTCGGGGTGGCCGATCTCGAGGGCGTCGGGGATGCCGTCGCCGTCCGAGTCGAGGTCGAGGAAGTCGGGCGTGCCGTCCAGGTCGGTGTCCGTGGGGAAGTCGGGATCGCCCACCTCGTCGGCGTCGTCCATGCCGTCGCCGTCCGCGTCGGTGTCGCGGAAGTCGAGGATGCCGTCGCCGTCCGCGTCGCCCGCGCCCTCGTTCCAGTCCATGATCCCGTCGTTGTCGGAGTCGTGGTCGAGCCAGTCGGGGGAGCCGTCGCCGTCGGAGTCGTCGAGACCCTCGAGGTAGTTGGGGATGCCGTCGCGGTCGGTGTCGCCGAACTGGGTGATCCAGTCCGTGGGGTCGCCGCCCTCGTCGCCGGTGGGCTCGACGCACACGCCGGTCGCGTTGTCGCACACGCCGGTGTCGCACCAGGTGTCGCTGCAGGGCTGCTCGCAGGTGCCGAGCTCGCCGCAGATCAGGGTGCCCGCGCAGTCGTTGGAGAGGTCGCAGGTGCTGCCGACCGACCCGCTGCCCTCGGGGCCGATGTAGCGGAAGCGGACCTCGTCGTAGGCGACCTTGCCGCTGGTGCCGACGCTCAGGACGTTGGACAGTCCCACGTAGCCCGCGGGGCCCACCCCGAACTTCAGGGGGCCGGGCGTGATCGGGACCCACTCGCCCTTCTCGGCGTTCTGGTTCACGGGGGTCATCACGTGGCCGCCCAGGAAGGCGACGTCGTAGTACGCGGCGGTCGTCAGCTGCATGCCGGTGTCGGGCACGCGCGCGTCGACCTCCCAGAGGCCGGTGTGGGAGATCCAGGGACCCCACTTGCCCACGGTGTAGGGGGCGCCGCTGCCGTAGGTGTCCTGGGCCAGGAAGGTGCCCTCGCTGCGGCCGACCTCGTTGAAGATGTCGGCGATGCCGGAGGCCAGGGCGAAGTCGCTGGTGTCCTCGGCGGCGCGGATGTCGGCGTCGACGCAGGGGTTGACCTCGGGGTCGGGCGTGGTGCCCTCGGCGATGGAGGAGCTCCCGGTGCACGCCGAGCCGTCGACCTGCTGCAGGAGCGGGAAGGGGTCGCTCGCGTCGGTCCAGGACGAGCCGTAGATGTTGAAGTGGATGTGGGGGGAGGTGCCCGACGCGTTCCCCGTGTTGCCCACGGTGCCGATGACCTCGCCCGCGTTCACGTAGCGCCCGACGGTCATGCCGGGGGCGATGGTGTCCAGGTGACCCGAGAAGTAGTGCCAGCCGCAGTCGTCGCGGATGGTGACGCGGTTGCCCGAGACGCTGCCGTAGCCGGAGTGGCTGATCGTGCCGCTGGTGACGGCGATGGCGGGCGTGCCGCGCGCGGCGAACAGGTCGTTGCCGTAGTGGTCGCCGTTGATCCAGTCGCTGTTGTCGGGCGAGCTGCTCGGGTGGTCCGCGCACGTGTAGGTCAGCGCGTTGCTGTCGTAGCCGCCGTTGTGGGGGCCGCCGATGGGGTAGTAGGACATCGACGCGGGGCACGTCACCGCCATGAAGACCTGGTCCATCTCCTCGTCCCCGGGGCCGTGGGCGTCCGGGTCGGCGCAGCCGACGGCGAGGAGGAGGCACGCGGCGGGGGCGAGGGCGAAGAGGCGGGGGGAAGAGGTCATCAGATGCTCCGATTCGAAAATCACCTCATCTCTTCGCAGGGACCGTGCCGGCGTCGCCACAACTTCTCTGAGCGCTGTGCTGCGAGGCGCCGACGAGGTCGGATGAGCTTCCTCGAGGGGGCCGGATGGTCACAGCGGTGACCAGCCAGACGCAGGATCCGAGCACAGGCTGGTCATGACAGTGACCACCCAGGGGATGCCGATCGATCGCCACTCGCGGGCCTCGCCGACCTGGCGAAAACCCCGCTCTGATCGGCACCTCGGCGCTAGGCCCGACCGAGCGAGGAGCCCGCCATGACGCGCCGAACCGTCCCCTTCGCCCTCACCCTCTGCAGCGTCCTGCTGCCCGTCGCGGCGCTCGCCGGCCCGTACTTCGACCCCCTGGGCGACACGCTGGGCGACTGCAGCACCGGGGTGGGGACCTACTTCGACATCGAGGCCGTCAGCGCCCTGGTCCAGGAGGACCACGTGGAGCTGACGTTCACCCCCGCGGCGGGCAGCCCGTTCATGCTCCCGGACTCCGAGTACGACCCGAAGCTCCCGGTCACCGGGACGATGCCGTTCCGATTCCAGGTCTTCTTCGACGTGGACCAGGATCCGTTGACGGGCGAGCCGTTTCCGTTCGAGGACGGGACGTTCGGGGCGGAGCTCCAGATCGAGGGCAGCGGCTTCAACGGGGCGACGACGGACGGCGCGGGCGGGTTCACCTTCGACGTCGAGTTCTACTCCTTCGACTCGGGCCCCGTCGGCACGACGCAGGCACACACGACGGCCGCCGGAGTGACCTTTCAGCTCCCGGACGAGGTGTTCGAGGCGCTGTACCCGGTGAACGTCCTCGCGGTCGCCCTGGAGCCCGGGTTCACGCCGTGCGACCGAGTCCCGGATCCGAAGGCGCCCGCCCTGACGATCTCGAACATCGACACCGACGGCGACTTCATTCCGGACGTCTGCGACAACTGCCCCGAGGACCCCAACACGGACCAGGCCGACGCGGACCTGGACGGCATCGGAGACGCCTGCGACGACGAAGTGGGCGACGACGACGACGCGGTCGACGACGACGACGCGACGGACGACGACGACGCGACGGACGACGACGACGCGAC
>CAZUHI010000096.1:0-17690 GCA_964620495.1 uncultured Rickettsiales bacterium | reverse complement strand
GGCGTCGTCGTCGTCCACCGCGTCGTCGTCGTCCACCGCGTCGTCGTCGTCGGTGATCCCCCCGTCGCCCGGGCGGGGATCGTTGAAGTCCACGCACGCGCCGATGGCGATGAGCACTGAGAGGACCGTCCAAGGGAGGAGCCGTTGCATCGAGGCGATTCTACAGCCCGGCGCTCACGCGCGTGTCTGGCTGGATCCCGGCGCTTCGTATCTATATGGTGCGGGCCTTCCTCGGGAGAGATCCGCATGCTTCGCCGCTTCTGCACCGTCCTGACCGCCGCCGCGTTCGCCTCCTTCGGCCTCGTGGGCTGCGGCGCGCCCTGCGACAACTACTGCGACGCGACCGCCGACTACATCGAGTTCTGCCTCGAGAACGGCTCCCAGGCCGCGTGGACCACCGCCGCGACCGCGGGCTGGAACAACTGGGGCGCGGCCGACAAGGACGCGTACGTCGGCGACTGCCGAGAGGACGTGCCCGCCCAGGCCGCCGCCTCGGAAGACACGGCCGGCTTCGAAGAGGCCTGCACGGACGACGCGAACCGCTACACGCAGCTGTTCGAGCGCGGCTTCTGCGCCGACCTTCCCTAGTACACCCGACGCCCGCCGGGTGAGCTCACGACCCTCCCTCCACGCCGCGGCCCTCGTCGCGGCGTCGTTGCTCACGGCCTGCGGCGAGCCCGCGCCGCCCCCCGCCCCCGCCGAGATCGTCGGCGGGACCGAGCCGGACGAGCAGCCCGAGCCCACCCAGGCCCCCGTCCAGGCCGACTCGCCTTGGTCCGGCGAGCTCATGAGCAAGGCCCCGCGGGACCTCGTCGCGACCGGCCGACCCGCCCCCGAGACCGTCGCGGACCGCTCCGCCCCCGACGTCGTGCTCATCACCATCGACACGTGGCGCGCGGACCGGCTGGGCGTCCACGGGTCCCCGCGCGCGGCCACCTCGAAGACGCTGGCCGAGTGGGCGGCCGGGGGCGTGCTGTTCGACTCGGCCTGGGCCCCCGCGTCCTGGACCTGGCCCACGATGTCGTCCCTCGTCACCGGGCTGTACCCCTCGGCGCACGGCGCGGTGGGGCCCTCGTCCGGCCTCTGCGACGCGCCCGCGACGCTCGCCGAGGTCTTCCATCAGAGCGGCCGCCGCACGGGGTTCGCGGGGTCCAACGCCTACTTCGAGCCCCCCGGGCCGGCGCCCGTGGACTCGGGCTTCGGCCAGGGCTTCGAGTTCTACTGGGCCCGCGGGCTCGAGGCCGGGCCGCGGGTGATCGAGTTCGCGTCGTGGTTCCTCGAGGGCATCGCCGAGGACCCGTCGTTCCTCCACCTGCACCTCTTCGATCCCCACTGCCCCTACGACGCGCCCGCGGACGTGATCGCGTCGGTCGCGAAGCCCCGGTTCGGCCACACGGGCGGCCACGAGAGGGTGAGCGCGGCCTTCCCCGCCGCCGTCCGCGCCACCGGCGCCTGCCACTTCCTGCCCGTCGTGGAGCTGGGGCTGCCCGACCGCGAGATCGCGGAGATGAACCCGGACACCGACCTGCAGGCCTACCTCGACGCCTACGACGCGGGGCTGGTGGTCACGGACGACCTGCTCGCCGACATCCAGGCGCTGCTCATGAAGCACGGGCGCTGGGAGAACAGCTGGATCGTCGTCACCGGGGACCACGGCGAGGAGTTCGGGGACCACGGTCGCCTCGGCCACGGCAAGTCGGTGTACGCCGAGACCTCCCGCGTCCCCCTGCTGATCCGTCCTCCCCTGGGCGCGGACGGCTGGGCTCGGGGCGCGCGCGTGGCCACCCCCGTCTCCCTCGTGGACCTGGCGCCGACCCTCGCGACCGTCACCGGGCTCCCCGCGCCGACCGTCTGGCAGGGCCGGGACCTCGCGCCCGCGCTCCGCGGTGAGGCGATCGAGGCGGCCCCCGTGCTGTCCGAGACCGACTACGAGACGACCGCGCGGCTGATCGTCGCCGACGGGCTCGCCCTGCACCGCGATCTCACCGACGGCCGTCGCCTCTACGACCTCGCGCAGGACCCCTTCATGAGCGCCCCGCTCGCCTCCGAATCGGAGGACACGAAGCGACTCATCGCCCCGCTCGAGGCCCGCCTCGGGGACGAGGAGCGCCGCATCGCGAAGGGGCGCATGTGCCAGGGAGAGGGCCGGGCGATGACCCCGCAGCAGCTCGAGAACCTGAGGGCGCTCGGCTACCTCGGCGACGCCGACCCGACCCCCACCGGCGCGCCTTGACCTGAACACCTGTTCACGTAGGCTCCACCGATGCCCGACTTTCGCCTCGTCGCCCCCCACGAACCCGCGGGGGACCAGCCCGCGGCCATCGAGGCCCTGGTCGCCGGGCTGAACGACGGCGACCGGTTCCAGACCCTGCTCGGCGCCACCGGCACGGGCAAGACCTTCACGATGGCGTGCGTGGTGGAGCGGGTGAATCGGCCCACGCTGGTCCTGTGCCACAACAAGATCCTGGCCGCGCAGCTGTTCGGGGAGTTCAAGGAGCTCTTCCCGGACAACGCCGTCGAGTACTTCGTCTCGTACTACGACTACTACCAGCCCGAGGCGTACGTCCCGAGCAGCGACACGTACATCGAGAAGGACTCGATGATCAACGAGCGCATCGACAAGCTCCGGCACTCCGCCACGCGGTCGCTGCTCGAGCGCCGCGACGTGCTCATCGTGTGCTCGGTGTCCTGCATCTACGGCCTCGGTTCGCGCGAGGCCTACGACGGCATGGTGGAGATCCTCGAGCCGGGCAAGAAGCTGCGCCGGGACGACCTGCTGCGTCGACTCGTGGACCTGCAGTTCGAGCGCGCCGTCGCCGACTTCCATCGCGGCACGTTCCGGGTGCGCGGGGACACCGTGGACATCTTCATGGCGCACGAGGACGCCCAGGCGGTGCGGGTCGAGTTCTGGGGCGACGAGATCGAGAAGATCAGCCACATCGACGCCCTGCGCGGGAAGCTGCTGGATCAGGCCGACCGCGTGGCCATCTACCCGGCGTCGCACTACGTGACGCCCGAAGAGCGGATGCAGATCGCGATCGCCGACATCAAGGTGGAGCTCACGGATCGCCTGACCGAGCTGCGCACCGAGGGGATGCTGCTGGAGGCCCAGCGCTTGGAGCAGCGCACCCTGTTCGACCTCGAGCAGATGCAGGAGATGGGGCGCTGCCCGGGCATCGAGAACTACTCCCGGCACCTGTCGGGCCGGTCCGAGGGCGAGCCGCCGCCCACGCTGGTGGAGTACTTCGCCAACGACTTCCTGCTCGTGGTCGACGAGTCCCACGCGATGCTGCCGCAGCTGTACGCCATGTACCGCGGCGACCAGGCCCGCAAGTCGACGCTCGTGGAGTACGGGTTCCGGCTGCGGTCGGCCATGGACAACCGGCCCCTGAAGCACGAGGAGTTCTGGGAGCTCACGAACCAGGCCGTGTTCGTGTCGGCCACGCCGGGGGACCTCGAGCTCGAGTGGTCGGGCGGCATCTCGGCCGAGCAGGTCATCCGCCCCACGGGGCTGCTGGATCCGAAGATCGAGGTCCGCCCCGCGGGGGACCAGGTGGACGACTTCCTGGACGAGATCCGCGCCCGCGCCAAGCGCGACGAGCGGGTCCTCGTGACCGTCCTCACCAAGCGCATGGCCGAAGACCTGACCGAGTACTACGAAGATCTCGGCGTCCGCATCCGCTACATGCACAGCGACGTGGACACCCTCGAGCGCATCGAGATCCTCCGTGATCTGCGCAAGGGCGAGTTCGACGTGCTGGTCGGCATCAACCTCCTGCGCGAGGGGCTCGATCTGCCGGAGGTCTCCCTCGTGGGGATCTTCGACGCGGACAAGGAGGGCTACCTGCGGTCCCAGCGTTCCCTGCTCCAGACGATCGGGCGCGCGGCGCGGAACGTGGACGGGATGGTCGTCCTGTACGCGGACAAGGTCACCGACTCGATGCGGCGGGCCATGGACGAGACCGACCGACGTCGGGCGAAGCAGGCCGCGTACAACGCCGAGCACGGGATCACGCCGGAGACGATCCGCAAGGAGATCCGGGACATCCTCGGCAGCCTCTACGAGCGCGACTACGTGGACGTCACGGGCGACGACTCCCGGGCGCGCCTCCCGAAGGAGCTGCGGCAGATCGACAAGAGGGACGCCCCCGGCGAGATCGCCGCCATGCGCAAGGAGATGTTCCGCCTCGCGAAGGACCTCGACTTCGAGAAGGCCGCCGACCTGCGCGACAAGATCGGCGCGGTCGAGGAGTGGCTGCTGAAGCAGGGGTAGGCTTCGGGCTCCATGGCGGAAGTGACGCAGGTCTGGGGGCTCTGGGACTGCAACGAGTGCCTCGCCGTAGGCGTCTCGGGCAAGGCGAGGAGCTGCCCCTCCTGCGGCGCCGCGCGCACCCAGCGAGAGCTCGACGCCATCTACCTGCCGCCGCGGGACCCGGTCACGAACCGGGTGATCGGCAAGGAGCACTACGTCCAGCCGAGCGAGAACGACCGCATCGGCCACGGGGCGGACGGCGACTGCCCCTACTGCCAGGGCACGGTGTCCGCCGCCCTCACCCACTGCCCCAACTGCGGGGCGCTCCAGGAGGGGGTCCGCTATCCCCCGCGCGAGGAGCCGCCGCCGCCGCCGCCCCCGCCGGAGACGGGGAGCCGCAAGGCGCGGGGCTGTCTGACGATCCTCGGGCTGTTCGTGGCCGCGGCCGTGGGCTTCGGCATCTGGGCCAACGCGACCCACGAGGTCCAGGGGACCGTCGTGGCCATGGAGTGGTCCCACACCACCTGGACCGACACCTTCAAGCCCACCACGAAGGAGGACTGGCGCGACTCGATCCGCGTCGGCGCGCCGCGCATGCCCGTGAACGGGTCCGGCGAGATCCCGGGCGGCAGCCTCAAGACCTGCCGCAAGAAGCACCATCACTACAAGCAGGTCCCCGACGGGACGGAGCGGGTGTCCGTCACCAAGACGCGGCAGGTGAAGACGGGCTCGCGGGAGTCCTGCTCCCACTCCAACAACGGCGACGGCAGCTTCACCCAGACCTGTCGGGACGTCCCCACCTATACGACCGAGACGTACACCGAATACGAGACCCGCACGAAGTACCGGGACGTGTCGGTGGAGAAGCGGTGGTGCGTCTTCGACACATACGCGTGGTTCCCCAACCCGAAGAAGACGCTCGGCGGGGTCGGCACCGAGGGGATGGCGTGGCCGGAGGTGGACGTCGGGACGCTGGACCGTCGGCGCCGGGAGGGCACGTGGTCGGTGTGGGTGCAGTACGTCGACGGCGACGAGACCCACCGCTACGACGCGAGCCCCGGCGACGAGACGGACTATCGCAGGTGGTCGGTGGGCGACACCGGGACCATGCTCGTGAACAACCTCGGCGGCGTCGAAGAGGGCCTGCGCCGGGAGGTCGTGGTGCCCCGCTGAGCGGGCGCGGTCGACCTACTCGTCGTACTTCTTGACGGTGACGGCGTCTTCGCCGAAGAGGTCCTTCAACGCCTGCAGCAGCGCCTTCGTCTCCCGCGCCGGGGCCTCGGCGGGCTCCTCGGCCGCTTCCTCGCCCTCGACGGGCTCCGCCTCGGGGGGCTCCGGGACCGGGCCGACCGGCACCTGCGCGTCGGCCGTCCCGACGACCATGCCGAACAGGTTCGCCGGGTCGTAGGCCGTGGACGCAGCCTCGTTCACCTGCTCCAGGGTCGCGGCCTCGACGAACGGGAGCAGCGCGACCGGGTCGTAGCCCGTCTGCTGCTTGCGCACGACGTAGTTGAGGCGCTTCGCCGGGGTGTCCGTGTAGAAGGCCGCCGAGTTGAGGATCGACTTGCGCGCCGACTCCAGCTCCTCGGCGGTCACGCCGTTGCCGGCGAAGTCCTCGAACATCGACATGAGGAGCGTCACGGCGTCCGCCGACTGGTCGGCCCCGGGCGCGATCCACATCGTGAACGACGACAGCGCCTTGCGGTGGGTGATGGAGCCGTAGGCCCCGTAGGACCAGCCGCGCTTCTCGCGGATCTCCTTCATCATCCGGGCGCTGAAGCTGTAGCCGCCGAAGACCTCGTTGGCGAGCCACGCGTGGGCGTACCGCTCGCGGTCGATCCGGTCTTCGCCGTCCGGGCGCAGGAAGAAGTGACCGAACATCATCTGGGTCTGCGTGCGGCTCGGCTTGTCCACCAACCACACCCTGCGCCCCTCGGGGTCCATCGGCCAGATCGGCTCGGCGTCGCCGGTCACGCCTTCGCCCTGGAGCCGGCCCGCGATCTTGGCGAGGTCGCCGCCCGCGCCCGCGTCGAAGTCGCCGAGCAGGGCGAGGATCGCGTTCCGAGAGGCGAAGTACTTCTGGTAGTGGGCGACGACGTCGTCGCGGGCGATGCCGGAGAGCGTCTTCGCCGTGCCCTCGACGGGGCGTCCGTAGGGGTGGTCGGCGTAGAGGCCCTTGGCGTACCAGTCCGCGCCCAGGCGACGGTCGTTGTTCCGCGCCTCGACGATGTCGGCCTCGACCTCGTCGAGGAGGTCCTTCAGGTCCTCGTCGCGGAACGCCGGGAACTCGAACGCCTCGGAGATGAGGTTGGCGACCCGCGGCCAGTTCTCCTTGAGCACCGAGCCGGAGATGGTGACCGAGTCCACGCCCACGGACGCGCCGATCGCCGCGCCGAGTCCCTCGAGGGTGCGCTCGAAGACGTCGCGCTCGCGGTCCATGGTGCCCCGCAGGAGCATCTCGGCCGTGACGTTGGCGAGCCCCAGCTTGTCGGCCGGGTCGTCGGCCGCGCCGGTGGGGAGCACGAGGCGAAACCAGACCATGGGAGTCGACGGGTCGTACACGAGGACGCGCGTCCAGCCGCCCGTCTCCTTCTGGTTCACCACCCCGACCTCGTACGACGGGGGACCCTCGAGCGGCCGGTCCATGACCGCGGGGAGCTCGCCCCCGGGCTTGGTGATCTTCGGGAGCCGCTTGCTGCTGAACGACAGGAGCTTCTTGCCGTTGGGGCGGCCCACGACGAGCGAGCTGCGCTCGTCCAACAGGTAGGCCTGCGCGACGCGCTGCACGTCCTCGGCGCTGACCGCGCGGTAGGCGTCCAGGCGCGCGAGCCCGTTCTCCCAGCTCCCGCTCGCGACCTCGTCGAAGCCGATGAAGCCCGCTCGCCCGGAGTTGGAGAGCAGCTGGCCGTACTGGTCCGACAGGAGCAGGTTCTTGGCCTTGTTCAGCTCCGCGTCGCTGACCAGGTTGTCGCGCAGGTCCGCGACCTCGCGTCGGAGGATCTCGACGCCTGCGTCCGCCGCCTTGCCGGGCCGCATCGTCACGACGAACTCGAACAGCGCCTCGTTCTGGAAGATCGGCAGGAACGCGGAGACGGACGACGCCCACCCCGAGTCCACGAGCCGGCGCTGCACGCGGGAGGCGTTGCCGTTCGTGAGGACCGCCTCCAGCACCGCGAGGGCGGGCCAGTCGGCGTGCCCGAGCTCCGGGACCTTGTATCCGAGCTGCAGCATCTCGGACTCGATCTCGAGCTCCATGTCGGCCCGGCGGGGCTCGGTCTGGGGCTCGTCCGCGCCGTGCTCCACGCGGTTCAGCTCGGACGCAGGGATGGCGCCGTAGGCCGCCTGGAGGAGGCGCAGGGCGTGGTCCCGCTCGAAGTTGCCGGCGAGCACGATCGTCGCGTTGTTGGGCGCGTAGTAGTCCTTGTAGAAGGTCATGCACTCGTCGACGGTCATCTCGACGAGGTCCTTGTCCCACCCGATGGTGGGCCAGTGGTAGTTGGTCTTCTCGAACGCGATCGACCAGAGCTTCTCGTTCATCAACCCCGTGGGCTCGTTGTCGACGCGGAGCTTCCGCTCGTTGCGGACGACCTCGCGCTCGGCGTCGAGCTGGGCCTGGTCGATCTCCAGGCTCGCCATGCGGGTGGCCTCGAGGTCCACGATCAGGGGGAGCTGCTCGGTGGGCAGGGACACGTGGTAGGCGGTCATGTCGAGCCACGTCCAGGCGTTGAGGTCGGGGCCACCGGCCTCCTCGATCGCCTTGCTGAAGTGCGAGTCGCCGTACTTCGACGTGCGCTTGAACATCATGTGCTCGAAGAGGTGGGCGATCCCGGTGATGCCCTCCTTCTCGTCGCCGGAGCCGACGTTGTAGTACGTGTGGTAGGCGAACGTGGGGGACGCGTCGTCGTGCACAAGGAGCACACTCAGCTGGTTGCTCGGGAGCACCCAGCGCTCGACCTCCAGGTCACCGAAGAACGGCTTGGTCTCGACCTTCTCGAACATGATGGGGGCCTCCTCGACCACTTCGGCCGGCTCTTCGGGCTTCTTCTTGCGCTTCTTCTTCCCGAAGGGGCCCGCGTCCGCGGGCGCGGGAGCGAGCAGGGTCGCCGAGGTGAGAGCAGCGATCAGGATCAAGAGACGTCGCACGATTTCCTCCGAATGGCGGCGGAATCTAGCAGACGACTCACAGGACGCAGCGGACCCCGCCCAGATCCATCTCCGCGACGCACCGGTTGCAGTGAGTACACCGGCTGCTGGAGACGAGCCCGTGCACGCCGGCGGCTTCGAGGGCGCGGGCGATCTCCACGGCGTCTTCGGCGGTCGAGCCGCCGGGCACGCCGTCCTCCAGGTTCGTCTTCCCGAGGAGGCAGACGTCGTCGCCCACGGCGTCGCGGACGGCCGCCACCACCGCCAAGTAGGCCACGGTCGTGAGCGCCACGCCCCGGCGGGCAATCGCCGCGTGGTGCTCGACCAACGCGTCGCTCACCCGCCCGCCGGGGCTCATGCCCTCGTACGTCGCGGTCTTCACGAACCGGTTGCGCAGCCGCAGCGGACCGACCTCGACGGGCGTCATCGCCGTCACATGGCCCCCAGGAGGCGGCTCCGGTGGACGACCCGGAGCCGCGGGGACCAGCGGCGGGCAGATCCACCCCGCGGCAGTGGACGTCGGGGAGCTCCTCCGCCAGGCGCTCGAGGCCTGCCTCGTCGCGGTCGACGGCGCTCACGCGGGCTCCCCGGGCGTGGAGGGCCCGGGCCGTCGCCGCGCCGAGGCCGCCCGCCCCGCCGGTGAGGACGACCACGGCGTCGTGGAGCTTGGTCACGCGCGGAGGGTAACCCCCGAACGTGGTCCGGCGTACCATCCGGCATGCCCTTCATCGAGCGCGACGGTCGCGGGATCCACTACGAAGTCTTCGGCGACGGCCCCCCCGTGCTGCTCGCGCACAGCTTCCTGTGCTCCATGGCGATGTGGGCGCCGCAGATCGA
This sequence comes from uncultured Rickettsiales bacterium, assembly GCA_964620495.1. GTDB lineage: Bacteria > Myxococcota_A > UBA796 > UBA9615 > UBA9615 > CAZEKB01. The sequence continues at coordinate 8,458 of CAZUHI010000096.1, read as the reverse complement.
GGCCCTGAAGGCCGACCACCGGGTCATCGCGGTGGACGCCCGGGGCCACGGCGCGTCGGGCCCGGCGCACGACGGGTTCTCCATGTGGGACGCCGCGGACGATCACGTCGCCGTGCTCGACGCCCTGGAGGTCGACAAGGCCCACTGGGCGGGCCTGTCGATGGGGGGCATGGCCGGCCTGCGGGCGGCGCTGCGGTACCCCGATCGCATCGCGAGCCTCATGCTCGTGGACAGCACAGGCTCGGCCCAGACCTGGTTCGTGCGGACGAAGTACCGGGCGATGTCGGTCGTCGCGACGCTCGCGGGGGTGAAGCCGCTGCTCCCCGCCGTCCTGCCGCTCATGTTCGGTGCCACCGCGCGACGCGAGCAGCCCGAGCTGGTCCAGGGATGGGCCTCGCGCTTCCTCGACCTTGACGTCCCCTCGATGATCCGCGGCATCGACGCGATCCGGCTGCGGGACGAGCTCGGTCCGCGTCTCTCGGAGATCCGCTGCCCCGCGATCGTGATCGTGGGCCTCGAGGACAAGGCGCTGCCGCCGTCCCTGTCGCGGAAGGTCGCCGCGGGACTCGGGTGCGCGTGCGTCGAGATCCCCGGGTGCGGGCACCTGTCGGCTCAGGAGCAGCCGGAGCAGGTCACGGCCGCGATGAAGGCGTTCCTCGCGGGGCAGGCCGGGTGAGAGCGAGCGCCGTCCCACCGCGAGAGCCCGAGAACCACGACCACGACGGGCCCCCGGCGGTCTCGGATACGCTGGCCGCATGACCGCGCAGCGGAATCATCGAAGCCGCATCTACTGGTTGGCGACGCTCCCGGTCGTCACCGTCGCGCTGCGGGGCCTGACCCACCCCGTCCCGACGCTGGACCTCGAGAACACCTTCATCCCGAACATCGGACGCTTGGCCTGGCACGGGCACATCGGCGACCTGCCCGCCTACCAGATCGAACTGTGGCGCGCGGTGCCCCTCATCGACGGGCTGCTGTCGTCGCTCGGATTCCGGATCTTCGGCGACACGCTCCCGGCCTGGCACAGCGTCACGCTCGGCTTCACGCTCGCGTCGACCCTCCTGGGGATGGCCGTCCTCTTGCGGACGGCGGGAGCGACCGCCGCACGGCTGTTTCCGGTGCTCCTGGCGGTGTCTCCCTTCCTGCTGCGCGACGGCCTGATCGGGGGGCTCGTGGGCCACTCCCACGCGATCGCGTTCGTCTTCGCCGCGGCGTGGCTGACGCTGCGAGCGGCGGACGGGGTGGCGGGGGATGCCCCGTGGCGGGCCCTGGGCGCGGGCGCGGTCTTCGGGATCGGCATGTGGTACGAGCGCTCGGTCCTCGCCATCGCGCCCGCCCTGCTCTATGTGATCGCGCCCCGGGGTCGGCGCGCGACGATCGCGTTCCTCGCGGGCACCCTGGTCCTCCCTGCGCTCATGGTGTGGAACACCGATGCGTTCATCGAGTCCGGCACCCGTCGAGGCCGCGCCGGCTTCGCTTCCATGTTTCGGCAGGCGATCATCGGCATCTCCGGGTCGAGCGAGGCCTGGGCCGCGACCAAGGTGGGAGACGTCTTCGCGCTGGGCTGGGGGAACATCCTCTTCGCCCCTCCGCCGGGCGCCCTCGGAGAGAGCCCCCAGCAGTCACTCGGCACGCTGTTGGGGCACGGCTGGTCCCTCCTTTGGGTCGGCGGCGCTGCCGGCGCTGCGCTGCTCCTGCGGTCCGGCCGGCGCGCGGGGGCTCTGCCGCTGCTCCTCGCAGGCGGGTACTCGCTCGCCTACGTCCTGGCCCCGTTTCGGGTCGAGCCGGGGCTCTTCGACCTGCTCCGGCAGGAGGCCCCGCACGCGCCTACGCTCACCGAGGCGCGCTACATCATCCCGATCCTGCTGCTGTGGACCTGGGTCGCCGCGGGCAGTCTCGGGCGTGTCGCGGACGGGAGCGCCAGGGGACGCCGCGCCGTGCGGCTGGGGACGACCGTCCTGGTCGTGCTGGGAGCGATCGTCACCGTCGGCGACGCGCGGTCCTTCGGAGCCCCGTCCGGGGTCTACGGCGAGGTGCTGCCGTTCCGATACCACGACACCTACGACGCGTGGGACGGACCTCCCGCGGCGGTGCACCTCGCCTGCGCGCATCCCGATCCGATCGAGCGTGCCCATCACCATCGTGCGCTCGGGCAGGCCATGAACCTCTCGGTCCGGTTCATCGATCCCACGCTGGACCCGGGGGCGCGGGCGGCGCTCGACGACCTCACCATCCGCGGGCGACTGGACGAGCGAGCCCGTCGATTCGTCGCGCACGGGATGGGGATCGAGAGCGCGGAGGCCGTGTACGTGTTGGGCAGCGCGGGCTTCCCCGGCCTCGTGGAGCGGCTGCGGCAGGAGGCCGAGTCGCTGGGGCCATCCGACGGTGAGGCCTTTCTCGTCGGGGCCTCGGAGCGCCGGAAGATGGCGGAGGTCGCGCAGACCGTCCCGGAGGCCCTGAGGATCTCGTGCCGCCCCACGTCCTGGGGCACCCGGCCCCTGTGCCCGCTCATCGCCGACCCCCATGCCCTTCGACCCCGCGAGGGGTTCCGAAGCGCGGAGGCGCTGCTGAGGGCTCGCACCCGCCGCGAGAGCCTCCCTGCCCCGGTGCGCGCCGAGCTGGTGCGGGGCATCGGTCGTGTGTATGGCTACACGCTGCCCCCCTCCGCCCGACCGCAGGTCCGCGACTGGGCGACGGCAGATCTCGCGATGTTGGAGGACGGGATGCGGACGGGCGGCCGTTACCGGTGGCGCTCCGTGAGCGATCCGCGCGAACTCGCCCCGTGGCACCACCCCTGAACGAGGCGCCCACCCGGGGAGACCGTCCCGATGGACGCCTCTACCCGTTGTACTCGCGGCCGAAGAACTCGTAATTCTTCTTCGTGTATTCCTTCCAATACGCGGGGACCTCGTCCTCGTCGAAGATCGCCTCGACGGGGCACTCGGGCTCGCACAGGCCGCAGCCGATGCACTCTTCAGGATCGATGTAGAGCATCGTTTCCTTGGCGTCGTCGCCCTTCGACCAGCCCTCGGGGGGGTGAATGCAGTCGACGGGACAGACGTCGACACACGCGGTATCGCAGACGCCGACACACGGCTCGCAGATGATGAAGATCATCGAGTACAGGCTCCGTAGGGAGGGCCGCGCAGGCGGGATACCTGCGCCGCGGGGACGTAGTATGTCCGCCGATCCAGGGCGTCGCAACCGAGGCACATGAGCCGCTTGAACACCGACATCTCCGGGCTCCCGACCCAGCCGGGCGCGTACCTCTTCCGAGACTCCTCGGGGGAGGTGCTGTACGTGGGGAAGGCGGTCGACCTGCGGGCGCGCGTGCGCCAGTACTTTCAGGCCGCGGGCGGCGACGGGCGCTTCCACATCGGGTTCCTGGTCCCCCAGATCCAGGACGTCGAGGTCGTGGTGACCGCCACCGAGCGCGAGGCGCTGATCCTCGAAGACACCCTCATCAAGAAGTACCAGCCCCGCTACAACGTGCGGCTCAAGGACGACAAGACGTGGCTGTCGGTGCGCCTCACCGTCCAGGAGAAGTGGCCCCGGGCCATGCTCGTGCGCAAGTGGCGGGACGACGGGGCGCGCTACTTCGGCCCCTACCTGGACGAGGTGAACGCCCGCAAGGTCCTCAAGCTCATGACCCGGACGGTGCCCCTGCGCACCTGCTCCGACGGCGTGTTCCGCGCCCACAACCGTCGGCCCTGCATCGAGTTCCAGATGGGCCGGTGCTCGGCGCCCTGCGTCGGGTACGTCGAGGAGGAGGAGTACCGCGAGCACGTCGGCGAGGCGCTCCTGCTGCTCGAGGGCCGCAACAAGGAGCTCGCGAAGCGGCTGGAGACCCGCATGTACGGCGCCGCCGAGGGGCTGCGCTACGAGGAGGCCGCGCGCCTGCGAGACTCGGTGAACCTGATCCGCAACCTCAAGGAGCGGCAGTCGGCGCAGGGTCGCCCCGGCAAGACCGACTCGGACGTCTTCGCCCTGCACCGAGAAGGCGAGCTGGCCGTCGTGGCGCTCATGCCGGTCCGCGGGGGCCTGCTCCAAGACGCGCGCGGCTTCTCGTTCCAGACGGTCGCCGAGGAGGACGACGAGCTGCTCGGGCGGCTCATCACCCAGCTGTACAGCGACACGATCCCGCCCCCTCCCGAGATCGTGGTCCCGGTGGCCGTCGCCGACGCCGATCTGCGGGCCGAGCTGCTGAGCGAGATCGCGGGACGCAAGGTCCGCATCAAGGTCCCGCGGCGGGGCGGGAGACTCCGGCTGCTCGACATCGTGGGCCGCAACGCGAAGGTCCGCTTCGACGCGCTGCACAGCAAGGCCGAGCGCGCCGAGCGGGCGATGTTCGGGCTCCAGAAGGCGCTGCGACTGCGGTCGATCCCCCGTCGCATCGAGTGCTACGACAACTCGAACATCCAGGGCACCGACCCCGTGGGCTCGATGGTCGTGTTCAAGGACGCCAAGCCCCACAAGGCGGGCTATCGGATCTTCAAGATCAAGACCGTCGTGGGCGCGGACGACTACGCCACGATGAGCGAGGTCTTGGGGCGCCGCTTCAAGCGCGCGATGAAGGGCGACGACGGGTGGGAGTGGCCCGACCTCGTCGTGATCGACGGCGGCAAGGGCCAGCTCGCGATGGTCGTGGCGGCGTGCGAGGACCTGGGCATCGAGGTGGTGACCGCCGAGGGGGCCCAGCTCATGGACTTCGCCCGGCGGGCAGGCCGCGAGCGCAAGGACGACCGCCCGAAGCTGCGCGTGGTGGGCATCGCCAAGCCGAACGAGGGCGAGGCCACGGACAAGGTCTACGAGCCCGGCCGCGCCAACCCCGTCTCCCTCAAGCCCCACGACCCGGCGCTGCACCTCCTCCAGGCCGCGCGCGACGAGGCCCACCGCTTCGCCGTGTCCCACCACCGCAAGCAGCGCAAGAAGCGGACGCTCAGGTCGGGTCTGGACGCCGTGCCGGGCATCGGGCCGACCCTTCGAAAGCGCCTGCTGCGGTCGTTCGGCAGCCTCAAGCGGCTGAAACAAGCCGACGTGGAGGCCATCGCCGACGTGCCCGGCGTGGGGCGCAAGAAGGCCGAGGCGATCGCCGCCGCCCTCGGGCCGAAGCCGTAGCTACGCGAGGCCGGCGCGGATGTGGTTCAGCGCCGATCCGGCCTTGAACCAGTCGATCTGGTCTTCGTTCAGCGAGTGGTTCGCGGCGAAGGACTCGACGGACCCGTCGTCGTGGGTCAGCTCGATGGTGACGGTGCTGCCGGGCGCCAGCGTGGTGAGCCCACGCACGGCGACGCGGTCGTTCTCCCGCACCTTGTCGTAGTCGACGGGGTCGGCGAACGTCAGCGGCACGACGCCCTGCTTCTTCAGGTTCGTCTCGTGGATGCGCGCGAACGACTTCACGCACACCATGCGGCAGCCGAGGTGCCGGGGCTCCATCGCGGCGTGCTCGCGGGAGCTGCCCTCGCCGTAGTTCTCGTCGCCGAACACGACCCAGCCCTTGCCCCCCGCCTTGTAGCTGCGCGCCACCTGCGGGAAAGACTTCGTCTCGCCGTCCAGCTGGTCCTTGCCGGTGCCGTTGTCCCCGGTGAACGCGTTGAGGGCGCCCAGGAACATGTTGTCGGAGATGTTGTCGAGGTGGCCTCGGAACTTGAGCCACGGCCCGGCCTGGGAGATGTGGTCCGTCGTGCACTTGCCCTCGGCCTTGAGGAGCACGAAGAGGTCCTCGTAGTCGCGGCCGTGCCACGCGTCGAAGGGCTCGAGGGCGGCGATCCGCTTCGAGGTCGGAGAGATCTGGACGGTCAGGTTCGAGCCGTCCTCCGCCGGCGCCTGGTAGCCGTCGAGGTCGAGCGTGAAGTCCTGCTCGGGGAGCTCCCGCCCCTCGGGGACGCCCAGCTTGATGCCGTCGATGGTGTCGCGGTTGGGGTCGAAGTCCAGGCGGCCGGACAGCGCGATCGCGGTGACCAGCTCGGGCCCGCCGATGAACGCTTCGGTGGTGGGCGAGCCGTCGGCCCGCTTGCGGAAGTTCCGGTTGAACGACGTGACGATGGTGTTCTGCTCGGTCTCCACCCCGTCGTCGCGCTTCCACTGCCCGATGCACGGACCGCACGCGTTGGCGAGGACGACGGCGCCGATGGCCTCGAGGTCGGCCATGAACCCGTCGCGGCTGATGGTGGCCTGGACCGTGTCCGAGCCGGGCGAGACCCAGAAGGGGATCTTCGCCGTGAGGCCCGCCGCCTTCGCCTCGCGCGCGATGTGCGCGGCGCGGCTGATGTCCTCGTACGACGAGTTCGTGCAGGAGCCGATCAGGGCGTTGGTGACGTTCACCTTGTAGCCCTTCTCCTGCACCTCCTCGGCCATCGCCGAGATCGGCCGCGCGAGGTCCGGCGTGTGGGGACCGACGAGGTGCGGCTCGAGCGTGTCGAGGTCGATCTCGATGACGCGATCGAAGTACTTCTCGGGGTTCACCTCGACGTCGTCGTCCGCCCGCAGGTGCTCGGCGTACTGCTCGGCGAGGTCTGCGATCTCGGGGCGCCCGGTGGACCGGAGGTAGGCGGCCATCTTGTCGTCGAAGGGGAAGGTGGACGTGGTCGCGCCGTGCTCCGCGCCCATGTTCGCGATCGTGCCCTTGCCGGTGCAGGACAGGCTGCGCGCACCCGGACCGAAGTACTCGACGATGGCGTTCGTGCCGCCCTTGACGGTGAGGATGTCCAAGACCTTGAGGATGACGTCCTTGCTGCTCGTCCAGCCGTTGAGCGAGCCCGTCAGCTTCACGCCGATGAGCTTCGGAGCGAGGACCTCCCAGGGCATCCCGACCATCACGTCCACGGCGTCCGCGCCGCCCACGCCGACCGCGACCATGCCGAGCCCGCCCGCGTTCACGGTGTGGGAGTCGGTGCCGATCATCATCCCGCCGGGGAAGGCGTAGTTCTCGAGCACGACCTGGTGGATGATCCCGGAGCCGGGCTTCCAGAAGCCCACGCCGTACTTGCGCGACACGGACTCGAGGAACTCGTAGACCTCCTGGTTGGTGTCCAGGGCCACGAGCATGTCCTTCTCGCGGCCGCGACGGGCCTGGATCAGGTGGTCGCAGTGCACCGTCGTGGGCACGGCGGCGCGGTCGATGCCGGCCATCATGAACTGGAGCAGGGCCATCTGGGCCGTCGCGTCCTGCATCGCGATCCGGTCCGGGCGCAGGAGCAGGAAGTCCTTCCCACGATCCCAGCCGATGGCGCTCGGGTCGTCGAGGTGGGAGATCAGGGTCTTCTCGGCGAGCGTGAGGGAGCGACCGAGCTTGGCGCGCGCGGCGTCGAGCTTGGGGGCGAGCGTGGGGTAGAGGGCCTGGGCGAGGGACAGGGAATCCACGGCAAATCTCCGGACGAGTCGAATCGAGGGCGGGAGTGTAGAGCAACCGCCGGCCTGCGGGGACACCCTCGTCCCACCGGAGTCATCGGTCCAACGAATGTTTTCGATGCCTTCCATAGAGGGAGCCGATGGCAGCCGTGAGTGCCCCGAATTTGTTAGGATTCCAGGGCTGTAGACCGCGCCTCGCGGTCGCAGAGGGAGGACGCGGACGTTGGCCAAGCTGTCCGTCATCAGCAACGGGGTCGTGAAGAAGACGGTCGAATTGGGAGCGGGTGAGCTCTACATCGGCCGTGGCGACGACGTCTCGATTCAGCTGAAGCATCCGCTGATCTCGCGCAAGCACGCGCGCCTCTACCTGACTCCGGCGGGATACATCGTCGAGGACCAGGGCACCAAGAACGGCACGTTCGTGGCGGGGCAGCGGGTCCAGCGCCATCGACTGGTGGACGGGGACCGCGTCGAGATCGCCGACTTCATCCTCCACTACCACGCGGACGGCTTCGTGCCGGTCGACGACCAGATCCCGCCTCCGGGCGTGGGGCTCGTGGGCAAGAGCCGCGAGGAGGAGAAGAAGCTCAGCCCGCTCGAGGCGTACATGGCGGCCCTGAAGCGAGGCGGCGCCAACGCCACCGCGGCGATCCCGCCCGAGGCGATGGCGCGGCTCCGGGAGCAGGCGAAGCGCAAGGCGACGCCGCGGCTGCAGTTCGACGGCGGTGAGGCGGTCCCCTTCGAGGAAGAGACCCGCACGATCGGCTACGGCTCGTCCGTCGATCTGAAGATCGGCGGCTGGTGGTTCTGGATGAAGGAGGTCGCGCGCCTGGAGCGCAAGGACCTGCAGGTCGTCCTCCACCGCAAGAGCGGCCTCACCACGATCAAGATCAACGGGGTCAAGGTGTCCGACGCCACGATCGTCATCGAGCTGGGCGACACGATCGAGGTGGGCGGCAAGCCCATCCGACTGCTCGAAGGCGAGATCGGCTTCTAGACGGCCGGTCCCTCGGTCGGCCCGCGGCGCCGGCCCCCTACCAGTCTCCGAACGGCCCGCCGTACGCCCCGATGTCGTTGGGGGTGCCGTCGACGTCGTCGTAGCCCGGCA
>CAZUHI010000095.1:0-18077 GCA_964620495.1 uncultured Rickettsiales bacterium | reverse complement strand
GAGCATAAGCGAATCAAAGCACCTCTCGAGACCAGTGACCCGGCGAGCATGCCACAGGGAGGGGTCGCAAATGTCTTGGTCCTGGCCGGATCTGCGACCGCTTCGGGGGCACGTGGACCCCAGAGCCGGTCCCGTAGCCAGCGCCGCGGATCCGGTCGCAGCCCGGCCCTGGCTCTCGGGGAGCTCTCGGACTCTGGACCTGGAGTGCCTCGACCTGGAGGCTATGCGGCTGGCAGGTCCTCAGCCGGTGGCGCTCTGGCCGCCCCTTGGAGGCCGCTCAGGACATCGAGGGTCCCAGGGCCTGGCAGCACGACGGCCCGAACCGTCATCCTCCCGTCGCAGCGGGGACAGGCGAAGGCGTCTACGCCGAAGACCCGGGCCAAGAGGTCCGACCAGTGGAACCGATGGGGTCCAGGTAGGGGGTGGGGCAGCCGCGGTGACCTGAGTGAGCCGTGGCAGGTGCGCCTGGGCGGCTTGGGCACGATGGCCGAGCGCAAGGCGGAGTGGCTGGCCAGCACGCCGTGGTACAGCACGGTGTGAGTCCTCGGAGGCGGGACGAGGGCGGCCAGGCGCTGGAGTAGCTCGGTCGGGGAGAGCACGATGCCAGCCGTGCCATCGGACCAGGTTCGCTTGAAGCGGACCCGGACGTTCCCGGCGTCGGTGAGCTCCAGGCGCTCCCTGCTCAGGGGAGGGCGGGCGAGGTAGCGGCAGATCCGCTCGAGTCCAGCCCTGTCGGAAGCTGCGATGACGACGCCAGCATGCATGTTGAAGCCGTCGACCGTCGCACATCGCGGGGGAAGAGGGACGTCACGACCGCCGAGCCTCTGGACCCTCCGGGCCCGTCTGCCTGCCCGCCGTCCGAGGGCCGCGACCCCTGCGACAGAGGCGGCCTGGAGCGTGAGCTGGAGATCGTCCGGGTCGGGCTCGGCGAGGTCCTCGACACCCTGGCGCCGCAGCCAGACGACGGCTCGGGCGGCGAGCTCCTCGACGATGCGCTCGACGTCGTCCGTGGTGGGTGCGAGCGTCTTGTGGAACCGGACGGCGCCGGTGGCCTGGTCGCGGAGGAAGGCGCCGTCGAGCACGAGCATGTGGAAGTGCGGGTTCAGCCGCAGATCAGAGCCGAAACGCTGGAGCACGGTGACGGAGCCTGTCTGTGTCCCGAGGCCTCTCCCCGACGCGGAGATACGGTCCCTGTAGGAGCGCTGGATCACACGGTAGGCGATGCGAAGGATGCCCCGAGCCAGGTCATGCCTCCAGGCCAGGAGCAGGCGGAGGTCCCAGGGCAGGGTGAGGACCCACTGGCGAACGGGGACCTGAGGGAGGACCTGGTCCACCATGCGGGCGGCGAACGCCGCCATGCGCCGGCCACAGCACGAAGGACAGAAGCCGCGACCCTTGCAGGAGAAGGGCACGAGGCGGTGGTGGTCGCAGGCCTGGCAGCGAAGCCAGGCGAAGCCAGAGGAGGGCTCGCCGCACCCGAGGTAGCGCATGAGCTCCCGTCGAACGTGGGAAGGGAGCCCACCCCCGTGGAAGTCCGCCTCGGCGAGGAAGGCGGGGAGGTGCCGGGCGAAGACGTCCTTGAGGACGCCTGCGCGGGTGCCGGCGATGTCGAGGGTCGTGGCCACGGCAGCGGGCCCTGGCAGGGGCCGTGCCGGGCTGCGTGGACGGCCTGTGTGGCCGGGCGCCAAGCGTCGGCGGGCCCGGGGACACGCCCAGGGTGCCGGGCGCCTGACACCCTGGGTGCCGGTGGTGGACACCCGACACGCCTGGGTACAAGCTCTGGGTACAGCACCCCCAACCCCCCGAGATCACTGACAATCGGGGCTATGTGGAGTAGGGCTTACGTGACCAGTGCGTAGGCCACACCTTCCATGAGCAGCCGATCGTCCGGCGAGTGCGGGCCGAGCCAGTGGCGGATGCTCTGTTCGAGCTCCTCAGGGTGGTGTTGTTCAGCCCAGCGGGCGGCCCGGTCTCTGAGTGCGTGCATGCGGGCGATGCGCTTGTGGCCGACGCCGCCCCGATGGTCCAGCGATCGCGCTCCTTCGCATTGCGGCCCGGCACCCGAAGTTCATCCGCGAAAATCTGGTGTCTGCGGTATAGGACCGTTTATTGACGATGCGAGGTACAACGACCACCTCGAGCGCCAGCATGGCGTCGTGGGAATGGGAAGTTGTAGCTACAGCGATCACGATCTGGAGATCATCGTGGACCTATAGTGGAAGGCGGTGGGAGTTCGAACTGGCCCCCCGGGTGCCGACGGTCGACATCCGGGGGACGGGCCCGTGGTCAGTAGGGGTCGCCCGACGCGTTGTCGCTGTAGGTGATGGCGGTCAGGACCGGACTCGAGGTCACGTCCTCCCGGACGGCGAGGTGCATCTCCAGGCCGTACCGAGTGTCCACTTCGACGACATTCAGACGCCGCTGGGGGGTCTGCGGCCGCTCGATGTCGTCGAATCGGACACTCACCTTGGGCCGCGCTGGTCTTGGGACCGATGCAGGCTATCCCTCGCGCTCCTCCAAGGTCTCTGGCATCCCACCGAGCGCGATGAACGCCGCCACCCCCGCCAGGGCAACGTTCTTGGCCAGGGACGCCAGCTGACCCCGGCGGGCCCAGTCGGCGAGCAGCGCAGCAGGTTCGCTCACCGGAACCTGGTCCAGGACGGAGATCACCTGCTGGGCCACGAGCAAGTGGCGCACCGTCGCGGGCACGAGGAACACGAGCAGGCACACCGCACCCCACCGGGGTCGTACGGCGGTGAGGATCGACAGGCCACCGACCAGATTGAGGACGATCGCCGCGGCCGTCGCGGTGGGGGCCAGGGCGGCCCCGACGAGGACGGCGTTGAAGTCGACGGTCGCGGACCACTTGAGGGCGCTGAAGGCGCCGGCGGCCATGAATTGCAGGCCGACGGTGATCCGCAGGACTGTCCACGAGAGGGAGGGAGAGCCGAGCATGGGACCAGGGTAGACGGCGCGGGCGGTGATCGGCTCGACCCCTCCCCGCCGCGCCGCCAGGCCCTCGAAGAGCTCGCGGCCGACGGTCTCGCGTGCCTGGGGGTCGTCCCACTCGGCCTCGCTCTGGCCGTCGACGGTGTGCGTCTGGCCGTTCACTTCGAGTTCCATCGCGGGACCTCCGGTACGGAGTGGGTAGGCGCGGTCCGCGCCGAGCCAGCAGCGGTATGCTCGGCGCCATGAGTTCCTGGCTGCTGGTCCTGCTGCTGGGCTGCGATCCCACGACGGAGCCCGCGTCCGCCGACACGGCTGGCGGCGGATCGCCGGGCGTGACGGACACCGGGGGCGGGGAGACCACCGGGATGGACTCGGACAGCGCGGCCCCGGGCGACTCCGGCTCCGAGACCGGCGCGACGACCGACACCTCCACCGAGACCGACACCGATCCGGTCACCGACAGGGACACCGACCCACCCGGCGATGCCGACGGCGACGGCCACCTCTCCGACGAGGACTGCGACGACGACGACGCCAGCGTCTACCCCGGCGCCTCGGAGCTCTGCGACGGCGTCGATCGGGACTGCGACGGCGTGGTGACCGACGGCGGGGTGGTGACGTTCACCACGGTCGCTGGGGTGACCACCGAGCTGACGGGGGACTTCGCCGCCGGGACCGAGTGGTCCGCGGCCGCCGTCGTGCTCTCCGAGGCTGGGACCCTGGAGCTGTGCCCGGGCACCTTCTACGTGGGCCTGACGCTGTCTGCGGACGTGACCGTGCGGGGACTCGACGGCGCCGAGACGACCACCCTGTCCGCCGCCGGCTCAGGCGCGGTCATCACCGTCGAGACCGACGGGGTCGGGGTGTCCATCATCGGTGTCAGCCTCACCGGCGGCGCCGGCGGCGCCTGTGGCTCGACCGAGGACGCGACCCACGGGGGCGGCGTCTGCTGCAACGCGGCCGCCACCGTGAGCCTGTCTCAGGCCGCGGTCCACGACAACCAGGCCACCTATGGGGCCGGCTTGTCCCTCGAGGGCTGCGACCTGGTGCTCGAGGACACCGAGCTGAACGACAACCAGGGCAGCTACGGCGGCGGACTCTACGTCACGGACGCGACCGTCACGATCACCGACACCAGCTTCTCCGGCAACACCGCCGGTGGAGAGGGTGGGGGCGCCCTGTTCGAGGACATGGCGGCAGTGGCGCTGACGCGGACGGTCTTCACCGGGGGCGTGGCCAACAAGGGCGGGGGGCTGCACGACCGGTCCGGCGCCAGCGTCTCGCTGATCGACTGCGAGCTCTCGGACAACCTGGTCACCCGCGAGGGCGGTGGCGCCCGGTTCGAGGACACGGTGTCGGTCTTGGTCGAGGGGGGCAGCTTCACCGGGAATTCAGCCGTGGACGGCGCCGGTCTCTACAGCGACGGACCGGACTTCCTGCTCCAGGACACCCTGTTCCAGGCCAACGTGGCGACAGGGTACGGCGGGGGCGTGAACCTGACGGGCGTCACCACCGCGAGCTTGGATGGCTTCACAGCGCTGGACAACGACGGGGGCTACGGCGGCGGCCTCTACGCGGACACCGTGGGGACCCTGACGCTGAGCGCCTGTGCCTTCGACGCCAACGCGGTCAACAACGAGGGCGGCGCGGTCTACCTGATCTCCGAGACCGCCACCATCGACACCTGTGACTTCTCCGCCAACCAGGCCCGGTTCGGGGCCGGGGTCTACGACCACTACGGCAGCACCTTGATCGTGGCGGACTCGAGCTTCACGGACAACGAGGCCAGCTACGACGGGGGCGGGCTGTACTTCGGGGGCACGGAGACCGCCGAGGTGAGCGGTGGCACGTTCTCCGGCAACATCGCCGACAGCGGCGCCGGGGTGGTGTTCTACATCGACCAGACCGCCACGCTCACCGACAGCACCTTCGACACCAACGTGGGCTCGGCCTTTGGCGGGGCCCTCTCGATCTACCAGGTCGACGACGCCTCGATCTCCCGCGTGTCCTTTGACGGCAACTCCGCGGCCTACGGCGGCGCCCTGAGCAGCTACGACGCCTCGGCGCTGACCCTCAGCGAGACCACGCTGTCCGCCAACAGCGCTTCGAACCAGGGCGGAGGCGCCTGGGTCTACGGCTGCGAGGCGCTCCGCATCGAGGACAGCACCGCCAGCGGGAACTCGAGCGGAGAAGGCGGCGGCCTGTACCTCACCACCAGCGACGGCACCTGTGTGGGCAGCAGCGGGGCGGCCGCGGGCCTCACCGCCAACACGGCCTCGTCGAGCGGCGGGGCCGTCTTCATCGGCGACCCGTCCACGACCTTCAGCTCCGAGACCTGTGACTTCGGCACCGCGGCCGGGGCCGACGACAACGGGCCGGACGACATCGCGTCCTCGAAATTCCAGACGTCCTACGGGGACGACGCGACCTTCACCTGTGACCGGGACGGGTGCGTGGACTAGGGACTATGCGGTCTGGTGGGTCGTCACCGTCGTGCCCGACACCGTCAGCTCGCCTTGGTAGGTGACGTACGCGTACGGGGCCCCACAGCCCGCCACCAGGGCGGCGGTCAGGGGCAGCAAGGAGAGGAAGAGGGGCTTGTGAGGGGCCATGGAAACGCTCCCGTGTTGGGTGTTTCCTCGAAGATGCGGACCCCCTGGGACCGGTTGGGTCACAGCGGGTCACAGCTCTCGTGGTCTGCCGCTCCAGCCGTCCAGCAGCCCCTCGATCAGGACCAGGCCACCCGCTCCGCCGCCAGGTTCGCGGGCAGGATGCGGTCTCGCTTGCGGAAGTGGGTCACGCCGTGCACCGCCGCCCAGACCGCGAGCGTGCGCAGGCGCGTGTCGCCGGGTGCGAGGGTGCCGGCCGCCACAGCCCCGTCGAGAGCTGCGGATCCTGGAGAGCGGACAGGAGTGGCCCGGGATTTCAGGGCGGGGTCCTGAAATCCGGTCCGCCCCCCGGGGCTTGTCCACTGCTCAGCCAAGGAGCTGAGTCATGTGCAAGTCCATCCTCCCCGCCCTGTCCTTCCTGTTCGCGGTGCCAGGCTGTGCGCCCTCCGGACCCGGCACCGCCGGGCTGGGCCAGGTCCCTGCGGACAAGGCCTGGTCGTCGTTCAGCCAGTGCGGCACCACCAGCGTCACCATCGACGTGCCGGCCGACTACGCCACCATCCAGGGCGCCCTGACCGCGGCCGTGGCGGGCGACGTCATCTGTGTCGCTGCGGGCACCTGGTCGGAGGACATCGACTTCGGTGGTGTCGACGTGATCCTCCACGGCGAGGACCGGACCACCACCACGATCAGCGGCACGGGGACCGGTCCCGTCGTCACCGCCAGCAACTTGACGTCGGCGGCGCAGCTCGGAGGCTTCACCATCACCGGGGGCGGCGGCTCCAGCGGCGGGGCGGGCGTCTACGCCAGTTCAAGCGACCTGGGGTTCACCCACCTGACGGTCCAGGGCAACCACGCGTCACACTCCGGCCAGCTCAAGGGTGGCGGGATGTTCCTGACCAACAGCGACAGCGAGCTGTCCGTGGTGCAGATCCTGGGCAATTCACTCGCCGTCACCAACAACGCGACCGCCTACGGCGCGGGCCTCTACATCGGCACGGGCTCGGACGTCGTGCTCGACTCCGTGACCATCGCCTACAACACGTCGACCTCGGCCGGCGATGCTGGCGGCGGCGGCCTCTACTGCCTCAAGAGCGACCTGGACGGCGACGTGGTCCAGCTCGTGGGCAACACGGTGACGGCATCAGCCACCAGCTATGAGGCCTATGGCGCCGGCGCCTTCCTGGCAGACTGCCGCACCGTCCTGGACCAGGCCATCGTGGTCGACAATTCGGCCAGCGGGGACTTTGCCCAGGGTGGGGGCATCTACCAGGCGTTCAAGGCCCTGACGCTGAGCGACAGCGTGATCGGCCTGAACACCGCCACCGGCCTCACCGACTCCCAGGGTGGCGGCGTGCACACGGCCTACAACGGCACCCTGACGCTCGACCACGTCGACCTGCTCGCAAACACGGCCAGCACGGCCGGCTCGGGCGCGTCGGAGGGCGGCGGGCTCTGGATCAAGAAGGAGTCCAAGCTGTGGGTCACCGAGAGCATCGTCGACGACAACACGGCCACCGACGGCGCCGGGATGTACGCCCTGAACAACAGCGCCGGAACCTATCTCCAGTCCGTCAACCTGTACGGGAACACCGGCACCACCGTGCTCAACGGGGTCACTGCGGCGACCTCGGCCTGGGCCCTGGACCCCGCCTACACGACCTACGCCACCACCGGCAGCGCGGCGGGCTCCTGGGACCTGACGGTCGGCGACGCCACCCTCTCCACCGCCGATGCCGGCGGAGCCCCCCTGGGCTCCGGCCTGGCCCTGTAGGAGTCCACCATGCTCACCCTCCTGATCCTGGCCTGTGGTGACACCGGCGTCACCGTGCACGACGCGCCTCCCAGCGCGACCATCAAGACCCCCAACGCCGGCGAGCGCTTCGTGGCAGGCCACGCGGTGACCTTCACCGCCGAGGTCGGCGACGACCTGACCAGCGACGACGACCTGGCGCCGATCTGGTCCAGTGACCTGGACGGCACCCTGACCGGCAACCACTGGACCGATCAGCGGCTGTGGAGCTTCGGCACCACGCTGGAAGCAGGCGAGCAGACCCTGACCCTGTCTGTCACCGATCAGCGGGGCCAGGAGGCCACCGACAGCGTGTGGGTCGAGGTGGTGGAGAACACCGCCCCGATGGTCACCCCCGTCTGGCCGACCGCCGAGGACGCCGTCGAGGCGAGCGCGGACTTCGACCTGACCGTCTCGCTGAGCGACGAGACCCTGGACGACCTGACCCAGCTGACGTTGACCTGGACCCTGGACGGCCAGGTGGTGCCCAAGGCCCCCTGGACCCCCGATGCCGATGGCGTCGCCTCCGTCGGCCTGGAAGGTCTGGCAGCGGGCAGCCACGAGCTCGTGGTGACCGCCGAGGACCCCGGCGGCGCCATCGGCACCACCCACTGGACGATCCGCGCCCTGCGGCCCGACGAGGACGGCGACGGCCACGTCTCCTGGGAACTCGGGGGCGACGACTGCGACGACGACGACGCCACCGTGAGCCCGGACGGTATCGAGGTCTGCGATCCCGACGACGTGGACGAGGACTGCGATGGCCTGGTGGACGACGACGACCCGGACGTGACCGGCCAGATCGCCGGCTGGGCCGACCTGGACGGCGACGGCTACGGCGACGACGACACGGTCGTGCTGGCCTGTGACGGCGACGGCTTCAGCGACGAACCCGGCGACTGTGACGACCACGATGACGGGATCCACCCGGACGCCGAGGAGATCTGCGGCGACGGCGTCGACAACGACTGCAACGGCGACAAGGGCCAGTGCCGCTGGGCCGGTGAGCAGGACTCAGCGGCGGCCGAGGCCCTGGTGTACGGAGACGTGAGCGGCGCCGAGGCCGGTGCCGCCCTGGCGGTCGGCGACCTGGACGGCGACGGCCTCGCGGACCTGGTGCTGGGCGCCCACAAGGACGACACAGGCGCCAGCAACGCCGGTCGCGTGACCGTCTACCCCGGCGGGTTCGCCGGCGAGCGCAGCACGAGCTCGGACACCGCGGCCGTGGTGGGCGCCACGAGCAAGGCCTTCGCGGGCACCGCCGTGCTGCTGCCAGGCGACGTGGACGGCGACGGCGTGGCCGACCTGATCGCCGGCGCGCCCGGCGCCGCGCTCACCGAGGACCTGCAGCCAGGACGGGTCGCGGTGTCCTCGGGCAGCTGGGCCGGCGCGATGGTCCTGGACGACCTGGCCGTGCTGCTCGACGGGGAAGCCCACGGCGACGACTTCGGCGCCGCCCTGGCGAGCCTGGACCTGGACGGCGACGGCGTGCCCGAGCTCCTGGTAGGGGCACCCGGCGAGGACTCCCTGGCGAACAGTGCTGGCGCCACCTACCTGTTCCAGGGCCCGGTCATCGACGGGCTGACCGGTGCCGACGCCGACGTGAAGATCCGCGGCGAAGCCACCAGCGACTACTCAGGCCAGGCGGTCGCGGCCCTGGGCGACCTGGACGGCGACGGCTTCCCGGACCTGGGCATCGGCGCCCCGTCCGAGGACGGCGGTGGCAGCAACGCCGGCGCGGTCTACGTGCTCTACGGCGACGGCCTGGTCTCTTCCACGCCGCTGAGCCTGCGCCTCGACGGCGCCGACGCGAAGCTCATGGGTGACCAGCAGTCCGCCAAGGCCGGCACGAGCCTGACCGGGGCCGGAGACCTGGACGGTGACGGCCAGGACGACCTGATCATCGGCGCACCCGGCCACGGCAAGGACACGACCGGCACCGCCACCGGCGCGGCCTACGTGCTCTATGGGCCGGTCACTGGCAGCTGGTCCCTGGCCGACGCCGACCACGTGATCGTCGGCGGCGCCATGGGTGCCGAGTTCGCCACCGGCCTGAGCCCCGCCGGCGACTTCGACGGCGACGGCAGCCTGGACCTGCTGCTCGGTGCCCCGGACGCCGACGACGCCAGCGGCAGCGGAACAGGCATGGCCTACGTGTTCTATGGCCCCTTCGCCGACCGGGGCGCCAGCCTGGACGCAACGGTGGACAGCGACGCGGCCTTCCCCGGCCTGGACCGGCTGGACCATGCGGGCACCGCCGTACACGGCGCGACCGACCTGGATGGCGACGGCAAGGCCGACGCGGTGGTGAGCATGCCGGGCAACAGCTCGGGCGGCTCCAGCAGCGGCGCCGTGGTGATCGTGCAGGGCAAGGGGCAGTAGGGCCGAGCCCGGGCGCGTCGGACGGGCCTCATCGGCCGGATCACGGTGCGGGCACGCCGTCCTGCCCGCCTCCCGAGTGCTGCGCGGCCCGAGGCACGGAGCCCACGGGACGGGCCCGTGGTCAGTAGAGGTCGCCCGACGCGTTGTCGCTGTAGGTGATGGCGGTCAGGACCGGACTCGACGACGACCGGTAGATGCCCCAGCTCGCCGACGCCGCGATCGTGGCGTTCGACAGAGTGAGGTCACAGGAGTCCAGCTCCACATTGCCCAGCGACGCTCCTGCATGGGACACGGTGACGTGGTCCAGCTCGGACGCAGCGTCGGCGCAGTAGCGGCCGAAGAACAGGCCTCCCCAGTCACCGGGCGCCGGCACAGCCGCCGCGCTGGAGAAGGTGATCGGAGCCCCCTCGGTCCCGAGGGCCGTGAGACTGCCGTGGTCGCTGTAGCCGACCAGCAGGTAGGCAAAGGTGTCGAAGACGAACGTGGTGCCGGCCTCGACCGTGACCACAGGCCGGGCACTGCCCTGCACGAAGACGTTGCCCTCCATCCGAAAGGCCACATCCAACGCCTGCCAGATCCCGTCGTCGTCGACGGTGTCCGAGGTCACGCGGATCTGATCCAGGGCGTTGCCCGAGAATGTGGAGCTGGCATCGAGCTGGTCCAGGAAGTCCGCTGGGATCGTCATGGGGTACTCGCCGCTGCCGGTCAGCACATTGTCGGTGAATGAGGGCTCGCTGGCGGTGCTCAGCCCCCCATCCAGGCCGATGTACACGCCCACTTCGGCGTTGTCGGCGACCGTGGTGCCGGTGATGGTCGGGTAGGCCGCACTGCTGATGAACACGCCCTCGCTGGCGCTCTCCCGAACGGTGCAGTCCATGAGCATTGGCTCGGAACCGGTCAGATAGACCAGTCCGTTGCCCGACGCGCCGCCGTACTCGGCAGTCACGCCCTCCAAGACGGACCCCTGGTCCTGGCTGCCGAAGTGGAGCTGGTCCCAGTCTCCCGGCAGGGCGTGCTCGGAGGTGAAGGTGATCGGGTCGGAGCCGCCCTGGGCAGTCAACAGACCCGGGTCGCCGTGGCCGACCAGGAGCGAGGCGCTGTCCATGTAGAACGTCGCCCCGCCGTCGATGGTGATCCGGGGCTGGCTGCTGCCCTCGATGTAGATGTTGCCGCGCATTCGCACCCCCACGTCGAGGGCCTGCCAGGTCCCGTCGTCGTCCACCGTGTCGGTGGTCACGACCACCCGGTCCACCCCATTGCCGATGAACGAGGAGCTGGCGTCGAGCTGGTCCAGGGAGTCGGCCGGAAGCTCCAGGGCGTGTTCGCCGTTGCCGGTCAGCACGTTGTCGGTGAACGACGGCTCGTCGGCGGTGCTCAGACTCGCCTCGGACCCGATGTACACGCCGATCTCCGCGTTGTCGGACACCCGGGTGCCCGAGATGGCCGGAGCGGCAGCGCCGCTGACGAAGAAACCGGCGCTGGCGCTGCTGCCCACCGTGCAGTCGGCAAACGTCGGCTCGGCGTCGGCGACGTGCACCAGGCCCTGGCCCGAGCTTCCGCCGTAGCGGACGGTCAAGCCCTCGAGGACCGACCCCTGGTCCTGGCTGCCGATGTAGAGCTGGTCCCAGTCCCCTGGCGCCGGCAAACCCTGGGACGAGGTCATGGTCACGCCGAGCACGGACCCGGCGACCCTCAGCGAGCCCCGGTCGCCATGGCCGACCAGGAGGGACGTGTCCGGATCGAACAACAGGCTGGCCCCGTCGTCGACGCTCAGCACCGGTGCGCTGCTGCCCTGGACGAAGACATTGCAGGTGATCAGGTGGATGTCGTCGGCACTCCAGGTCTCGTCGGCGTCGATGTTGCCGCAGTGTTCGACCACGCACAGGGCCGCGTTGCCATCGCAGTCGTTGTCGATCCCGTCCCCACAGATCTCCTCGGCGCCGGGCCGGGTGGCGGCGTCGTCGTCGTCGCAGTCGCCGTCGTCCGCCAGGTAGCCGCTGGGTTGCTGGCAGGCGTTCCGGGCGATCTCCCCGTCGCCGAACCCGTCACCGTCCTGGTCCGCGTACCAGGTCGATGCATCGGCTGCGTCGTCCTCGTCGATCAGGCCGTCGCAGTCATTGTCGACGCCGTCGCACAGCTCGGTGGCGCCAGGGCTGACCCCGGAGTCGCTGTCATCGCAGTCCTCGGTCTCGTCGTAGCCGTCCTCGTCGGCGTCCGCGACGGACACGGCGGACACGGTGCCGGTGTCGATCGGCGTGGTGGACCCGTCTGCGCAAGCCGACAGGCTCAGCCAGAGGGTGGCCAGGAAGAGGGGGTTCTGGTGGAGCGGCTGAGGCATCGTGGACTCCGGGGAAGTTCTTCCTCAAAGCTACGAGCGCCCCGCGACCACGTCAGGTCACAGGGGGTCACAGCGTGGCGCCCGACCCGGAAGTCACGGGGATGTCAGGGGAACGCCAAGGGGCTGCCAAGCCCGGGTCGCGCGGGCTGTAGGCCTGGTCGTGCTGGTGTCGGTGTCGGTGACGGGGGTCCCGGAGTCGGTCACGGTGCCGCTGGTGCAGGCCATCAGGAGCAGGAGCTTAGGGGACTCTACCGGCTCGGCTCCGTTCACGGGGGACCAGTCGGGGTCGGGTGTCCAGGCCGCCGGACCAGTCGGAGATGAATGTCCGGAATCGGGTGGAATTCGGGCGTCGGGCGGGTCTGGAGGGGTGAATTGAGGGCGAATCAGGCCCCTGGCGAGGGTGAAGTGGACACACACCGCCAACTCGTCTGGCCAAGCGGACACTCGGCCCCGACTGGTCCAGGCCCGGGTGCCCAGCGCGGGCTCGGTGCAGCGCCCGGCCCTCGGGCGGGGCCTCAGTCGATGAGCACCACGCCGTGCAGCTCCCCGACTGCCGCCGTGCCATCACGGCCCACGCCAAACGGCACGGCCCAGATGGCGTGGCTGTCGCCCTTGTCGACACAGCCCAGGTCGAAGCTGGCCGACACGGTGTCTGCCTCGGTGAGCGCAGGCCAGGCAAAGGACCACGCGCCGACGGCGTCGCCCTGCTCGACCACGAGGGTGACCCCGGCGAAGGCGTCGGCGTGGCCGTCGCTCGACACGGTCAGGGTGAGCTCGCTGCAGGTGTCCTTGGTGGTGGTGTCCAGGGAGAGCAGGGCCAGGCTGCCGGTGACCTCGGGGGCCTCGAGCCAGTCGGCGTCGGGGGCGGTCGCCTTGGGGTCGGCGTCCAGGCCGAGCCAGACGGCGCCGAGCTCGGTCTCGCAGTCGTGGTCCAGGATGTCCGTGAGCCCGTCGTCGTCTTCGGGGACCGGGGTGGGCTTGGGGGGCGGGGAGTTGGACAGGTTGTGTTCCCTGAAGTCGTCGTCGTCTGCGACCGCCGTGGGCGTTGGGGGTGGGAGACTGGCGAGGTTGGGGTCCCGGAAGTCCTCGTCGTCCGGCACGGGCGTCGGCTGGGGCGGCGGGACACTGCCCACGCTGCCGTGCTCGAAGTCCATGTCATCGAGTTCGTGGGCCGGGCCCTCCGGGGAGGCCGAGTCCAGCCAGACCGGCGCCCAGCCGGTCCAGGTCTCGTCGAGGTCGCCCGCGTGGGCCAGGGTCAGGGTGGCGAGGATGAGCATGTGGGCCTCCGATGGGGATCCTCACCGTAGGCAGCAGGCGCTGGCGACAATGTCGCAGGCTGTCGCAAGACCGGCCGGGACCGGCCCAGCCCGACCTGCTCCCGCAGGAAGCGGTCCAGGAAGCGCCCGTCGGGGTCCCAGGCTCTCGCCGCGCGGCCTCGAAGCGTGCCAGCCTGTCCGGACCCGCCTGCCAGGCCTGGCGGACCCGGGCTGCATCCCACCAGTGCTTGCCCCAGTGGGGCCGTGCCGTGGTGCCGGAGCCCACGGAACGGGCCCGTGGCGCCCGGCCCGGAAGTCACGGGGATGTCAGGGGAACGCCAAGGGGCTGCCAAGCCCGTGTCGCGATGGCGGCCGGCCAGTTCGCCCGCGCGGAGAATCAGGCCGCGCACCCAAGTTCGGACATGCTCTTGTTGTCTCTGCTTCCCCCGGGCCTCGCGGCCCCTGCGGGCTTCCCGCGTGTGGTCGGAGGCCAGCCGGTCACGGAGGGTCGCTGGCCCGACGTCGCTGCGGTCTGGATCGGGGACGAGGTCTCCTGCACAGGCACCCTCATCGCCCCGGATCTGGTGCTGACGGCCGCCCACTGCGCCGGCAACATCACCGCGGTGACGCTGGGCACCACGGACCACACCGAAGGCGGCGAGACCATCGCCGTCACGGCCACCCACCTGCCGCCCGCAGACGTGGGGCCCTACGACGTGGCCGTGCTCGTGCTCGCCCAGCCGGCGACCGTGACCCCACGCCCGATCGCCCCGCCCGACGTGGTCCAGGAACACCTCGCGGACGGCGCACCGGTCTACATCGTCGGCTATGGCGCGACCGACCGCTGGGGCAGCGAGTACGACTCGGTCCTGATGGAGGCCGTCTCCGTGATCACGGACCACGACGGCTCGGAACCCGGGCGCGGCTTCGACCCCTCGCTCAGACCTGGCGGGGAGCTGGGCGCCGGAGGAGCTGGCGTGGACTCCTGCTTCGGCGACTCCGGGGGACCGCTCTTCCTGGTCACCGATGCCGGCTACTACCTCGTCGGGGTCACGTCACGGGGCTACTCGGACTTCGGCCCGCCCTGCGGAGGCGGTGGCATCTACGTGCGCGCAGACGCGGTCGTCGACTGGATCGAGGAGGTCACCGGCCGCGAGCTCTCAGAGGACCTGCCCCCCGAGGACACGCGGGAGATCGAGGTCCCGGAGCTGCCGCTGGAAGACCCGGATCCGGCGCCCTTTGACGACCTGTGGGACGAATCGGACGCCTGGCTCCTCGCGACCCTGGGGGCGGGCGGAGGGGAGAGCCGGTTCGCCTGCCGGTACTAGTCTCGAACCCCGTTCCTACTGACAGGTGACACCCGAACACGAGAACGACGCGTTGGCGCCCCAGTCCTGGTCGACGTAGTGGGCGTCGATCCAGACGCCGTCGTCGTCGAAGTACCCGATGTAGTAGTAGAGCGACGTGTCCTGGGGGCTGTTGCCGGCGAAGCTCGTGCTGTAGACGTCCATGGAGCTGTGGTAGATGAGCACGCCGCCGCCCGTGTCGCCGTCCGTCGTGTTGTTCTGGAGGGTGCAGCTGGTGAGCTCGACGTGGCCGTAGTCCGTGGTGATGCCGCCGCCGTAGTTGGACGCGTGGCTGTCCTCGAGGTTGACCTCGGTGAGGTACGCCTGGCCTTGCTCCTCGACCATCAGGCCGCCGCCGTGGCTGGCTGTGTTCCCCGTGAACGTGACCGACGTGGCCGTCAGCACCGACTCTGAGACATAGGCGCCGCCGCCCCCGTCTGCGTCGTTCTCCTGGATCACCGTGCCCGACTCGACGGTGGCGGTGGACTCCTTGAGGCACAGGCCGCCGCCGATGTCGCCGGCGCTGTTGCCCAGCAGAGTGCCGCCGTTCACAGTCGCCACGGTGTCGTCTGCCAGGTACAGGCCGCCGCCGTCGTCTGCGGCCTGGTTGTCGGTCAGGGTGACGCCGCTCAGGTTGAGCTCGCTCTCCCGGGACACGATGCCGCCGCCGTCGTCGCTCGCTTCGTTGTCCTCGACAGTCGCCGTGTCCGAGAACGTGACCGTGCAGCCGTCGGTCATGTAGAGGCCGCCGCCGTCGTTGTCGGAGGTGTTCGCCGAGATCGTCGTGGTCCCGGTGAACGTGGCCTGGGTGTCGTTCAGGTAGAGGCCACCGCCGTTCTCGCTGGCGGAGTTCTCGGTCAGGGTCAGATCGCTCGCCCCGAACGTGGCGCCCAGGGTGGCGTGCACGCCGCCGCCGCGGCCCTCGGAGCCCTGGGCCTCGTTGTCGTGGATGGTCACGCCATAGAGTGACGCGAAGGAGCTCTCGACATAGAGCCCGCCCCCGGAGAGCTCGGCGGTTCCGTCGCTGATGCCCCCGCCGGTCATGGTCAGAGTGGTGTTGCCGGTCAGACTCAGGGACCCGCCGCTGCCGTCGCTGCCCTTGGCCTTGTTCTCGCTGAAGCTGACCTCGTCGAGGGTGGCACTGGCGCCCTGCAGGTGCGCACCCCCGCCCTGGGTGTCTGCGGAGTTGCCGGTGAAGCTCGTGTCGGTGAGCTTGAGGTTGGCGGTGCCGAAGGTCGCGCTGGCCAGGCCCCCACCGGCCTGGTCGGCTTGGTTGTCGGTGAACTCGCTGTCCGTCAGGGTCGTCGGGCAGTCTTCGAGGTAGGCACCGCCGCCCTCATGGCCCCTGTTCTCCACCAGCTCGACCGATCCGCTGACGGTGGCCTCCCTGCAGTAGAGACCGCCACCACGGCCCTGGACGAGTGTGTAGTTCGCCGCGAGCACCGGGGCTCCGAGCGCGAGCTCACCGCCAGTCACGTAGATCCCACCCCCGTGGCTCGCGGACTTGTTCTCGTCGAAGAAGACGTCGTTGAAGGTGATCTTCGAATTTTCGTCCAGCTCGGCGTAGACCGCCCCGCCGCGGCTCTCTTCGGAGCCCACGGCCCCGTTCTTGTAGAACGAGCCCGACGTCATGGTCACAGTGGTGTTCTTGATGTAGAGGGCACCGCCGTCGGTGGCGGCGGCGCTGTCCTGGAACGCCACGTCTTCGAGACCCACCTGGCCGGCCCTGATCAGGCAGATGGCCCCTCCGGCCAGGCTCTTGTTGCCGTCGAGGGTGACGTCGTTCAGGGTCAGGGTCTTGCTGCCCTCGGCGTAGACGGCCGTGCCCGGGTACACGGTGCCCTCACTCCCGTTCTCCGTGAGGCGGGTCGAGTGCAGCTCCAGGGTGGCGTCGTCCAGGGCCACGACGCCGGTCGCGTTGCTGCTGAGCGAGACCGTGTCCAGGATCAGGGAGCCTCCTCCCTCCACCACGGCGGCCTGGACCTCGTTGCTGGTAAAGGTCGCCGTGCCGTCGGCGCTTCCACGGACCGTGGCGCTCCCGCCGTACACACGCAGCGCGGCCTCGCCCTTGTTGAGCGTGAAGTGGGCATCTGTGAGCGTCATCGTGCCGCCGCCCACGAAGAGGCCGGCGCCACCGGAGCCCCAGTCGTCCACGTCGCTGATCTCGTTGGCGGTGAAGACCACCCGGGTGAGCTCCCCGGTGCCCCCCCACGTCATCATGCCGCCGCCGGCCTCCCAGCCGAGGTTGGTGTTGAACTCGACGTCGGTGACGACCACCGAGTTGCCGTCCTCGACGTACACCCCGCCGCCCTCGACCGCACTTCCACCGGCAAGGGTGGACCGCTCTACGACCAGGCTGCTGTCCTGGCCCACGTAGATGCCGCCCCCGGAGTACACCGCGGCGTTGTCGGTGAACTCGCTGTCGCGCACGGTCGCCTGGCAGCTCTGCAGGAGTCCGATGCCCGCGCCTGAGTCGGCTGTGTTCTTGTCGAAGTGAACATTCTCCACGAGCAGGGTGGTCGCGCCGTTGCAGACCACGCCGCCGCCGGTAGAATTCAGTTCTAGGTGGCCGGACGTGGCCTCTTCGAGCACGACACCGCGCACCACGACGTCGTGGTCCCCGGCGATGTCGATGATCGAGCCCGACTCGTCGCCGCCCGCCAGGCGGGCCTCTCCATCGCCTTCGATGGTGGCGTCCGCCCGGACCTGCACCACGACGTAGTAGGGCTGCTCGCCGCCCCACAGGCAGACCTTGGCCTCCTCTTCGATCGTCAGGTAGGCCGGGTCCCAGTCCCTGCCCGACAGGACCACGTCCGTGATGTCCTGGGTGCCTGCGGCCGTCATGGTTGCGGCGAGCTGATCGTCGCCGACTCGCTGGCAGACCTCGTCCCGGAGCCCGGGCTCCTCGGTGGTCCCGGTGTAGGCGCCGCCGGAGTCTTCCGGGGCCTGTCCGCCACCGCCGGTGTCGGACCCGTCTCCGCCACAGGCCAGCAGGAGACTGGCGTAGATCGCCACGGCTGCTCTTCTCACGGGCACCTCCGGGGCCTACCGTAGCCGGGGCGCAGCCGTCGTCGGCGAGCGTGGGCCTTAATGCTCCTTATGCCTGGTTCGCGTCGGGCTCTGAGGTCCCGCCCTGACCTGGGGCCGGGTCGTGGTCTACCCTGCGATCTGTGACACACCACGTGGTCGCAGAGACAGCGGAGCTGGGTGCGCTCGCCCGGACCCGATCGGAGCTGGACGTCACCGTCGGCCTGGACGACGCACGTGCCCTGCGCCAAGCCGACGTGGTGCTCCTGGGCCCGGCGGGGTGGGAGCGCCTGCGTGCCTGGCGGGTGGGCGGACTGCGCACCGGGGTCGTGGTCTACACCGACGGGCCCTCCCCCGACGACCGGGCTCGGCTGGAGC
>CAZUHI010000094.1:0-18194 GCA_964620495.1 uncultured Rickettsiales bacterium | reverse complement strand
CAGTGGACGACGACGACGCAGTGGACGACGACGACGCAGTGGACGACGACGACGCAGTGGACGACGACGACGCAGTGGACGACGACGACGTGACGGACGACGACGACTTCACCGACGACGACGACGCGGGCCCGAGCCTCCTGCCCTGCACCGGCACGCCCCTGCAGACCTTCCAGGAGTCGGAGCCCAACGAGACCGACACCTCCGCGAACCCCCTGGGGAGCATCACGCTGCCCATGATCTGCGTGCAGGGCTTCTCCACCTGCGGCGACGGCACCGGCTACGGCGACCCCGACTGGTTCAGCTTCACCATCGCCCTCGCGTCGTTCCCCATCGCCTTCACCCTCGACTGGGACCCCACCGCGGACATGGACTTCGTGATCTCCGACAGCACCGGCACGTCGGTCCTGGAGCTCTACACGGAGCAGCTGGGCACCCAGGAGACGGGCTCGGCCACGCTGGATCCCGGCGACTACACCCTCTTCGTGGGGTGCTGGGAGGCCGCCGGGACGGAGACCGCCTGGGCGATGAACGCGGTCGCGAACATCGGACCCTGAGGGCCGGCCCCGCGGGGGACCTGATCCCGATGACCGTCCGTTTAGAGTGAGGCCATGCGCCTCCTCGTGTCCCTGTCCGTCGGTCTCCTCATGGCCTGCCCGTCGACCCCGGCGCCCGGGGACGACGACGACGCGGCGCCCGACGACGACGACGCGGCGCCCGAAGCGATCTGCGCCCCCCTGCCCGAGCCGCCCCCGGACGCCGTACGGGTCGTCCCCGGCGACGCGGCGAACCTGCCCCGGATGATCCGCGAGGCGGCCGCCGGCACCACCTTCCTGCTCGCGGACGGCCGCTACCCGCTGGGCGCGAACCAGCTCAACATCCGCGCCGACGGGCTGACGCTGCGCAGCGAGTCGGGCGACCGCGAGGCCGTCGTGATCGACGCCGAGTACTCGTCGGGGGAGCCGGTGAACGTCGGCGCGAACGACGTGACCGTCGCCGATCTGACCGTCCTGAACGCCTACTTCCACGGCATCAAGGTGAGCCCCGGCGGCGACGGCGACATCACGGGGACGGTGATCCACGACGTCGTGCTGCGGGACCACCGGCAGCAGTTCGTGAAGATCAACACTGCGGGCTCCGAGGGGGACCGTCGGTACGCGGACGAGGGCGTCGTGCGGTGCTCGCTCTTCGACATGACGGACGACGGGCGTCCGGAGATCGAGCCCGACCCGGGCGGCTGCTACACGGGCGGGGTGGACGCGCACCAGGCCCGCGGGTGGCGGGTGCACGACAACGAGTTCCGGGGGATCCACTGCACCAACGGCAGCGTGGCCGAGCACGCCGTGCACTTCTGGACGAGCAGCCGCGACACCGTCGTGGAGCGCAACACCATCTTCGACTGCGCCCGCGGCGTCGGCTTCGGGCTCGGCGGCAACGGAGGCGCGGAGGGCACCCCGCACCGGATCTACGAGGACGATCCGTACCCGGGCGTCGGGTACGTGGGGCACTACGACGGGGTCATCCGCAACAACCTGATCGTCGGGCGCATCGACCACTTCGACACCGGGATCGAGCTGCAGCAGGCGCGCGGCGCGGCGGTGCACCACAACACGATCGTCACCATGGGGAGCGCGGCGGGCTTCTTCAGCTCGATCGACTACCGGTACGTGAACACGCTCGCGACCATCGACAACAACATCACGCGGCGCATCACGGTGCGGAACGACGGCGCGGCGACCCTCGGGCAGAACCTCGAGACCACGGACTTCTCGGGCCTGTTCGTGGACGTCGACGGCGACGACTTCCGGCTGTCCGCCGACTCCGCCGCTCGGGGCGCGGGCACACCCGTCGCCGACCCCGGCCTGGACCTCGACGGCAACCCGCACGATCCGACCGCGCCGAACCTGGGCGCCTACGCGGAGTAGTCGATCCAGTAGCGACGAACCAGCCTGCCCAGACCCTCGTGGAAGTACTCGTCCTCGAGCACCCCGCCGCACCGCTCGATGACGACGACCGAGCCGACGTTGGTGGGCTCGCACGTGAGCAGGAACCGCTCGATGCCGAGCTCGGCCCCCAGGCTCATCCCGGCGCGACACAACCGCGTCGCGTGCCCCTGCCGTCGCGCGGACGGCCGCACCGCGTACCCCATGTGCCCCCCGTACCGCCGCAGCCCTTCGGACAGCTCGTGGCGCAGGTTGAAGAGGCCGAGCAGCTCGCCGTCCTCCTCGAGGAAGCGGGTGGTGCACGTCGACCAGCCGTTCGGGAGCCGCTCGCCACGGCCCCACGCGTTCACGTCGCCGACGACCTTCGCCCAGGGCCACGCGGGGTCGGCGAACCAGCCCGGCACGTCGGTCTCGCCGACGGAGGCGAAGTCGGCGAGCAGGGCGGAGAGCGCGGCCTCGTGATCGAGGGACAAGGGGACGATCTGCATGACCCGATCATGCCGGCGCGCTACCTTCGGGCATGCGCCCCGTCCTCCTGATCGTCCCGATCCCGACGTCCGTCCTCGCCGTCGGCTGCCCCTCTCGCGAAGCCGGCGGGAGCGGCGACGACGACGACACCGCCGCGACCGACGACGACGACTCCACCGTCGTGGACGACGACGACGCGGGGGACGACGACGCGGCCGACGACGACGACTCGGGGGACGACGACGACAGCGGCGAGGACAACGACCCGCCGGCGCCGGTGTACGGAGACCTCGGCCCGTGGGTCGCGGTCGTCGACCTGGGCGACGGGGCGACGACCACCACCGAGAGCGCCCCCCGACTCATCCCGGGGCGCTGATCGGGACGAAAATCCCGCATGGGTCGACCGGGGACGCTCGGGGAGGCCCCGGCGGGATTCTCGTCCCGCCGGCAACCCTCGGTCGGGGGAGTTGTTGACAACTCCTTGACGACTGCAACATCCCCCATTCGGCGTACTGCGACCCATTCTGCGAAAAATGTGACGCGAACCGTCGAAGAAACTTGCACCTAGATGTCAAGGAGATGTTAAGACTCTTCACACAATGCTGACGAACACCCCCGAGCGGTCGATCTCCCAGGTGCGGACCCCGCGGTGCGTCACGCCCAGCTTCACGGTTACTTCCTTTTTCACCCCCTTTCGGAGCCAGTCCATGACCTCCAACGCCATTCGCCTCTCCACCGCTGCCCTCGCCACGGCCGCTCTCTCTCTCGGCGGCTGCGCCATCACCGACGGCCTCGACGCCGCGGAAGAGACCCGCCTCAACGGCGGCGACGACAACTACAACGGCAACGACAACCAGGACGACGGGGGCGACCTGCTCCTCCGCGGGTTCGTTCGCGCCCCCAACGGCATGGGCCTCGAGGGCGTCCTCGTGACGGTCGTCGACGACTCCAACGACGACGAGGAGTGGACGACCACGACCTCCGGCGCCGGCAACTTCGAGCTCCCCGACCTCGACGACGGCCAGACGGTCGTCATGCGGTTCGAGAAGGACGGCTACGCCCCCACCAACGGCGCCTACACCGCGACCGACGGTGGCCTCAACTTCTTCTCCCACACCCTCGCGCCCGTCGACGTGCAGACCGAGTTCCCGTCGGGCTCCGGCTGGTCCGACACCATCGACGGCACGCACGCCTTCAACATCCCCGCCGACACGGTCGAGTACCTCGACGGCACGCCCTACACCGGCACCGTCTCCCTCACCGCGACCGTCTGGGACCGCACGACGTCGCTCGACGAGGGCGGTGAGTTCCTCGCGTCCCCCGGCGACGGCCAGGGCACGATGAACGACGGCAGCAGCCACCTCCTCTACACGATGGGCATGTTCCAGATCGCGATGGAGGACGAAGAGGGCACGCCGCTGCAGGCCGGCCCCGGCTTCGCGATGCAGGTCGCGCTCCCCGAGAACAGCAACCTCCCCAACGGCTCGCAGGTCCCCTTCTGGAACTACAACGGCCAGCAGAACACCTGGGAAGAGGCCGACAACGGCCAGATCGTGCCCCTCGAGGGCGGCGGCCAGGCCTGGGAGTTCGAGCCCACGCAGGGTCTCCCCGCGCGCAGCACGACCGGCATGGTCACGGGCAACCCCGACCACCCGATCATCGTCCAGGTCAGCGCCCAGGCGCAGGGCCAGGTCACGAACCAGATGGGTCAGCCCGTCCCCGGCGCGAACGTCCGCGTCGTCTCCGAGGATCTGACGTACATGCAGCAGGCGGTCACCGACGCCAACGGCAACTTCAGCGTCAACATCCCGCCCGTCGTCCCGCAGCCCGCGGGCCCCAACGGTCGCCCGGTCTTCTTCGAGGTCGACTACACGGTCGCCGGCCAGGCCGCCCTGTACCGCACCGACCCGATGCCCGCCCCCGGCCCGAACGGTGTCCTGCGCTTCGGCGACGCCGCCCTCGGCTCCATGAGCTGCGTCAGCGGCCGCGTGCTCGACAGCAACGGCAACGGCGTGGCCGACATCGACGTCCTGAGCCCCCACGGCGGCAACGGCCGCACGGACGCGAACGGCAACTTCGAGATGGACGTCCCGAAGTGGCAGCCCTCCACGCTCTACACGGCGACCGCGGACAACTCCACGGTCGGCTTCGAGCCCATGATCTTCCGCCCGCGTCCCGACGCCGCCGAGGGCACCTGCCCCAACGCCATCACGCTCCACCAGTACGACAGCGTGGGCTGCGCCTCGGGCGAAGTCACCATCGCCGGGTTCGCCGGTGAAGGCCTCATCGTCGACGCCTTCGACGCCCGCTACCCGAGCGCCCCCATCTTCTCCACCACCGTGGACGCCGGCGGCTACTGCGTGACCGTCCCGACCGAGCGCGACGTGGTCGTCCGGGTCGGCGCCGGTGACCTCGCGGCCGGCAACGCCTGCGGCTCCCACGGCGTCTTCGCCTTCGACGACGGCCCCGCGGCCTGCGGCGGCGACTGGTGCGAGTCCGTCCCCTCCATGGAGTGCGCCGGCACCCGCTAGGCACTCCCCTCCCCTTCGAAGGCCCCGGCTCACCCCGGGGCCTTCGTCGTTCTGGGAGCGTCGGCCGTCGAGGCCGTAGGAGGCGGATGGGCAAGGGGTGGTATGAATCCGTCTCCAAGAGGAGGAACCATGGAGCGAGTGCAGGGCATCGGAGGGGTCTTCATCCGCGGGCGCGACCGAGAAGCGACGGCTGCGTGGTACCGCGACAACCTCGGCATCGACGTGAACGACCAGTGGTTCGGGGCCGTGTTCCGGTGGGCCGACCAGGAGGACGCCGAGCGCGCCTCGACCACCTGGAGCGTCTTCGCCCCCGACACCGACTACTTCGGGGACGCCGCCAACCAGGCGATGATCAACTACCGGGTGAGCGACCTCGACGCCATGCTCGCGCAGCTGCGGGAGGCGGGCTGCGAGGTCGACGAGAAGGTCGAGCGCACCGCGTACGGCGACTTCGGCTGGGTGACGGACAACGAGGGGCGCCGCGTCGAGCTGTGGCAGCCGCCCGAGAAGGACCCGCCGGGGTGAGGCCCGACCTCGTCCCCGGAGCCGCCGGCCGGTGAGCGCCCTCAAGGACCACGTGGACCCCGCCGCCGTGCGCCGCATCTCCGACGCGTTCGGCGGCCTCCCCACCTTCGAGTCCGCCGCCGTCGACGGCCTCGAAGCCCTCGAGCGCCTGCGTCACGACCCCGCCAGGTACGTCCGCCTGTCCGTCGCGAACCACCTCGGCGACGTCGCCAAGGACCACCTCGACCTGGCCAATCGCACCGCGCGACGCTGGTGGGACGAGGGCGCGCCGAACCTCCGCTGGATCGTCCGGCACGGCATGCGCGGCCCGATCAAGGCGGGCGACCCGGAGACCCTCGACATCCTCGGCTTCGGCCCCCCGAAGGTCGACGTGCGGCGCTTCGAGCGCTCCGCCACGGAGGTGCGCTACCCGGGCGAGCTGTCCAGGTGAAGCCGGGCGGCACCTGGGACCGCGCGAAGCGCCACACCATCAAGTCGATCAGCACCCGCCGCCATCACCCCGGGGAGCACGCGGTCGAGCTGCTGGTCAACGGCGCGTCCCTCGGGACCCGGCCCTTTACGCTCGTCATGCCGTGAGGCTCACGCCGTCGCGCGACGCCGACGGATCCCCCGCACGAAGCGCAGCAGGACCGCGAAGAACACCGCCATCAGCACGAGCCAGGGAGCCAGCGCGACGGTCGCGAGCAGGGCGCCCTCGGCGACCGTCACCATCGCCGCGATCGAGCCGCTGAAGGTGTCCGACACCCGCGCGGCCAGGGCCTTCTCGATCTCGGAGCTGTAGGGGGAGCGGACGGACACCCGGAGGGTCAGCGTGGCGAGGGAGACCCGGTCCGAGAGAACGCGCATCCGCCCCTCGGCCTGCTCGATGTCGCCCCGCACCCGGGCCAGCTCCCGCTCCACGGCGAGCACGTCCTCGAGGTCCGCGGTGTCGGTCTCCAGGAGGCCGAGCAGGCGCGCCTCGGTCTTCTTCCAGTTGCCGATGCGCGACTCGATGTCGACCCACTGCTCGGTGACGTCGGCGGTGTCGATGTCGAGCCGCTCGACCTCCACCCGGGACTCGGTCCAGCTCACGAGGTCGTCGAAGCGGTCCGCAGGGACCCGGACGACCAGCGTCGCCCACCCCACGCGCCCGGAGACGTGCCCGAGATCGGTGTCCGCGAGGAACCCGCCCACCTCGTTCAGCTTCGCCCCGAGGGCCTCGTCGAAGGGCGCGTAGTCGTCCACCGCGACGCTGATCTCGCCCGTGCGGATCAGCTTGCGGCCGTCCATCACGCCCGCCTCGTCCTTCGCCCGACGGTCCATCGCCTTCTCGAGCTCGCCCCCCGAGGGGCCCGCGAGCCCGCCGATCTCGTCGGCGACCGACGCGGGGGGCTCCATCGAGTCGGAGGTCGCCCCGGCGCAGGCGCTCAGGGTGAACAGGGCGGCGAAGGCGAGGGAGGTACGCGGGCGCATGGGCTCTCCGGGGTGAGGTTCCCCGGCTCCGACAGCGCCCGGGCCGCCAGGTTCCCGGACTACGCGGGCGTCGCGTCGTCTCCGTCGGGGACGGTGTCGTGGAACTTGCTGTAGTCGATGCGGAGGGTGCCGTCCTCCAGGGTCGAGATCACGTCCACGAACCGGTGGTGGTACCGGAAGTCCTGGGGCTCGTAGATGTGCCGCGAGTGCACGGTCTGCGCGTAGGTGGCGTCGTGGCCCGTCATGGTGACGATCACCGCCATCGTGTCCTCCTCGGCCTCCGCCCGGGTGAGCCCGTAGGCGGGGCTGTCTTCCGTGATCCTGTGCATCACGTTCCAGCTCAACGCGAAGATCGGCGAGCGGCTGCGCTCGAGCTCGAGGTCGTGGAGGCGGCGCATCTTGTGGCCCTCGGGCGAGACCTCCGTCTTGAGGAGGGACACCGACACGGAGGCCTCGACCACCTCGCTGCCGCGCGCGTTGCCGATGCGGAACTCCATGGTGTCCACGCCGTGGCGTTCGCTGACCACGATCGTCTCGCTCCAGAGCACCGTGCCCACGGGCCGCGACGCCTTCGCGAAGATCACCCCCGTCACCAGGGCGGCTCCGAGCAGCCCCACGAACGCCTCGAGGATCATGATCGCGTGGGCGTAGTCCGAGGTCGGGGCCATGCCGCCGTACCCGATGGTGGTGAAGGTCTGCACGCTGAAGGAGAAGGCGCCGAGGAAGTCGTCGGCCTGCACGCCGGAGACCGAGCCGGGCTCGATCAGGTAGAGGGCCGCGAAGGCGACGTTCACCAGGAGGTAGGCCACCACGGTGAGGCCGAACAGCCGCAGCCAGGAGCCCTCCATGAGGTGGAAGTAGAGGTCGCGACGGAACTCGTTGGGGGTGCCGACGCGGATCGTGTTCTTGATGTCGGGCCGGCGCGTCGGAGGGGTGAGCGCCTGCGAGTCGTCGTCCTCGTCGTCCGCGTCGAGGGAGGGGCGCTCGAAGAGCACGGGGCTCTCGTGGTGGGCCTCATCGGCGTCCGCGAGGGGCGCGCTGATCATGTCGAACAGCACCTGGGAGACCATCACCGCGGCGACCAGGGCGACGAACACCCAGCCCGGGACGCCCCCGCCCACGGGGATCAGCAGCAGCATGAAGAGCCCCGCCGCGAACCGAACGTTCACGCGGGTCTTGTCGCTCAGCTCGGCCTGACGACGCTCGGTGACCGCGTCGATGATCGCGACGGACAGCATGACCCCGGCGACGGTCGCGCAGACCATCACCCGGTACTTCGTGGCCACCACGTCCATCGGCTCGAACAGGACCGCCTTCTTGAGGGAGACCCCCACGGCCGTCATGGCGGCCGTCATGGGCAGGTGGGCGTAGACCCACACGAACGGCGCCAGCGCCTTCCTCTTGATGCGCGAGCCGGCCACGTCGTCGAAGTAGATCCACCACAACGAGCACGTGATGAGCAGCCCCATGGCGCCCATGCCGAGGACGTCGGCGCCGTGCATCTCGCCCCACTTCTTGGACACGGCGTCGAGGACCTTCACGAAGCCCTCGCCGAGCACGATGATCGTGAGCAGGCCGTATCGCTCCGTCATGTGGAGGATGTCCACGGGGAACTTCATCTCGAGCTCGCGCGAGTGGGTCGTGGTGGGGACGATGAGGTCGCCCACGATCGCGATCACCCACGCGAGGTAGACGTACGGCCACGGCAGGAACGCCGAGGCCAGCCACAGGACGCCTCCGAACCCGAAGCCCATCGCGTTCCACCTGGCGAGCTCCCGCGCCTCGGGGACCTGCTTCCACGCCCGGATGTAGAGCGCGACGATCACCGCCCGTACGACGCAGTACGACAGGATGAACGCCGTCGGGTCGCCCTTGAAGACGGCCCCCACCGAGACCCCCATGGCGCCGATGGCGAACATCTGCACGAACACCAGGATCCGGTGGGTGAAGTCGTCGATGACGAACCGGTTGTTGAAGAACGTGAACTGCGTCCAGTTGACCCACAGCGGCACGAACAGGCCGATGAAGGTGAGGATCCCCGTCGCGCTGATGTCCTTGCTCAGGCAGTTGCCGAGCTGGATGAGGGTCGCGACGTAGATCAGGTCGTAGAAGAGCTCGATCCACCCGACCCGGCGGGAGTGGCCCTGGGCCGGGATGTGCAGCTTCGCGCGGTGGAACCAACGGTTTTCCATGGAGCGAATAGTGGCGCATCCGAAACGCCGGTGCTATTGATCGCCCTGATGCGTTTCGCTCGTCCCAACCCCGTGGCCGCCGCCGACTGTCTTTGTTGTGCCTGTCTGCGGACCGGGACGAGTACCTGTGGCTGAGTCGCAACCCTCCTAGCGACCACCCCACGAGCCGCCCCGGTCCCCAGTGACTGCGGCGGCTCGAATCGTTCTGGGCCGCTCGTCTCCCCCCATCAACCGCAACCGCGGTCGCGCCTCTGGCGCCGGAGCACGACATGGCCCCCTACCTCTCGCTTCCCACGATTCACGTCCTCTACGAGAACCCCGACTGGCTCCCGCCGCTGGTCGACGGGCTCGAGGCCGAAGGCTTCATCGTCGAGCTGCACGAGCTGGACGGTGGCCTCGTCGACCCCAGCACGCCCCCGGCCGAGGGGATCTGGATCAACCGCATCTCGCCGTCGTCCCACACGCGCGGCCACCACGGCAGCGTGGGCCTCACCCGCGACTACCTGCTGTGGCTCGAGGCCTGGGGCCGCACCGTCATCAACGGCTCGCGCGCCTACGAGGTGGAGATGAGCAAGCTGCGCCAGGACATGATCCTGCGCAAGCACGGCATCCGCACCCCCCGCACCATGCTCGTCATCGGCGAAGAGGCGATGCTCGAGGCGGCCGAGACCTTCGACGGCCCGTTCATCACGAAGCACAACCGCGGCGGCAAGGGCCTGGGCATCCAGCTCTTCCACTCGGTCGAGCACCTCGCCCGCGCCATCGAGGCGGGCGCGCTCGAGGAGGCCCCGGACGGCCAGTTCATCCTGCAGGAGTACGTGCAGTCCCCCGAGGCGTTCATCACGCGCGTCGAGATCGTGGGCGGCGAGTTCCTGTTCGCCATGCGCAGCTCGACCCTCGGCGGCTTCGAGCTCTGCCCCTCCGACGCCTGCCAGATCAAGGCCCTCGAGGAGAAGATCGGCCCCGAGGTGTGCCCCGCGGACGCGGGCGCCGACAAGTTCAGCGCCTCTCCCATCACCGCCGGCGATCCGCTCGTGGCGGCCTACATCTCGATGATGGCCTCCGAGGGCATCGACCTCGCCGGCATCGAGTTCGTCGAGGACGCGGACGGCAACCGCTACACGTACGACATCAACGGCACGACCAACTACAGCGGCGTGCTCGGCAAGAAGATCGGCGTGGACGGGATGCGCGAGGTCGCGCGCTGGCTCAAGCGCGAGGTCGCCGCCCGCGCGTACGCGACGCTGCCCGCCCGCCGCGCCTCCTGAGGCCCGCGGCGAGGCGACCCCTCACTCCCCCGCGGGCGTGTCGTCGCAGATGTCGCCCACGCCGTCGTCGTCGAGGTCGCTCTGGCCCGGGACCCAGGGGCCGCCGTCCTGGAGCGAGAGCTCGTACCCGGCGAGGGGGCTGCCGCTGAGGTCGAGGAAGCGGAAGAACATCCCCCACCCGCCGCCGTGGTCGCGGACCTTCGCCAGCACGCGGTTCCAGCCCTCCAGGAGCGTGACCTCCGCCGTGAACTGGTCGACGTTCGTGCCTTGGCAGCCCGCGATGTCGATGTGCACCTCGCCGTTGAGCCACACGCGCGCGCCGTCGTCCGGGCCGATCGCCATGGTGACGTCCTGCTCCACGGGGCTGTGGATCCACGTGGCGGCGTAGACCTCGCGGTCCGTCTGGCCGCCGTAGCGGTCCTTGAAGTTCACGCGGTTCGCCGTCTGCAGCCAGGTGAGCCAGACCTCGCCGCCCGCGGTGTCGCCCAGGCTCGGGATCGTGGTGGCGTCGTCCTCGCCGATCAGGCTCTCGGCGGAGCAGCGGCAGCCGTCGTCGCCGTTGTCGACCTCGTGGAACTCGCCGATCGTCAGCCAGGTCCCGATGAAGCCCTCGGCGTTGGACACCGGGGCGGTCATGGTGGGGCCGTTGGGGTCGAGCGGGCAGTTGTCGTCCACGTCGTCCACGCCGTCGCCGTCGTCGTCCTCGTCGCAGCCGTTGGGGTCGCCGTCGCCGTCGGGATCCTCGGCGTCCGTCCAGGGCAGGCCCTCGAGCACGCACGTGTCGTCGCCGGCGGTGACGGTCAGCTCGTACAGCGGCACCTCGCGGTCCAGGAACCCCTGGACGCAGACGGCGTAGAGGCCCCCGGTGAGGAAGCGGGCGCCCGGCTCGCGGATCGGCTCGATGCGGGAGCAGCCCTCGGCGTCGCCGCCCGGGGTGCCGGTGGCCAACAGGCCGAAGTCGGGGCCGACGAGCTCGAGGAACACGTCGGGGCAGCCCTCGCCGCCCTCGCCCGTCACGTCGGCCTCCATCCACCCGTCCCCGGGCAGCTCCACGTGGAAGCAGTCGACGTCGCCGTCGGGCAGGGACCCGGAGATGGTCTCGTCCAGCGCGAGCTCCTCGGCGGCGAAGTTGGTGTCGTTGGGCTCCTCCTCGAGGCGGCCCTCCTCGACCGCGCAGGTGGGCGAGCAGCCGTCCGCGCCCCAGGTGCCGCCGTCGTCGCAGGTCTCCCCGGTGTCCACCACGGCGTCGCCGCAGCGGGCCGGTCGGCAGTCCGCGCGGCAGGCGTCGGCGCGCTCGTCGCTGTTTCCGAGCCCGTCGTCGCAGGTCTCGAAGCCCTCGACGACGCCGTCGCCGCAGCCGGGGGGCAGCGGGGCCGGGGTCGGCTCGGGGGGCGAGTCCTCGGAGGGGCACGCCGCGAGCGCGGCGAGCAGGACGGCGAGGAGGGGGACGGTGAGGAGCGGGACGGTGCGGATCACGGCGTCTCGGAAGATAGCAGCCCGGCCGACGCGGGGCCGTGCAGTCCCGAGCCTGCCCCGGCTCAGCCCGCGGCGCGCCGGCGATAGAGCATGGCCGCGACGTGCAGGAGCATCTTGATCCCGATGCCCGGGACGGTCTCGATGGCGCCGACCAGGAACGGCAGCCACACGCGCAGGACGACGGCGCCGTCCGGTCCCGCGACCACGTCGGCCGACCGAGGGAGCCGCGCCAGGGCGCCCCAGTCGCCCACCGATCGACCGACGCCCAGCGCGAGCCGCCGCTCCCCGTCGAGCACCGCGACGCTGCCGCCCACCACGAAGAAGGTCTCCGAGCCCAGCGCCCCGGCCTCGAGGATCGTGTCGCCGGCCGCGAAGGTGATCTCGCGGACCCGGGGCAGCCACCGCAGGCCGTCCAGCTCCCGCTTGGTGAACAGGGGGCCGTCGCCGTCGAACCGCGGGAGGGCGACGTCGGGGCCCCCGTCCGCGACGCGGAAGCGCTCGGCGAGCACGCGCAGCATGGAGATGCAGAGCCGGGGCCACCGCTCGAGCTCCTCGCGCAGCTGATGCGGGGTGAGGACGAGCAGCCGCGCCCCCCCCGGGGCGACCGTGATGGTGGCCGAGCGGCGGGTCCCGGAGAGGGCGGCGAGCTCCCCGAAGAAGTCGCCCCGCCCGAGGGTTCCGAGGTCCGCGCGGGCCTCGCCGTCGCCCCGGGCCACGGTCAGGGCCCCCTCCTCGACGATGAAGAAGGACCGATCGGCCGCGCCCTCGGCCACCACCACCGCGCCCGCGGGCAGATCGCGCCGCTCGAACGCCTCGGAGCGACTCCGCAGCTCGCGGTTGGAGAAGTAGTGGCGGAAGGGAGCGGCGATGCGCTGCACGACGGAGTGCAGGTCGACGGCGTACTCGGCCCCGATCTTGCCCTCGAACCAGCGCCGGGCGTCGTCGTCCGACCCGAAGCGGTCGAGCAGCGCCCTGGCCCAGCGGGTGGCGTGCGCGCCGATGCCCTCGAGGTACGCGATGTCCTCGAGGAACAGCACCATCGTCTCGTAGGCGTGGCCGTTGAGGGGGTGGACATAGGGCTCGCGGAAGCGCCGGTAGCCGTAGGTCTCGTACAGCGGCACGAGGCGGCGGTCGCAGTCCAGGAAGACCAGCCGGACGCCCTTCTCGCGCAGCACGAGGTAGAGGTGGCGCATCAGCAGCGCCGTGGCCATCCGGCCCCGCACCGAGTCGACGGCCACGAGGCGCCCGAGCTGGGCCATGTCCTCGTCCCGGAAGCCGGGGGCGTCGTCCGTGCCGCGCCAGAAGTCCAGCAGCAGAGGGCCCTCGTCCTCGAACTCGCCGTCCGGCCGATGGATCACGCGCATCGACGCCACGATCGCCCGGTCGGCGCCGCTCCCGGCCTCGACGATGAAGTGCCAGGCCCAGTCGTCCTGCGCCTCGTTCAGCAGGTCGTGATCGTCGTCCGTGGCGGCCTCGCCGAAGATCCGCCTCCGCAGGGCCACGACCTGGGGGAAGCGCTCGTCCGACCGCTCGATGTGGACGAGCCGCAGCGGCTCGTGGACCCGCTGGGGCTTGTACTCGTGGGGGGCGCGGC
The DNA here is from genome assembly GCA_964620495.1 of uncultured Rickettsiales bacterium. Taxonomy (GTDB): domain Bacteria; phylum Myxococcota_A; class UBA796; order UBA9615; family UBA9615; genus CAZEKB01. The sequence goes on along the minus strand of CAZUHI010000094.1, from coordinate 4,745 downwards.
GACGGAACGGGTGATCGGCGTCCTCGTGCAGCACGACGTCGGGGCGGCGCCCGTCGAGGACGACCTTCTGGATCGCGTCGGCCGCGGCCGACAGGTCGAACGGGCGACGGGCCTCCACCAAGACCTGGGCCCGAGGGTCGCGCTTGGGGTCGTCGTCCGGGTGGTGACGGACCTGGAGCGCCCCCGTGACGGCCCCCGCGCGGCGCGGATCCGAGAGCAGCGCCTCCTCCACCGCGGCGGGCCACACCCCCCCGCGGGGACCGGGCAGGGCAGCGTCGCGGCCGTACAGCCAGGCCAGGCGCGCGCCCTCGGGGAGCGACAGACCGGCCTCGTCGAGGGCGGCGAGCCCGTCTGCGCGGACCACACCGCCGCGGTCCCCCGTGTCGTACCGCACCACGGGCTGGAACCGCGGCGTCTCCACGGTCGTCACCACGAGGGTGCGGTCGGGGGTCTCGACGTGTACGTGGTCCGGCTCCCAGGTCAGGACCATGGGGGCCGTGGGCAGGGACGTCCCGCAGACCCGCAGACGCAGCCCCGCGTCCTCCCGAAGGGCGCGACGCACGGCGATCGTACGGTCCGTCTCGTGGAGGAGGTTGAGGCCGATCTCGCCCATCCCGTAGGAGGAGCCGATGAACGTCTCGGCGCCCCCGACGGGCACGCTCATCAGCGACGCGAGGTGATCCCGCAGCGCCTCGGCCATGTACTCGCCGCCGATCGCCACGCGGAGCCGCACGCCGCCGAGGACCCCGGACGACGCGAGGTCCTCCACCGCCTCCTTGGCGAAGCGCGGCTCGGCGACCAGGAGGACCTGGGCGAAGGCCGGCCCGAGGCCGGAGACGAACCCCCGCACGAGCTCCACCCGCGGACCCGCGTGCACGACGTGCGAGACGCCCGGGATCGGAGGCAGCGTCGTGCCCCCGGGGAGACCGCCCACGATGAGCGTCGGGCCGCCGTCGCCGACGCCGAAGTACCGCCCAAGGAGACGATACAGGCGCGCCGCCCCGGCCTCGGCCGTGGGGGCGTCGAGCAGGCAGAAGACGGGGTCGCCGCCGGTGGTGCCCGACGACGGCATGGCCGCGAGCACGTCGCTCAGCGGGCCGACCACCCGATCGGCCGGGGAGACGCCGGGGGCGAAGAGGTGGTTCTTGCCCGTCACCTGGACCTGCTCGAAGGCCTCCGCGGAGGCGAGCGGAGCGGGCACACGCGCGAGGCGGTCCCGCCAGAACGGCGCCCGCCGCGCGTGGGCGAGGGCGGCGTTCAGGCGCGCGGTGAGCGCTGGGTCGTGGTTCCCCCCGGACATCGAGTCGCCTTCGAGATCAAGGGCCCGGTCGAACGAACAGCAGGGTGTCGTCCGTCGAGCGGTCCTCCTGGAATACGTAGCCCATCAGCGAGAACTCGGCCAGTCGTTCGGGCGACGTGAAGCGGTTCTGGACGATCCATCGGGCCATCACGCCGCGGGACCGCTTGGCCGTGAAGCTCACGGTGATCTCCTTGCCCTTCCGGTTCTCCCGGAACACGGGCGTCACCACGCGCTGATTCAGCTTGGGGACCTTCACGGCCCGGAAGTACTCCTGGGACGCGAGGTTCACGAGGACGGGGTCGTCGTGCTCCGCGGTCATCGCGCGGATCTGCTTCGTGATCCGATCCCCCCAGAAGGCGTACAGGTTGTTGCCGCGCCGGGTCTTGAGCGCGGACCCCATCTCCAGCCGGTAGGGCTTCACGAGGTCCAGCGGGCGCAGGATCCCGTACAGCCCGGAGAGGATCGCGAGGTGCTCCTGGGCAAAGGCCAGGTCGTCGGGCGTGAAGGTGTCGATGTCGAGGCCGCGGTACACGTCGCCCCGGAACATCCAGCCCGCGGGGAGCGCGTTCTCGGGGGTCAGGGGCGTCTCGAAGGCCTGGAAGCGGTCGCGGTTCGTCTTCGCGAGCGACTCGCTGATGTCCATCAGGGCGCGGAGCTTCTTGAGGGAGAGGTTCCGGGCGGTGCGGACGAGCTTCTCCGCCTCCCCCAGCAGCGCGGGCTGCGTGGGCGGATGCGGGGTGGCGGCAGGGCTCTCGTCGAGGGTCTTGGCGGGGGAGAGGACGATCAGCATGGCGGCTCCGGACGTGCGGAGGACCGTAGCCGATCTACCCCCCGAACGAGCCCCCGAGGAACACGAACGGGGCGAAGGACTGCAGCGCGCCCCCGCAGTCGCTGGTGACCCCGCCGGACGCGTCGCAGGGCGTGAGGTGGTGGCGCGAACGGAACCCGACGCCGTACCGACCCTTCATGGGGCCGAGGGTGGGGAACGCGAGCACCGTGACCTTCGCCTCCAGGAGCGTCGAGCGCCCGAGGTCCTCGAGACCGAAGCGGAGGTCGAGGCCGCCGCGCATGCCCGCGAAGCCGGACGCGCGGTCCGAGCCCGGCACCACGTCCGGCGACAGGAGCAGGGCGCCGAAGCGCACGTAGCCGCTGTCCCGGGGCTGGGGCCGACTCGAGATGAAGGCGACGTCGGTGCACTCCTGGTCGACCGCGTCCGGGGGACCGCCGTCGTCGGCGCGCATGGCGGGGCGGCAGAAGGTCCGGCGGGAGGCCGTGGGGACCTGGTCGATGGCGACGCCGACGCGCGCCTGGAGGGTGACCGGGCCCGCCGAGATCGAGCCCTGGGCGCCCAGCTCCACGAAGAAGGCGTCGATCTGTCGAGGCACCGAGGCGGGGTGCAGCGCGCCGAGATGGATGTCGAGGCGGTCGTAGCCGCCCGCGACCTGGAGGCCCGCGGACCAGTGGGGGCCCCGGAGGTCGTGGGGCGCGACGACGTTGCGGGCCACGTGGCGGGCCCAGGAGCGGGCGCTCGCGTAGGGCGCGGTCTTCACGTCGCGCCGGTAGCCCTTCCAGGCGTCCTCGTGGCGGTCACGGCGGGCCTCGGCGCGACGGAACGCCCCCTCGGCCGCCACGAACCCGGCGCGCGCCGCGAGGAGGTCCGGCAGGGCGTCGATCGCGGGGCCGTGGTCGCGAGAGATCGCGGCCAGCTCCTGGGTGATGCGCGTGAGGCGCGCGTCGCGGTCGGCGGCCCCGGGGAGCAGCAGATCCTCGGCGAGCTCCTTCGCGAAGCGGAGCTTGCGCGCCTCCAGTTCTTCGCGTTGGGACGGGCGGGCCGTCTCGAGCTCGTCCTCGACGAGCTCCAGGTCCGTCTCGATCGAACGGCGTCGGTCCACGGCGGCCTCGATGGCCTTCATCTCCCCGAGCAGCGCCTCGCGCGTGGCGTAGCGAGCGAGCACGATCTCGGCCTCCTCGAGAGCCTGGTCCTGCACGGCCCACCCGCCCTGGGCAGCCTCCCAAGCCGCCACGGCCTGCTCCCAGCGGGCCTGCTCGGCGTCGGCGGAGGCGTCCGGATCCGCGGGATCGCAGCTGCTCCGCGGCCCGCCCACGCCCCGATCGGCGGGCGCGTTCATGCAGTAGGCGACGCCCGGGGACCAGGAGCGGAAGTGGTCGTGGAAGGCGTCGGCCCAGGCGGATCCGGCGCGTCCGAGGTCGCCCGCGGCGCGGTCGACGAACGAGGCGCGGTCTTCGTCGACCGCCGGCAGCTCATCCAGATCGAGGTCTCCCCCGACGACCTCCGCGGGCGTGACGCCGAGGACCCGCAGGCGGCCCTCCGCCATGGCGCACGGCGCGGGCGACGTCCCCATGTCTTCGGACACCCGGGCGCAGAGCTCCCCGTCCACGAGGGCGAGGAGGGCGGCGCGCGTGGCCCGGCTGTGGGTCCGCGCACGGTTCGCGCCCGCGGCGATGGCCGCCAGATCGCGGGAGGTCAGCGACGCGAGCAGGGAGGCGTCCGCGGCGCCGCAGTCCACCGGCGGGAGCGTCGAGGCGACGTCCCCGGCGTCCTCCACGAGGCCCGCGCGCAGCAGCTTGGACAGCTCGGGGATCACCACCCCCGCGTCGTTCGCCCCCTCGGCCACGTCCAGCGCGACCTGCGTGCGGCCCTCACCGAGGTGATGGGCGACCCACACCCAGGCCGACAGCGCGCCGTCGGAGTAGTCCACCTGGACGCCGTCGGCGATGGAGCGCTCGAGCGTGCGCGACGCCGCCAGGGCCTCCCCGAGGTCCCCCAGCGCCAACAGGTCGCTGATCGCCGCGCGCTGGTCGAGCCAGCCCACGAAGCCGCCCTCGACGGTGCCCGGACCGGCCGCCACGGCCTCTGCCGCCCGGCACAGGCTCGCGGGGCTCAGGCTCGTGTCCCAGCCGTTCTTCAACCGCACCGGGCGGACGCGCTTCTCGAAGGCGGTCGCGCTGTCGTAGCCGAGCTCGAAGAAGGCCTTGAAGCCGAAGCCCCAGGCCGCGTCGGGATCCTCGAGGACCGCCGTGCGCGTCCCCGGAGACAAGGGCACCGAGAGCCCCATGCTCTTGCCGAACCCGGTGTCCCCGAACGACACCCCCTTCTCGGCGACGAGGCGGACCTCGGAGCCGGTCGCCAGCACCCCGAGGCCGTCGTCCGCGACGGTCAGGAGCTTGTCGGCGTGGGCGTCGCCCGCGACCGCGAGCGAAGGGAAGAGGAGGACCGAAGAGAGGATCCCGGCGACACGGCCGGAGCGATCAAAGTGAGACATTCGTTACTCCTAGGTCGCGGGATCAAACCACGGCCATCCGGAAATACAAAAAGAGGCGGGCCCGAAGACCCGCCTCTTCTCGGAGAGAGACGCCGAGGCTCGAGAACCTAGATGACCTCGGCAGAGATCGTGATCGGGTCGTCACGCTGCCCTCAGCGGCT
>CAZUHI010000093.1:0-18743 GCA_964620495.1 uncultured Rickettsiales bacterium | reverse complement strand
ACCAGTGGCACGCACACAAGCGCCAGGCGTTGGTCGAGCAAGCATGGGAAGCGGCAGGGCTGCTCGTGCACCAGCAGTTGATCTGGGTGAAGTCCCGCGCCGTGCTCACCCGGTCCCACTTCATGTGGCAGCACGAGCCCTGCTTCTACGGATGGCCCAAGGGCAAGATGCCGGATAAGGCGCGACGGCCCTCGCCCAACGCCACAACGGTTTGGCAGATCGATCAGGTGGGGCAGCAGGATGGGATCCACCCGACGCAAAAGCCGGTGGAGATCTTTGCCCGTTCGATTCGCGAACACACTCGCCCCGGAGAAGTGTGCCTAGAACCCTTCTCGGGAAGTGGCACCCAAATTTATATAGCCGAAAAGCTCGGGCGACGGTGCATGGCCATGGAGCTGTCTCCAGCGTTCGTGGACGTCGCTGTCCGCCGCTGGGAGAAGGCCACGGGCAAGGATGCAGTGCATGAAGAGAGCGGACTTTCCTTTTCTGAAACCAGGCATCCCTCCGATGACAAGTAAACGAATCCCGCCCGACGCCTTTGACTTCTACGTGGGCCTGGGCCCTGAGCGAAGCTATCAGCTGGTTGCAGATCACTACTCGGTCAGCAAGCGTGCCGTCACCAAACTTGCGGTCCGCGAGGACTGGGCCCAGCGACTCTTGAAGATCGAGATCGAGGCGCGCCAGCTCAGCGATGCGAAGCTTGTCGAGACCGTGGAAGAGATGCGCAGCCGCCACCTCAAGATGGTCAAAGCCATGGGTGCCCGGGTCATCACGGCCCTCAGGGAGTTTCCGCTGGGCACGGGCATGGAGGCCATGCGTGGCGCGGAGATGGTGATCAAGCTGGAGCGGCTCATTGCGGGGGAGCCGTCTGATCGCACAGCACTCACCGTCGAAGAGGTGACCAAGCGCGAGCTGGCCAGTTGGCTAACAGCTGAGCCCGACGAGTTCGCGGGGAGCGACGGGCAGGAAGGCGACGATGGGCCGCAAACCGACTAGGCCGCGCCTCGACAAGAGCGCGCTGTTTCGCGACCTGGGCTACGAGCCGCACGAGGGGCAGCAAGAGGTCCACGCATCGCGGCACTCGCGGCGTGTGGTCGCATGCGGGGTTCGGTGGGGGAAGACCCTCTGCGCCGCTATGGAGGGAGTCGCTGCAGCGATGGAGCCCAGTGAACGATCCATGGGCTGGGTGGTGGCCCCGACCTACGATCTGGCCGACAAGGTGTTCCGCGAGATCACCCTCGTGGCGACGGGCAAGCTCAAGCACCGCGTGATCTCGATGAAGGAGAGCGAACGCAAGCTCGTGATCCGAAACCTCGGTGGCGGCGTTTCAGAGATTCGGGCGAAGAGTGCCGACAATCCCGTGTCGCTGTTGGGCGAGGGACTCGACTGGGTGATCGTCGACGAAGCCTCGCGGCTCAAGCCCACGATCTGGCAGTCGCACTTGTCCCAGCGGCTGATCGACAAGAAAGGCTGGGCGCTCCTGATCTCGACACCCAGGGGCAAGGGCTACTTTTTCGACCTGTTTCGCTTGGGCCAGGGCAAAGACTCTGCGTACAAGTCGTGGAACTGCCCCAGCCGTGAGAATCCGTTCCTCGACGCCAAAACCATCGAAGACGAGCGCGTCCGGGTGCCCGAGAGGATTTTTCGCCAGGAGTACGAGGCAGAGTTCCTAGAGGGATCGGGTGCAGTCTTCCGGAAGGTCCGCGAGGCTGCGACGGGCAGTTGGCAGATGCCGGAAGCAGACGGGCACTACTGCGCGGGTCTCGATCTCGCGAAGGTCGAAGACTACACGGTGCTCGTGATCATGAACCAGCGGCGTGAGGTCGTGTTCGTCGACCGCTTCCACAGGCTTGACTGGGCGCTGCAGGTGAACCGGATCAAGGCCGCTTGCGACAGGTACAACCGGGCCCGGGTCCTGTGCGACACGACGGGAGTGGGGGACCCCGTCTACGAGCAGTTGCGCCGGGCTGGCGTCTATTCAAATCCCTATCCGTTCACGGCCAAGTCCAAGGCCGCGCTGATCGAGAACTTGACCCTCACGCTGGAGCAGGGTCGCATCGTCCTCCCCAGGCAGGACCTGTGGCCCGAGGGGATAGATGAGCTGGAGTCATTCCAGTACAGCGTGACGGACGCGGGAAACGTCCGGACAGGCGCCCCGAGTGGCGTTCACGACGACTGTGTTATCTCGCTTGCCTTGGCGGCCTGGCAGCTCAAGCGGGACCCAGGGGGGCCGATGTGCTGGACGGAGGGGACACCGGCACTTGGCCCGAGCCGGGGATGGCGGGCGAGGCAACGGGGGAGAGGGGCTGGATGGAGCAGAATCTCACTGGGTCGATCAGGTGGAGGGGGTTGGCAGGGGCCGGGGCGGTAAGGGCGTGGTGGTACTGCCTGGCCTGCCGACCGGTCGGAAGATGATTGGGGTTCGAGTTCGGCACTTTGGGCTCAGCCGGCAGAAACTCCCCGGAACGCCAGCGAGTCGAGGTGCTCTTCCCGATCCCTGCCGTTGAAGACAGCGACGAGTTCATCATCACGGAGGATCTTCACCATGGAGTCTCTCAAGAGTCGCTCCACCTCGTGGGAAATCTGCTCGGACTTCTTGCCGTCGAGCTTGTCAAGCCGATGACCATGAACCGTCCGTGATCTCCACCTGTAGCCAGTCCTGACGGTGTCGCGGACGCTCAGCGCGTTGTCATGATCGGTCCCCAGGAACAAGGCGACGCGCGTTGACAGGCGGAAGGCCATCTCTTGTGCATTCTCGGGCCCAAACAAGGTCTCCACAGCTACCCAGAAGAACAGAAACCGTGACTGCCACCATTCATCACACAGCGCACTCCTCAGAACGTTTAAGGCCGTCCATAAGAGAGAATCAGGCCCAAGCTTGATCAGGGTACGATGCAGGTCAGCAGCCAGGTCCAAGTCCTCAGTAGTGAACTGTTCCCTCTCGTCCCGACCGTGATGAAGGAGCATGCCGCCCCAGGCCGCGCTTACAGGGCCACCATCACTTTCTCGAGGAAGCCGGAAGTGTAGTCGCGATTGCGTGCCCACCGGAGCAGGCTTGGCAAGCCACAGGGCAAGATTGGCAATCAGTATTTCCTGCTCTGCAGCCTCCTGGTGACCTCGAAGCTCGTCCCCTTCGTACTCCAGGCAAAGCGAGACGCTCGAATCCCTGACCCCTTCACGTGAGGGCGCGGACAGGAAGTCCAGTTTCTCGTTCTTGACCCAGTCCGGGGTGCGCTGAAGGACCACGCCTTCGGCCAAGTCCACGGGCCTAGAAAAGACCCCCTCCATGTCGCGGTAGGCGGCCAAGGGGCAAACGAGAATCCAGTCTCTGGCCATGGGGTCAGAGAATAGCGCCAATCCTGGCCGTCGTCTCCTTCCGCGAATAGCCCGAATTGCCAACGCCGACATTCTCCACAGGATCAAAGATCGACCCAATCTGCCAGCAGGCTGCCGTGATGTCCCGGTGTGCAGGCCAGTCCAGGCACAAAAGGGTCGCATTCCTCCGGGCATCTTGAGAACAGAGCACCTGATCGCGGCCCGCTCTTGGCTACATGCGAGCCATGAACATCACCGATGCCCTGGAGCGATTCCTGACCCAACTCGAAGCCGACGGCCGATCGCAGCTGACGATTGGCCAGTACCGGCGGCATGTCCAGCTCCTAGCGACCTGGGCCAAACACGAGGGCCTGTCCGGCGACCTGCGCAACTTTGACCACGACGTGCTGGCGAGGTTCCTGTGCTCGGAGTCGGCGCGGCTGGGGCCAAACGGGCGGCCCAAGAAGGCGTCCTCGATGAACGTACTGCGGTCCTCGATCAAGGGCCTGTTTGGGTACCTGCACCGGGCAGGGGACATTTCGGGGGATCCGAGCCGACTGATCCGACGCGCTCAGTGCGGGGCGCCGCCGCCGCGAGGATTGAGCGAGGCCGACCAGGCCCGCTTGCTCACGACACTCGACAAGGAGGAGGGCTCAAAGGCGGAGCGGGATCGGGCTCTATTCACCCTACTGCTCTCCACCGGGATCAGGATCAGCTCCGCCCTTGCCCTCGATGTTGAGGACCTGGACCTGGAAGGTGGCGAGATCCATGTTCGACACGTCAAGGGTGGACGGGAGCAGGTGGTGTACATGGGTGGCGATGTCGTCGACCGAATCCGGGAGTTCATCTGCGGGCGTTTGAGCGGGCCGCTCTTTACCTCCGGAGATGGGCAGAGGCTCTCCCACCGGCAGGCCCAGAGGAGGCTGGGGCGGGCCCTGAGCCGCGCCGGTGTTCGTCACGCCGGACCGCACGCGCTCCGCCACAGCTTCGCCCAGGCGCTCTACAGGCGTACGAGGGACGTGATGCTCGTAAAGCGGGCCTTGGGGCACTCATCCCTGAGCTCCACCATGGTCTACGCGGAGACTAGCGGATGTGACTTGCGACAGGCCCTCATCGGGCCTGAGTAGCTGAGCGTCTGTGCTATGTCGTCGTTGCACAGGCGCACCCCTGCCTATCTACTTATATCTCCATGTAGATGGAGGAGACCCAGCTTGATGTCGAACGATGGACAGGACGGCAAATCAGGGGCCGCACACAAAGACCTCTCTGATGCAGCCAAGCGGCTGACGAGAGAGCTCATGGCTCACGAGAGCCAAGTGAACGAGGAACGGGAGATTGAATCTGCCCGCGTGAATGCGCTTGGGGGTCTTTGGTGGTGCACGAAACACGGCTTACCCCACGAGTTCAACCCCCGCAATGACCGCGAGAAGTGGGAAACTCGGACGGCCAGATTCATCTGGCCAGATTATGCGGAGGTCTGGGTGCTTGACGCCATGCAGCCAGCAGCACAAGCGCTCATCATTGTTGAGGGACTATTCGGCGTGAGCGCTGAGGAGCTGATTACCTACAGCCCCACCGGGAACCACAAGCCCAAACTCGAGCGCGAGGAGTACACCCGCATTGTATTTGGGGGAGTTCTCGTCGCTGTCCGTCGGGGAATTGCCGTTCCAAGTGAGCTAATCCACGAACTCGGCATGTTCCTCAGTCAAGACCCCGATGGGTGGGAGCACTTTCACAGCTACTTCGAGGCCGCGTACTACGCCTTGAAGAGATACAGCCCAGAGGCTCGGCCGACTGGACTACAACGTGTAGCCAGCGAGGAGCAACAGGGGCGTACGCTTATCGCGAGTCGACTGCGGGGCAAGCGAAGGGAGACTGCCCTGAGCACGTACTCCCTCTTGGTCCAGGCTACGGACGATTGGCTGCAGCGTACTCAGCTAAAGGGGCAGTTTGGGCTCTCGCCACCCACCGTAGACGCGGACTTTAACCAGACTCGGCCGGAAGGTGCGAAGCGAATTACCGGTGGCAGAGTCCAGTATAGCCGGGCGTATGTAACTTCATTCGTGTCGCAGCGCTGGCGGCCCAAGGCGCGTTAGTCCGCATGTAGTTTTGTTTGGCGCACGAAGGACCATAAGCAAGCTGCGCCAGGGGAATCTTGGGATGGAATGGACGAGGGTGGTGTACGTGAGCGGCAGTAAGCCGCGACGAGCCCGATGCCTTACATCAACACCCAAGACCGTGCGTCCTCCGGAGGAGTCTATCGGCGTCCCACCCGGACGCTGGTAGCTAGACACCTCAACTCCGACTTCTCCTCATTCGAGGGTAGGGCGGTGGGCAAGCGCACGGATGTGGTTCACAAAGTGGCCCGCTCCTTAGGCCCCGCTGCGAGGCAGCCGGTGGGTGCCTGGATGCGGATGTGGAGCGATCAAGGGCTATTCCACCAAACCTATGACAAGTCCGTGAACCCTCGGATGAGCACTAGTGCACGTCCAGGGGAGCACGGCAGGAGTTTCGATGACTGAGAAACACGAACGCGAAGCCGAATCCAACGCCAATCAATCCGACCTTGACCTCTCGAGAACGCCAAAGCTGCCCATGGACAGCGACGCGGTGGACAGCGCGCTGCGGATCCCCGACGAGCCCAGCACTCCGGTTCTCGACATCGCAAGTCTCCGCCTTGGACAGAACTTCCAGGAGGCCGTCGGCGTTACAAAGGCCCTGATCACAGTCCCCGTTCGCAAGCCTGGCAGGCAGGCTTTTGTGCGCGTGCGGGAAGGCGAGGAGTGGAGGTTGCGGACCATGCTCCTCGAGTTGAAGGAGGAGCGCGAGACCTACATTGTCGAGGCACCCCTTTGGCCACACGTGGCGGACGAACTGATCCCCTTTTCACTCCACCTCACCATTGACCGGCAGAAGACGTTGTTCCTTTGGCCGGTGAAGTTGCCTGGGGATCGGGCGATGGCATGGCACACCTCCGCTCAGGAGGCTGCGCGTATCGCTGAGGAGAAGTGGGTAAAGGTCTGCGCCAACATGCACGTTGGGGCCTACGACGTCCACGTAGCAGATGGTGATCTTGGTGAGCCAGAGTGGCCCGACGCCAGCTTCGAGGAGATCCTCGGAATCGCGTTCAAGGACCGGATCATCGACTCTCTTGATCACCCCGTGTTGAAGCGTCTGCGCGGAGAAGCCTGATGGAGAGCTTGTGCGACTTCCGCGAGATATGGGCAGTTGACTATGAGTACGGTTCCCCACGCGGGGGTCACCCCGAACCGATCTGCATGGTGGCACTTGAGCTCCGCTCCGGCCGAATCTTGAGGTTGTGGGAGGATGAACTTCGTGAGCTGGACCGGCCACCTTTCGATCTCGGCCCAGAGACCCTGTTCGTGGCTTACTTTGCCAGCGCAGAAATGGGCTGCCACCTGGCGTTGCGCTGGCAAATGCCCTGCAACGTGCTGGATCTCTATCCTGAGTTCAGGTGCATCGTCAACGGCACTCCTCCAGTCTGCGGGTTTGGTCTGGGGGGGGCGCTCGTGCAGTTCGGTCTCGATCCATTGGACACAGTGGAAAAGGACACCATGCGCGAGCTTGCCCTGCGGGGGGGGCCGTGGACGGACGAGGAGAGGCTGCAGCTGCTCGACTACTGCGAATCAGATGTTCGAGCCCTGCAGAGGCTGTTGCCGGCGATGGAGGAGCGAATAGACCTGCCACGGGCGTTGCTACGTGGGCGCTATATGCAGGCCGTCGCCCGGGTCGAATGGAACGGGGTCCCCATCGATCGCGCCAGCCTCGATCTGATTCTCGGACATTGGGATGGGATAAGGGCTGAGCTTGTCCGGAAGATTGATGCTGACTACGGCATCTACGATGGCCTGACCTTCAAGCAAGATCGCTGGCGCGATTGGCTCGGACGGCAAGGGATCCCCTGGCCGCAGACCGAAACGGGGCGTCTCAAGCTCGACGACGAGACGTTTCGGCAGATGGCTCGTGCACACTCTTCGGTTGCACCAATCCGTGAACTGAGGCGCTCGCTCTCTGAGATGCGGCTTTCGAATCTGACGGTGGGGGAGGACAACCGCAATCGTTGCCTCCTCTCTCCGTTTGGCTCAAAGACCGGTCGCAATCAGCCTAGTAACACGAAGTTCATCTTTGGGCCCTCGGTCTGGATGCGGTCACTGATCCAAGCCCCCCCCGGCCGAGGACTGGCCTATATTGACTGGTCGCAGCAGGAGTTTGGCATTGCAGCCGCTCTCTCGGGTGACGCGGCGATGCTGGATGCGTACGAGTCTGGGGATCCCTACCTCGCGTTTGCCGTCGCAGCTGGGGCCGCTCCAGAGTCTGCGACGAAGCGGACTCACAAGTCCGTCAGGGAGCAGTTCAAGCAGTGCGTGCTTGGTGTTCAGTATTCGATGGGGCCTGAGGCCCTAGCCGCACGGATCGGGCAACCCGTCATTAGGGCGCGTGAACTGCTGGAGCTCCACGGAAGGACCTTTGCACGTTTCTGGGATTGGTCCGACGCGGCGGTAGACCATGCGATGCTCCGGGGCTGGCTGTACACCACATTTGGGTGGACGATCACGGTGGGGGATCTAGTGAAGGCTAGGACTCTTCGGAACTTCCCCATGCAAGCCAACGGGGCAGAGATGCTGCGGCTCGCCATCTGCCTTGCTACTGAGGCGGGCGTGCAGGTCTGCGCTCCTGTTCACGATGCCCTTCTCATCGAGGCCCCCACCTCTCAGCTCGACAGCGCAATCGCTGTCACCACGCGAGCGATGGGGGAGGCTAGCAGATTGGTCCTAGACGGTTTCGAGCTTGAGGTCGATGTGAAACGGTTTGACCATCCGGAGCCATTCCTCGACGGCCGGGGCGCCCGCATGTACTCAACGGTCCTTCGCCTGGCCAGGGAGTGCGAGGAGAGAACCGAGGGAAGTGCCGCATGATCGACCCCCGGAAGTTCAGAATGCCGGGACCGGAGCCGGAGAGGGTCAATCCCCACCCTCCAGTGCGAAGAGGCATCTTTCTGAAAGGCCCGCTCGATTGGTCGTGGCTGTGCAAAGCGGCTCGGCTTCCGGGTCGGGCCCTCCAGGTGGGCCTGGCTTTGCTGCTCATCGCTGGGATGAAGCGCAGCAGAACGGTTCGGTTGAGCCGGAAGTACCCGGAGCAATTGGGGCTTGATCGGCATGCCCAGTACCGAGGGCTCAAGGCCCTGGAGAAGGCCGGGCTTGTCACTGTCTCCAGGAAGCCGGGCTCGTCTCCTCAAGTGACGGTTGTGCGTCGAACTGGGGGGGGGGGATGAAGACTCAAACCTGGGTGTCGAATGTCGTGCTCAAGCGGGCCCCGGCAAGATTGGTCAGGGAAGGACTCTTGGGGTACCTGACCCTCACGATCAATGAGTCACTGATCTTGGACGGCATTACGCTCCGACGGAGTTTGCGCGGGCGGCACTACCTCTCCTATCCCAGTCGGGCGGGCAGTGACGGTGACCGACACCCGCACATTCGGCCCCTTGGGGATAGGGCACGCACTGACATCGAACGCCAGGTATTCCGATTCCTGGGGCTGTCTGGGGGGGGAGCACAGTGACAGGCCCCATATGTTGCACACACTCGGCGTCGGCTGCGCTTCTTGGGAGGTCGTGGCTCAGCTCCCGCACGAGCGAACACGGGCGCTGTCAGGCGGCCACAGCGTGGACGGTGTGAGCATGACGCAGGGTTCCGTGCTTCTCGATGCGGGGGGCGTTGGCTTGCTCCTTGGAGTGGGCCGGAGTTCTGTGTACGCCATGAATGCCAGAGAGGCGCTGCCTTCACCTATCCGGGTGGGGCGGGGCAAGCGTTGGGCGAGGGCCGAAATCGAAGCCTGGGTGCTGCATGGCGCGCCAAATCGATCGGCTTGGGCCCGAATGTGGCCCAAGGTCCGCAATGAGGTTATGCGCAGATGATGGAGAACCGGCCCATCTGTGCGCGACTGGCGCAACTCTCGCGCAACTCACCCAGCACATCGGCAACTACGCCCCCGCCAGGGCCGATTTGCATCGGATGTTCAATCCAGAGATGCCTTGCTGTGTCCCCCGATCAATCGCATCACGTGGTCCCACGACCGATCCCGCCCAAATCCTGGAAGTAACCAATGGTCCATAGAGTGAAGAATTCTGACCGCTACTACGCGAGCGTCGCCATCCCGGGCCGCCGCACCCTCCGCGTTGCGGGATTCCCAAATAAGAGACTGACCCAGGAACTTGAGCGCGCCCTGGAGCAGCTAGCCGCCCTGCGGGCCCAGGGCGAGAGTCCTGGCCGCGAGCTGCAACGGTACCTGGACGGACTGCCTGAGCGTATCAAGCGTCGCCTCGCAACCCTGGGGCTAGTGGATCGACTAGACGACTCCGGCCAGTCTCCGTTCCTGGTTGATGCGCTGGGCGACGGCAAGCCGGGCTCTGCTCCGGGAGACTTCGAGCAGTACCTCCTCGACAAAGGGGACTCACCGAACCACGCCCAGCAGCAGGCTTCCAGGGCCCGCAGGGTCCTCATCGGCGTGTGTGGATTCTCGCTTATCTCCGACGTCGTGGCGGAGCCCGTGCTCCAGGCGCTCGCCCGCTTGCGCTCCGGGACCAGCGGGGCAAGAGGAAACCGAGCAGCGCCCGTCTCCGGATCGACATCCAACATGTACAGGCAAACCTGTCGCTCGTTAACCAGTTGGTTGACCAGGGAGGGAAGGCTCCCGGCCGACCCGCTCATCTACCTGGAACGCGTTCGCGCCGAGGCCAGAAGCGACCGTCGGGCACTCACAGCGGAGGAGCAGGCTCGGTTGGTGGCGACCACCAAGTCCCAACAGCCCAGGCTGGGGCTCAGCGGTGGGGCGAGGAGTGTGCTGTATGTCCTGGCTCTGCAAACGGGGCTGCGCCGCGGGGAGCTGCTCTCCCTGCGGCATTTGAGCTTCAACCTGCACGGCGATTCCCCGACCGTGACAGCCGAGCACGGACATACGAAGAACCGCAAGACAGCGAGGCTCCCGCTGCAGCCGGAGACGGCGGCCATGCTTCGCCGCTTCCTGGTAGACGCTCTTCCCGCGTCTCCAGTGTTCCGCGGAGCTACCAGTCACTACCGGGCTGCGGATGCTCTCAGGCATGACCTTGAGGCAGCCGGGATTGCGGAGACGACCGAAGAGGGGAGGGTGGACTTCCACGCCCTGCGAGTCACCTTCGTCACGAACCTCGCCCGGGCAGGAGTATCCCTGGCGCAGGCGCAGAAGCTGGCGCGGCACTGTGACCCCAAGCTCACGGCTGGGATCTACTCACGTTTTGGGTTCGACGAGGATGCTGCGGCGATTGCAATGTTGCCGAGGTTGGCCGGCGCGGTCTGTTGAGCCAGGACTCCGTGTTGGTCGTGAAGGGGCGGCTGAGTGGGCCAGGCGGGGCGAGGCACGCGGCGGAGGGTGGAAGCAGGGTCAGCCGGGTTGTGCGGCTCGGACCGTGCATTCACAATTGAGCGCGAGGCTCATCGGCAGCTCGCAGCTCGTCGATTGAGAAATTGTTGCCCAATCAAGAGTTCCCTGACGTCCAGCGCATCCTGAACGCCGCGCGCAAGAGTGCTCCAAGTGCGATGGTCGAACTCTGGGAGGCTGTGCGACCCGACGCAAACGCGAAACTCTTCCAGGACGCGCAGCAGGCCTCGCTTTCCGGAACGAGGACGCACAACGCGTTCAAGAAGACGATCGTCGCATGGTTGCGAAAGCTGAGGGACGAAGACCCTCCCCATCCGACACCGCCCCCGATCGAGGGCAAGTACGCGCTGGCAGTGCTCGAGGCGCTTGACGACTACTTGCTCTACCGCTACCAACACTATCAAGCGACCGCGCATCCCGTCAAGCTAGGCGGCGTTCGGTACTTCGTTCACCGCCGGCACGAGTTGGCGATCCCGAAGTACGCGGGCCAACCGAACCACCTACAGCCATGGCTTCGGCATCACTGGGTGGTAGCGCGAGCGCAGGGCGATCTTTGCATCGAGCCTTTTGCCGCGCCGGACCACATGGAGCAAGCACTCGCCGCTGCGTATCGCCGCGGAAGCCTGCGGGTGTACGTCGCGGGCTTCACGGACGGGATCGAGCCTGCGTGGGAGAACGCGACAGGCAATCTCAATTGTTGTTCGCGATTGACTGATCCGGACGGGCGTTGGCGGCGTGTGGAGATTGCGCTCGAGCGGGCGGTCGAGATGCGAGCGGACGTCTTCGTCCTTCCCGAGCTGACAGTCTGCCCCGATGTTTTTGCTCGGGTTGTCGAGTGGCTCCAAGAGCCTGCAGATCCGGTGCAACGATACATCCCGTTGATCCTGCCCGGTACGTTTCACCGCGTCCTGGATGGCAAGAACCGCAACGAGGCGCGGCTGCTCGATGACGCTGGCGAGACGATCCTCACGCACTACAAGCTGAATCCAATCGGCTGGCTCGATGCCGACAACACTCCGAAGTTCGTCGAGCGCCTCGAGACGGGCAGCGAGGTGCGTGTCTTGATGACTCCGCTCGGGCTGCTCGCGATTCCTATCTGCCTCGATTTCTGCCAGGAGGAGCAGCCCTTCTCCACGCTCTGGTCCAACCTCGGGATCCAGTGCGCGTTGGTTCCAGCGATGGGGACGCGTGCGAGCCTCTCGGCGCATGCCGATCGGGCAAAGGTCCTCAGTCGTGGTTTCGCGACCCTCGCCGTTGTCGCCCACCAGGCGTTGTCCGAGGAAGGGGTGGATCGTGAGCAGTGGCGAGGGTGCTTCGGCTTCGTCCGGGGGCCGCTGGCCGGCGAGCCGGAGAAGCTGATGGAAGCGGACGCTGCTGTGCCGGGGGGGCTGGTGGGGCGCTTGGTGGAGATCTCACTCGATTCTGGATTAAACTGAACTGTTTTGCCCCAATTGGCCGATCAAAGGTTCAGGATAGTACAGGTATGATCGACCTTCAAGACTGCTCGCCCCAAGACCTGGTTGACGGAGCCACCTTGCCCGAGCTTTGGGCGGCCGCGCGCGCGGTTGGGGAGTGGGACAGCCCAACGGCCGAAGCGCTCGACTATATACACCGCCATCGGTTGCTCGAGCTCCTTCGTCGTGGCCACGATGCGAGGGTGACGAACGAGTTGGAGGAGTTCGGAAGT
This sequence comes from uncultured Rickettsiales bacterium, assembly GCA_964620495.1. Lineage (GTDB taxonomy): Bacteria > Myxococcota_A > UBA796 > UBA9615 > UBA9615 > CAZEKB01. The sequence continues at coordinate 6,307 of CAZUHI010000093.1, read as the reverse complement.
CACCTGCGGCGGGTCGTTCCGGCCGCTGCGCGGGATGCGCTCGACGGATTGCGGCGCCCCTACGCCAAGCTGTGGGCGGCCTACGCGCACCTCGTTGACAGCCGTCTTTCGAGCTTACGGCTGTGCGATCCGGAGAAGATCCTCTCGCGCAAGCACGTGCGGAAAATCCTCGACCTCCTCGCAGATGGCCTCGTGCAGTACCAGTGCGATCTCGCCAAGGCCTTCGACTTCGGCAAGGCCAACCTCAGCCGCATATTGAAGGATATGGAGAAGGTCGAGTTGATCGAACGCACGGCCGAGGGGCATAGCAATCGCATTCGACTCGGGCCGCGTGCTCCGGAGGAGTACGCCGAGCGAAAGAGCAAGACGCATGACCGAGCGAACTGTGGCTTCAAGGGCGTGTTTAGCCCGTCCCCAAGCGATTGGCCATTGGTGTAACGCCACATGCCCACCAGGCGCGCGCACATCACGACGTTCTACAGCTTCAAGGGGGGCGTCGGTCGGACGGTCCTCCTCGCGAACGCTGGTGCAATGCTCGCGCAGCGCGGGCGCCGAGTCTTGCTTTGGGATCTCGACCTAGAGGCGCCGGGCATGCACCACATCCCCCGCCTGACTCCGGAGCCGCAGCCGAAGGAGGCCTTTCTGGAATGGATGGGAGCGTGGCAGGAGGCCGGGTCGCAGCTTCCTCTGGACGCCGAGCTCTCCGAGCGTCTATGGGACGCCGTGCGACCGGTCCCCGATCTCGCGGGCGCGTTCATCCTCCCCGTCTGCGGCGAGCGGGCCAACTTCGCGACGCTGGACGCTTGCATCGACTGGAAGGCGATCCTGGTCGATGATCCGGGCAAGGGCTTGGATCTCCTCGAGGCGCTGGTGGATCTCTTCACCGAGCGCGGGTCGTTCGAGCACGTGCTGGTCGACGCGCGCACAGGCGTCACGCATCTCGGCGGCCTCTTGGCGGGAGTGCTTGCCGACTCGGCCTTCCTCATCGCCAACTACAGCTATCAGAACTCCGCCGGCCTGCTCTCCATCTGGGAGGCGTTGCGTCCCGAAACTGAGAAGCGGTTGCGCGGACGCGGCGACATACCCCTGCAACTCCAGCTGGTCGCCTCGCCCGTGCCGCAGCACAAGAGCGACACGGTGCAGAGCCGACAAGCGGCGTGGGAGAAGCACTTCCAACTGCCGCCGAAAGAGCGCATAGAAGTTCCCTTCGACGAGCGGCTGCTGTTCGAGGAGCTCTTGCTCGGCGTGGAAGAGCCGGACGGGTCGGTCGCGCACAGCTACGCACAGGTGACCCAACGGATCATACAGTTTCGCCAGAACGTGCTAGACCAGCTCGAGAGCATCGCGGGCGAGGACGCCAAGCGGCCCGATCGCATCCGCGCGCGCGATGACGAACGCCCGCGCGGTGACGTGCGAGCCCTCAAGGGTTTGCGTTTCGAGGAACGCATGGCACGGCTCCTTGGGCTCCTTGACTTCGAGGTCGATCGCGAGCAGCTCGTGGGCGGCAACAGGGTCGATCTGATCGCGCGCAAGCCCGGTGTCGTGAGGAGCGAGTGCTACCTGGTGGAGTGCAAGGACCACGCCGCCCCGGTGCGTAAGGCGCACCTTGAGCGTTTCCTCGGATGGGTCAATGGCGATGCTGCGAGAGCGATGGGCGCCGCAGGGATGTTCATCGCCCCGAAATATTCCGCGGCCGCCCTCAGCTTCGCCGCAGACCAGTCGCAGCTCCACACGTTCACGCCGACCGAGCTCGAGCGGGGCTTGTTCAACTTCAGCCAGTACCTGGCGAACATCCGCGGCTCGTTCGAAGCCTCCGAGCTAGCCCGCACCTACGTGCAACAGCGCGTGCTGCTCGAGCGTGTTCCAGAGAAGTCGTCAGGCGTCAATCTCCTAGAGCACGCCCACAAGTGGGTGCGCGGAGCGGGCAAGAAGCTCTGGCTCTTGCTCGGCGACTACGGGACGGGAAAGTCCACCTTCTTCCGCCGCTTCACCTACGAACTGGCGGTCGCGGCGGAAGAGGACCCGGAGGCGCCGATTCCGCTGGCGATCAACCTGCGAGACTTCCCGAACGCCACATCGATCGAGGGTCTGCTTCAGGAGCACCTGCGGGTCCGGCTTGGGTGGCACGGGAACCCGGAGGTGGTCCTGCACTTACTCGAGGCAGGGCGTATTGTTCTCCTACTCGACTCCTTCGACGAGATGGGGGTGGCGGCCGCGGGCCGTAGTGTGGAGGACCAGTTCCGTGAGCTCGTGAGATGCTCTCTATCGCGGGACGTCGAGCCGCGCGGGAACCGCATCTTCATCTCCTGCCGGACGCACTTCTTCCGCGACCAGCAGCAAGTGAAGGACGTCGCCGGAGGGCGCATTCGCGAGCTGGAGAAGCCGTCGGAGAAGGCGTTGGGCCAGCTCGCGCGACGCTTCGACGCGGTGATCGACGAGTTGCTCCTGTTCAACGATGAGGAGATCGCGGCTTATCTGGAGAACCACCTCGGCCGCGAGCAGTGCGAGTCGGCGCGCCAGTTCATCCGTGACACCTACGATCTCGAGAGCCTGGCGCGGCGTGCGGTGCTGCTCGAGATGATAGTCAAGGCGCTGCCCCAGCTGCTGCTGAATGAGAGCGCGGTGACGCCTGCGGGGCTGTACGACCTCTACACGAGTCAGTGGCTCGAGGACATGAGCGGGCGTTCGATCGAAACACGGCCCCAGGTGCGCAAGCAGCTGCTCGGCATCCTCGCCTGCGAGCTCTGGGGCCAACCGCGCAACAGGATTCACCACCGCGACTTGATTGAGGTGCTACGCGGAGCGCCCGACACCCTCGTTCGCGGCCTCGACCTCGACCGGATCGACATCGAACTGCGTTCGGCGGCCTTCCTCACGCGCACCGCCGACGGCTACTACAGTTTCTCACACAAGAGCTTCCTCGAGTTCTTTTACGCCAAGCGGCTCCTCGCGGGCCTGCGTGGTGGACCGAATGATCTAGCGAGTTTGCTAGACAACAAGCCGATTACGCATGAGTGCTGCTTCTTTTTGCTTGACCTGACGCCGGCCGAAGAGGTCGACTGCTTGTACAAGGGCACGCGTGGGATTCTGTCGCGCCCGTACCGGAGCAGGATCAGCGAGAATGCGCTGCGCCTCGCGCACAAAATGTCGTGGGCCCGCGTTCGGAAGGCCGCGGAGGCGGAAAGACGGACGCTTGGGGAGGGAGAGCTCGCGCGTGAGATGGCGAAGGCCGTCCCACAGGGGGCGCGGCTGGCTGGAGCTCAACTAGCCGGTGAGGATCTACTGGAGGCATTCCTCGAAGGTGCCGACCTGTGCGGGGCTGATCTGGGTGGCGCGATACTGGAGTGCGCGAACCTGAGGGGCGCGGGCCTCGAGGGGGGGCAGTTGAACGGCGTCAGGCTGGGACGCGCCGACCTCCGGGAGGCACGCCTCTCTTCGGCAGCCCTTGGCTTCAGCGACTTGCGGAAAGCGTGCCTCGAGATGGCAGACTGCTCCGGAGCTCATCTCGTCGGGGCCCTGCTGCAGTTCGCGGCCTGTGACGGAGCGACGTTTGAAAGGGCCAATCTCCATGCGGCACGCTTCGCCGGCGCCCGGGTGCGGGATGCGTTGTGGGATGACTGTATCTTGTCGAGATGTACGACCCTGGAGACCGATGCAGAGGGCGGCTTTCCCGGGGCGGGAGTTCCGTCGGGGTTGAGGGTTCTTCCACAATCGGGACACTCTGCTGACGTCACATCGGTCGCGTTCTCGCCTGATGGAGCGCGCATCATGACGGGCTCGGACGACGAGAGTGCGCGAGTGTGGGACGCGCAGACGGGCGAGCTGATACGCACACTCGAGGGCCACGCAGACGATGTCACCTCGGTCGCGTTCTCGCCTGATGGAGCGCGCATCATGACGGGCTCGGACGACGAGAGTGCGCGAGTGTGGGACGCGCAGACGGGCGAGCTGATACGCACACTCGAGGGCCACGCAGGCGGTGTCACCTCGGTCGCGTTCTCGCCCGATGGTGCGCTCCTTCTGACGGGCTCGGACGACAAGAGCGCGCGGCTGTGGGACGCGGAGACGGGGGAGCTGATGCGCACGATCGAGGGCCACACGGGTCTTGTCACCTCGGTCGCGTTTTCGCCCGATGGCGCGCGCATCCTGACCGGCTCGACGGACCAGAGCGCGCGGCTGTGGGACGCGCAGACGGGTAAGCTGATGAGAGCCCTCGAGGGTCACAAGGACAACATCACTTCGGTCGCGTTTTCGCCCGGTGGCTCGCGTCTCCTGACCGGCTCGTGGGACAATAGCGCGCGGCTGTGGGATGCGGAGTCGGGCGAGCTTACGCACACACTGGAGGGCCACACGGAGTGGGTCAGCTCGATTGCATTCTCGCCTGATGGCGCGCGTCTCCTGACCGGCTCGTGGGACAATAGCGCGCGGCTGTGGGATGCGGAGTCGGGCGAGCTGATGCGCACAGTGGAGGGCGTCACGACCAACGTCACCTCGGTCGCGTTCTCGCCCGACGGCTCGCTCCTTCTGACGGGTTCGGGCGACTTTAGCGCACGGCTGTGGGGCGCGGAGACGGGCGAGCTGATGCGCACACTTGAGGGCCACACAAGCCTGGCCGCCGTGGTCTCGTTCTCGCCCGATAGCGCGCGCATCCTAACCGGCTCGTCGGACACTGACGCGCGGCTGTGGGACGCGCAGACGGGCGAGCTGACGCTTACACTTGCAGGAACAGAAGGTGTCCTCGCGGTTGCGTTTTCGCCCGATGGCAGACGCATCCTGACGAGCTCGTGGGACTATGACGCGCGGCTGTGGGATGCGGAGACGGGCGAGCTGATGCGCGTACTCAGTGGCCACACAGGGGTGGTCAACTCGCTCGCGTTCTCGCCCGATAGCGCGCGCATCCTAACCGGCTCGTGGGACAATAGCGCGCGGCTGTGGGACGCGCAGACCGGTAAGCTGATGAGAGCACTCGAGGGTCACACAGACATGGTCGCTTCGGTCGCGTTTTCGCCCGATGGCGGGCGCATCCTGACGAGCTCGTGGGACAAGAGTGTGAGGCTGTGGGATGCGGAGTCGGGCGAGCTCGCGCATACATTCAAGGGCCACCAAAGGTGGATCACCTCAGTCGCGTTCTCGCCTGATGGAGCGCGCATCATGACGGGCTCGGACGACAAGAGTGCGCGAGTGTGGGACGCCCAGACGGGCGAGCTGATACGCACACTCGAGGGCCACGCAGGCCATGTCACCTCGGTCGCGTTCTCGCCCGATGGTGCGCTCCTTCTGACGGGCTCGGACGACAAGAGTGCGCGAGTGTGGGACGCCCAGACGGGCGAGCTGATACGCACACTCGAGGGCCACACAGACGATGTCACCTCGGTCGCGTTCTCGCCTGATGGTGTGCTCGTTCTGACGGGCTCGGACGACAAGAGCGCGCGGCTGTGGAACGCGGAGACGGGCGAGCTGATGCGCACGTTCGAGGGCCACACGGGTCTTGTCGCCTCGGTCGCGTTTTCGCCCGATGGCGCGCGCATCCTGACCGGCGGCCGCAGCGGGGTGGGACTCTTCGCGGCGGATACCGCTCAGCCTGTCTGGAGCATGTTCCTCCTCAGTCACAGCTGGGCTAGCATTGGATCCGATCTTGGGACCTTCTGCGGCCCAACCGAGGGCTTGTCACGCCTAGCCTTCATCGAACCCGACGAGACGTCCCTCCTCCCGACCCTCTGGTACGCCGAAGACATCGCCCTGCTCGCTCGCGAGTCCCGCCCGCAGCTGCTCAAGTAGGACCGTCAGCATCGCGCGGTGACTACAAACTAGGCCCGTGGCGCCAAAGACTCGGCCGCTCCAAATGGCCCGTGATCGCGGCTGGATCCAGTCGCGGCCCTTGGGGAGATGCCCCCCAATCTCCACCCACTCCTAGCCTATGGTGTCCACAGGCCAGGACCCGCCCTTTCGCCCGTGATCTCGATCGAAGGTCCGATGTTGCGCCAAGCTAGACTCCTGAGATGTGGCTCCCCCTCCGTGCACCTCGCGGGGACACTGGCCGCGTCCGAGTAACAGGCAGGACGGCTGAACATGCCGGCCGCAAGACTCGACACGGGCGTCTGTCCGCTTCCCCAAAAGTTGCGTCCATGTTGCGCGGGACCTGCACCCACAACGAGACACTACGAGACGGAATGAGACACAATGGGAATCTCGCTGACGTAGATGTCAGGAACACGTTAGGAACAAGGCCGCCAATGTGGCCTGAGGTGCCCCGAAGTGGCGCGCCCGCCAGGACTTGAACCTGGGACCGCCGGATTAGAAATGCAGT
>CAZUHI010000092.1:0-18754 GCA_964620495.1 uncultured Rickettsiales bacterium | reverse complement strand
CGCTCGCCGTCGTCGTTGAACTCCCCGCGGCGATCGGGACACCCCGCGAGCGTCAGGGTTGTGGTCAGCAGGACGAGGAAGAGGTGCACGAAACGAGACATGTCGGCGATCTTGACACTCCGAGCGGGCGCTGACTACGGTCCCGTCCCCCCGTCCCCGAGCCGCGCCGGCCGGAGTCCCCCGGAGATCGACATGCTCGACCGCAGGTTCATCGAAGAACACCCCGACGTCGTGCGATCGGTCTTGGCCGCGCGCAGGCACGAGTTCGACCTGGACGGGCTGCTGGAGCGTCTTGGGCGAAGGAAGGCCCTCCTGGCGGACCTCGAGAACCTCCAGGCGGAGCGCAACGCGGGCAGCCGCGAGGTGGGCGCGCTGTTCAAGGCCGGCAAGCGCGACGAGGGCCAGGCGCTGCGGAAGGATCTCGCCCTGCTCGGCGGCCGCATCCACGAGCTCGAGGCCACCACGAAGGAGCTCCTGGGCGCGATCGACGACGACATCCTCGGCCTCCCCAACCTCCTCGCGGACGACGTGCCCGAGGGCGACGACGAGGACGCGAACATCGAGGTGAGGCGGTGGGGGACGCCGCAGGAGTACGACTTCGACGTCCTCGACCACCACGACCTCGGCGAGCAGCTCGGCATCCTCGACTTCGAGCGCGGCGCGAAGGTCACCGGCTCGCGCTTCACCGTCCTGAAGGGCGCGGGCGCCCGCCTCAGCCGCGCGCTGATGAACTTCTTCCTCACCCGGCAGACGGCCGACAACGGCTACACCGAGGTGCTGCCGCCGTTCATCGTCAACAGCGAGTCGATGACGGGCACGGGCCAGCTGCCGAAGTTCGAGGGCGACCTGTTCCGCCTGCACGACCCCGCGGACTACTGGCTCATCCCCACGGCCGAGGTGCCGGTCACGAACCTGCACGCGGACGAGATCCTCGCCGCCGACCAGCTCCCCATCCGGTACTGCGCGTATACGCCGTGCTTCCGCGCGGAGGCCGGTTCGTACGGGCGGGACACGCGCGGCCTCATCCGCCAGCACCAGTTCGAGAAGGTCGAGATGGTGCAGTTCGTGCGGCCCGAGGACAGCGAGGCCGCCCACCACGCCATGGTCGGTCACGCCGAGGCCCTGCTGCAGGCGCTCGAGCTGCCCTACCGGGTGATGACGTTGGCCTCGGGCGACATCGGGTTCGGGGCCTGGAAGTGCTACGACATCGAGGTGTGGCTGCCCGGCCAGGCGAAGTTCCGGGAGATCTCGTCGGTGAGCAACTACCGCGACTTCCAGGCGCGACGGGCGTCGATCCGGTTCCGCCCCGAGGCGAAGGCGAAGCCGCAGTTCGTGCACACCCTCAACGGGTCGGGGCTGCCGCTGGGCCGCACGCTCGTGGCCGTGCTCGAGAATCACCAGCAGGCGGACGGGTCGATTCGCATCCCTGCGCCCCTGCAGCCGTTCTTCGGGGGCGTTACCATCCCCGCGTGAAGGTCCCCCTCGTCCTCGCCGCGACCCTCCTCTTGCCGTCGGTCGCGGCGGCCAACGGCCAGACCACCCACGTGTGGATCACCCTGCAGGCCGTCGAGCAGCTCGAGCCCGGGCCCGTCCTCGACCTCCTCGGTCGGTCCGACATGCGCGACCCGCTCGTCAACGGGGCGATGTTCCCGGACGGCGGCTACGCGGTGGGCGACGACTACGGCGAGGCGGCGCACTGGGAGCCCTTCCAGCAGGCGTACCTGCGCTGGATCCGTACCCACTTCGAGCCCCCGTACGACGAGGGCGAGGCCGCCGGGCACGTCGCCTTCCTGATGGGCATGGGCTCCCACGGGATGGCGGACGAGGTCTTCGACTCGCTCTTCATGGAGCGCTCGCGTGTGTACGACCCCGGCTGGAGCGACCCGGACGTGGCGTCCCTGGACACCGCGTCGGACGTGCTGCTGGCGCACCAGGTGGGGGGCGTCGCGCCCGCGGAGAGCTGGCTGCCCGCCGAGACCCTCGCCGGGATCTTCCGCGACGACCTGCAGTACGAGGTCTCCGCGCAGACGTTGATGGACGGGCAGGATCTGCTGTACGTCGCCCTCGGCGTGGTGGACGCGCTGGCCCTGAGCGACGAGCGCCTGGCCACGTTCGGCGCCGCCTACCCCTGGACGAACGAGCACCTCCTGAACGAGGCCATGCCCGGCAGCCCCCTGCACGAGGCGAAGGTGGTGGCCGCGTACTTCGAGGACCTCTGGCTGCGGCTGCACGAGGAGCCGTCGGTGGGGCCGATCCTGAACTTCGTGCCCGGTCACCAGACGTACCGGCACGAGCAGGTCGCGAGCACGGTGGAGGCCCGGCTGGCGCTCGCGTTCGCGCGCGGGGTGCGCGTGGAGACCCTGGGCTCGGTGCACGTGGAGGACGAGGACGGGGCCGTCGTGCCCGCGTCCGTGGGCGCCTTCTACGGCGACCGCTCCCACTCGGTGCTCGTCACCCCCGAGCAGGACTGGGCCCCCGACGCCGCCTTCACGGTGTACGTCGAGGCCGGGCTCATGGACCACGACGGGGCCGTGTTCGACGGCGAGTGGAGCGCGACGTTCCACACCGGCGACTCGCCCGCCGACGCAGGGGACGATCCCGGGTGCGGGTGCGGGTCCTCCATCTCCGGGGGCGGCGCGGCGTCCTGGGCGCTCGTGTGCTTGGTCGGGGCCCGCCGCCGCCGTGAGGCATGCTCCTGAGCGTGGACGAGCTGACCCCCGAGCAGGTGGAGACGCTGCACGCGTCGCTGAAGACGCTGAAGGCCGAGCTGCACGCCGAGCTCGAGCGCGAGACGGACACCGCCGACATCGTCGACCTCGACCAGCCCATGGGGCGCCTGTCGCGCATGGACGCGATGCAGCAGCAGAAGATGGCGCAGGCCCAGCGGGCGCGGATCCGACGGCGGCTGTCGCTCATCGCCCAGGCCCTCGTGGCCGTCGCCGACGACGAATACGGCGAGTGCCGGGGGTGCGGAGAGCCCATCGGCTTCCGCCGCCTGTCCGTGCGTCCCGAGGCGCCGCTCTGCGTCGGGTGCACCGAGGCCGCGGAGCGTCGCCGGCGCTGAGTCGTCCGCGCCCCGTCCGGCGGACGTCCGCGGACGTGTCCGGACAGTCGGGACGCCCCGTCGCTCGCCTGTGGCGGCCCCTCGATCCGAGCCTCGACGGCCCGCCGCCGGTCCGAAAAACGCAGCAAAATCAAGTAGATGAAAATTCTTCGCGGAAGCCGGCACGGCCCTGGCACATGAGGAGGAGCGAGACCAACGACCCAACCCGGTCCCACGGACCCACCCCGGAGCCCCCCATGACCCGCATCCTCGCCAGCCTGATCGCCGCCGCCTCCTTCGTCCTGCCCGCCGCCGCCTTCGCCGATGCCTCCGTGGCCGACATGTGCGCCAAGGCCGAGGAAGACAACAACGAGAACGCCATCCAGATCTGCGACGAGCTCGCCCAGGCCAAGGACGACGTGCTCTTCCTCGAGGACATGGTCGTCCAGAGCGAGCAGGCCCTCGAGCAGGCGAAGTCGGCCGAGCGCCCCGCCCGCGTCCACCTCTGGGAGGCCAAGGAGGCCTACCGAAGCGAGGCGAGCGCGGACAACTTCTACAAGGTCATCCAGGCGCAGATCGCGCTGAACGAGGTCCGCGCGCAGATCGAGGAGGCGGAAGCCGACCTGCAGAGCGACATCCAGAAGCTCGAAGAGGCGTACGACTTCGTCGCCTTCCTCGAGGCCGAGCTCGAAGCGTCCTTCTAGGCCCCCCCGAACCGACGAGACAGGGAGTCCCCCGGGGCTCCCTTCTCTCGTTCTGCGATCGAGTTCTAGGCAGCCTCGGCGGCGCGCAGCGCGAGCCCGCGGGCCACCGACGTGAGCTCCTCGCCGTCGGCGATGCGGTGGGCCCCGAACCGGTCCTCGAAGACGCGACGGACCGCCGGGACGAACGAGCTGCCGCCGGTCAGGAACACGCGGTCGACCTCCTCGACGGTGGTGCGCGTCGACTCCATGAGCCCGTCCACGGCGCCCTCGATCTCCGCCAGCTCCGGCCCGATCCACGCCTCGAAGTCCGTCCGCCGGACGTCCGCGTCGAGGGCCACGGGTCCGTCGTGGAACAGGAGCTTCGCCTCGGGCCGGGACGACAGCCGGCGCTTCGTCCCCTCGACCGCCCGGTAGAGCGCGAAGCCGAGGTCCTGCTCGACGATGTGCAGCAGGGCCTCCAGCTGCTCCGACTCGACCGCCGCCCGCTGGATCCGGTGCAGGCGCCGCATCATGTCGGGCGCCTTGAGCATCGACAGCCGGTGCCACTTCTCGAGGTGCCGGTAGATCCACCCGGGGATGGGGAAGCGGTCGCCGAACACGCCGCGGCGCTCCGAGCCCTGGCCCAGCCGCGGCGCCACCACGTTGCGGATGATGCGCGCGTCGAACGCGTCGCCCGCCCGGCCCACCCCGCCCGTGCCCAGGATCGAGTCCCGTCGCTCCTCCCGGGAGGCTCCGCGGTAGCTCGGGCCCACCGCCAGGAGGCAGAAGTCGGACGTGCCGCCGCCGAAGTCGCCGATGAGGATCAGCTCGTCGTCGCTCAGGCGCTGTTCGTAGGCGTACGCCGCGCCGATGGGCTCGTACTCGAAGGTGACGTCCTCGATCCCGGCCACGGCGAAGGCCCTGCGCAGCCGCACCTCGGCGAAGTCGTCGTCCTCGTCGCCCTCGCCGCGGGCGAAGTGCACGGGCCGGCCGGCCACGACCCGCCGCGCGTCGACCCCGAACTCTTCGCGGGTGCGGGCCCGCATGTGGGCGACGACGGCGCCCACCAGGTGCTCCAGGTCGAACCGGTGACCGAACACCATCGTCGCGTCGAAGCTCCGGGCGGCGAGCCAGGACTTGGGCGAGAGCACCAGCCGGCCCTCGCCCCCGACGTGTTCGTAGCGCTCGATGGCCGGGTTCCCCGCGAACGGCTCCGGGCGGTGTCCGGCGAACTCCTGCTCGTCGGGATCGAAGAAGAGGATCGAGCGGGCCGTCGGTCGGCCCCGGCCGAAGAGCGGGAAGCTCACGGACCGGACGGCCCCGCCGGGGTCCGCGAGGGCGACGGTCGAGTTCGTGGTCCCGAAGTCGAATCCGAGGGTGGGCGCGCGCGTGTTCATCTCGATCTCCAAGCACAGCACGGCACCCCCATTCGCGAAGAACGGGGGGGTCCCCGAAGCCGCGAATCGGCGCGCCGAACACAGGTATCCCTGCTGCCGAAGATGAGACCCGGGGGGTCCCGTCCGCGGACGCAGGGGGTGGAGCGGGAGGATAGTCGCGCGATCGAGAGGCGCAACGAAGATGTCGACGTCGCCCGGTCAGCGCTCCGGCGGGAGCTCGAGCGTGACCACCACGGGGCGGTGATCCGAGCCCCCCGACGCGGGGGTCCGCGCCTCGATCGGCCGCACGGAGGGGTCCAGCAGCACGTAGTCCGGCCGCACGAACGGGATCCCCGGGCGCACGAACTTGTTGGGCGGCCCGTGGCTGCCGTGCGGGTAGGTCGCTCCCGACGCGAAGGGCCGCAGGGCGCGCCACGCGTCCACCCAGCCGCGGCGGATCGAGCGGAAGTGAGGCTCCACGACCATCGTGTTCACGTCGCCGATCATCACCGTGACGCCGTGGCCCCGCGCGGTCTCCTCGATGGCCTCCCACTGACGTCGCCGATACCGCTCGTTGTCGAGCAGCACCGGCACGAACCGGCGCGGGTTGTCGAACGCCACGGACGGCGAGGTGAGGTGGACGTTGCAGGCGGCCAGCGGCCCCGTGCGCAGGCACTGGCCCACCACGTTGCCGCGCCCCGAGGCCCAGGACTCGATCCCGGCGATCGGCTGCTTGGAGAAGGTCACCAGCCCGTGCCCGCGGCCCCGAGAGAGGGCCTCCAGCCGGTGGGGCCAGCGCGCCTCGAGCCCGGCGGCGAGGTCTCGGGCGCGGCGGGCGCTCACCTCCTGGAGGAAGACGACGTCGGGGTCCTCGGCGACGATCATCGCCACCGTCTCGCCCGCGTCGCCGCCGTCGAAGAGCACGTTGTGGGTGAGCACCGTGAGGGTCTCCCCGCCCCCGGCGTCGTCCGCGGTGGCGACCCGCCCCGACGCCTCCACGGCCATGTCCATCAGCACCACCGCGGCCACCCCGAGGACCAGGATCGCGCGTCCCCGTCGCCTGCGCGCCCAGCCCGACAGCGCCGCGCACAGCAGCAGCAGCGGCCAGCGCAGCAGCCCCAGGGAGGTGACCCAGACGAAGGTCACCCGGCGGCTACTTCCGCCCCCACCACACCGGCTCGCGCTTCTCGAGGAAGGCCGTCATGCCCTCGCGGGCGTCGTCCGTCCCGAAGCACTTCATGAGCATGTCGGACAGGTAGGGCAGGGCCTCGGAAACGCTGAGGTCGTCCTGCCGGTGGTAGGCCTCGAGGCCCAGGCGCACGATGGCGGGGGGCTTGCTCGCCAGCCTGGTCGCGAGGTCGTCCACCACTGCGTCGAGGTCTTCGGGCGGCACGGCGCGGTTGATCAGCCCGTACTCGACGGCCTCGGCGGCCGAGATCCGCTCGCCCGTGAGGATCATCTCGAGCCCCTTGCGGCGCGGCACGTTCCGGAAGATCCACGCCATGATCATCATCGGGAAGACGCCCCGATCGATCTCCGGCGTGCCGAACTTCGCGGTGTCCTCGGCGACGGCGAAGTGAGCCCCCGCGACGAGGCCGAGGCCGCCGCCGTAGGCGTACCGATGCACCTTCGCGACGATCGGCTTGCCGACCCGCGTGAACGCGAGGTTCAGCTCCACGAAGCCGCCGCGGATCGGGACGTCGCCCAGGTCGTCGGCCGCGCCGCCGGCCATCTGCGAGAGGTCGCCGCCGCTGCAGAAGGCCCCGCCCGCGCCCTGGAGGACGACGGCGCCGACGTTCGCGTCCCCGCTCGCCGTCTCGAGGGCGACGATCAGCTCGTTCACGAGGCGGCCGGACAGCGCGTTGCGGCGCTGGGGACGGTTCATCGTGATGGTCGCGACGTGCCCCTTCACCTCGTAGAGCACGTCGCGGAAGGTGGGCACGGAGGGCGCGGCGGGCATGCCCGCGACGGTGTCGAGCTCGTGGTCCGACACGGCTAGGCCTCCGCGAGGAAGGCGCGCACTTCGGCGGGCGTGGCGGGCTCGCGACCGGCGTCCCGGGCCACCCGGACGAGCTGCTCGATCAGCGGCCCGTTCCCCCGGGTCTTGGAGCCGTCGGGCAGATAGAAGGTGTCCTCCACGCCCGTGCGCAGGTGCCCGCCCAGGTCGGCCGTGGCCCGATGGACGTCCCATACCTCCTGCCGCCCGATGACGATCGCCTGCCAGTGCGCCCCGTCCGGCAGCTCGTCCACGAGCAGCGGCAGCCACGACGCCTTGGCGGCCATGCCCGACGCGACGCCCATCACCAGCGACACGTGCACCGGGTCCTTGAGCAGGCCGTTCGCCTTGAGCATGGCGATGCTGCGCACGATGCCGGTGTCGAAGCACTCGCACTCCGGGGTGATGCCCTCGCGGTACATCACCTCCAGGAAGCTCTTGATCTTGTGGACGGGGTTGTCGAAGAGCATCGGCGGCCACGCCCACTCGCCGCTGCGTCGCGTCTTCAGGTAGTTGAGGGAGCCCGCGTTCATCGCCGCGATCTCGGGCTTGCAGCGCTCGAGGCAGGCCACGGGGCCCGAGATGTCCGGGCCGAAGACGCCCGTCGAGAAGTTCAGGACGACGTCCGCGCACGCCTCGCGGATGGCCGTGGCGATGCCCTCCACGATGTCGGGATCCCAGGTGGGCATGTGCCCCAGCCCGGGCTCGGGGTTGCGGAAGTGCAGGTGGAGGACGGACGCGCCCGCGTCCACCGCGCGCCTCGCCTCGGCGGCCATCTCCGCCGCGGTCACGGGGACGGGGTGTCGCGCCGGATCCGTGAGGACGCCCGTGAGGGCGCAGGTGACGATCGCCTTGTCCATGGTCTTCTCCAGCCCCGGCATCGGCCGCGGAATGTGGGAGCCTACGCCATGGCCGAGGTCCCCCCCAAGGCGCTGCTGGCCGGCCTCGCGCGGGTCGACGACGCCCCTCACCTGGTGCTCGACGCGCTCGCCCCCCAGCGGCCCGAGCGGCGGCTGGTGCCCATCGCGGGGCGCACGCTCACCATCACGCGCTTGCGGCGGCGGATGTGCATCGGCCGCTACAGCCTGGGAGGCGGGGGCGCGATCCCGTGTCCGGACCGCACGTCGATCGGGGACGAGTACGAGGAGTGCTTCTCCTGCCGCGCCGCGAGCGGCTTCAACCCCGCCTTCGACCGGGTCGATCCGTCGACGCTGTCCGCCCAGCAGAAGCGCTACAACGCGCAGCCCCACGCCGTGTACCTCGCCCACTTCGGGGGCGACACCGTCAAGGTCGGCATCTCGAGCGTGCGTCGGCTCCGGCGGCGCCTGGTGGAGCAGGGGGCGCGCGCGGCCGTGCGCTTCTGGGAGGGCCCCACCGCGTGGGACGCCCGGGCGGTGGAGGTGGCGGTGGCCCGGCGCGGGCCCGCCGAGGTGGTGCACGACGCCACGAAGCGGCGCCTGCTGGGCGAGCCCTTCGACTTCCCCCGCGCCGAGCGACGCCTCGAGCAGGAGGCAGCCCGGCTACGGGGCGCGCTGGAGCTGGCCGCGCCGGCCGAGGAGCGGGTGGATCTGTCGGCGGCGCACCTGGCCGGAGAAGCGGTGCGCCGCCCGCTCGTCGACCTCACCGACAACCGCCCGTTCCGCATCTCCGGCCGCGTGGTCGGCCTCGTGGGGAAGGTGCTGGTCACCGAGCAGCGATCGCTCCACTTCGCGGCCTCCCTCACCCGCGCCGTGGCCCACGTGGTGGCGCTGACCGAGCAGCAGACCCCCAACCCCATGCCCCCCGGGGGAGGTCAGCTGAGCCTGCTCGGCTGAGTCCCGATCGATCCCTTGGGCAGCCGCGCCGCGATGCGGAACCGGGCCCGGGCGGGGGCGTGGTCCCCGCTGGACAGCAAGGCCCCGGCGGCGGCCCGCATGGCGGCGGCCCGCGCGGTGCGATCGCCGCGGAGGCGCGCGGACTCGGCCAGCTGGTCGTAGAGGACGGCGGCCTGGGTCGGTCGTCCGCGGTCGAGCAGCGCGTCGGCGTGGGCGGCGCGAGCGCGACGGCCGGCGACGGCGGCGCTCTCTCGGTGAGCGAGGGTGCGGGCGCGGCGCAGGTGCAGGTCCCAGGCGTGGTTGCGGCCCGCGCGACGCGCGACCTCGGCGACGTGCAGCAGCACCTCGAAGGTCGCCTGGGGATCGGCGCCGGTGGCCACGAGGCGACGGGCTCGGCTCGCGTATCGGGACGCCTCGCGCGCATCTCCCCGGCGCGCGGCGGCGGCCGCGACCTCGGCCGTCAGCTCGGCCTGGTCGGACCTCGACGACGTGTCCGCGGCCAGACGGAGGCCCTCCAGGGCGTGCCAGCGAGCGCGCAGAACGTCTCCTTCGAGGGCCACGGAGCGGGCGAGGGCGAGTCGGGCTCGGGCCGCTTCGAGGCGACGACTCCGGCCCGCCTCCGACGTGGGTCGAGACCCCGACCGACGTCGACGTCGGCGTCGCAGGGCGTCGAACGCGGCCAGGCCGGCGAGGCGGAGGCGGATGGCGAGGGCCGAGTCGCGGCCCACGGGCTCAGCGAGCATCCGGAGGGCGCGCCGGAGTGTCGCCCGCCCGGCGTCGGTGCGGCCGGACGCGAGCTGGGCTTCGCCGAAGATCCTCAGCCGACGGCCCGCGACGCAGCGCTCGTCGAAGGTGGAGGCGGCGAAGAGGGCGTCCGCGCGGCCGAGCCGAAGGACCGCCTCGGGCACGCCCACCGCGTGGGCCTGTTCGAAGAGCAGGGCGAGGTGGGGGAGCGCCAGCGCGGGCTCGCCCGCCGCCAGGAGGTGTCGCGCGATCCGGGACCGGCGCACGTCGACGCCGCCGGGGCGGCCGGACAGGTGCTTCGCCGCGGCGCGGTGGAGGTCACGGAGCCGCTTCGGGCGCACGGAGTTCAGGATCATCGCGCGCAGGTCGTCGCTCACGAAGGCGTGCGTCGCGTCGCGCTCGGAGGGGACCCGGACGAGCAGCCCGGCCTCCACGAGGCGCCCGATGCGACCGCCCACGGGGAGGGGCCGGTCCCCGTCCCAGATCGCCTCGACCATGTCGTGGCGGAACGTGCGCCCGGCCACCGCGGCGACCTGGAGGAGCCGACGCAGGGGCTCCTCGCGACGGCGGAAGCGACGGTACAGCAGGGCGTCGAGATCGCTCGACACGGACCCGGTGACCCGACCCACGACGCGGGCGCCGCGGCGGCCGATGCGACCCTCCTCGAGCCACGCCGCCACCAGCTGCTCGGTGGCCAGGGGGTTGCCCCGGGCGGCGCGGCCGAGGCTCCGCTGCACGCCGTCCGGGAGGGTGCGGGTGCGCAGCACGCCGCAGGCCAGCGCGCGCACCTCTGCGCCGGACAGGGGCGCGGGCTCCAGGAGCCGGACCGAGGGGTCGGCCCGCAGCCGACCGTGCTCGGGAGACCTGGGCGCGCGGCTGCGGGCGGCGAGCACCAGGAGGATGGGGGCGTCGCTCCCGCGGACCCGCTCCACCAGGGCCCAGGACGCCGGATCCAGGTCCTGCGCGTCGTCCATGAGCACGACCAGGGGCCGATTCGCGGCCGCCGCCGCGAGCAGATCCGCGATGGCGGTGCGTCGCCCGTCGCCCGTGAGCTCGGTGCCGCGGTCCAGGGCCACGGGGACCTCGGGGAAGGGGCCCAGGACGGGGCCGCCGAGGAGGTCCCGGAAGATGGGTCGCCAGGCCTGATGGGCGGCGTCGGCGTCGCCCGGATCGCCGGCCGATCGCAGGACGCGGAGCCCGGCCACGGCGCCGAAGCGCGCGGCGGTGTAGTCGAGCAGCCGCGACTTGCCGATGCCGGCGCCGCCCTCGATGAGCACCACCCCCCCGGTACCGTCGCGCAGCCGTCGCACGGCGCCGTCGAGCACTCCGCGTTCGGCGAAGCGGCCCACGAGGTCGGGGCGCTTGGGGGTGTCGTTGCCGTCGCTGAGGACGCGGAACACGGGGAGCCGGCCGCCGGGGCCGGGGAGCTCGAGGGCGGGGGCGGCGTCCAACTCGAAGGCGAGGCCGACCGACCGCGCGGTGCTGCCGTCCACCAGGACCCCGCCGTCGGCGCGCTGCATGAGGCGCGCGGCGCGGTTCACGGTGGCGCCGAGGATCGTGTACTCGCGGCGTCGGCGGTTGCCGACCTCGCCGCAGAAGGCGCGGCCGGTGGTCACGCCCACGGAGCAGGACCACCCGCGGTGGCGGAGCGCCCGGCGGATCACGTGGGCGGCGCGCACCGCGTCCACGGCGTCGCCCGCGCGGTGGGCGGGGGGCATGCCGAAGGCGGCGACCAGAGTCGCTCCCTTGCCGTCGACCATGAGCTTGTCGACGACCCCACGCCCGTCGACCACGGCGCGCTGGATCGCCTCCATGGTGCCTTGGGCGTCGGCGAGGTCGGCCCCGTGGTCGAGGTGGGGGAGGTTCACGAAGAGGACGGAGATGCGGCGGACCTCGGGGCGTCGGGGGCGTCCCGCGGCGACCCGCGCGCGCACCGGGGCGGGCACGTAGGAGTCGGCGACCTGGTCCACGAACCCGGCGATGCACACGGGCGGGCTTCGGAACGCGAGGACGGGATCGGTCACGGCGTCCACGCGGGCGTGGCCGCGCAGCGTGCTGGTTCGGACGCGGCGGTGGGCGAGGCGGGCGGCGGCGGGGGAGAGGATGACCTCGCCGGGGGAGGCCGAGACCTGGGCGCGGGTGGCCTGGTTGACCGCGGGGCCCAGGATGCAGTGCACCCAGCGTCGACGGATGCCGCCCACGTGCACCGAGTAGAGCTCGCCCACGCCGATGCCCACGCGCATGGACGGCAGGGCCGCGCCCGCGCTCGCGCGGGGGTCCTCGAGGGCAGCCTGCATGGCGCGTCCGCACTGGGCGGCCTGGGCCGTGGCGTCGGCGAGCGCTCGCCAGTCGCGGGCGGGCCACACGGCGGTGAGGCCGTCCCCCGCGAACCCGGTGATGTCGCCGCCGTGGCGGACGACCGTGTCGATGAGGACGCCGAAGGCCGCGTTGAGGACTTCGGCCAGGCGTCGCGGTCCCGGGCCGGAGCCCGAGGACATGGTCTCGGCGAGGCAGGAGAAGCCGGACAGGTCGGCGAACAGCGCGGCGGCCTTGAGGCGGCGGCCGGACGGGGCGGTGCGCGGCGCGCGCGTGAGGCTCTGGAGGGCGACGCGAGAGACGAACGGGGCGAACTCCGACGCGCGGGGATCGATCAGGCGGAACGGCTCCGGGGTGGACCCGCTTCGGGCCTCCCGTCGCGGCAGCTCGCGTTCGGGGAGCGGGGTGATGTCGCTTCGGGAGCTCAGCGTCGTCGCGCTCATCTCGTGCCTCCAACCCCCCATGGGGTCGCACGGAGGGACTGCACGGGCCGTGCCGGGATCGAGATCGGGAGACGGCGCCCGATCGGTCGGACCGAGCCCCGGGATCGGACAGTGTCCGCGGACGTCCGCGGACGCCCCCTGGGCGGTTGCGACGGGCCCCTGCCAGGATCCTCCGCGCCCCCTACAATGCCTCCCGTGTCCGACTCCTCCTCCGAGATCCCGAAGGCGCGGGGGATGCCCGCGCGAGGCGCCGAGACCCAGGTCGATCCGCGCGTCGCGCTCGCCCAAGCGGGCGGCGTTCCGTTCGGCGAGTACCGGCTCACGGGCCTGCTCGGCAAGGGGGGGATGGCGCGTGTCTACCGGGCGAGCCGCGCGCTGCCTGGAGGCGAGGAGCAGGTCGCCGCGCTCAAGTCCCTCCCCCCGTCGGCGACGGCCCGCGCGGCGGACCTCAAGGCCCTGGTCAACGAGGCCCGCCTCGGGGCCTACCTCGACCACCCCAACATCGTCCGCACCTACGAGTACGGCGACGTGGCGGGCCACTGGTACATGGCCATGGAGCTGGTGGAGGGGTGGTCCTGCTGGATCCTGCTCACGACCGCCCGCGCCCGGAAGATGCCGCCGCCGCCCGCGGCCATCGTGCACATCCTGCGGGGCGTGCTGGAGGGCCTGTCCCACGCCCACGCGAAGACGGATGAGCACGGCGACCCGCTCAAGATCATCCACCGCGATCTGAAGCCGGGGAACATCCTGATCACCAAGGAGGGCGACGTGAAGCTCGCCGACTTCGGGATCGCCCGGGCCGAGAGCAACATCTACAAGACCAAGACCGGCGAGGGCATCAAGGGGACGCTCTCCTACATGTCGCCCGAGCAGCTGTTCGGCAAGCGCGGGGACCTCGACCACCGGTCGGATCTCTTCTCCCTCGCGAGCGTGATGGTGGAGCTGACGACCCTCGAGTCGGCCTTCCGGGGCAACAACGCGGCGGACACGGTGGACGCGATCAACCGGGTGGACGGCGCGGTCGTGGCGGCGGGGCTCGAGGAGCGGGCCCCGGGGCTCGGGGCGGTGATCGCGAAGATGCTCACCCGCAGCAAGGACGATCGCTACGCGGACGCCGGGGCCGTCTTGGCGGATCTGGACGCGATCGCGGACACCCTCCCGTCGTCGCCCACGCTGGTCGAGTGGCTGCATGAGATTCGCCACTCGCTGCCGAAGCTGGCGCGCGTCGGCGACTTCGGGCCGGACGGTCCCCCCGATCCGGTGACGAAGGACGGCGATCTGCGCCCGTCGGTGGAGCTGCCGGCGCTGGACACCGCGGCGGCCGTCCGGGCGCCCGAGCTCGCGTCCAAGGCGAAGCCCCGAGACATCGCGCCGCCGCCGCCGAACCCCAACGAGGTCGCCACGATCCCCCAGGCCAAGGCCGCCCCGAAGAAGCGCAAGAAGCGCAAGAAGCCGAAGAAGACCGGGCTGGAGAGCCCCGCGGTGAAGTGGGGGCTGCTGGCCGGCGGGTTCGTCTTGGTGGTGCTCCTCGTGGCCGTCGCGGTGCGCGTCCTCGGGAGCTGAACCTCGAGCTCAAAGGGCGGCGGCGAGGCGCAGGCCCTGGTCGATGGCGCGCTTGGCGTCCAGCTCGGCGGCCACGTCCGCGCCCCCGATGAGGTGGACCTCGAGGCCGGCGTCCTTGAGCGGCTGCTCGAGGTCCCGCGCGGAGACCTGGCCCGCGCACACGACCACGTTGTCGACCTCGAGGACCTCGGGATCGCCCCCGCGGATGCGGATGTGCAGGCCGCGGTCGTCGACCTTGTCGTAGGCGACGCCCGACTGCATCACGATGCCCTTCCGCTTGATCTCGGAGCGGTGGATCCAGCCCGTGGTCTTGCCCAGCTTGGCGCCCAGCTTGCCGTCCGAGCGCTGGCACAGCGTGATGTCGCGCACCGACTCGTGCGGCTCGGGGTCGGTGAGGCCGCCGCGCTCGGTGAGGGTCTTGTCCACCCCCCAGGAGCGCAGGAACGGGTCGATCTCGGGCGGGTCGTCGGGGTCGGCGACGGACAGGAACTCGGCGACGTCGAAGCCGATGCCGCCCGCGCCGATGATGGCCACGCGCTGCCCCACCGGCGCGCGACGGGCGAGGACGTCCACGTAGGACAGGACCATCGGGTGGTCGATGCCGGGGAGGGTGAGCTTCCGCGGCGTGACCCCGGTGGCGACGATGACGGCGTCGAAGCCCTCGGCGGCGAGGGTCGCGGCGTCCGCCCGGGTGGAGAGGCGCACGTCGACTCCGGCCTTCTCGAGCCGCACGCGGAACCAGCGCAGGGTCTCGTGGAACTCGTGCTTGCCGGGCACGCGCTTGGCCATGTTGAACTGCCCGCCGATGGCGCCTGCGGCCTCGAACAGCACGACGTGGTGGCCCCGCTCGGCGGCGGTGGCGGCGGCGGACAGGCCCGCGGGGCCGGCGCCCACGACGGCGATCCGGCGCTTCTCCTTCGCGGGCTCGAGGGTGAGCTCGGTCTCGTAGCAGGCGAGGGGATTGACGAGGCAGGTGGCCCGGGTGTTCTGGAAGATGTGGTCGAGGCAGGCCTGGTTGCAGGCGATGCAGGTGTTGATCTCGTCCACCCGCGCGTCCCGGGCCTTCACGACCCAGTCGGGGTCGGCGAGCAGCGGCCGGGCCATGGAGACCATGTCGGCGTGGCCGCTCGCGAGGACCTGCTCGGCCACGTCGGGCATGTTGATGCGGTTCGAGGTGATGAGGGGGACGCTCACCTCGCCCTTGAGCTTGGCGGTGACCCAGGTGAACGCCGCCCGCGGGACCATCGTGGCGATGGTGGGGACCCGGGCCTCGTGCCAGCCGATGCCGGTGTTGATGATGGTCGCGCCCGCGGCCTCGATGGCCTTCGCGAGCTCCACGATCTCCTCCCAGCTCGAGCCGCCGCGGACGAGGTCCAGCATGGAGAGGCGGTAGATGATGATGAAGTCGTCGCCCACGGCCTCGCGGGTGCGCCGCACGATCTCGACGGGCAGGCGGATGCGGTTGCTGTAGTCGCCGCCCCACTGGTCGTCGCGCTTGTTGGTCTTGGCGACGATGAACTGGTTGATGAAGTAGCCCTCGCTGCCCATGACCTCCACGCCGTCGTAGCCCGCCTCGCGAGCGAGGACGGTGCAGCGCACGAAGGCCTTGATCTGGGCTTCGACGCCGCGCTTGGAGAGGCCGCGCGGCTTGAACCAGGAGATGGGCGACTTGATGGGGCTCGGCGCGACGGCCAGGGGGTGGTAGGCGTAGCGGCCGGTGTGGAGGATCTGCATGGCGATGAGGCCGCCCTCGGCGTGCACCGCCTCGGCCACGACCTTGTGCTTGCGGACCTCGCGCTTGTTGGTGAGCTTGGCCGAGAAGGGCTTGGCCCACCCCGCCACGTTGGGGGCCACGCCGCCGGTGACGATGAGGCCCACGCCGCCCCGGGCGCGCGCGGCGAAGTAGGCGGCCATGCGCTCGAGGGGTCCTCGGTCGTCCTCGAGGCCGACGTGCATGGAGCCCATGAGCACGCGGTTGGGGAGCGTGACGTGACCGAGGTCGAGGGGGGCGAGGAGGTGGGGGTACCGGGGATGGGCGGTCATGCCCGGCATGGTGCCGGCGATCGCGGCCTCTGACTGAATACCCATTCACTTTGTTGCCCGGACGGGCGGGGGGTCAGTAGGTCAGGTTGTTGGTGATCATCTGGGGCTTCGAGGCCTGGGTGGCCTGGGTGTGGGCGAGGACGCTGTCCCCGTCGATGTCGGTGTACCCGTCGGCGATGAAGGTGTCGGCGGTGGGGGCCAGGACGCCGTACTGCCCGTACACGTGGCTGTCGGGGACCCACCCGAGGAGGTTCCAATCGAGGGACGTGAAGATGGTCGCAGGGAAGACGACTTGGGTCCGACCGGGCACGACGGGGGGCTGCGCGACGCAGGAGGTGTAGACCTCCCACTCGTGCATGTACGCGTGCTCGGCGGTGCGGATTCCGTCGAGCATGACGACGGTCTCGGCGCGTCGGGCGCGCATGAGCATGTGATAGAACTCGCTGCTCGCGATCGAGGCCAGGATGCCGATGATGGCGACCACGATCATCAACTCGATCAGCGTGAATGCGTCCTGGGGGCGCGAGCGGCTCATTGCACCCAGCGTACCCGCCCGTCGACGACGTTCGCGACGGGGGTGCCGCGGGAGTCGGCGAGGGTGAGGCGCACGCCGGGGTCGTCGGTCTCGGTGGCGACGCGCCTCCACAGGGCGGCGGCGGCCTCTTCATCGGCCCCGGAGGTGGCGTGTCCCCAGTCGGGGGGCAGGCGCGCGGTGACGTGGCCGGGGGCGTAGACGAGGGTCTGCACGGGGAGCACGTCGGCGAAGTCGGAGGCGCCGGCGGGGGCGGGCTCCTCGATGGTCCGCAATCCGAGGCGGAGGGCGCCGACGGCGAGGATGAGGCCGACGGCCACGAGCCAGCGCTTGTCGATGGAGGGGACCGAGCGACGCGCCTTGGGGGCGGCGGTGCCGGGCTCGGTGCGGCGCCTGGGGGCGGCGCCGCTGAGGGCGCCGAGGGGGCGCAGGGAGTCCAAGAGGCCTTGGAGGCGTCGGCGCAGGGTGTCGTGGGACTGGGAGCGGTCGAGCCGGACCTCGAGGATGGACGCGAGCTCGCCCGCGAGCTTGAGGACGGGCAGGGCGGGGCCGGGTTCCTCGTCGTGGTACTGCATGGCGGCGTGGCCGAAGAGCACGACGGCGAGGCCGAAGCTGAAGACGGCTTCGCTGGACAGGGCGTCCTCTTCGAAGCGGCCGGGGCGAGGGTCGAGCTGGGCGATCTGCTCGGCGCCCAGGCGGTAGGCGTCGCACTCGGGGCCGGTCAGATCGAGCTCGAAGATGTAGCGGTCGTAGCGGGAGGGATCGGACCAGTCGTCGGCCCAGGAGTTCAGGGCGAGGATGCAGGCGCGGGGGCTGGGGGCTTCGCTCACGGTGCGAGCCTACCTGCCCCGTGATGGCGATGACGTGGGGGTCGTGGAGGAGTCCGGCTCGCCTCGAGAATCAGAGCGGGCTGGCGATGTGGGCGGCGGCGGGGTCGACCATGCGGATGTAGCGGGTGGTGGTGTTGATGCTGCGGTGCCCGAGGAGGCCTTGGATGTGGACGAGGGGGGTGCCGCCTTCGAGGAGGTGGGTGGCGAAGGCGTGGCGGAGGGAGTGGCAGGAGACGGTCTTGAGGAGGCCGGCCTTCCCGGCGGCGGCGGAGACGACTCGCTGGACGGACCTGGCGGTCCAGCGGGTGCCGTCGCGGGAGGGGAAGAGGGGGGCGTGGGCGGGTCGTCCGAAGACGAGCCACTCGAGCTGGTCGGTGAGGGAGGCGGCGACGACGGTCCGGCGGTCTTTCCTGCCCTTGCCGCCCCGGACGAGGAACGAGAGGCGATCGGGGGCGAGGTCTCCGACGTCGGCCGCGACGAGCTCGGAGACGCGGAGGCCGGTGGCGTAGAGAAAGAGGATGGCGAGGCGGTGCTTTCGATTGGTGACGGCGTCGGCCATGCCGAGAATCTCGGCGCGGGTGGGGACGTCGGGGAGCTTCTGTTCGCGCTTGGGCCTCACGATGCCGAGGGCGGCATCGTCGCGGCGGTAGAGGTCGATGTAGAGGAGTCGCAGGGCGGAGATGTGCTGGTCGATGCGGGACCTCGACTTCCCGGCCTCGAGCTGGGCCAGCAAGAAGGCCCGAATGGAGGCGGAAGAGACGTCACGCGGGTGGCGAGGCAGACAGTGGACGAGGAATTGGCGGATGCAGGAGCGATACGTCTTGATGCTCCGCGGCGAGTAGTTGCGCAGGCGCATCTCCTCGACGTACCGGTCCAACAGGTTGGGCGACAGACGTCGACCCTGTGCGAGCGGGACGTCCAGCTCGGCAGGGTCCGCCGTCCGCGTCCGTCCGCGGCGAGTCACTCTGGGAACGCGCGTCACAGTCTGAACATACATTCAGTGTCCCCACGCGCAACCCCCTCCCACGACGCCCGTTGTCCCACAGCCCCCGCGACGCCTGCCGGCGGCGTGGGCGCGCGCCGATCGAGGTGTGGTCCCACCACTCACTCTCGACGGTCGCGCCCTGCTCGCTCCCGGCCGTCGCGCCCTGCTCGCTCTCGACCGTCGCGCCCCAGCTCACTCCCGACCGTCGCGTCCCGGGACACTCCCGACCGTCTCGCCCACTCCCGACAGTCGCGGCCTGCGGAAGCGGAGCAAAACGCGAAGCCGACCGTCGCCTAAGTGTGATCAACGGGCGATCAGGCGGAGATCAGCAGTTGGGCGAAACGGGCCGGGCTTTGCGGCGGGTGTTGGAGGAGCAGCATGTCTTC
>CAZUHI010000091.1:0-20488 GCA_964620495.1 uncultured Rickettsiales bacterium | reverse complement strand
CGGCGCCTGGGCACCCACAAATCTGCGCGCCGGGATTTCGACTAACGCAAGACGGCTCCCGACGTGCCGCGGAGCGGCATGTCCCGGAGTGCGGCGCCCATCAGTGCCAAAGGGGAGCGCAGCGAATCCTTTTGCATCACAGGCACTTACGCCTTCGCCGCATGGAGGGCGAAGCGGGAGCCGGCGGTTAGTCGAAGTCCCGGCCCTCGATGCGGAGGGCGCGCTGGACGCGCCGCCCGGAGAACCGGCTGTCCACGACGAGGTGCACCTGAGACGTAGGCGGGCAAAGCCGCTGGAGCGGCGGATCGGGGCGACGAGCGGCAAGCCAGATCTCTGCCCGGGACCGGATGGGCTGGACCTTCCCAGAAGATCCGTTCCACACTCTCGGGGCGCCCATGGTCGCGTCCACTCTTCCATACTGGGGCTCCGCTGCTAGCCTCCCCACGTGACCCTCTCTCGAATCACGAGCCATGCCGACCGTCCTGCGCCACGGGCCCTATCGCTTCTTCTTCTACAGCAACGAGGGGCTGGAGCCCGCCCACATCCACGTAGAACGCGACCGGGCGCACGCCAAGTTCTGGCTGACCCCGGTCTCGTTGGCGCGGTCGTCCGGCTTCGCGGCGCGGGAGCTTCGGCGGATTCAGCTGATCGTGGTCGAGCACAGGGACCTATTCTCCGGATCGTGGCATGAGTACTTCGGCGCCAACGACTGACCCGCGAGCCGTCGCGGTCTCCTTCACCGACTCGGAGCTGGTCGTCCGCTTGCGAGACGGCCGGACCGTCTCCGTCCCCCTCGTCTGGTTCCCCAGGCTATGCGACGCGTCCCACGACGAGATCGCCAATCACCGCCTGATCGGAGACGGTGACGGCATCCACTGGCCGGACCTCGACGAAGACGTCAGCGTCCGGGGCCTGCTCCGGGGTTGGGGCTCAGGAGAGACCCTCCCACGCGCGAGTTGATCCATGGCCCTTCCAGGTGGGCTCACCTGGATGCAGGCTGCTGACGCAGGTCGAGAAAGCCGTGTGGTCGATGTCGGGCCGGAGTAGGCTTGCGACGCATGCGGTCCTTTGCGTTGAGCCTTTGCTTGCTGGTTTCGGTGCCGGCCGCCCACGCCGGCGACCCTGGTGAGCGGGGGAAGACCGAGCAAGCGCGCGAGCAGCGACTTGTCTCCCATCATCAGACGGGATTCCATCTCGAACTCTCGACGGACTCGAGGCCCTTCCTGAGCCATGGGCTCGGGAGCCTGCAACTTCAACTCCCAAGTCTTCGTACCGAGCCGAAGTCGGTCGGACCGCGGCCCGTGAGGGACACCGAGTTCGCCCCCATTCCTGCGCTGGAGGTGCTCTCGTTCTTCACGCAGCTTGTCGGCGACGTAGCGATGACTTACGCCCGGGATCAGCAGCTCAAGGGGATCGGAGTTCGCTGAGCCGAAGTAGAGCGCGATCGTGAGAGCGCAGACAGCGGCGGCAGCAGGAGCGGCCTCGCGACGATGTCGCCGCCCGCAGGCCGACCAAGCTCGCCGCCCCGGACGGCGGCGCCCGGGTACCCACAAATCTGCGCGCCGGGATTTCGACTAACTGCAGACGGCTCCCGACGTGCCGCGGAGCGGCATGTCCCGGAGTGCGGCGCCCGGACGTGCCAAAGGGGAGCGCAGCGAATCCTTTTGCATTTCAACCACTTGTGGCTCCGCACCATCTTGAGCTCGCGGGAGCCCGCGGTTGGGCGAAGTAGGGCCCACACTGGATCGAAGCCGAGGAGCAGCGCGCCAGCGGGGAACCGGGCGAGGGCCGGCTCTCGAGCCTGGCCGCAGGCCGAGCGCGCCGAGCGCACCAGATCGAGCAGCCCGCGGTCACAGTCATGCCCGGGGTCCTGACCGTTCGCGCCGACCACCCTGACGCCGTCCACGCCGAGAGGGTCACGCCCTGGCTGTTGCGCTGGTGCGGCAGCCGAGGTGCGCGCGTCCACACCGGCTCCTTCGTGAACTACTCGTCTCGGAGCCGCCGCTCCCAGTAATCGGGGGTGCGGTGGGCGTGGGAGATCGCCAATACGACGACCGTCGAGTCCGTCTCGAAGAAGAAGACTCCATAGGGAAACCGGCGCACGAGGACTCGGCGGACTGGACCGTGGACCTTCTGGAAGACCCCGGGATTGCGAGCAGCGGCTTGCAGGGCCGCTTCGACGCACGCGACCATCTCGTCTCCAAGCCCCGGACGCTGCCCCTCGTACCACTGATGCGCTTCGACGAGCTCCTCCCCGGCCTCGGGGCGGACGACGATGGGACGCGTCACTGCCCCTTGCTCAACCCGGCCTTGACCTGCTCCCATGGAATCGCCGAGGCGGGGTCCACCTCATGCGCTGAGAGTCGCCGATCGAGCTCTCGCTTGAGCCCCTCGGGCACCGGGACCTCTTCTGGCCGCTGGGCAATGCGGTCCCACAGATCCTGCACATGCAGGATGCGTTCGGCCGTGCTCATGGCGTCGAAACTCACCGTCATGAAGACAGCTTAGGACGTCGGGCTGCTGCTTTCCATCACCGGGCCGCCGGGGCAGGCGCCAAATGCTGCGGGAGCACGCGACAGACCGTGGCCGAGGTCGCGCCTCGACCTACCAGCTTCGCGAGCCTGTGAAGACCGTCGAGCACGACCCACCGACCACGATGGTGATGCACGAGAAGCGGGTAGCTCAGGTCGGCATGCAGGACTCGCCGAGCATGGCCGACGTGCACGCCGGGTGACTCGATCACAGTGCGCGGGACGAGGTCGAAGAGCGGAGCGGGAGGACTACTCGACCAGACGGGAAGGTCGAGCAGCCAGCTCAACTCGTCGACGCCCATCGAACTCGAGGGCAGATCGAGGCTCCAGAGCAAGCGGTTGTCCCAGTCGAAATCCGGCCAGAAGCCGGCTGCGTGGTCGGGCGTCAGCGAAGCCATCGTCATGGCCATTCAACCATCAGACCTCGGGCGGGTCGTCGAGTCCGAGTCTCCACCCTCGCGACCGCCACGAATCGACTCCGCGAGCATGCGGAGGCGATCGAAGGGATGCGGCTGGATCGTCGCGGCCCTATTTCGCCCAACGCAAGACGGCTCCCGACGTGCCGCGAAGCGGCATGTCCCGGAGTGCGGCGCCCGGATGTGCCAAAGGGGAGCGCAGCGAATCCTTTTGCATTCCAACCACCTGCGCCTTCGCCGCATGGAGGGCGAAGCGGGAGCCGGCGGTTGGGTGGAGTAGGGCCCCCCGATGCCCAGCGTCGAGTACATCCAAGCATCGGCGACAACTACACTTCGGCATCGCGTTGATGCGTTCCGTGTCTCGTTTCGAGCCCTCGATCCCCTCGTTGTCGTAGGGGCTGTGGGCGGTGTGGTCGGGCGCAGCCGCGAAGCGGCAGGCCGTCCAAACGCTGGGGTCAAGTCCCGCTTGGGGAAGGCTCTCGCCAGCGGTCGTGCATCCCCTTCGCGAAGACGCAGCGCCGTGGGTCGAGGTGGGACTTGTCCCCGGCGTGGCACCGTCCCCGGTCCGGCCGCGGTCATCGGACGGGCTCCAGGTTCTTTTCGGCCACTTCTGCTCGGAAGCTCGGGCCGGTCATCTCGAGGATGACCGAGTGGTGGATGACGCGGTCGATGGCGGCGGCGGTGGTCATCGCGTCCTTGAAGATGCGGTCCCACTGCGAGAAGACGAGGTTGGAGCTGATCATCACGCTGCGTCGCTCGTATCGCTCGGCGAGGAAGGTGAAGAGGACCTCCATCTCCGCGCGGTCCTGCTGGACGTATCCGATGTCGTCGAGGATGACGGCGTCGAAGCGGTCCAGGCGCCGGAGCTCGACTTCGAGGAGCAGGTCGCGCTTGGCCGCGAGAAGGCGCTGGACGAGCTGGTAGGTCGGGGTGAAGAGGACACGCCGGCCACGCTGGATGAGCTCGTGGCCGATGGCGGCGAGCGTGTGGGTCTTGCCGCGACCGGGCAGCCCGAAGGCGAGGACGTTCGTGCCCTCGCGGAGGAAGTCGCCGTTGCACAAGGTCGCGATCCGCGTCCTGACTGCAGAAGGCAGACGCTCGAGGTCCAGGGTCGCGAGCGTCTTGGTCGACGGGAGCCGAGAGGCCCGCAGGTTGCGTTCGATTCGACGGCGGCCCCGGTCCTGCAGCTCCAGCGCGGCGAGCTCGTGGACGAAGGCCAGGAAGGTCCAGCCCTCCCGAGTCGCCCGAGCGGACAGGTCCTCGAAGTGGGTGGCGAAGCCCGGCAGCTTCAGCGCTCGGAGCATCACGCGCAGGCTCCCGATGGTCGGCGCCGTCATGCCACCGCTCCAAGCGACGGCAGCAGCCGGTCGAACTCCGCGAGGTCCGGCTCCAGGACGTCCATCTCCGGCACGTCGGAGGCGGCCGGCGCCGCCAGGTCCCGCACCAGGTCGTAGGTCGGGACGCGCCCCTCGGCGAGCAGCAGCTCCAGCGCGGCCGCGACCTCGCACTCCATCGTGCGGGCCGCCAGTCGAAGCACTCGGAGGTACTCGAGGTCCCCGCGACGCGTCGCCTGAGCGCCCACGATCGCGTCGTAGGCCCGCCGGAAGACCACCGTCGGAAACAGGTCGTCCCGGTAGCGATACCGCTCGAAGGCCCAAGGCTTGCGGACCAGGGACTCGATCACGTGCCGGTACTCGATCCGATGCCCGTGACGGCCGAGCAGGCGCTCGATCAGCGCCTGGACCTCCCCGCCGTAGCGGACCTCGAGCCGGTCGTCGTACACCCGCACCTTGACCCGCTCGCCGATGAGCCGCGACGGCACCGAGTACGTGTTGTACTTGATGCGGATCGTACTTCCGGGCGTCACCCGCGGGCTCTCCTCCTTCCACTCCGGGAGGCGAGAGACGGAGACCGGCGTCATCACCGCGAACTCGTCGCCCAGGCGCTTCAGCCGCAGCTCGTTGGCCTTGCCGCACACGCTCTGGACCCAACGCTCGTACTCGGCGACCGACTCGAAGTCCCGGCTCCCGCGCAGCAGCAGGTACTGCTCGAGACGCCTCTTCAGCGCCCCGTTGAGTGCCTCGACGTCGCCGTTCTGGTTGCTCTTGCCGATGCCGATGGTCCGCGGCTTCATCCCGAGGTGGTCCATCAGCTCGACGTACTCGGTGTTGAAGGCGCGTTTGCCGCCGGCCACCTCGTGGGTCGCGGCGCTGCTGTTGTCGGTCTGGTGCCACTCGAGGCGACGCCCGAGCTTGAACACCGCCGCCTGAGAGCCGCGACGCAGCGCCGCCATCGACTCCGAACGGCAGACCGTCGCCCACTGCCAGTTGCTGTACGGAAGCACCACGTGGCAAAGCAGGTGCGACAGGGGCACTCCCCGGATGGTGATCCCGAGCGCGGCCCCCGACGTGAAGTCGGTCTGGAGCGCCTCGCCGGGCCGGTGCAGCTGACCGAAGAAGACCTCCTTGTCCGGCCCCTTCATCGCCCGCCAGCGCTTGACCCGCCGCTGAAACGTCCGAAGCTGCCCCGCTTGGTACCGACCCGGCCGCTCCTGCTCGGACAGCCACCCGAACACGTTCTTCGCCTCCAACTCCGGGGCATCGACCAGCAAGGCCTCGACCAGCGGCCAGTCCTCCTCGAACGGGTCCTTCCGAGTCCGCCACGTCCGCGGCTTCCTCAGCTCCGACGGCAGCTTGCGCTCCCGCAAGTACTTCGAGGCCGTGTCCCGGTGCATGCCGGACCGCAACGCGGCGATCCCGATCTTCCCGTGCTTGCCGTACTCCTCCATCAGCTTCCTCACCTGCGCGTCCGTCGTCTCCAACAGCTCCTCCGACCACCCCTCGAACGGGGGCGGGGAAGCTATGCGAGGCGCGCTCGAAGATGCCGAGATGTAGTTGTCGTCACGCCGAGATGTAATTGTCGCTGAGCACCCCGAGGCGGTAGAGCCGAGGGGACACGCGCCAGCGGGGCACCGGGCGCCTTGTCACGGAGGGCGCCCGCAGGCCGGCGGGGGCTGATGGATCCCCGTCGGAGGAGCCGGAGGGACGCGCAGTCTGCGGGGCCCCCGGCGGCGGGTCCCGAAGACGACCCGCTGACGTTGCAGGACGGTGACACCCCACACCGACGTCGTCGCCGGCCCGGGCGTGGGGGTGACGGCCGCTGTCCGGGGTGCTGGAAGCCGCTCGTCAGGGCTGTGGGGTGATGAAGTAGGACACGAAGTCCTGGATGCAGATGTCACCGTGGAACTCGCCGCCGGCGAAGGAGGCCTCGGTGACCGCGATGCGGTACCCGTCGACGAACGCTTCGCGTCCCTCGTACACCAGGGCCTCGCTGAGACCGCGCGAGAAGGCGAGGGGGCGACGCTGGACCCAGTCCCAGCAGCAGTACCACGGGCCCTGGTCGACCTGGGGACACTCGGACTCACCGACCTGCATGGCCCACGCTCCGGGAGGGACGGCCGCAATGGGGTCGGTGCCGGCCTGCAGGATCAGCTCGCCCGACGTGCCGTCTAGAATGATGGTCGTGTACAGGTCGATCGTGAACTCGTGACTCGACCACCAGACCTCCACCGGCCCGAGCGTGGTGAGGTCGGGGACGCCTACGCCGCCGTCCCCGGAGACCCGGTAGCTGAAGGAGAGCGGCTCGCCCTCGTCGGGCTGGAACGCGGCGCTGAAGCCGTCCTGGTCCGTGAAGGTGCCGGTGACCGGTCCCGCGAGCGTCTCCTGGTATAGGTCGGGCCAGGTGAGGCGGAAGTGCAGGGCGCCGTCGATCAGCGAGCCTTCGCACAAGCCCGGCGGCTCCGCGTCGTCGTCGTCCACGGCGTCGTCGTCGTCCGTGTCGTCGTCATCGTCGCCCGCGTCGTCGTCGTCCAGGGCGTCGTCGTCGTCAGCGGCGTCGTCGTCGTCCAGGGGCGGAGTCGGCTCGGGCGGCTTCGTCGGCGCGCATGCCGGAGCGACGACCGCGAGCGCGAGCAGCAGCGTCGGTGCATAGGCTTCGGGATTGGTTCGGGCCATCGGGATCCAGCTTGCCATCGGCGGCCGGGCAGTGGGGGCCAACTCCAGGGGCGGACCCGGGGGCTGAGCAACGGGGGGCGCGACGAGGTCCGCCGAGAAGCGTCCAGCGCGCCTTCGCATCGAGCTTCTTGGCGGAGCATCGCCCAACCCGAGGGCGACTGCGACTGATCCGCCCACCTCGCTGCTGGCTCCGGTCCATCGTCCATGGGTGGGCCGGGTCGTGAGGACCCTTGAGGGACTCGGGTTTGCGAAGTGGACTTGCTGGGGCGTCGAGCTGGCGATTCTTCACCCCGGAGGCGCACGGTCTCGATTCTTCGAGACCCCTTCGAATTGGCCCTACCCTCGCGACCCGCAAGACACAGACCGAGATCTTCGACCACCCGAAACACGAACGCGTCGAGTCGAGTCCGGCACCAGGAACGCCGGACTGGCAGCGGGGGTCGGCCGGGACTACGATGGGGAGGTGTCCACCGCGCACGACATCTTGAGCGACGTTCTGGCTCTCCCGCGACAGGAGCGTGCAGAGTTGGCCGCCGCGTTGATCGATAGCCTCGACGCCCCTGGTCGTGACCTCGACAGCGAGGAGTGGGCCCGGGCATGGCTGCCCGAACTCGACCGGCGGGCGCAGGAGGTGATGTCGGGCAAGGTCGAGGCCGTGAGCCTCGAGGACGCGATGGCAGCCGTCAGCTCCGCGGTCAGTGACGCGCGCAAGCTCTGACTTTCTCCTTGTTCACCCCGAGGCCCTCGACGAGTTCGCTGAGGCAGCCGCGTGGTACGAGACGGAGGTCGTCGGGCTGGGCACCCAGTTCCAAGCGTCGGTGCGCGTCGTGCTGGAGTCCCTCCGAGACGGGCCTCGGACGCGAAGCCCGCTGATGCTGGAGGGACGGACGACGCCGTATCGAGTACGCCGACCTCGCCGCTTCCCATTCCGCGTCATCTATCGCGAAGTACCCCGGGGTGTTCTGGTGGTCGCTGTCGCCCACATGCGACGTCGACCCGGCTACTGGCTCGCCCGCGACGAGTAGCAGCCCCTGCGCCGGGTCGCTCCGACGCCGGGACACCACCCTCGCGACCGCCACGAATCGACTCCGCATCATGCGGAGGCGATCGAAGGGATGCGGCTGGATCGCAGCGGCCCTATTTCACCCAACGGAAAAGAGCTTGAGACGGCCGCCGAACGGCGGCTGTCTGGGAGGGATGCGCTACTATGTGCCAAAGGGGAGCGCCAGCGAATCCTTTTGCATTCCAACCCCTTACGCCGACGCATCACTCCCAGCTCGCTCAAGACCTGGGTTGGGCGATGCTCCGCCAAGAGGCTCGATGCGAGGGCGCGCTGAACGCGCGCCGAGGTCGATACCGACAGTCCGATGGTCCAGCGGCCACCAGGCCATGGGCTGCGTCGAGGCAGAATCGACTCTGGAGGCGTCGATGATGCCAGGGCGCGGCCGAACACGAGACCCGACGAACGGCGGGCGGCCCCATCGCTCTCAGAATGCCCGAGCATCGGCCTCGCGGGAGCCCGCTAATCTCGCCCGGTGACCAAACCGATTCCGCGGCCCTGCCACTTGTTCGTCGCCATCGCTCTCCTGGCGGGTTGCACTGAAGTGGAACTCGGGGCTCCCCCACCCCACGCCTGCGAGCCCGTCTGGGGTCTCGGCGCGGACGACCGGCGCGTCTACGTTCTGGCGGAGGGCGAACCAGAGCGTGAACACGGGTTTCTCAGCCTGGCCGAGGCCCTCGCCGCCGCCGCCGAATCGGGAGTCTCCCACGTAGTCATCGGGCCCGGAGAGTTTCCCACCGAGGTCGAGCTTGCCGACGAGAGCCGAGGCCTGCGGATTCTGGGTTGCGGACGAGACGACACGACGCTGGTCGGAGCGACCGACCGGGAGGTCTTGATCGGGGGGGGAGGCGAGTCCGTTCTGAGTGTCGTGGGCGCCAGCCTCGGGGACATCGTGGTTCGAGACCTTACGATTCGGGGAGGCGCCACGAGCCTTGAGGTGATCGCCGGGGCCAGCGAGGGAGCACCCGTTCGCTTGGAGCGGGTCGTTGTGGAGGACGCACTCGAGTATGCGGTGCGCGTGGGCGGACGCCGGACGGAGGTGGAGATCACGGACCTGACCATCGACGGCGTCCTGGATGCGCAGGGCAGCCCGGCCACCGGAATCTCCATCGCGAGCCTTGACGTGGGTCCTGTAGGCGACCAACCGCCCCCGATCACTCGGATCTCGGGACTGGAGATCTCGAGGGTCGCGGGGACGGGGGCGCGATTCTGGGCCACGGACCTGGAGGCCGAGGGCTTGCACATCCACTCGCTCAGCGTTCCGGCCGCCATGCGGGCGGACGAGTTCGCGAAGGGAGTCGCCTTCTGGGACGCGACGGGCTCGGTCACGGGCCTCGCTGTGGAGGACACTCCAGGGGGCGGTGTGCAGGTCCAGTTCATCATCGGACAAGAGCGGCCATTGGCTCTGAGCGACGTTTCCGTCTCCGGGACGACGACCGTCCCGGCCTGGTGGGGCGACGGCCTCGTTATCGCGGCGTCGGACGGAATCCAATCGACCTCGGCCGTGGTGGCCCTGGACGGAGCGAACCTGGGTCCCAGCGACCGGGCGAATCTCCTCGTGCATGGCGCCACGGTGGAAGCGACCGGAGTCGAGTTCATCGAAGGCGGCGCGTGGGATGCCGTGGTCCAGGGGGGCGGCGCGCTGTCCGGAATCCCCCTCGGCTCCGTCCTGGACCTAAACGGCGGCGAGCCTCTCGAGACCGGCCCCCGCCTGCCCCCCACGCCCTGAATCGAACGTTCGGCCTCATTGCGGACCGGAGCCTGCCCGCCTTTCCACGGCCGCCGACGCAGCTTCCTTCTGCATCATGGCTCCGGCCCCACTCTACGACGTGGGGGCCGAACGAATAGCAAGCGAGATCCAGCGTGCAGCGCGCTGCGGAGTGGCGCGAGCCACATGACGTCGAAGCCACGTCGCCTAAGTCGCAGCCGAGGTCTCGACGCGCGGCCCGACCTCCTCGGCCTCGACGCGGACGGCCGGAAGGGGGCACGTGGAGGTACAGCGTGCTGCGAAGTGGCGCAAGGCCGCATCACGACGGGGACCTCAAGGGCGCTGAACCGTCGGAAGCTCGCCGCGAACTCCGAGCCACAGCCGAATCGACGACCGACAGGCCGAACAGGGCATCCCTCCGGACGGGGAACCCCTCTTCATCGGCGTGGACGAACCACCCGGGTGTCGAGGAGCGCCGAAGCCGAGATCCGACGCCGAGGTCGGGCACTCTTCGGCTCTCGACGAGCCGCATGGACGTTGGGCACCCGCCCCGGACGGGCGGTGCCGAGCACCCACAGATGTTCGAAGGCGGAGTGTCGCCCAACTGCAGACGGCTCCCGACGTGCCGCGGAGCGGCATGTCCCGGAGTGCGGCGCCCGGATGTGCCAAAGGGGAGCGCAGCGAATCCTTTTGCATTCCAGCCACTTACGCCTCGCCCCGCTTCGAATTCACGGGAGACGCGGGTTGGGCGACGCTCCGCCAAGAAGCTGGGTGCGAGGGCGCGCTGGACGCGCGCCGAGTGGTCGGGACCGAGCCCGCCTCGGGAACAGCCGCGACGCTTGCCCAGCAACCTGGTTCTGTCGTCACAGATCAGTCCTCGAGTTCGGCGAGCGCGAGCAGGATCGGGACGGTCAGCCGGTCCTTGACGCGCCCTGTCGACGCTTTGATCTGGATGAGGGTAGCCAGGTCGAGAATCCTGACCCGCAGCCCCTCATCCTCGATCAGCTCGGAGTGTTCGACCAGTTCCTCGTACCCCCGACCGTCATGAAGGCGGCAAAGTACATCGAGAGGCCCGTGTCGAGTAGAGAGGTTCAACTGCCCACGCCCGAGGAAGTCCGACTCCCGGGTGCGCAGACGTCGCTTCATCGGCTCGATGATCCACGCGTCCAGCTCGGTGACGAGGGCCTGCAGCCGCGCCGCGTTCTCCGGGTGGAGCCTGGGAACGATATCGATGTCCGCGGTGGTGACCGAAGCTCCGTGCAGCACGGCGCACAGGCCTCCGACCACGATGAACTCGACACCTGCGTCCGAGAGCGCTTCCAGAAGCGCCTCGAAATCAGCGGTCTCGGGTCTTGGCACGGCGCAAGCGCCCCACAGCACGGTTCATCGAGGCGGCATGGCGCAGCTTGGCTCGGGGAGACAGCGACCGGGCCCATCGAAGGACGTGACGGTCCACCTCCGCCGCAGCGGCGCGCAGTTCGGGATCGATCGTCGGCCCTGGGCGCAGATGCTCCATGGACCCGAGTATGCGACCGGAGATGACTACTGCGCCAGTTCTGACGGCGCACCCTCATGGCGAGGGGTCGGGAAGAGGGTCAAGGTACTCCTCCCTGGGGCGCCTCTTGCTCCTCGGTGGAGGGATTCAGAACCCTGCTTTGAAAGAGACCTCGGGTAGTCGGAGTCTCCGATAAGCTGCCCCAGGAGGCGCACTTGCACACAGCCCCGTCTGGACCCCTGAGCGTCGTGCTGGGGACAACACTGCTCTTGGGGGCCATCGGCCTCCTCATTGCGACGGGCTGCCAACCCGAACGCTCCGAAAACTCGTCCCGCCAGGAACTAGACGAAGATGGCGACGGCGCTGCCGCTGAGGACGACTGCGACGACGACGATGCTGAGATCTACCCGGGCGCACAGGAGCACTGCGACGGCATCGACAACGACTGCGACGGAATAGAGGACAACGGGGTCGGCAACCGGATCGCCTGGGACGGCGAGGGCGATGACTTCGAAGACTCGGACCTCGATGGATTCACGCCTTGCGAAGGCGACTGCGACGACACGAATTTGAACGCCAGCCCCACCGAACTCGAAAGGTGCGACGACGTAGACAATGACTGCAACGGAATCATCGACGAGGGCTGCTGATCCGCACCCTACTTCTGAGGTCGAAGAAGGCGGCGAGTGGGGAGGCTAGATCTCGGCTCCGTCCGCAAGCCCTTGAGGCGGCCCGGAGGCCGGGATCGAAAGGCGCCGCCCCGGACGGGCGGTGCCGGGACACCCTCAATCGTCGCGGCGGAGTGTCGCCCAACTCCAAGCGGCTTGCGACGCGCGCGCTTGCCGCGCGTGTCTCGAAACGGGGCGCCCGGATGTGCCAAAGGGGAGCGCAGCGAATCCTTTTGCACTCCAACCAGTTGGTACGACGCCCCGGTTCGAGCGAAGCGGGAGCCCCGGGTTGGGCGATGCTCCGCCAAGAAGCTCGATGCGAGGGCGCGCCGGACGCGCGCCGAGGAGCATCTCGGAGGTTCCCAGGACCCGGTAGACCGAATCGCCCAGGGCGGAGGCTATGATTGCCTGGATGCTTGAACGAGACGCCGCCCTCGACACGCTCCGCGACATGCTGCCCGACCTCTCGGCGGAATACGGAGTGACCTCCTTGGCCGTCTTCGGCTCAGTGGCCCGAGGAGATGCCGACGAGTCGTCCGACCTCGATCTGCTCGTGGAGTTCAAGGCCCCCATCGGGCTGTTCGAGTTCGCACGGCTCAAGCAGCGCCTCGAAGAGACATTCGACTGCTCCGTGGACCTCGTGGAGCCGGACGCTCTGGCCCCCGCAGCCCGAGAGAGAATCCTGGCCGAAGCGCGCCATGCGGCGTAGGGATTGGCCGCTACGAGTCCGCGACATGCTCGACGCGATCGAGCGGATCTACGAGTACGTCGATGGTCTGGGATTCGATGCCTTCGCGAACGATCCGCGGACCGTGGACGCTGTGGTGTATCGATTCGCAGTGCTCGGCGAGGCCGCAGCGGCGGTGCCCCCCGAGGTACGTGCCGCGCACCCGGCAGTTCCTTGGCGGGAGGCCGCCGACATGCGGAACCTCCTCGTCCACGAGTACTTCGGGATACGGATCGAGACCGTGTGGAAGACCGTGCACGACGACCTTCCGAGCCTCGCCACGAGACTCCGAACCATCGAGGCCTCCGTCGGATGATGCGTCTGATCTTGAGCCGACCTCCACGAGAGGGTGGCAGCGCACTAACGAAGCGGTCAGCCGCACGGCCCCGCTGCAGCGGGAGCGGTCACCGTCACCTGCATCCTATCGCTCTTTGGGGTCCCGCCCACCACCGTCGCAGCCGACTCGGGCTTGGATCTTCGCCGATGATCTCGCCGTGTGGGCCTCGGGTTTCGCTGCTCGACGTACGTGAGCGGCGCCCGGCTTCGGAGGCAATCCGTTCGACCTCGGGTCTGCCACCGCTCGCGAGGAGACTCGCCCCTTGATGTTCTACATCGAACTGAAGACCGGATTCCAGCACGACGGGCCCGCCTGGATCGCTCGGGTCGAGGTCTCGAAGTCCGGCCGTACCATCTACTTCGATGGTCGCGCGCTCAAACGAGGCCAGGGAATCCGCGGCAACTACTTCGACCTCGAATCAGGCGCCGAGTACTGGATCTCCGGGGTCAAGAAAACGGGCTGTAACCGCCATTGGGGCGGGGCTGGCACGATCGACATCGAAGAAGGGGTCGTGGCCGAGTACCTCGCCCTACGGGGGCTCTCGCTCCTCCCGAGTGGATTGGCGGTCGTCGCCGACTTCCCTCACACCACGGGAGGGACGTTCGTCAGGGCTGAGAACAAGCCACTCTTGAAGCCGAGATTGCCCCCAACGAAGGGGAAGGCCCAGTAGGTGAGGCGCCGCCCCGGACGGGCGGTGCCGGGCACCCCTCGATCGTCGCGGCGGAGTGTCGCCCAACGCAAGCCGGTTGCCGACGTGCGCGCTTGCCGCGCATGTCCCGGAGCGAGCGCCCCGATGTGCCATGTGGGAGCCGCAGGCGAATCACATTGCAGCGCAGCCCATCGTTTCTCGCGAGCGGAGGGCGAAGCTGCAACCGGCGGTTGGGTGAAGTAGGGCCCCTCTGGAACCATGGAGCCGGACAGACGCGAGCTCCCTCGCGGCTGTGGCGCTCGCGGCAAACTCGAAGGGCTCGATCCGCCGCGCCGAGCGCCCCCCGACAGCATGGTCCTTCCCCAATCGTAGCCGGCTACCGCCAAGGTGGCTACGATTAGGTCGTGACTCCGCCCGCCGACCCGCTGGAAGTCCTCCCCGCCTCGTTCACCTACGCCGCCGCTCTCGAGGTCGGGGTCTCGAAACACCAGCTCCGCAGGCTACTCGAGGCGGGCGAGCTGACACGGCTCGGTAGAGGGGTCTATCGCTCCGCCTCCGCCGAGCCCGCCGAAGAAGACCTGATCGAGATCGCGCTGAGGGCCCGGGACGCCACCCTCTGCCTGACGAGCGCGCTGTCCAGGCACGACCTCACCGACCTCATCCCTCGTGCCATCGACGTCGCGCTGCCGAGGACCCGGCGGCAGCCGCAACTCACCGCCCCCGTACGCTGGCACCGGTTCGCAGACGAGACGTTCGCATTGGGGCGAGACGAGATGGTGGTCGAGCCCGGAACGACGATGGGGCTCTACTCGCCGGAGCGCTGCATCGTCGATGCGTTCCGTCTGCGGCATCTCGAAGGCCCGGAGCTCGGCATCGAAGCGTTGCGGCGCTGGCTCCGACGACGGGGAGCCACGCCCGCGAAACTCCTCTCGTTCGCGCAGGCTTTTCCTCCGGCCCACTCGGCCATCGCGAAGACGCTCAGGGTCCTGTTGTGACGAAGCGACCGACCCGCAATACCGCCGACGGCGCCGCATACCTGCAGCTCCGAGCGCTCGCACGAACTGCCGGACGCCCGACCATCGAGCTGATTCAGCTCTACGCCCTCGAGGGGATGCTCGCGCGAATCGCCGTGTCGCACAGGAGCGAGGACCTCGTCCTCAAGGGAGGCATGCTTCTGGCGGCATACGGTGCACGCCGTCCCACTCGCGATCTCGATCTGCTGGCGCGCCGGATCTCGAACGAGGTCGAGACGGTACGAGCCCTCGTAATGGAACTCGCATCCATCGATCTGGACGATGGCCTCGAGTTCAAGACCGGCCGCGCGACGGCGGAAGTGATTCGCGAAGGAAGCGCCTACTCGGGAGTTCGTGTGACGCTCGCGGCCCGGCTCGCCACCGCAAAGATCGCGCTGCCCGTGGACGTGAACGTGGGTGACCCGGTGCAACCGCCGGCGAAGATGGTCCGGCTCCCCCGCCTGCTGAACACAACCCCGCTTCGGGTCCAGGGGTATCCGCTCACCATGGTGCTCGCCGAGAAGGTGGCGACCGCAGTCGAGCTGGGCGAAGTGAACACGCGATGGAGAGACTTCGCAGATCTGTACACGCTGAGGGCGGAGACCAAGCCCGACGGCACCGAGCTGGCCGCTTCATTGGACGGCGTAGCGAAGTTCCGAGGCTTGCAACTGAGCCCCCTCCGACCTCTGCTCGTTGCTCTGCCGCAGGTGGCTCAGCCGAGATGGACGGCTTGGCTGCGCAAGCAGGGTCTTGAGGACCGTCTGCCCACGGAGTTCGAAGACGTCCTCGAGGCTGTGGCCCGATTCGTCGATCCGGCTCTGACCGAAGCCGATGGAACGGTTGGCCGGACTTGGGATCCGGCCACTCAGCGTTGGGAGTCCACGAAGCTCCCGGATCGGTGAACGGAGCGCCCGACGCGGGGATGACCACCTTCGCGACCGCCACGAATCGACTCCGCGAGCATGCGGAGGCGATCGAAGGGAGCGGCTTGATCGCAGCGGCCCTATTTCACCTAACGCAAGACGGCTCCCGACGTGCCGCGAAGCGGCATGTCCCGGAGTGCGGCGCCCATCAGTGCCAAAGGGGAGCGCAGCGAATCCTTTTGCATCACAGGCACTTACGCCTTCGCTGCATGGAGGGCGAAGCGGGAGCCGGCGGTTGGGTGAAGTAGGGCCCCTCCGGAACCATGGAGCCGTGCAGACCCACGGTCCCGTGGGGCTGTGGCGCTTCGAGCAGTAGCGATCGCCCGGACCACCCCAGGATGGGCATCAGGTTCCCATCTCCGCCCTTCGCGCGCTGCGAGCGTCGCGCTACTCGCGCTGATGAGCGGTGCCCCGTCGGATCTCCCGGCGCCCCGTGGAGGCGAGCAACCCGTGCCACCTGGTGCGGGACTCCGATGGCGACGGCTGGCTAGTCGGGAGCCCGACAGGGCAACTCGCCCACCGCCGCGTTCAACTCAATGTCGGCGGCGATGTCGTCTTCGTTCTCAGCGATCTCGACTTGTGCGAAGTTAAACCAATCGCCCGCGGTGCAGAGCTGGCCGTCCTCGTCGGAATCGGACATGGCGAGCAGGATGTACTCTCCTACGGGCAAGCAGATGGAGTAGGAGACCGGATAGCCAGCCGCGGTCACCACGAACGCTCCCTCCACGGTGGCCGCCTCACGCGGCAGACCCGCGGGGGAAACGTCCTCTCGGTGGAGCGCGGCGAGCCATCCACCATAGCGGTCCGCGGGTACGGGGACGTCCGCGACCGCGCCGATGTCACCGAGCACGGTCGCGCACGACGCCTCCACCGAGTCGTCGTCGTCCGACCCGGAGTCGTCGTCGGGCACGGCCGTGGGGCAGCCGACGAGCACGACGGTCGCCGCGAGCAGCAGGAGGATGCGCGGGATCACAGCTGCGGCACGTGCATGATGATCTCGTGCGCACCGTCGCCGTTCATATCGACGGCGCGGAGCCCGAAGAGGCCGGTGGGCGGTCGGCCGGGCCCGTTCGGGGCGGTCACGAAGGGCGTGTCGCACCGAGACGACACCTGCCACTCCCCGTTCGCGATGCGCAGCATGTCCACCCCCAAGTTGTCGTCCCAGCGACCCACGACGATGTCCGGAAAGTCGTCGGCCGCTTCCATCAGCTTGACCCAGTTGTCTCCGTCGTCCCCGGGCGTCCAGTCGTAGTAGTGCCATTCCCCGGACACGTGCGACGCGGAGAAGATCTCCAGCGCTGCGTCAGTCGAATCGAAGTCCTCAATGGCGATGCGATCCGCGGTCTGATCAGCGCAGAAGCCGTTGCAGAGCGGCAGCCACGACCCGGTCCACGGAGTCGCCGTCTCTCCACGGAGCCCGTGCCAAATGCCTCCGGACGCTGCGGGCGCGTCCCGGGTCGAGAGCAAGTCAGTAACGCCGTCGGCGTCGAAGTCCGCGGCCAGGATGTCTCGGATCGGGTGCGAGGCCGCCGTGAGGGCGATGGGCGCGGCCGCCTGGGCCGGGTTCCACACCTGGTACATGTTCGGCCCCGAGCCGCCGTTGTCGATCCACAAGATCTGATCCACGGCGGTGCCGAGGAACGACCCGACCCGGATGTCCTCCGCGGAGGGCAGAGAGAATCCCACGGGGACCGCCACCTGCTGGGGCGGGTTGAACTGGTTGCCCGCGACGAGGCTCGTGGCCGCGTCCATCGCCAGACTGACGGTCGTCGCCGAGTCGCGCAGCATGTAATCGAGTCGTCCGTCGCCGTCGAAGTCGCCGAAGACCGCATCCGCGGGGGACGCGATCGCCCCTTCGGTGATGTTCACCGCGACCCAGGGCGGGGACGCGTCCGGCCAGCCGAGCTCCGCCGGAGCCAACCGCGGACCGATGAGGACCGCGTCGGCGTCGATGGCGTCCGCCGCGAGGCCGAACTCCCCCGCCGCCATCCACGAGTCCGCGTACACGTTCTGGTGTTCCTGCCGATCCCGCAGGGGCATGTCCGGCAGACCCTTGAGGTCATCGAACACCGGGCCGGGGCGACCGTACATGCCGAAGCTGACGAGGTGCCGCTCCCGCTCCTCGGGGTTGCCGTTGTAAGGGGTAAAGTTGCCCAGACCAACCAGCTCCAGCGAGGGGACGCTATCCAGGTCGACCCGGCACGAGATGGGGATGGGGTTCGCGAAGGTGCCCCCGTCCATCGAGGCGATGGCCCAACCGGCGAGCCCCGGCCCGCAGCCGTCGGCGGAACGGAACAAGACGTCCGCCCGGAAGGCCGAGGCCATGCGACCGACCTTGAGCTGCTGCCAATCCACCGGGCTCGTCAGACCCGGGGTCACGTCGGTCGCGACCTCGAACTCCGTCGGCATGCTGTTCTCCATCAACATCCACGCGTCGTTCGCGCCCCGGAACAGAATGTCGTCCTGCCAGTTGTCGAGGAACGTCCCGACCCACAGGTCGTCTTCGAAGTCGAGGGGCTCGGACAGGGGGAGCGAGACCCAGGACGTGGAGGAGGGTCCGATCGACGTAGCCGTGCCTGGACAGACCCAGTCCAGATACATCCAGGACGCCGTCCCGCCCCCTTCGTCCGACACGATCGCCTGGCACTCGTTGCCGCCCTGGACCCGCATGACCCCCAGGTGCTTCCGATCCGCGCGGGGGTCCGAGGAGGATATGCCGGTTTCGAGCGTCACCTCCGCCCAGCCGAGGTAGGCATACGAGGCCGCGTAGTTGAACGTGGACCCGTTGTCATGGAGCGTGACCACCTCCGTCTCCCCGTCGCCGTTGAGGTCCGCGAAGAGGTAGTCCGCGGGGTCGTCGGCCACGTTCGACCGGACCGTCACGAAGCCCGCTTGGGGGTTCTCCCCGAAGAGCACCTCCCAGTCCCAGCGCGGAGGGTTCGTCTGGGTCTGCACGGTGCGAAACAGGTCCGTCAGGCCCGGACAGGTGCCTCCGCAGTCGAGGTCGGAGAAGGTGTAGTCCAGGATGTCGGCCGGGACACCCACCGGGACGGAGGCTGCGAATGGCACCCAAGGGAAGTCCGCGCTCTCCACGGTCGCGCCCGGCACGATGGACGCGACCGTGATCGCGTCCTTGGCCACCGCGACAGGGCAGCCCCCCGTCCGCACCCTCCACGGACGAGTACAACATCCCCGACCGGAAGTTGAAGGGGCCCAAGTCGGCCGTCGGCCCCGCAGGACTCAGCGCGTAGTTGCCTGCCCAGCCACCGAGGATCGACGATCCGAGGGTCTCGGGGCCGGGGTTTGGGTAGTAGTCGATCCAGTC
This sequence comes from uncultured Rickettsiales bacterium, assembly GCA_964620495.1. Lineage (GTDB taxonomy): Bacteria > Myxococcota_A > UBA796 > UBA9615 > UBA9615 > CAZEKB01. The sequence goes on along the minus strand of CAZUHI010000091.1, from coordinate 1,623 downwards.
ACCCCGATCGTCCCGCTGCTGCTCGTGCAGATGCCCCAGCGCGTGCATCACCTCGTGCTGCACGGTCATCGGCTGGTTCGCGCAGTCGCTGTTGAGGAAGATGGGGTTGGGCCCAGGAGCCGGCCCGTAGAGGGACGAACAGTCGCCCGCGGTCCATACGATGTTGATCGCAGGCGGGAGCGCCGCGGGAACCGGGAGCTCGTAGAAGGACAGGGGCGACCACGAGTCCATGCCCTCCAACACCTCCGTCGTGCCGTCGAAGGTGTGGGTGCCTCCCAGGATCGCGGCTCGGATGTTGTCCACTTCCTGCGAAGAAAACGCGACGGCGTCGATGAAGAAGTAGACCTCGCCCGCGGGGTCCGGCCACAAGGCGTTCGTCGCGACCGCCGACCGCTCGACGGACACCACTCCGTTCCCTTCGATCAGGTCCTCCAGCCGGCCGAGGATGCGATCCCCCGCGACCACCCAGCCTTGGTCCACCTTGAATCGTCCCCACCGCAGACCATCACCGAGATCCACCGGGAGGCGATACTCACCGTCGGCCACGAGATCGCCCGGGGACAGCTCCTTGTAGAAGGCGGCGGCTTCCTCAGGAGAGACCGCGTCCAGCCCGTCCAGGGCGAGGGTTCCGTCGCAGCCGACGAGGGTCAGGATCGCAAGGGCACACCCGATTCGAAGTGCAGACATTCGCTTCCTCTCGTGCAGCTCCGAAGACCGCAGTCAGTTTCTCACCCCGCGGTCGAGGATCCGCGCTTCCTCCCCCGGATTGCCGATCAGGACCCAGCGCGCGGCCGGGCGAAGGACGGTGGAGGGACCGGCCGCCGCCGAGCCCAAGGAGACGCGAAGCTCGAGATCGTCGTCCACACACCGCAACTGCTCGACGGACGCCCCGGCGCTGCAGACCTGAGTCTGCCACATGCCGAAGACGTCCGTCGCCGGGAGGGGCCACGGCCCGGGCAACCCGTCCGCGGGGACACAGACGAGTTCCCCGCCGTCGGTCGCGCCGCACATCCGCCCGTCGACGCCTTCGATCCGCGTCATGGGACCGTCGAGCGGCGGGGGGACGGAGTCTCCTTCGAAGGTCTCGCAGGCGACGCGACCGCCCTCCACGATGCCGCAAAGGCGCGCACCCGAGAGCAGGAGCGAGGAGTAGCTCTCCGTCGCGTCCCACACCTCCTCGTGGGTCCAGCAGGTTGTGACCCCGGATGCTCGAATCGCACATCCCATCGGATGCCCGGCATCGACCATGACCAAGGCCGTGGCGTCCTCGATGTCCACTTCCACGGACGCGCAAACGACGGCTCCATCGGCCTGCAAGCCGCATATCTCGCCGTCCCCCCTCGCGGCGGCTGTGAAGGAGCCGTCGAGCTCGACCCCGTCGGTACACTCCACAGACGATGGTGCGACCACGCAGAGGTCGTGGAAAAGGTCAGCGAGGAACCAGTCCGAGCCGCCCGGTCGCTCCTCGAGCCAGCCCCGCACCGACGCGGGATCGAGCAACCGCACCGAGGGGCTCGGGGTCGGCTCGCACTCCGACGTCGAGGGCCCGTCGCAGATCTCGCACCCGGCGGACACCCGAGAGCACCTCCTGGAGCACGGCCCCGGGGACGCCGACCGGCAGGT
>CAZUHI010000090.1:0-21066 GCA_964620495.1 uncultured Rickettsiales bacterium | reverse complement strand
CGATCTGCCCGTCGTGGGGGTCATATCGCGCGGACATGCCGGATTTGGGCGCGATTTGCCCGCCCCGCAGCCCGCCCACATGCCCGGCCCGCAGCCGCCCGGCATCCGCCGACGTCAGGCTCGCTCGGTCACCCGACGAAGGAGGTCGAGGGAGTCGAGCGCCGCGCCGGACCCCTTCGCGACGCAGTACAGCGGATCCTCCGCGCGGATGACGGGCAGCCCCGTCTCCTCCTGCAGCAGCGTGTCGAGCCCCGCCAGCAGCGCCCCGCCCCCCGCCAGGATGATCCCCTGATCGATGATGTCCGCCGCCAGCTCGGGCGGCGTCTTCTCGAGGGTGAACTTCACCGCCTCCAGGATCTCGCCGACCGGCTCCATGAGGGCCTCGCGGACCTCCTCGGAGTTGATCGTGATCGTCTTGGGCACGCCCGCGAGCAGGTCGCGGCCCTTGACCTCCATCTCCCGGTCTTCGTCGAACGGCCACGCGCAGCCGATGCGGATCTTGATCTGCTCGGCCGTGCGCTCCCCGATCAGCAGGTTGTGCTTGCGGCGGATGAAGGCGATGACCGCCTCGTCCATGCGATCGCCCGCGACGCGCGCGGACTTGCTGAACACGATCCCCCCCAGCGAGATGACCGCGACCTCCGTGGTCCCGCCCCCGATGTCGACGATCATGTTCCCCTGGGGCTCCGTGACCGGCAGCCCGGCGCCGAGCGCGGCCGCCATGGGCTCCTGGATCAAGTAGACCTCGCGGGCCCCCGCCGAGGCCGCCGAGTCGCGCACCGCGCGCTTCTCCACCTCGGTGATGCCGAACGGGATGCAGATCACGATCCGAGGGCGCACGAAGCTGCGGCGCCCGTGCACCCGACGGATGAAGTACCGAAGCATCGCCTCGGTGACGTCGAGGTCGGCGATCACGCCGTCGCGCATCGGCCGAATGGCGACGATGCTGCCCGGGGTGCGGCCCAGCATCTGGCGGGCCTCCTGCCCCACCGCGAGCACCTTCTGGGGTCCCTGACCGTCCTTGCGCACGGCGACCACGGACGGCTCGTCCAGGACGATGCCCTCGCTCTTCACGAACACGAGGGTGTTCGCGGTGCCGAGGTCGATCGCGAGATCGGTGGAGAAGTGACCGAGCAGCCAGTCGAAGAACATGCGCCTCCCGCAGCGGGGAGTGTGCCCGCGATCGGCCGCGGGCGAAACGCAGGAGGGGGAAGGCCCGCGGCCCCCCTGCTACTTGGGCTTGTCTTCTTCGTTGAGGCCGAAGGTGTCGCGCCCGGCCTTGATGTTGTTGATGATCGTCAGCTGCTTGCCGGTGTGCTTGCTGACCGTGCGCGCGTACTCCTCGAGCGTGGAGGCCTGGCTCTTGTTCACCAGCACCCGCTCGCCCTCGGTTGTGAGGACGTAGACCTCCCAGTGGCTCCCGCCGAACATGTAGTCGCCCGCGTGCATCTCCACACCCGACAGCTTCTCGAACTCGAGCTGCCGGGTGGTCGGCTCCTTCTCGATGCCGGTGTAGACGAGGACGATGCGCTCGCCCGCGGGGTCGATCGTGACGTTGCCGAGCTGGTCCTGGTCGTACAGGGAGCTGACCGACCAGCCGCCCGCCGCGACGAACACCAGGAGCAGGACGACGAGGCCGAAGATCGGGCTCCCCTTGCCGCCGTCTTCGCCCACGGTGAGGCCGTTGAAGCAGTGCTTGCACCGCGAGGCCCCCACGGGGACTTCGTTGTGACAGAAGGGACAATCACGCATCGGCTGGGACAAGGCGGCTCCTCGCGGTCTGCGCCGTCGCGGGCGCGCGCTCCCCGACTCTACGGGTCGGGTCGACGGCATTCTGTAAGTGACCGGTCAGGTTCTTGTCAAGCCGGCGGCCCGTCGGGAGGCCCCGCGAGGGGGGGCGAGGGACCCCCCCGCAGCGGGCCGGCGGGGATCCGACGGAATCGCCGTGCGGTAGGGCCTTTGTCGCGTCTTGACCTCCGCGGAGGGCCGCTGGTACAAGTCGCCCGACTTTGCATCCCGCGCGCGCGTCGGGCGCTCCAAAGGGGAGCGGCGACGGAGCGACCGTGTCGCGGGGGTCCTCGCGGACCGGAATATGCGAAGTCTCCTGGAGGTGCCCTTTGGCAACCCGGCTGCGTGTCTCTCTGTTCCTGACCTTCGCTTCCTTCCTCGCCCTCGCCGTTCTGACGGCCGGCTCCGCGTTCGCGCAGGGCACCACGGGCACCCTCAAGGGAGAGATCGTCGACCAAGCCGATACCCCCCTCGGGGGCGTCAAGCTGACGGTCACCGGCGACAACCTCCAGGGTCAGCGCGACGGCGCGACCTCGGACGACGGCAGGTTCCTGTTCATCGCGTTGCCGCCGGGCAAGTACCGGATGGTGGTCGAGAAGGAAGGCTTCAAGACGATCATCCGCGACAACCTCGTGGTGGCCCTGGGCCGCACGGTGTCGTTGAAGCTCGTCATGGAGCTCCCGGAGGTCGGCGAGACCGTCGAGGTCATCGACACCCGCCCGGTGGTCGACACCGAGTCGACGATCCAGTCCGAGACGCTCAACCACGACTTCCTCAAGGACCTGCCCACGGCGCGGTCGTTCCAGGACGTGGTCCAGCTGCTCCCCGGCGTGACCGGCGGCGGCAACCCCAACATCAACGGCGGCGCGGCCACCTCGAACCAGTACTACCTGGACGGCGCGACGACCACGGACCCGGTCACGGGCACCTTCTCGATGAACTTCAACTTCGACGCGATCGAAGACCTGGAGGTCATCACCGCGGGCTACGACGCGCGCTACAACCAGGGCCTCGGCGGCACGATCAACATCGTCACCAAGTCCGGCGGCAACACGTTCGAAGGCGACTTCTCCTTCTACGCGCGCACGTCTCGCCTCCAGGGCGACGGCAACCAGTACGTCAGCCTCCGCCCGTCGGACAGCCTGCGCCTCGAGGCCAACGCCTCCCTGGGCGGCCCGATCGTGAAGGACCGCCTCTGGTTCTATCTGTCCTACCGCTTCCTGCGCACCCGGAACCTGCCCGGCGGCCGCAGCGAGATCGGCCGCGACTTCGCGCAGTTCCCCCTCGTCCCGCGCCTGTGGACCAGCCACTACATCCTCGCGAAGCTCACGGCCCAGCCGTTCGCGCGCAACAAGTTCACGCTGTCGTTCCGCGCGGACCCCACGAAGATCGAGAACATCAACCAGTCGATCTTCACGGTGCCGGACGCCGAGCAGCTGTGGCGCCAGGGCGGCTTCTCCGTGAACCTGTCCCACGAGGCCCGCCTCGGCGGCCGCGCGGTGCTCGACACCACGGTCTTCTACAACTACTCGTCGATCTTCGTGGAGCCCATGCTCTGGGGCGACTGCACCGAGCGCGACGAGATCGGCCGCTGCACCACCGCCGAGGACGAGCTGGGCCGCGACCTCCAGTCGCCGCGCATCACGTCGACCAACCGCGGCCTCACCCACGGGTCCTGGGGCAACTACAACTACAACCGCCGCCATCGCTTCGAGGTGAGCAGCAACCTGCGCGTCAACATCGACCGCGCGCTCGGCTCCCACACCCTGGACGTCGGCGTCCTCATCTCCCCCATCTGGTCGGCGTTCGACTTCGGGTACGTGGGCAACACGCTCATCCAGAAGAACCCCATCGACAAGAACGGCGACGGCGTCATCGAGGGCCCCGAGGAGGTCTCGGACCTGGACTCCTACGAGAACGAGGCCCGCTTCGTGATCGTGAACGAGGACCGTCAGATCCAGCGCGGCACGCTCTTCAACGCCTACCTGCAGGACACCTGGAGCCCCACCCGCGGCCTCACCATCAACGCGGGGCTGCGCTACCTGCGCGCCCGCCTCGAGAACAACGTCCGCGACGTCATCATCGACAGCCACGCGCTGAGCTGGGGAGCAGGCATCGCCTGGGACCCCTTCCGCGACGGCAAGACCAGCATCGCGCTCAACTTCGCGCAGGTCTCCGACCCGGGGCTCCTCGAGCTGTCGGGTCAGCTGAACCAGGACACGTTCAACTTCGAGTACTACCCCTGGGACGACGACCAGCAGCGCTGGTCCGAGCAGTCCACGCGCGCGTCCACGCCCGCCAGCAGCATCTCCCACCCCGACTTCGTGGTGGCCCGCACCAACGAGTTCTTCGGCGCCGTCCGCCGCGAGATCGCTCGGGACATGCGCGCCGAGGTGCAGTTCGTCTACCGGAAGTTCCACAACCTCTGGGAAGACGACGAGGTCAACGTCCTCTGGAACGAGAACGGCGACGACCAGGTCGGCTTCCGCAACGGCACCGCGGACAACGTCTACCGCCTCCGCACGCCGCAGGACGTGAACCGCACCTACTTCGGGCTCACCCTGCTGGTCCGCAAGCAGCTGTCGGACAACTTCTCGCTCCTGGGCAGCTACACCTTCTCGCGCTTCACGGCCAACACGTCGGCCCGCAACCAGGACGACCGCCCCGGCACCTCGGGCGACTACGACAACCCGACGCAGCGGTACGTCGAGGACGGCCTCGGCGGCTTCGACCGCCCCCATGTCGTCAAGATCTCCGCCACGTACAACAACCCCGCCGTGTGGAAGATCGCCGAGAACTTCACCATGGGGTACAGCCTCGGCGGCGCCTTCGAGTTCGCGTCGGGCACGCCGCTCAACCGCCTCGAGTACAACCACTGGCGGCAGGGCTACAGCAACTACATGTTCAAGCGCGGCACCGAGGAGCGGCTCCCCGCCTACCTCGACTTCGACCTGAAGGCCGCGTTGGCGCTCTCCATCGCGGGCACGAAGGTCGACATCATCGTGCAGATGTTCAACGTCCTGAACTCCCTCGAGGTCACGGGCGCGTCCCAAGCCGCCGTGTTCGAAGGAGAGGCGCTCCAGCGCGGAAACGGCTCGCCCGTCTACGCGTCGCCCTTCGCCTACCAGCGACCCCGCCGATTCGAAGTCGGCGTGCGCTTCAGCTTCTAAGCGGGAGATCGAAAAATGACTCGCACCCCCCTCTCCCGCCTCGCGACGCTCTTCACGGCGTCCGCCCTCCTCCTCGTCACCTCGTGTGGTGAGGAGACGGGCATCCCCACTCGCCACCTCCACGGCATCGTGAACCTGCCCCCCGTGGGGCTGTGGGAGCAGGAGCCCGACGTCCGCGACGAGCCCCTGAACAACGATCACGAGGACTACAACGACGTCCGGGAGACCGCCGACGGGCCCTTCTCGATCTCGTACGGCTACCACATGGTCCGGGGCGCGGCCGACACGTCGTGCGCCGCCATCACGCCCGACGAGCCGGAGACCAACTGCCAGTCCAACGCGGACCGCGACTTCTACCGGTTCCGGTCGTCGTACCGCGGGCCCATCGTCTTCAAGACGCGCGCGGTCGAGGGCTCCGAGGCGGACATCGACATGCGGGTCTTCGACGCGACCGGCAGCGAGGTCTACGGCGAGGGCAGCAACAACCAGACGACGACCGTCGTGGATGAGGAGACCGAAGAGGACGTCACGATCTTCATCGACGAGCGGTACTCGACCCAGGCCGAGCCGGGCGACGAGTTCTTCGTGCGCGTGTCGGTCAACGACGGCGGCTCGCAGGTCCCATACGAGCTGATCGTGGTGGGCAACGACCCCCGCACGCACGACCTGAACCGCGGCATCGAGGGCGACACCTCGGACTTCGTGGCCGACATCGCCGAGGAGGTGGACCTCTTCCTCGATCCCTTCGAGATCCTCGTGGGCGCGTACGTCAACAACGACCTCGAGAACCCCGGCAACCCGGTGGGCGGCACGAGCTGCGAGAGCTGGACGCTGGACGAAGACTCCCTGACCTTCTGGTGCGCCTGGGAGATGCACTTCCTGCAGCAGGTGAGCACGGAGTCGAACGTCATCATCGAGGGCTTCGCCGACGGCAAGGACAACGACTGCAACACCATCGCGGACACGGGCACGGAGCCGGTGGACGCGGACGGCGACGGCGTGGCCATCTCCCAGGGCGACTGCAACGACACCGATCCGCTGGTGCACCCGTTCCGCGGCGACCGCTTCGGCGACCGCAAGGACAACGACTGCGACGGCTGGGCGGACAACGGGCCCGACGACCGGGACGACGACGGCGACGGCTTCTGCGAGATCGGCTTCGACGTCAACGGCGACGGCGAGTGCATCGGCCAGGTCGAGATCGAGACCACGTTCGGCGTGGGCGACTGCAACGACGCGGACCCCGCGATCAACCCGCAGCTCAACAACGAGGTCCCCAACAACGGGATCGACGACGACTGCGGCGACGGCGACGCCATCCTCGACACCCTCAACTCGGACGACGACCGCGGCGTGATCGAGGGCCTGACGCCCCACGACTGGACGGACCTCGAGGAGGAGGCCTGCGGCACGAACCCGTACGACCCCAACGACAAGCCGCGCGACAACGACGAAGACGGCCTGTGCGACTCCGACTGCCTCGGCACGGTGGACTGCCCCCAGGACTGGGACGGCGACGGCCTGCACAACTGGCAGGAGATCCTCTGCGCCTCGGACCCCCGCGTGGCCAACACCGAGTACCCGGACCTGGACGGGGACGGCCAGTGCGACGGTGAGGACCTCGACGCCGACGACGACGGTCACGTGTTCAGCACGCCGAACAACCCCGGCGACTGCAACGACCGGGACAACACGATCCACCCGCACAACACGGACGAGACGGGCACCGAGATCACGAGCTTCCACTACGACATCGCCAACGGCATCGACGACGACTGCGACGGCACCGTGGACGAGAACCGCGACTGGAGCCGAGCGGGCGAGCACGGGAACTGGACGTTCACGTCGGACGACAGCTACCAGGTCGAGGACCAGGACGGCGACGGCTACCCCATGGGCCTGCGCGACTGCGACGACACCGACCCGACGATGTTCATCGGCAACTACGAGGTGCGCAGCGCGAACGTCGTGAACACCGACTTCAGCACCGTGTACCTGTTCGCGGGCGACGTCACGTCGCTCAACCAGATCGACGCCCAGCCGGACGGCCGTCGCACCACCGAGATGACCGCCTACGACCTCGAGAAGGACCGCGTGGAGTGGATCTTCAACGAGGACCGCTGGGCCGAGGACGAGGTCACCGGCGAGGCCGGCCTGCCCCCGCGGCTCGAGCCCACGAACCTGCCCCTCCTGAACGCCTGGTTCGTCAAGCAGCCCGAGATCGGCAAGACCTGGTTCGAGGCCACCGATCAGGCCGGCAACGAGCTCCCGAACGACGTGGAGATCTCCGGGTTCACCATCGTGGACGCGCCCCCGCCGTACGACGAGGGCACCTACCAGGAGCTGGGCGAGGCCGCGCCCGCGGGCAAGACCAACGAGTTCCTGGGCAACATCGACACGATCGAGCCCGACAGTTGGGGCGGCGACAACGACACCTTCCACGTGACCTTCCCCGAGGCGGGCTTCGTGGACGTGTCCCTGAACTGGCTCACCGGCGGCGGCGACTACGACATGGTCGTGTACTGCTACTTCCAGAGCTCGGTCACGCCCGCCGGGTACTACGGCAACGCCAACGGCTTGTGGAGCCCCGGCCTCACGGACCTCAGCAAGCCCGAGGAGGGCCGCACGGTCGTGCCCCTGCCGGACGGCGCGGACTGCTGGTTCACCGTCGTCGGCTACGCCGGCAGCGTGGGCGCCTACACCGTCGCCATCACGCCCCAGGGCAACTAGCAAGCGACCCCGGTCGTGACCGGTCTGCGTCGCTTCGCTCCCGCGGGGATCCCGCTGGGGCTGGGCCTGTGGCTGCTCGGCGCGCACCTGGAGCGCTACCACCCCACGGTGCTGGGCCTGGCCCTCGTCGGCTTCTCGCTGTACTTCGTCCTCTACCCTCCGCGGACCCGGGATCCGGGGCCGCCGTCGGAATGACACGCGCGCATTGACATCGCCCCGCGCGGCCCGATGGTGGGCGGATGCACGCGCTCCGCACGGTCATCGGCACCGTCCTCCTGTACCTGCCCGTCCGCCTCGTTCGGCTCTTCCTGGACACCCTGCGGCGCCGCCGTCGCGCGGTGGTGACCCTGCGTCTGTCGGGCTCGATGTCCGAGAGCCCCGCCGGCCGGGGTTCCCGCTTCGGCGGCCGACGCCCCGCCACCACGACGATCGAGGTGCTGCGAGCCCTGGAGGCGGCCGGAGAGGACCCCTCCGTGGAGGCGGTCGCCGTGCGCATCGGGCGCCTCGGGGCGGGCTGGGCCCAGATCGAGGAGCTGCGCGACGCCGTCCTCGCCGTCTCCGCGGCGGGCCGGCGGACGTTCGCGTTCGTGGAGCAGCCGGGGCACGCCGAGTGGTTCCTGGCGTCGGCGTTCGACCACGTGGCGATGCCTCCCATGGCGACGCTCGACATGGTCGGGCTGCGGGCGGAGGTGAAGTTCTTCAAGGGGCTGCTCGACAAGGTGGGCGTGCAGTCGCACCTCGCCACGCGCGGCGAGTACAAGTCCGTGGTGGAGCCGTTCTCCCGGGAGGGAATGAGCCCGGCCTTCCGGGAGTCCCTGGAGGGCGTGCTGCGGGGCATCCACGGTCGCTTCGTGGCCGCGGTCGCCCTCCGCTTGAAGGTGGACGCCGAGGCGGCGCAGGGCGTCGTGGACGGGGGTCCGTACACCGCCGAGGAGGCGCTGGAGCTCGGGCTCGTGGACGGGGTGCTGTACCCGGACCGATGGCGTCGTCGGCTCAAGAACCGCCTGGGGCGCGGGCAGGGGGTGGAGGAGCCGACGGACGGCACCACGACGGCGGACGCGGAGTTCCTCGAGCCTGCCGACGAGGAGCGCTCCCGGGCGTTCCATCGCCGTCGGCTGCAGCTCGTGCCCGCGGGCTCCTTCCTGCGGCCGTGGCGGCTGCTCCGTCGCCTCGAGCGCTGGGCGACGCCCCGGCCTCGCGTGGCCATCGTCGTCGCCGAGGGCGAGATCGTCGACTCGGACTACTCCCAGCTGCCCCCGGGCCGCATCGGCGCTCGCCCCTACGGGGCCCTGTTCCGTGCCCTGCGCCGGGACGACTCCATCGGGGCCGTCGTGCTCCGGGTGGACTCTCCGGGGGGCTCCGCGGGCGCCTCCGACCTGCTGTGGCGGGAGCTCCGTCGGCTGGCGGCGAAGAAGCCCGTGGTGGCCTCCATGGGCTCGGTGGCCGCCTCGGGGGGCTACTACATGGCCGTCGCCGCGGACCACATCGTGGCCGACGCGACCACGATCACGGGGTCCATCGGCGTGGCCGCGGGCAAGTTCGAGCTGAGCGGCCTGCTCGACAAGCTGGGGATCACCGAGGAGGTCATCTCCCTCGGGGCCAACTCGGGCATGAACTCGATCACGTCGGGCATGACGGCCGCGGAGGAGCAACGCCTGTCGGACCACCTGGACCGGTTCTACGACGGCTTCGTGGCCCGGGCCGCCGCGGGGCGGAGGATGGACCACGAAGCGCTCGAGGCCCACGCGCGCGGCCGCATCTGGACGGGCGCCCAGGCGGCCGAGCTGGGTCTGGTCGACGACGTGGGCGGGCTTCGCGCCGCGATCGAGGTCGCGGGCCGCCGCGCCGGGCTCGGGGGTCGTCCCGAGCTGGTGCTCGCCGAGCCCGCCCGTCCGGGCCTGCTCGATCGACTTCAGCGCGTGCGTGCGCCGATGTTCAAGTCTCTCGCCGACCTCCCCCGAGCCCTCGGGATCCCCACCGGCCTGCAGGCTCGACTCCCCGCCGACGTCACGATCAAGTAGGTCCGGCTCAGCGGTAGAAGAGGGTGTTCCGGCCCAGGAACACCGGGAAGCTGACGCGCAGATCCACCCCGAGCGCCACGGGGCGGGGGAGGCCGCCGTCCTCTTCGACGGACACGACCTCGATCGGGTGCCCCCCCGCGGAGTCTTCGAGGCCGGTCTCGCCGCGGTCCCACAGCATGAGGATGGGGACGGGGGAGCCCGCCGAGAAGTGGACCCAGTCCGCCGCGCCGAACCCGGAGGGGTACACGGCGTAGGCCTGCGGCTGCTGGGTCTCCAGGGGCGCGTCGGCGGACAGCGGGAACGCGAGGATCGTCATGCCCTCGTCCTCGAGCGCCTGCTCCTCGGTCGACGCGCCGAAGACGAGCCGCTCGCCGCTCGGATCCCACAGGGGCCCGGCGCGCAGGACCAGGCCGTCGATGCTGCCGCCCGGCACCTCCTGCTGGCTGGTCGCGGTGAGGACGACCGGCTCGACGCTCGCCGTGGCGGACTGCCACAGGTGGAGGTCGGGGCGCCCGTTGTCGAGGCGCCGGCAGGCGTAGGCGAGGATGGGCTGCGGCGAGACGCTCTCGGGGGGCGACCAGGCGGGGCGTCCGCAGTCGACCGACGCGTCGCCCGCCAGGAACACGGGCGGGCCCCCCACGGCGAGGTCGAACACTCCGATCTCCCGGCGGAGCGCGGCGTCGTCGGCGGCCTCGACCTGCAGCGTGACCGCGAGGAGGCTGCCGTCCGCGGACATGCGAGGGGCCGCGACCGAGAGGTCCGTCCCGGCCGTGAGGACGGTGGAGGTGCCGGTGTCGGGGTCGAGCTCGACGACGTCGGCGCGCGACGTGGCCGGGTCCACGACCCGCGCGAGGAAGGAGTCCCGGTCGCGGATCAGCTCGGCGAACTCCACGTCGCCCTCGTCCACCGGTCCGATGGGGATGCGCGCGCTCTCTTCTTCGATCCGGTCCGCGCGCACGACCTCCAGGGACTTGGCGCCGGTGAGCGGATCCTGCAGCTGCAGCACGAGCCAGTCGCCGGCCCAGGTGAACCGCGCCGAGAGCAGCCCGGGGATCATCGGCGACACCTGGTGCTGCAGCGGGGTGATGTTCACGAGCACCAGGCGGCCCCCGAGGACGCTCCCCTCTTCGTCGTAGGTCAGCGACGTGCCGAGGACCCGCAGGCCCTGCTCGTCCGGCACCACGAACGGGGCCTCGACGGGGAAGATCTGGTCCGCGTCGTTCTGCACGACGGAGCCGTTGCGCGCCGACTCGGTGAGCGCCCCCAGGGGTTCGACCACGAAGTCCTGGGCGTCGCGCAGGTCGGGCTCCTCGTCGCTGAAGCGGTCCGAGACGGCCCGCACGAGGTAGATGTCCGACTGCAGCGTGATGGGGTCCGTGCCCACGAACACGAGGGTCTGGCCGGTGACGATGTCCTGCACCAGGGACGGGTCCGCCTCGAACGCGTCGAGGGCGGCCTCCGAGCAGCTCGCCAGGGCGAGGGCCGCGGCGACGGAGAGGAGCAGGCGGAGGAGGCGATTCGTCACGGCGCTCCACCAAGCAAGGCCGGTGCCGTGGTCGCGGGTCCGGTGCTGCCCGCCGGCTCGATGTCCAACGATCTCAGAAGCTGGTACCGAGCTGCGCATAGATGATTCCGACCGGATATGCCCCGGCCCCGATGCCGTAACCATAACCGAGGCGCCCCTGGAACGACCCGGACCAGGCGAGCCGCACCTCCCCCACCAGCTCGGCCCCGAACGACACCGACGTGTTGGCCCAGAAGTCGAGGAACCCCGCGGGGCTCCCGCCGTAGCCGGCGTAGTCCTCGGTGTCGAACGCCTGCCCCGCCTCCACGTAGACCGTGAGGGCCACCGAGCGGAAGAAGACCGGCACCGTCCACGGCCCCCGCTCGATGAGGAACAGGGGCAACCGGTACTCCATGGAACCCAGGTACATGTGGTTGCCGCGTCGGAACGACGTCGGGTAGCCGCGCAGGCCGTAGTAGCGGTCCGGCAGGCTGACGTACGGGCTGTCGCCGTAGGGGCCGCCCATGCGGAACGTCTTCTGGGGGATGTCGGTGCCGAGGGTGCCGCCCACCACGCCGCGCACCGCGAGCACGTGCCCCTTCGCCCAGGGCAGGGCGAGGTACTTGCGCGCCTCGGCCGTCAGGATCAGCCGATGCAGGGTGCTGCGGCTGCCGTCGGGCTCCACGCGCCACGCCCCCAGGAAGCTGGACTCGACGTCCGCCGAGAGCGAGAGCAGCTCGCTGTTCTCGGCGCTGATGCTGCCCGAGTAGCGCCCGATGGAGCCCGTCGAGAACCCGAGGGTGATGCCTGAGAAGGACCCCCGGGCCGGCAACGCCTCGGTGGCGACGTCCGCGGGCAGGTCGTTCAGGGGGCGGCGGAACTCGAACTTGTAGCGCGCCGAGAAGCTCGACTTCGTGCCCACCTGCAGCGACAAGCCGGCCCGCGCCCGCAGGCGGCGCTCGTAGTACCGGTCGTCGCCCCGGTAGATGCCGGCGAAGCTCGCCCCCGGCGACGTGGTGGGCTTGGTCCGCAGGAACAGCGTCCCGTAGTTCAGGGCGACGCTGGACACGTCGATCGAGAAGCGCGGCCGGAGCTGCGCGAACACGTACCCGGCCCCGAAGCCGAAGGACTTGCTGTCCGTGCGGTAGTGCAGCGACGCGGACCAGGCGTGGTGGCCCAGGATGTCCCGCCCGCCGATGCGCAGGCCGCCGATCGCGCCGCCGTTGGTGATGGCGCCGAAGGGCTCGATGACGCGGGGGGGGAAGAGCGTGGGGAAGGGGTTGTAGCGACGGATGACGCCCACGTCCGCCGGCGCCTGGGCGAGCTCCGGCTTCGGGCCCCGGGCGTTGCGCTCCCGATGCTCCAGGCGTCGCTGCTCGCGTCGCTCCGCGCGGTTGCGTCGCTGCGTGCGCTTCTCCTCGCGGCTCAGCTCCTTCTCGGGCTCGCCCTCGAGGTCGACCTTCGCGTCGGGATCCGCGGGCTCCGGGGCGGGCTCCGGCGTGTCCTCGGCGGCCGCCTCGGGGCGCTCGGACAGCACGGCAGCCTCGGGGGTCAGAGTCGCGTAGCCGGACTGGGCGCGGGCGCGAGCGACGGCGTCGGCGGGGCCGCTCCCCCAGGGCATCGACGGCCCCGGCACGCCCTCCATGGGGTGGGTGGGCGCGAGGGCCTGGGCGGACGGTCCCCACCTCGGGCCGGGCAGCACGCGGGGCGACAGCGCGACGTCCTCGGCCGCCTCGGGATCGAAGGGCATCTCCTCGATCCGCGGCCCCGTGGGGCCGTAGCCCTGGAACACCACGTGGGCTCCGTCGGGGCTGATGTCGGGCGAGGTCGCCCCCCCGAGCAAGCGCGTCAGCCGCTTGATCCGCCCGTCCGCCCAGCGGTGCGCGTAGAGGTTCCACACGTCGTCTCGGTCCGAGGCCCACACCAGCCACTCCCCGTCGGGCGACCAGGTGGGGCCGGTGTCCCCGGCGCGGTCCCAGGTGAGCACCCGCAGCAGCCGCAGCTCGCGATCGAACACGTGGATGTCCCGGAAGCCGCCGGGCTTCCACACGGACACGGCCAGGCGCTCCCCCGTCGGGTCCCACACCGGCGACGCGTAGTGGGTGCCGTCCGCGGCGTCGGTGAGCCGCGTGACGGTCTTCTCCCTCGTGACCGCGCCCAGGTCGTCGCGCTCCTCGAGGTCCACGCGCACCAGCTGAGACGACAGCCGCCCCGTCTGCACCGCCAGGAGCCAGCCCTCCGGATGGGGGGCGGGGTAGGACAGCCGATCCCCGCGGGTCAGGCGACGCGATCGCTTCGCCCCGGGCTTGAAGCGGTGCAGGTCCCGGAACGCCTCCCAGCGGTTGAAGGTGCTGGTGGCCGAGTAGAAGAACCGCGCGCCGTCGGGCGATCGGACCAGCTCGGCGATCCCCCCCTCGCGCTCCCGCACGTCCTCGCGGCCGTCGCGGGTGATCCGACGCAGCGCCGAGCCCGCGAAGGCCGAGCCGTGCAGGTAGTAGATCGCCTCGCCGTCGTGCGAATAGACGGGTCGATACGCGGTGCCCTTCTTCGTGGGGACCACGCTCGCCGCGGTGAGGCCGCGACCCTCCCGTCGGATCCGGTCGGCCTGCTCCAGGTAGTGCTCGGCCAGCTCGACCTTCCACTCCTTCCACATGCGCGAGACGGTGCGCCCGAACGCTTCGCGGGCGGGCAGATAGAAGGGGATGGGCCCGGCGCCGTGGCGCTTGTGGAAGTCGACCCAGGCGCGGTCGCCCACCTGCTCCGAGACGTGGAGGTGGAAGCGGGCCCCGTACAGGTACCGGAGGCTGCCGCCGGGCCAGGTATGCACGGTGCCCTCGGCCTGGTCGATCGTGGGGAGCGTGCGCGTGAGCGTCGCCGTGCGCAGCATCATGTCCGTGTACGTCGATCGGCCTCGTCCGCCGGTGGTGAAGAAGGTCTCCATCCACGTGGCGTAGCCCTCGGTCATCCACAGGGGCAGCACCGCGTTGGGCACGACGTAACGACCGAGCAGGAACCGGACCGCCATGGGGAGGCCGCTCACCATGTCGATCTGGAGCGTGTGCGTGTACTCGTGCACGAAGATGGCCCACAGCCAGTTCTCGTAGTTGTCCAGCGACGTGCTCGGCGTCGGCTGGACCATGTACAGGACGATGGTGTTGTACGGCACCGGGGTGGCGTAGCCGTTGGCGCGGTCGGTGCTGTCCAGCAGCACGACCTGGGTGCGCTCGAGGGGCTCCCACTCGAGGTACGGCGCGAGGATGGAGTGCACCTCCTCGGCCACGCGCCCCATCTCGATGGCCGTCTCGGTCAGCCCCTCGTGGAAGTGGATGTCGAAGTGGACGGTCTGCAGCGTCTGCCAGTGGTGCTTCGGGTGCCACTGCGCCGCCGTCGCGGGGGTCGCGAGGAGGAGGGCGAACAGCACCAGCAGGAGACGAGCGCGCATCAGGGGCACCCCTCCTGCAATTCCACGGCCCCCAGGTCCGGGAGTTTTCCTTCCCGGAACGGTCGGGGGTTGCCCCGCAGGTCGACGGCGTCGTCGGCGACGCTCATCCCCGCGCAGCGCACCGCAGAGCCCGCGGCGGGCGTCCAGCCGGTGAGCTCGGGGTCCACCCAGGCGACGTTGCCGTCCCCGAGCGTGTCGTCCTGGACGAGGGAGCTGCGCACGGTCACGCCGTCGCCCACGTCGGGCTCGAGGATCGAGTTCATGAACGTCGCGGTGCCGCTGCCGACCTCGGCGAGGGTGCCCGAGCCCAGGACGGTCACGTGGGTGGCCAGCAGGTCGCCGCTCTCCAGGGAGACGATCGGGCCCACGGTCGAGAGCCCCGAGCTGCGCAGGGTCGCCTCCACCCCGGAGCCCGAGAGGAGGGGGTGGTCCGCCGCGGAGTCCACCGCCGTGAGGCGGGCGGTGCCCCCGTGCACGGTGATCGCCGCCCCGTTGTCGGCCAGGCGCACGCGCTCGAACCGCACCGCGCCGTCCCCGGAGCGGTTGTCGGCGAGGGCGACGAAGTCGTTGCCGGTGAGGTCCGTGTCCCGCACCAGGACGTCGGCCATCGACGTGATCAGCAGGCCCGTCCCGTTGCGAGCGAGGGGGGTGGCCGCGATCTCGAGGGTCCCCGCGTCGCCGCCGCCCATGGCCCGGACGCCGATCCCGCAGCCGAGGATGCGAGAGGTCAGGATCCGGAGGGCCCCGCCCCCCGAGGCCTCGACGCAGGCGGCGGTCGTGCCGCCCAGGTCCACGTCCTGGATCGTGACGGAGGTGAGGGCGTCGGTGGCGACCGTGACCAGGGTCTCGTCGTCGCGGCCTCCGGGGGGGCGGAGTCGGACCCGGTCCGCGCCTCGTCCCAGCAGCCGCACGCCCGGGGGGATCGTCAGCTGCTCGCGGTACACGCCGTCGGCCACGCAGACGGTCGTCTCGGTCCCGTCGCCCTCGGGCGCGGGCGCGGCGTCCACGGCGTCCTGGATCGAGTAGAAGACGTGCGGGTTGGTGGTGTCCGTGCGGCTCGCGTCGTCCGGGTACACGAAGAGCAGACGCACGGAGTCGTCGATGGTGCAGCGATCCTCGATGCAGCCGCTCGAGGCGACGACGAGGCTCGCGACGAGCGCCGCCCTCGGGATCACCGACGCTTCTGCTTCGGTGCGCCGAAGTAGTAGTGGACGCCCACCGCCGCCGAGGTGCCCGACGTGGTGGTGAAGTCGATCCGGCCGGGCGCCACGTCCAGGTTCAGGCCGAACTCGGCGGACAGCCCCAGGTTCTCGAGGCCGAAGAAGAAGAACTCGACCCCCAGGACGGCCTGCACGCGGGCCGCGGAGAGGTTGTCGTGGAAGCGGACGTACCCGCCGCCCACCGCGCCGTAGAGGTTGAGGTTGTCCTCCGCCAGGATCGGGAGCAGCACGCGCCCCCCGGCGAAGAAGCGGTTGTCCTCGTCCGCCAGGATCGCGAAGCCCACGAGCCCCTGGATCTGGAAGTTCAGCGTCTCCTTGTCCGTGGGCAGGCCGACCTTCACGGAGATCGACGTCAGGCTCGAGAAGTTGTTGTTGAAACCGATGCCGAAGCGGCCGCGCAGATCCTTGGCGGCGGCGTCGGTGGGGGCGGCGAGCGCCAGGATGAGCGCCGCGAAGGCGGCGGCGGCGACGGTCGAAACACGGCTGCGTCGGGCGATCGGCATGTGGTCGGAGGCTAGCGTCGGACCTTCCTCCGCGCAATGCGCGGGGTTGATCGCTAGAGTGCGGATCCCACTGGGGGCAGCCGGGAGATTCATGCAGCGTCGCGTCGTGTCAGCCATCGCCATTGTGATCGCCACCACCTTCCTGGCCCTCGCCGGGTTCGTCCCTGCTCCGCAAGCTGCTGGTCCCTCCGCTCCCGCTCCCGCTCAGACCGCGCCCTAGTACAAGTACCCCTCCACCCCGCGGGGTGGACCTCCTCCGGGGGACCTCGTGACCGCGACCACCGTGACCACCCCGGCGCCGACCGTCGGGGAGACGGCTCCGCCGTTCGTTCACCTGCACCTCAAGTCGCAGTTCTCGCTGCTGTCTGCGCTCGGCACCCCGAAGGACATCGTGAAGCGCGCCGCCGCGTTGGGCATGTCCCACGTCGCGCTCACGGACGAGATGAACCTCTTCGGCGCGGTGGAGTTCTTCCAGGCCGCCACCGAGGCGGGCCTGAAGCCGATCATGGGGGCCGAGCTGATCGTGTCCCCCGGGCCGCGGACGGAGAAGAACAAGGCGCGGGACAACCGCCGCCTCGTCGCGCTGATCGAGAACGAGCGCGGGTACGTGAACCTGAACTTCCTGCTCGAGGGCGCGTACTTCGGGGGGCGGCACTTCAAGCCCCGCGTGGACATGGAGCTGCTCGAGGCGCACCACGAGGGCCTGATCTTCCTCTCCGGGGACCTGCGCGGTGAGATCCCGCGGCTGCTCGCCCGGGGCCGCGCCGACGAAGCCGAAGAGGTCGCGCGTCGCTACCAGGCGATGTTCGGCGAGGGGAACTTCTTCCTCGAGCTGATGGACCTCGGCTGGGGCAACGGCGGCGGGCTGGGCGACGAGGCCGACCAGTACGAGATCAACAAGCAGCTGCGGGCCCTCGGCGCGGCCACGGGCATCCCCACCGTCGCCACGAACAACGTCCACTACCCCACCCAGGAGGACGCGTTCCTGCACGAGGTCCTGCTCTGCCTCGGCATGACGAACACGATCCAGGACGAGTTCCGCTTCCGGTTCCCGTCGGACCAGTTCTTCATGAAGTCGGCGGGCCAGATGCGGGCGCTGTTCGACGGCCCCGACGACCGCGAGGCCCTGGCGAACACCCTGCGCATCGCCGAGCGCTGCTCCTTCGAGTTCGAGTTCGGCAACTACCGCTTCCCCGTGTATCCGCACCTCGAAGGTCGCACCCCCGAGGAGGTGCTGCGGGAGCTCTCGAACAAGGGGCTCGCCGAGCGCCTCGAGGTGGTGAAGCGCCGCCCCACGGACCGCGCCTGGGAGGAGATCGAGGAGGAGTACCGCGACCGGCTCGAGACCGAGATCGAGATCATCGTCTCGATGAAGTTCGCGGCCTACTTCCTCATCGTCTACGACTTCATCAACTGGGCCCGGGAGAAGGACATCCCCGTGGGCCCGGGGCGCGGGTCGGGCGCGGGCTCGCTCGTCCTCTACTCGCTGCGCATCACGGACATCGACCCCATGCCGTACGCGCTCCTCTTCGAGCGCTTCCTGAACCCCGAGCGGGTGTCGATGCCGGATGTCGACGTCGACTTCTGCCAGGACCGCCGCGGCGAGGTGATCGACTACGTGGGCGGCGCCTACGGGGGCAGCACCCGCGTCACGCAGATCATCACCTTCGGGAAGATGCTCGCGAAGGGCGTGCTGCGCGACGTCGGCCGGGTCATGGGCTTCACCTTCGGCGAGACCGATCGCATCGCGAAGCTCGTGCCGGACCAGCTCGGCATCACCCTGCCCGAGGCGCAGGAGAAGGAGCCGCGGCTCGGCAAGCTCATGGGCGAGGACCCCCGGGTCGAGCGGCTGATCAAGATCGCCGAGGGGCTCGAGGGGACCACCCGGCACTGCTCCGTGCACGCCGCGGGCGTGGTGATCGCGGACGACGACCTGCGCAACTACTGCCCGCTCTACAAGGGGGCGGGCGACACGGACCCGGGCGTCACCCAGTTCGACATGAAGTGGGCCGAGGAGATCGGCCTCATCAAGTTCGACTTCCTGGGCCTCAAGACGATCACTCAGATCAAGAACGCGCTCGACATGGCGCGGGCCGACGGCGAGACGGAGTGGGCGTTCTTCCCCTTCGCCGAGGTGCCGCTGGACGACCCGGACGTCTACAAGCTCCTCACCCGCGGCGACACCCTCGGCGTGTTCCAGCTCGAGTCGAGCGGCATGCGCGAGCTCCTGCGGTCGCTCAAGCCCACGCAGTTCGAGGACATCATCGCCGTCGCCGCGCTCTACCGACCGGGCCCCATGGGCCTGGGGATGCACCACACGTTCGTGGACTGCAAGCACGGCCGAAAGCGGGTGACGTACCCGCACCCGATGCTCCAGCCGATCCTCCAGGACACGTACGGCGTCATCGTGTTTCAGGAGCAGGTGATGCAGATCGCCCAGGTGATGGGCGGCTACACCCTGGGCCAGGCCGACATCCTCCGCCGCGCCATGGGCAAGAAGAAGCTCGAGCTCATGGCCGAGCACCGCGTGATCTTCACCAAGGGGGCGACGGAGCAGGGGGTCGACGAGAAGACGGCGACCGAGGTCTTCGACCTCATGGCCGAGTTCGCGAAGTACGGCTTCAACAAGTCCCACACGGCGGCGTACGGGCTCATCGCCTACCAGACCGCCTGGGTGAAGCATCACCTGCCCGCCTACTTCTACGCCTCGCTGCTCACGATCGAGTCGTCCAACACGGACAAGGTGCTGCTCTACGTGGACGACGCCCGTCGCCACGGCGTGGAGGTCCTGCCCCCGGACGTGAACGAGTCGGCGCTGCAGTTCCGGGTGGTGGACGAGAAGGTGCGGTTCGGGCTCACGGCCATCAAGGGGGTGGGCGACGGCGCCATCTCCTCGATCCTCGAGACCCGCGCCGACGGGCCCTTCGCGAGCGTCGACGACTTCCTGAGCCGCGTGGACCTGGACAAGGTCAACAAGCGGGTCATCGAGGCGCTGATGAAGTGCGGGGCGTTCGACTCCATGGGGCGCACCCGGGCGGCCCTGCACGGGTCCCTCGAGCGCATCGTCGACTACGGCCGGCAGAAGACCCGGGACCGCGCGTCGGGCCAGGTGGGGCTGTTCGGGATGATGGCGGGCGGGAGCTCGGCGGGCTCGTTGCACATCCCCGAGCTGCCCGAGTGGCCCGAGCGGGAGCGGCTGGCCCTGGAGAAGGAGGCCCTCGGCTTCTACATCACCGGCCACCCCATGGGCTCGTTCCAGGCCGAGGTGCGGCGGTTCAGCACGCACACGTCGGCGGGCCTGGCGGAGAACGCGCGGGAGCTGCGCGGGGGCGGCGAGATCAAGCTGGCGGGCGTGGTCGCGTCCATGAAGGTGGTGGTGACGAAGGCGAAGGGCCAGCGCATGGCCTTCGTGCAGTTCGAGGACATGGTCGGCAGCGTGGAGGTCACCGTCTTCCCGAAGACCTTCGCCAAGACCGAGCACCTCCTGGTGACGGATCAGCCGCTGCTGCTCACCGCGAAGATCGACGAGGTGACGGACGAGGGCCTCGTGAAGCTCCTCGCCGAAGACCTCGCGCTGCTGAGCGAGATCCGGGAGCAGCAGACGCAGGAGGTGCGGCTGCGCATGCCGGTGGGCGACATCTCGGTGGGCTCGCTGGACGGCCTGCGCGACGTGATCGACGCCAACCCTGGGCGCGCCCCGGTGAGCCTCGAGTTCACCACTGAGACCGGGGTGGAGGTGCTGATCGACCTCCCGAAGGACCTCAAGGTGCGACCGTCGCAGAAGTTCGTGGAGGCCGTCTCCCGCGTCGTCGGCAAGGACGGCACGAGCTTCCTGTAGGTCGATCCGGGGGCAGGCTGCCGGTCAGCCGCCGCCCATTCCTCCGCCGCGGACGGTACCGCACTCGTCGTAGTACTGGATCTCGGGCGTGTAGGGGTGCCCGGGCTGCGATGCCGGGCAGATGTGGGTGTGGTAGCGGCCGCCGAAGTGGTTCTCGGCGCCCGCCTCGGCCGACTCCTCGATGTCCCCGACGTGCCCGCCCTGGGCGTCGAGCTCGCCCCAGGCCGGGGCGTTGCCGTCGAGCTCCGTGCACCCCAGCACGACCGTCCCGTCGCACATGATCCCGTACAGCTCCACGCCGCCGTAGCCGACGGCGTCCATGACCTCGAGGGCCCCGGGCATCGTCGAGTGGTAGTGGTAGTTCCCCCGGCCCGCGGGGTGCCCGCCGTAGGCGTCGAAGGACTCCGCCTTGTCGGCGATGTCGTCGCCCGGGCCCGCCAGCGAGTTGAAGACGGCGACGCCGTTGAGGGCCACGCCCGCGATCCCGAGGCTGTACTCGTTGTCGTTGTTGATCACGAGGTCCACGAGGTTCTCGTCGATGGTCAGGCCGCGCGAGTCGGGACCCTCGGGGATGCGGAGCTCGAGGTTGATGGGGGCGATCTCGTTGGGGTTCTGCCTGCCGTCGCCGGTCCACTCGGTCCAGTTGGGGTCATTCTCCGGGTAGTACGCCGACGGGTGCGGGGGCAGGCCGTCGCTGGTGATGACCACGTCGCCCTCCTCCATGCGAACGGTCACGCAGCGGAAGAACCTCGAATAGAAGGACGGCACGCCCGGGCCGATGTCCGTCACGCAGTTGTCGACGGTCAGCCCGCCCGTCGCGTCGTCGTCGTCCGAGTCGTCGTCGTCGTCG
>CAZUHI010000089.1:0-21351 GCA_964620495.1 uncultured Rickettsiales bacterium | reverse complement strand
TGACGCTCGCGGGGTGTCCCGATCGCCGCGGGGAGTTCAACGACGACGGCGAGCGGGAGCGCGACTGCGCCGACGGCGCGGACAACGACACGGACGGGCTGTTCGACTGCGACGACCCGGACTGCGAGGACGACTCGGAATGCAGCGGGGACGACGACTCGGCGGACGACGACGACGACGCGATGGACGACGACGACGCAGTGGACGACGACGACGCGACCGACGACGACGACGCGGTGGACGACGACGACGCAGTGGACGACGACGACGCGGTGGACGACGACGACGCGGCGGACGACGACGACGCAGCCCCGACGTGCGTGGACGACGGGTTCGAGGAGAACGACGACTCGACGGGCGCCACGACCATCGGCGCCGGCACCGTGGCGGGCATCCAGGCCTGCCCCAGCGACCCGGACTGGTTCGAGTTCACCCTCAGCCAGGGCGACATCCTCACGGTCCTGACCACCTTCACGGCGACCGAGGGGAACATCGACATCATCCTGTACGACAACCAGCTCAACCAGCTGGGGCAGGGCTTCGGCGCGGGCGACATCGAGACGGTCGTGTACACCGCCGCGAGCACCTCCAACTACTTCCTCGAGGTGTTCCTCAATGGGGACGCGGGCGTGATCCCCGGCAACAGCTACGACGTGCAGCTCAGCATCGTCACGCTGCCGACCTGCGTGGACGACGGCCTCGAGGAGAACGACACGGCGGGCACCGCGACGGTCATCACGCCGTCGTCGTTCGACGCGGCGAACAGCTGCCCGGGGGACGAGGACTGGTACGAGTTCACCACCACCGCGGGCGACCAGATCGACTTCGACGTCGCGTTCCTCCACTCCGAGGGGGACATCGACATCTACCTCGAGGACGCCTCGGGGAACCTCATCAACGACTCCACCTCCCAGAACGACAACGAGTTCCTCTCCGAGACCTTCGCGAGCGCCGGGACCTTCTATCTGCGCGTCGAGATGACGGCGGACACCGGGATCCTCCCCGGCAACTCCTACACCCTGACCACCACCCTGACCCCCACGGGCGGCGGCACCTGCGTGGACGACGCCAACGAGCCCAACGACACGGCGGCGGCGTCCGTGGTGATCAACCCGCCGTCGCTGGTCGTGGCCCAGAGCTGCCCGCTGAACGAGGACTGGTGGGACGTGACCCTGGCCGTGGGCGACACCGTCACGTTCGACGTCTCCTTCGTGCACGCGGAGGGCAACATCGACGTCTACCTGGTGGACGGCGCGGGCACCACCTACGCCTCCGGCGTCTCCGTCTCCAACAACGAGTTCATCCAGTACACGGCGACGACGGCGGGCACGCACTACCTGTTCGTGGAGCTGGTCGCCGATCTCGGGATCCTCCCCGGCAACGCCTACGTGCTGGACACGACCGTCACCCCCGGCGGCGGCGGGGGCACGTGCGTCGAGGACGGGTTCGAGGAGAACGACACGCAGGGCGCGGCCACCGTGCTCAACCCGCCGGGCACGGACCCCGCCCAGAGCTGCGCGGGCGACGAGGACTGGTACGAGGTCACGCTCGCGGCGGGCGACACGATCGAGTTCGACGTCCTCTTCACGCACGCCGAGGGGAACATCGACATCGACCTGGTCGACTCGAACGGCGTCTCGCTCGCGGACTCGGCCACGACGACCGACGACGAGTACGTCACCTACACGGCGACGGGCGCGGAGGTCGTCTCGCTGCAGGTCGACCTCACCGCCGACCTCGGCACGCTGCCGGGCAACGCCTACACCCTCACGACCACGCTCACGCCCGCGACCGGCGGGTGCATCGACGACGCGCTCGAGAACAACGACACGCTCGCCACGGCGACGTCGACCGTCGCTCCGTACAGCGCCGCGCCGCAGAGCTGCCCCAACGACGAGGACTGGTTCGAGATCACCTTGACCGCCGCGGACGCCCTCACCGTCGACGTCCAGTTCACGCACGCGGAGGGAGACATCGACATCCACCTGCTGAACTCCGCCGCGGTGCTCCTGTCCGGCACTTCGAACACGGACGACGAGCTCCTCACCTACACCACCAGCGTCACCGCGACGTACTACGTGTTCGTCGAGCTCGTGAACGACACCGGCTCGATCCCCGGCAACAGCTACACGATCGACCTCACCGTGGTGCCCGGCGGGGGCGCGACCTGCGTCGACGACGGGGCCGAGAACAACGACACCCTGGGGACGGCGTCGACCCTCGCGACCGGCACCACGGGGTCCCTTGTGTCGTGCCCGGGCGACGACGACTGGTACGAGTTCTTCCCGGTGACGGGCGACGCGATCACCATCGACGTGCTGCACGCGTTCGCGGACGGCAACATCGACGCCACCCTGCACGACGGCACCGGACCGCTGCAGACCGCCTCGAGCCTCACGGACGACGAGACCATCAACTACACGGCCACGTCGTCCACGACGCACTACCTCGAGGTGGTGATGACCAACGACACCGGCGCGCCCGGCAACGGCTACACCACGGTCCTCACCGTCACCCCGACGGCGGGCGGCTGCACCGCGGACATCTACGAGCCGAACAACTCCCAGGGGAGCACCACGGACATCTCGGGGCTCGTGCCCGGGACGATCTCGTCGCTGCACGCCTGCCCCGGAGACGACGACTGGTTCGACTTCACCGCGACCGCGGGCGTCCCCGTGACCGTCACCGCGACGTTCACCCACGCGGAGGGGGACATCAACGTCGAGTTCATCGACGGCACCAGCACCGTCCTGGCGTCGGGCACGTCGACGACCGACAACGAGACGTTCACCTTCACGCCCACCGCCACGACGTTCATGTTCATCCGCGTGACGCTCAACCTCGACACCGGCGCCGTGGTCGGCAACCCGTACTCCCTGACCGTCGCTCTGTGAGCCGGCGCGCGCACCTCGTGCGCCTGCACCCGCCTGCCGACGAGCGCGGGTGCCTCGCGATCCACCCCTTCGAGGGCTCGCGGATGACCTTGGGGCGGGACCCGGCCTGCTCGGTGGTGGCGGACGCCCCCGGGGTGTCCCGGAAGCACGCGCGCGTGGAGCGCCCCCGCACGGGCGAGAAGCTGCGGGTGTGGGACCTGGGGGGGCGCAACGGCACCCAGGTGAACGGCATCGGCGTCCCGTCGAAGGGCGCGGACGCGGCGCCCGGGGACGTGATTCGCCTGGGCGAGGCCCTCTACGTGCACCGCCGATTCACGGAGGACGAAGCCGCGGTCGCCTCCATGCCGCCCCTGCCCGGCCCCCTGGATACGCGGTGCCCGAGCCTGATCGTCGGGCTCCAGCAGGTGCAGCGACTGCGGGGGTCGTCGGGGCCCGTGTGGGTCGTGGGCGAGGTGGGCAGCGGCCGATCCGTCGCCCTCGAGCACCTGCGGACCCTCGCCGCGGAGGCGCCCAAGAACGCGTGGATCACCGGCGGCGCCCTCGACTTCCGGCTGGTGGACGCGGCGCCCGACGACGCGCTGCCGGGGCGCGTGCTGTACATCCCGCCGCTCCGCGACCGGGTGGAGGACGTCCTCCTGCTGCTCCACCGCAACCTCGGGGAGGCGCCGGAGATCTGGCCCCGACTGCGCGAGGCGCTGCTCCTGCACGACTGGCCGGGGAACACCCAGGAGCTTCGGCTCGTGCTCCGTCGCGTCCTTCACGCGAGCTATTCGCCGATGCCGGGCAGCCGCTGGGACCTCGCGGTGTTTCCGGACGTGCGGTTCACCAACGAGCTGCGCCGCGGCCGCGTGGAGCCGCCGGCCGATCCCGATCCGGAGGCCGTGCGGGCGCTCCGGGGGATGAGCCGAGACGCCCTCGCGGACGCCCTGGACGCCGCCCGGTGGAAGATCTTCGAGGCGGCGGCGGCGCTGAAGGTCACGCGCGAGGATCTCTTCCGGCGACTCGGCGAGCTGCGACTTCGGGGGCCGGACCGAACCGATTTAACCCCCGCGGTCGTGCTCCGGTCCATCCGACCGTGAGCCCCCCGAGTCCCCTGCGCGCCGTGCCCCCCGACTACGCCGAGCGCGACGCCATGAACGGCGACCGCGAAGCGTTCTCGGTGGTCGTGCGGCGCCACCAGCGCAGCGTCTTCTTCACCGCCCTGCGCATCGGTCGAGGCGACGAGCAGTTCGCCCGGGACATCACCCAGAAGACGTTCCTGCAGGCGTGGACGAAGCGCGCGTCGTTCCGTGGCGAGGCGTCGCTGAAGACGTGGCTGCTCCGCATCGCCACCAACCTGTCCATCAACGAGTCGCGGAGAGCATGGCGGCATCGCGAGGTCGTCCCGGACGATCCCGAGCCCGTCCTCGGCTCGGTGGAGGCGAAGGCCTTCGATGCGCTCGCCGTGGCCGAGGCGCGGGGGCTCCTCCGGGACGCGGTGAACGATCTCTCGCCCCGGCAGCGAGCGGTGGCCGTCCTGCGGATCTACGAGGACCTCTCCTTCGCCGACATCGCCGCGTCCTGCGGCATCACCGCCAACAACGCCAAGGTCAACTTTCACCACGCCGTGCGGAACATCCGACGTTCCCTCGCGGCCGCGGGGGTCTCATGACCGGTCGCCGGCTCGATGACTGGAAGAACGTCGACGTGATCGACACCACCGCCTACGACGACGCCTACTTCGAGGGCCTCGCGACCGAGATCGACGCCGCCGTCGACGTGCGCCCGCTCGAGGCCGCGAACGACCGTCGCTCCTGGGTTCGCTGGGCCGTCGCCGCGGCCGCCGCGCTCGCGCTGGGGTGGGGGCTGCTCGGGCCGGACTCCCCGGAGGTCGCGCCCGTGGCCGAGGCCCCGAAGTCCGAGGTCGACGTCCTCGCCGCGGACGTGGCCGCGGACCTCCTCCCCGACGCGCTCGACGACCTCGCCGAAGACGACGACCTGGGCGCCCATTCGCTGCTCGTCGCCGCCTTGGAGAGCGACTTCGGCCTGTCCCGAGACGAAGGAGACGACACCCTCGCGTCGGGGGGGTCGTGGATGGCCGACCTCGACGACCTCACCGCCGCCGAGCTCGCGGCCCTCGCCGCCAAGCTCTGATGGAGACGCCCATGACCCGCTTCCTCCCCCTCCTCGTCGCCGCCGCGCTCGCCCTCCCGGCCGTCGCCTCGGCTCAGGATCCGCACCCCGAGCCCATGGACCACCCCTCCGATGAGGAGCGGGCCGAGATCGAGCAGCGCATCCAGATGATGCGGGTGTACGCGCTCACCGAGGCCCTCGAGCTGGACGAGGAGACCGCCACGCGGCTCTTCCCCTACCTGCGCGAGGGGGACGAGAAGATGCGCGGCCTGCACCACAAGCAGAGGGAGGCGAAGCGGAAGCTGCGGGCGCTGCTCGAGTCGGAGTCCATCGACGACGCGTCGCTCGATGAGATCGTCGGATCCATGGCGGCCGTCGAGATCGAGCTCACGAAGGCCCGCAAGACGCAGTTCGTGGGGCTGAAGAAGATCCTGAGCCCGGAGCAGCGGGCCAAGTTCTTCGTCGCTCAAGAGCGCTTCGACCGCGAGATGAAGCGTCGACTTCGGGAGATCCGCCGGGAGCGGCGGGGGGATCGACGGGAGCGCCGCGAGCGTCGTCGCGAGCACCTGGATTGAAGCCGTCCCCGGGATCTCAGCGGCGGCCGACCGTCGTTCGATCCGGGAGCTGGAGGCGCAGCCGCATGCGCCCGTTCATGAGCCGCGCCCGGGACGTGCGCAGGATCTCGGTCCGCGCCTCGAACGAGTAGCCGCGCTCGGGGGCCTGATAGCGGACGGTGGTGCCGACGATCGTCGGGTCCCCGGCGGCTTGGGCCGCAGGGTCGCCCACCATCGCCGAGACGCCGGGGCCGAGGTAGCGGCGGATCAGGGGGAGCGCGCCCTGGGACATGGCGTCGCGGTCGAGGAGCGGCTGGAGGGCCTCGCTCAGGTAGCTGCGCGCGCACTCGGCGAGCTCGATGCTGCGCACCAGGCGCGCCTCGTCCGCGAGGTACTCCACGCAGTGCACCGAACCCACGGCCCCGACCCCGATGCCGCCGGCGTCCTCGCCGATCCACTGGGGGAAGCGGTTGCCTCGATCGAGGGCCGCGAAGGCCGCCTCCAGGGGCATCCCGAGTTCGACGCCGAGCACGGAGACGCCCGAGGCGTCGTGGCTCTGGAAGACGGTGGCGGGGGCGGTCGCCAGGTCCTCCACGTGAGGCGCGGCCCGGCCGAACCGCGGCACGGACGCCAGCGCCGAGGGCAGGCCGCCGAGGCTGAGCGGAGCCGAGCCCACGCCGCTGGGGCCCTCCCGCAGCACCGTGCACGGGGCGGGGGTGCACGACACGAACAGGAACTCGCCGTCCGCGCTCACCGCCAGCGGCTCGTGGGAGCGAGGCGACCGGCCCACGTCTCGGGGCGCGGGCACGGGGGTCGACGCTCCCGAGGCCTCGAGGCGGCGGAGCTCGCGTTCCCCGCCGGGACCCACCTCCGCGACGATCAACGAGCCGTCGTGCTGGGACCAGAGCTCGGTGAGGGGCGCCCGCGAGCGGTGGACCGGGAAGGGCCGTGCGTCCGGGCCGCGGCGCACGATCGTGGAGACGCCGCCGCGGTTCTCGATCCAGTAGAGGTCGCCGTCGGCGCCCAGGGCCGGGGCGAAGCGGTTGCGCTCCCCCACCAAGGCGAGGGGCTTCAGGTCCGGCAGCCCCACGAGCACGAGGTGAGCGGGCGTCACGTGTCCCGGCGACCGCTGCATGGAGGGGCAGTCGAGGGCCACGAAGGCCTCGGACGGGTGGAACCGGGGCGCGGCGCACCCGACGGGGCTGGTCCACGCGGCGTCGTCGGCGTGGAGGGGGAGGCGGGCCCGATGCAGATCCCAGAGGAGGACGCGGGCGTCGGGGGGCTCGCCCAGGGGAGCGACGAGTCGGGCGGCCACCCAGCGCCCGGACGACGAGCCCGCGACGCCCGTGGCGTATACGTCCTCGACGAGCACCTGGGCGCGGACCCGCAGCGCGTCCGTCTCGTCGGGCTCGCCGCGGTACCTCACGATGGCGGGGGTCCCGGCCGGGCGGTCCGCGAGGGCGACGATCAGGTCCCCGGGGAGCAGCGGCTCCGGAGGTTCGACGTCCCGGAAGGGAGCGGACGGACCCGGCGTCGCCGCGCAGCCCGTGAGCGCGAGCGCGAGGAAGGCTGCCCCTGCCGTCCTGTGCCGAAGATGCATCCGTCTCCAACATAGGCCGCGATCGCGGGCCCCGCTACGGTCTATCCTCACCGGGTGAGTCGACGGCAAGACGGGCGCGACGGACGACGGACCGCTGCCGAGCAGGCGGCCGCCGACCGGGCCACGCGCGAGCAATCCGAGGTGCTGGACGTGCGGAACGCCGTCCTCGGCCAGGAGTCCGTCGGCAACCGGCAGCTCTCGGCGGACGAGGTCAACGATCTGAAGCGCGGGTCGGCGCGCGAGGGGGTCGACGCCGCCGCCGTCCTCGACTTCAGCCGCAGCCTCGCGGACCTGGCGGAGGCCGCCGAGGATCCGGAGCTCAGCGAGGACGAGCAGAAGGAGCACGAGGCGGAGGTGGCCCGCGACACAGCCGTGGCCGAGGAGGTCGACCACGAAGCGGAGGACCCGGACGCCGACGAGGAGGCGCGCAAAGCGAAGGCCAAGGCCGCGCGCAAGCACCTGGCGACGGACAAGAAGACCGCGGGCATGGGGGGCGGAGACGGCCCCGCGGAGCCGGGCGGCGAGGGGAGCGGCCCGACCGCGCCCACTCCGCGGGCGGACACGGTGGACGGCCTCGAGGTCGTCGCCGTCGTGCCCAGGAAGCGACGCAACGCCGTCGAGCTGGACGCCATCCTCATCGCCGGTCGGGACGCGGGCGTGCTGCCTGCGTACATGCGGCACCGCGCCGACGACCTCCTCCAGGGCATGACCACGCGCGAGTTCAGCAGGCTGTTCCACGCGCTCAACCGGTCCGGCGGGCAGGTGGCGCGGGCCTTCGTCCTCAAGGCCGCCCTGGCCCACCGCCCGTCGGAGCACTTCGTGCCCTTCGCCGAGCGGCTCGCGGAGGCGGGACACGAGGGAGCGGTGAACGCCGCCCCCGGCGCCGGCGCCCCGGACGAGCCCCCCGACGACTCGGGCGTGGCCCACCTCCGCCTCTTCTGGGATCCGGTGGCGATGGTGGGGGTGGACTCCGACTGGGACCGGTGCCTCGACGAGCGCTCCGAGGGGGAACCCTGGGGACTCCCGAAGTGGCTGCGCGGCGTGCCGAGGCCCCCGTTGGACCTCTGCATCGTCGCCCTGGAGCTGGCGCTGCAGGACGTGCTCTCCGTCGAGGAGCCCACGGGCGACGGGGCGAGCGACGCCCTGGCCAAGGCGTTCGACGTCGAGGGCGCCATGCACCCCTCGCTTCGGCGCTGGCTCACCACCCTCCTCGCCCGCGCCGAAGACCGCGACGGGCTGCTCTCGCTGCGCGAGGTGATGCTCCGCGCCCGCTCGGAGATGGCGCGGCCGTGGCAACCTCCGGAGGACCGCGCGGTGTGGAGGTGACGGGGTGAGCACTCAGGACGACGTAGGCGCCGACACCGTCGAGGACATCCGCGTGGTGGTCCCGTCGACGAGCAATCGGCGCTCGCTCTCGCTCCTCGAAGAGACGCCCGCGCTGCTCGCGCTCGGCCACGGGCCGGACCACCGCATCGTCTTCTGCAACGCGCTCTTCCGCAGCATGATCGGGCGCGGCGAAGTGGATCCCATGGCGCCGGGGCGCGACGCGATCCCCGAGCTCGCCGCCCAGGGCTTCTTCGACGTGATGGACGAGGTCTTCGCCAGCGGGCGGGTGTTCCGCGGGGACCAGATCCGCACGGTCACGGGCAAGGCCGACCCGGACTCCGGAGGCCTGCGCGGCCTCGCCTGGTTCAACTTCGTCTTCCAGCCCACGTTCGACGCCCTCGGCCAGGTCGAGGGGGTCCTCTGCCACGCGGTCGAGGTCACGGAGCTGGTCCAGGCCCGGCGGGAGGCGGAGGCCGCGACCGCGCGCTTCGAGGACCTCGTGCAGGGGATCGACGCGATCGTCTGGGAGGCCGACGTCGGGTCCGACCGGTACTCGTTCGTGAGCAAGCGGGCGGAGCACCTGCTGGGGTACCCCATCGAGCAGTGGCTGGAGCCGAACTTCTGGTTCGGGATCATCCACCCCGCGGACGTCGACCGCGCGAAGCGCATGTCCAAGGTGGGGATCAAGGACGGCAGCGGGCACGAGTTCGTGTACCGCGTGGTCGCCGCCAACGGCCGCACCGTGTGGCTCCACGACATCGTGCAGGTGGGGCTGGACGACGAGGGGCGGCCCGCTCACCTCCGCGGCGTGATGGTCGACATCACGGAGCGAAAGGAGGCCGAGGTCGAGCGCGAGCGCATGCACAGCCAGCTGCTCCAGGTCCAGAAGCTGGAGAGCCTCGGGGTGCTCGCGGGCGGCATCGCCCACGACTTCAACAACCTCCTCACGGGCATCCTCGGCAACGCCTCGATGGTGCTGTCCGAGCTGGCCGACGACAGCCAGCTGCGCCCTGCCCTCGAGGAGCTCACGTCGGGGGCGGGACGAGCGGCGGACCTGACCCGTCAGCTGCTCGCCTACTCCGGCAAGGGCCGGTTCCAGGTGGACGTCATCAACCTGTCGGGGCAGGTGCACGAGATCGTCAACCTGCTCGCCGCGTCGATGCCGAAGAAGGTGCGCATCAAGCTCGAGCTGAGCGACGACCTGCTCGGGATCCAGGGCGACGTCGCGCAGATCCAGCAGGTGATCATGAACCTGGTCCTGAACGCCGCGGAGGCGATCGGCGAGCGGCTCGGGACGGTCCTCGTGCGCACGTCGGTGGTGAACCGCGATGGCGCCGGGGACACCGGGAAGCGACGTCCGATCCCCAGCGGCATCCCCAAGAGCGGGTACTCCAGCGTGTTCTCGGCGCAGGGGCCGCTCGAGGGGCGTTACGTCCTGCTCGAGGTGCAGGACACGGGCGTGGGGATGGACGAGAAGACGCGCTCGCGGGTCTTCGACCCCTTCTTCACCACGAAAGCGGGGGGGCGAGGGCTGGGGCTCTCGGCGGTCCTGGGCATCGTGCGCGGGCACGGCGGGGGCCTCCGCATCGAGAGCCGCCCGCAGCGCGGCACGACGTTCCAGGTGTTCTTCCCGGCCACCGAGCAGCGGGCGCCGTCGGGTCGACGCGCGACGGCGGCGCCGCTCCGCGACGTCATGGTGGGGACGATCCTGATCGTCGACGATGAGCCCGTCGTGCGCTCCCTGGCCTCCCGCATCGTGAAGCGGCTGGGACTCGAGGCGATCACGGCCGAGAACGGGGCGGCCGGCGTCTACGCCTTCGAGGAGCACCACGAGCGCATCTCTGCCGTGCTCCTCGACCTCACGATGCCGGACATGAGCGGCGACGAGGTCTTCCAGCGGCTGAGCAAGATCCGCCCCGACGTGAAGGTGATCCTGAGCTCCGGGTACGACCGACGAGAGGCAACCCGGAACCTCGGCGACCTCGAGCCCGCAGGCTTCCTGCCCAAGCCCTACACGGCCCAGGCCCTGCGCGACGTCATCGGATCGGTGATCCAGGCGGACTGAGGCGTTTTGCGGGTATCAAGACTCGCCGACATGCGGCATGTCGCCGCGATATGACCGGGAGAGCGGCCAAAACTCGCCGACATGCGGCATGTCGCCGCGATATGACCGGGAGAGCGGCCAAAACTCGCCGACATGCGGCATGTCGCCGCGATATGACCGGGGAGAGCCACCAAGCCTCGCCGCCCGCCGATCCTCACTCCCCTCGGATGAGCGGCACCTCATGCCTCGCGGCCCAGGCGTGGATGTCCTTGCGCTCGAGCGCCGCGGCCATGAGATCGGGGAACAGCTCGGGCGTGCACGCGAACGTCGGCACCCCCATCTGCGCGAGGTCCCCGGCGTTGCGTCCGTCGTAGGAGGGGGCCCCGTCGTCGTTGAGGGCGGCGAGGCAGATCAGGTTCACCCCCGAGTCCACCAGCGACGCGATCTTGCGGATCATCGCCCGACGGTCGCCGCCCTCGAAGAGGTCCGTGATCAGCACCATCGTCGTCTGCTCGGGGCGCTCCACGAGGCCCTCGCAGTAGGTCAGCGCCCGGTGGATGTCCGTGCCCCCGCCCAGCTGCGTGCCGAAGAGCAGGTCCACGGGATCCGACGCCAGGTGAGTCAGGTCCACCACCGCCGTGTCGAACACCACGATCTTCGTGCCGACCGACCGGATCGACGCGAGCACCGCCCCGAAGATCCCCGCGTACACCACCGAGCTCGCCATGGATCCGCTCTGGTCGACGCACAGGATCACGTCCCGCAGGCGCGCGTGCCGACGGCGACGGGCGTAGCCGATGAGCGTCTCCGGGACGACGACCCGATGCTCCGGCGACCAGTTCTTGAGGTTCGCCCGGATCGTCCGGTCCCAGTCGATGTCGGCGGGGCGGGGGCGACGGCTCCGGCGGGCCCGGGACACCGCGCCTCGGACCGCCGCCTCGAGCTCCGCGCGCAGCTTCTCCTCCACCTCCGCGACCACCTTGCGCACCACCCGGCGCGCGGGCTCCTTCGCCGCCTCGGGGAGCATCTTGGCCAGGGACAGCAGCGTCGCCGCGAGGTGCACGTCCGGCTCCACCTCGGCGAGCATCTCGGGCTCGAGCAGCAGCTTCTGCAGGTCGAGTCGCTCGATGGCGTCGCGCTGGAGCAGCTGCACGGCGGAACGGGGGAAGTGGTCCCGGATCGTGCCCAGCCACTTGGCCACGTAGGGCGACGAGCTGCCCAGCCCGCCCCCGCGCCGACCTCCTCCCTTGGGGTCGTAGAGCGCGGTGAGCGCCGCGTCGATCTCCCGGTCGGCGCCCGTGAGCGTCGCGCCGGTGCCGGCGGCGTCGTCCCCGCCGAGGACGAGCCGCCAGCGACGCAGGTCCTGCTCCTCAGCCACGAGACACCCCCAACAGCGTCGCGAGCACCGGCACCAGCTGCTCCGCGCGCGCCGGGTCGAGCTCCGCGTCCGTAGGGCCCGCGGCCGCGGCGGCCCCGGACCGCAGCATCTTGATCCGCTCGCCCATGCGGCGACGCTCGGGCTTCGCGAACGACGAAAACGCGCGACGCAAGGCGGGCAGCAGCTCCACGAAGTGCTCCTCCGTCAGCGTCGTGAGCCACCCGTCGAACGTCCCCCAGAAGGCGTCGCGATGCAGGAGGACGAGCCCGCTGCCGCCCAGGATGCCGGTCAGCCACGCAGCGGAGTCCGGCGGATCGCAGGCCCGGGACAGCTCCCGGCCGGTGTGGCGCGCGAGGGCGTCGTCGTCCAGATCGCCCGCCTCCAGGAGCCCCCGGGCCGCCGCGCCGCGCACCCGCGGATGGGTCGCCTCACGCTCGGCGAGCACGCGCAGGACGTCGTGCCAGGGCTCCCGCAGGGGGTCGCGCTCGAGCAGAGAGAGGGTGCGGGCGACCGCCGCCATCCCGTCCGCCAACGCCTCGGCCCCGTCCTCGTCGATGCCGCCCGACGCCGCCGCCACCCCGGGGAGGATCCGCTCAAGGAACCCGTCGAGGATCGGGGCGATCCGGCCGGCCGGGGTCTCCC
Source organism: uncultured Rickettsiales bacterium (assembly GCA_964620495.1). Taxonomy (GTDB): domain Bacteria; phylum Myxococcota_A; class UBA796; order UBA9615; family UBA9615; genus CAZEKB01. The sequence continues at coordinate 8,801 of CAZUHI010000089.1, read as the reverse complement.
GCACGTCGCCGTACCGGAGCACCCGGGCGAGGGCGGGCAGCGCCTCCATCAGCCGGACGACCGCGCCCGACAGCGCCGCCACGTCGCGGAGCCGCAGGAGCACGGCGTCGATCCCCTCCCCCACCCCGGCGAGCACGGCCCGATCGAGCAGCGTCGTGAGGAGAGGCAACGCGTCGGCCTCGGCCGCGGCCTCTGCGAGCGTCGTGGCGACGGCCAGCTCGGTCGTGTTCCCCCGCGAGGCCGCCTCGATGAGGGCGACCGCGAACCCCGGCTGCCACCGCAGGCGCCAGTACTCGTGGAAGGTGCCGCGTCCGCTCGTCCCGCCGGTGGGCTCGCCCCAGTGGACGCCCAGGAGGCGCAGCTGATGCAGGAGACGGCTCTTCGCCCGGTCGTTGGGCTTGCGGAGGTCGAGGTCGATGTCCTTGATGTCCGCCGACACCTTGAGCCGCAGCGACCTCTGCTTGCGCGCGACGTCCTGCTGGAGCGGGACCGTCGGCGTCTCCGGGGGCACCTCCCCGAGCGTCTCCCCGATCTCGAGGGCGTCGCGGATCAGCGCCATGGGCTCGGGCGCGCCCTCGAGCAGGACGGTCTGCACCGCGTCGTTGAGCTCCGTGAGCCCCGGCCGAGGCAGGTCGCGGATCGCCGCCAAGGCCTCGGACAGCCGGAGCCCCTCGATCACGTGCGCCGACGACACGTCGAACCCTTCGGAACGGAGCAGGACCGCCACTCGGGCGAGCCACCGCGTGGTCGCGTCCCCCGGCGTCTCCCACAGCAGCCGATACCACCCCGGCGACTCCACCCCCGCGCCGTACCCGCTGCGGAACGCGAGCCGCGAGTTCGTCCACGGCACCCAGGTGGACGCGACCTTGCGCTTGCGCAGCCCCTTGAGGGCCTCCCGGTCGATCTTCTTGCGGCCGCGTCGGCCGATCGCCTCGGCCGTGAGCACCGGCGCATGCCACGCGCCGCAGACCACGGCGATGCGCTCGCACCCCTCGTCGATCGCCCCGCGGATCCCCTTCCGCATCCACGCCTCGCGCCGCAGCTCCTGGAGCCGACGGGGATCCCCGCCCACCTCCTCGCCTCCGGGGCGGGCCTCCCGCACGGCGGTCATGGCCTCGAGGATCGCCTCGAAGAGCCCGGTCCCGTCCGCGCGCCGCTCCACGACCTGGTCCCACCACTCCTCCGCGTCGACGTAGCCCGCCGCCGTCGCCAGCTCCGCGATGGGGTCCACCGGCGCGTGGTGCTCCTGCGCCGGAGGCTCCTGCGCCGTCGCCCCCTCGTCCGTCCCGGCCTCTCCCTCCGCCGATGCCTCGGCCGCCGCGTCCTCGTCCAGGCGGAAGCGAACGGACTGGGGCAGGTCGATGAACCTCGGCTCCACGTCGTTCGCCAGCGCCCAGCGCATCGCGCGCCACTCGGGGCTGAAGTCGGTGAACGGGTAGAAGGCCGCGCGGGCAGGGGCGTCCGGCGCGTAGACCAGCAGCGCCACGGGCGGGACCATCGCCTCGCTGCCGGCGAGCGCGACGACCGGGGCGGCGTCGGGCGGCCCCTCGATCAGAACGATGTCCGGGGACCACGCCTCCAGCGCCGCCTCGAGGCTGCGCGCGCACCCGGGGCCGTGGTGACGGACCCCGAACACACGGATCGCGGGGCCGTCGGTCAGAGGACCTCCTGGCAGGCGCGGTAGAGGTCCTTCCAGCCCTTGCGCTCCTTCGCGACGGTGCGGAGGTACTCGAGCCACACGACGCGGTCCTGGACCGGATCCCGGACGATCGCGCCGGTGAGCGCGGCCGCGACGTCCGCCGCTTTGAGGGTGCCGTCGCCGTAGAAGGCGGCCATGGCGAGCCCCGCCGTGAGCACCGAGATCGCCTCGGCCGGGCTCAGCGTGCCCGTCGGCGACTTGAGCTTGGTGGCGCCGTCGGCCGTCGCGCCCGAGCGCAGCTCCCGGAAGATCGTGACCACCCGCCGGATCTCCTCCAGGGCGTCCTGCTCGGCCGGCAGCTCCAGGGCCCGCCCCACCTGCGCGACCCGCCGCTCGACGATCTTCATCTCGTCCTCGATCGAGTCCGGCGTGGGCAGCACCACCGTGTTGAACCGACGCGAGAGCGCCGACGAGAGCTCGTTGACCCCCTTGTCGCGGTTGTTGGCCGTCGCGATGAGGTTGAAGCCCTTGGCCGCCTGCACCTCGCTGTTGAGCTCGGGGATCGGCAGCGTCTTCTCGGAGAGGATCGTGATCAGGTTGTCCTGCACCTCGCTGGGGATGCGCGTCAGCTCCTCGAGGCGCGCGACGGCTCCGCGCTCCATGGCGACGTAGACCGGGCTGGGCACGAGGGCGGCGGGCGACGGACCCTCGGCGAGCAGGCGCGCGTAGTTCCACCCGTACCGCACGGCGGCGTCGTCGGTGCCCGCGGTGCCCTGGATGAGCAGCGTGCTGTCCCCGCTGATCGCCGCCGCGAGGTGCTCGCTGACCCAGGACTTGCCGGTGCCGGGCACGCCGTAGAGCAGGAGGGCGCGGTCCGTGGCCAGGGTGGCGACGGCGATCTCGATGAGGCGCGCCTTGCCGACGTACTTGGCCCCGACCTCGAAGCCGTTCTTCAGCGTCCCGCCCATGAGGTAGGTGCGCACGGCCCACGGCGACAGCTTCCACCGGGGCGGGCGGGGTCGATCGTCGACCTCGGCGAGGGCGGCCAGCTCGGCGGCGTACTCCTCTTCGGCGTGGCGGCGGAGGACGTCGGGGGAATCGGTCACGGGGAGTCTCCAAGGGGGGCGGGCGGGAGGCCGTCGAGGTCGCGTACGAAGTCGATGCGGGCGGCGACGTGGTCGTGGAAGGTGTCGATGGCGGTCTGCCAGGCGCGGCGGTTCGAGCGGAGCCCCTCGGTGCCGACGGGGGGCAGCTCGGGGACCCGACCGCCGAGCAGCGACAGCGGGAGCTTGCGGGCGCCGGACGGCAGCGACCGCTGCCAGGCGAGGTCTCCCTCGGTGGCGGTGGGGGTCGACCCGATGCGGCCGATCGCGGCGCGGAGGCCCGCGAGCCACTGGGCCGCGACGTCCTCGGGCCACGCGCCCTCCCACACCTCGAGCAGCGGCTGCCAGGCCGCGCTGGTGCCGCGCACCCCCTCGCGGAGGAGCGGGCGGACGCGCTCGGCGCGGGCGTCCGGAGGCATGACCTTCACGAGCGCCGCGAGGATCCCGAACGCGTACCCCTCCCGGGCCTGGTCGCCGGTGGGCAGCGTGCGCCACACGTCCCAGAGCACGGGGGACCAGTGGGGATCGGCGCGCTCGGCGGCGGCGGCGCTCACGCCCAGGACCAGCGTCCAGTCCTCGGCCCCGAACAGCCGCACGACGGCCGCCGGCTCGGCGTCCCCGGCCCACGCCGAGGGCGGCACCTGCTTCAACACCTGGTACGCCCAGGACGCCTTGCGACCGAAGCCGGGCTTGACCTCGTCGCGCACGCCGTCGGCCGCCCAGTCCGCGGGCAGCTCGGCGGGGAGAACGATGTCGAGGGAGGGCGGCGCGGGCCGCCCCAGGAGACCGGCCGGGAACCCCGGCTTCTTCGCGGCCCCGGACGTGATCCGGAGGATCCCCCGCGCGCGCTCCGCCATCCGGGCGTTGTAGGCCGAGCCCTCGAGCGCGCCGAGGAGCTCGATCGCCTCGGCCCGCAGCCGCTTCGTCGAGCCCACCCGGCTGCGCTCCAGCAGCGGCTCGTCCGCGAGGGAGAGGGACACGGCGATCGCCTGCAGGAGCAGGGCCCGATCGTGGGCTCGCTCGCCGGCCCAAGTGGCCTCCAGCAGCTCCCGCGCGCCCTCGGGATCGACCTCGCGGAGCCGACACAGCGCGATCACGCGGTCGTCGAGCCGGCCCTCGTCGAAGGTGCGCCGCAGCGCGTCGACGTCGACCTCCGCCCCCGGAGCCGCGGCCCGCTCGTGAGTCAGGACCCAACGCCAGGCCCGATTGTGCGACGCCAACCAGCGGCCGCGCTCGCCCACCACCGCCGCGAGGGCCGCCCGATGCGCCTTCTGGCAGCGGGTCAGGGCCGCCGGCAGCGCCTCGAAGGGCAGCCGGAGGCCCCGGTCGTCCAGCAGCGCGAGGGCCTCCGGCAACAAGGGCGCCCGGCCGGGCAGGAAGAAGTCCTCCACGCGGCGCGCCACGGACGCCGAGCAGGCCGGGCGGGTCTCGTCGGCCGCCGGCGACGGGGCCTCGGGGGCGTCCTCGGCGACGCGGCCCGCGCGACGCAGCCACGAGCGCGCCCCCGCCGCGAGCAGGACCCGACGCTCGACGGGCTCGCCCGCGCGGGCCTCGAGCAGCCCGTCCGCGGGGGTCCCGGTCAGGGGCACGTCACCCCCGCCCGCGGTGCCGAGCAGGGCCGCCCGCCCCAGCGCCCTCGGGTCCACAGAGGCGCTCACGCGACCCCCTCGAACGCGGACACGAGCCGCCCGTCGAGGTCCGCGGCCAGCGGAGTCAAGCGACGCCCGTCCCACTCGCCCACGACGGTCGTGGGGCGCCCCCCGCTGAGGGCGGCGAGGGTCCAGTGGGTCCCCTCGGCCAGGGGCAGGCCGCGCCCCTTGCGGTCGCGCAGCCACCACCCGTCCGGCGTCGGGCAGGGCACGGCGCCCGACAGGATGCAGGGGACGACCCACGCCCAGGGGACCTTCGCCAGGGTCGCGGCCTGGTCGTCCAAGAACGCCTCGACGTCGTGGCAGGCCCCCGCCACGTCGCCGGTCCAGGGCTTCGAATCGCCGCGACGGGCAGCGATGGCGACGCGCATGGGCGAGGCCGACGGGTGGTGCACGACGTCCGCCTCGAAGGTCTCCCCGAGCACGAAGCGGTGCTCGAACCCCATGGGCCCGCGGCTGTACTGCTGGACCAGGGCCCGTCGCTTCGTGGTGGTGCCCACGAGCCAGGCCCGCTCGCGCCGCAGTCCGTCGTCGTCCTCGTCGCGGAACCGGCCGACCAGCAGCCAGCGATCCGTGATCCTCGGTCCCGCCGCCAGGACCTCCTCCCGGCGCATCTTCCAGCCGATCGCGCGGCGGAGGTCCGCCCGCAGCGGGGGCGGCAGCGTGGCCTCCCGACCGTAGGCGTCGGCGAGCACCGCGATGCGCCCAAGGCGATCGAGCATGACCTCCGGCCAGTCCGGGCGGCTCCCGGGGATGGCGGCCAGCGCGCCCACCCGCCCGGCGAGGCCCGGCGCCTGGGCGTCCACGAGGGCGCGGGCTTGGGCTTGGAAGAAGCCGTCGGCGCGCGTCTCCAAGCGGGCGATGCCGTCGCGCACGATGTCGCGGAGCCAGAGGTCGAGGGCCCGGACCCCCGCCGTCACGCGCGCCTCGGCCTGGGCGCGGCGCTTGAGGCGGGCCTCCTCTCGCTTCGCCTCGTCGGCGAGCTCTTCCGCGGTCGGGGGCAGGCCCGCGGCCTCACGCTCCGCCTTCGCCTCGGCCTTGGCGGCCGCGACTTCTTCCCTCGCGCGCCTGCGGGCGGCGGCCTCCTCCTTGGTGGCGAGCCACGCCTCGATGTCCGGGGGCACCACGGCATCGAAGTCCCGGGGACTCGCCGCGCGCAGGAGCATCAAGCCGAGCAGGTGCTTGCAGTACCTGGTGCGACGGGCGGCCGGGCAGGTGCAGTGGGGGGCGCGATCCTCGAGGCGGAGCCGCACGTCGTAGTTGCTCTTGCCGGACCCCCGCGCGCTCCCCCAGATCACCCGCGGGTCTTCGCCCAGGCGGGCCCACTTGTCCCGGCGCACGAGCCCGCGGGCGCGCTTGAGGACGCCCGCATCGGCGGCCAGGGCTTCGGCTTCCTGCACGGTGGGGACGGGGCCCGTCATCGGGCCCCGGAGAGTACCAACGGGGGACGGGTCAGGCGCGGGCGGCCGCGGCGAGGGCCGCGATGTGCGCCGGCGTGGTCCCGCAGCAGCCCCCCAGGATCGTCGCCCCCGCGGCGGCCCAGCGCGCGGCCGCCTCGGCGTACGGGCGGGGGGCGGAGGCGCCGTCGCTGCGCCAGCCCGTCGCGTCGTCGGGCTCCCCGACATTTCCGTACCCCCCGAACGGGACGCCGAGGCCCGCCAGCCGGGGGAGCAGGTCGGCGATGCGGTCGGGGCGGGCGCAGTTCACGAGGACGGCCTCCACCCCTCGCCCGACGGCGTCGCGCAGGGTGGCCTCCACGACGTCGTCGGAGAGGAGGTCGCCCCCGGGTCCCACCGTCAGCGAGAGCCACACCGGCAGCCCGGTCGCGAGCGCCGCGTCGACGGCGATGAGGGCCTCGCCCGCGTGCGGAAACGTCTCGCACAGCAGCAGGTCGACGCCCGCGTCGCGCAGCCCCCGGGCCATCCGGCCGTGAGCCTCGGCGGCCGGCCCCCGCGGGGGCGACAGGTCGGGGCGGTAGCAGTCCTCCAGGGGCGCGATCGACCCCGCGACGCGGCCCCCGCCGACGGCACCCCGGGCGATGCGGACCGCCGCGTCCGTGAGGCGCCGCCAGCGATCCCCGTCGGGGTCGGCGCGCAGCGACCAGGGGTCCGTGCGGAAGGTGTTCGCGGTGTGCACCTCGGCCCCCGCCGCCGCGTAGTCCCGGTGGATGGCGGCGAGCACGTCGGGGGCGTCCTCGATCGCGGCCGCCGTCCACAGCGGGAGGGGCGTCGGGACCCCCCGGCGGGCGAGCTCGGTGCCCACCGGGCCGTCGAGGAGAACGAGAGTCACCCGGGCATCATCGCCGCGAGCGACCGAGTTGCAACCCGGCGTGGGGTGCAGTGTGCCCTCGACCTCTCTAAACTCCGCCCATGCCTCCCGTTCGGGTCCTGATCGAGATCGACGACACCGAGTACAGCGTCGTCCACCAGATCGAGACCGAAGACCCGATCGTGAAGACGCTCCAGAAGATCGCGAAGTCGGAGCAGATCCCGCTCCGCACCAAGACGGGCCGCCCCTATCCCTGGACGGTGGAGGGCCCGGACGTGCGTCCGGGGCGCGAGGGCGGCTGGACCGACCTCACCCGCACGCAGACGACCGAGCGGATCCACGAGTGGTACACGGAGGAGGAGCGGGCCGACTCGGCGGACCACTTGTTCCGCCTCAAGTTCTTCATCCCCGGCGCCGTCGAGGCGATCAACGAGAAGCAGCAGGCCGAGAAGATCGCCGAGATCGAGCGACGGATGGCCCAGCGGGCGGCCGAGCGCGACGAAGCCGCCGCGGCCGAGCGCGAGGCCAAGGTCGCCGAGATGGGGTCGGCCGAAGACTTCACGATGGAGCCGCCGCCGCCGCCACCGCCCCCGGTCGCCGCCCCGCCACCGCCGCCGCCCCCGGCGCCGCCGCCGCGTCGGCCCGAGCCGCCCGACGAGCCCGACGAGATCGTCACCCAGCGGGTCGAGAAGCGCCCCCCGAAGCGGAAGAAGCGCCGCCCGCCACCGCCGCCGAAAAAGAAGGGCGTGCCGAAATGGGTCTACGGCGCCGGCGCCGCCGTGCTGGTGGGCGGGGTCCTGGTCGCCATGCTGAGCGGCGATCCCGAGCCCGAGCCCACGCCCGAGCCCACGCCCGCGCCCACGCCGCCCCCGGTGAAGGCCCTCGTGATCAAGAAGGAGGCGACCCCCGAGCCCACGCCGCTGCCCGAAGCGACGCCCAAGCCGGTCAAGCTCGAGACCTTCTTCAGCAAGGCGAAGATCACGAAGTACACGGCCAAGCAGGACGCGGCGCGGCTCACGTCCTTCGCCCAGACCGACGTGCTGCTCGGCTACAAGGCCAACCACACCGCGCCGGGCGAGACGCACACCATCGAGCTCGAGGGGCGGTTCCGGGTCGAGATCTCGGACGGCAGCGCGGGGATCTTCGCGGGCGGCAGCGTGAGCTCGGTGCCGGGGACCGTCGCGGTGGGCGCGCCCACCAGCGTGTCGCTGCGCTTCGACGGCAAGAAGCTCACCGTGAACGTCGGCGGCAAGCGGAAGACCACCACCGTCGCGGGCACGACCGGGTTCCCCCGCTGGCGCATCACCGTCCCCGGCGACGCCACGCTCACCGGCTTCTACGCCAAGGGCCGGCCCGAAGAGTGACCCCCGGGGGCCGAAGCCCCCGGAGATCCGGACGCAAGCGCCCCGAGCGCGCGCAGCGGAACGAAGTGGAGCGGAGTCTCGAGGAGGTCCTGCGGGGCCCCCGGCGACGAATCGCTGATTCGTCGAGAGGGGTGCCTACTGGGGGACATGCTCGGTGAGGTAGGCGATGCTCGGGTACGCGACGATGCCCACGCCGAGGGCCCAGTAGACGTAATCGACAGCGCCCGTCTTCTGGTGCTTCTGCGGCAGGAAGGGCGGGTAGCCGGTGAAGTCCTCTTCGGTGACCTCCCACTCGTCCGCCGTAGCGAAAGCCTGGGGCGGGGAGCCGTCGTCGCTCTCACGGCTGCCGGAGAGGTCGGTGGTCCAGGTGTCGCCCATGGCGGGCATGTTCGGACGGAGGAACCCGGTGTCGTAGGTGGTCTCCACGTGCTCGGTCTCGGTGGTGCCCGCGATCGTGGTCGTGGTGTCCGAGATCTTCGAGGTGATGTGGAACCCGCTCACGTCGCAGTGGAAGTACTCGTAGATCGTGCCGCTGTAGCTCGCCCCCGCCTGGCCCCAGCTCTCGTCGGTCTTCACGGTGGCCGTACTGGAAGCGTAGTCGTACTCGTAGACGCTGCGCACGCGGGCCCCCGTTCGCTGGGTGTTGGACCAGGTGTAGCGCCACGTGGATGCAGCGCTGTGAATGCCGTGCATCGCGAGGCAGCCGAGCATCGGGTCGGGGCCGGCGTCGTCGTCGTCCGTGGCGTCGTCGTCGTCCGTGGCGTCGTCGTCGTCCGTG
>CAZUHI010000088.1:0-21505 GCA_964620495.1 uncultured Rickettsiales bacterium | reverse complement strand
GTTAGCGACCCCACCTATGAGTCCTAATCCCGGCTGGGACGTCTTGGTCGAGTCCGCTTTTGAGGGCAGATCGACCAACGAGGCGATGTACGACAGCACCGACGGCTCCCTTGTCGAGCCCCACGCGGCCTACGCCTACGAGGGCTGCGGGGCCGCTTGGTATTCCCACAAGCGGACTGACAAGCGGCGACCCCGGAGGCAGAGCGACCTGGGCTTGGCAATCGCCCTCGGGTGTACCCCCACTCGGCGTCGGTAGGTCAGCGACCATCGAGACGGTTCGGGATTCGGTCAGCGATAGACTCCGACCTCCCTGAGCACATGCCCCATGAAAGACCTCGTCGGCACCCGCCTGGCGCCCATCCCTGGGCACTTCACCGAGCCCGTCCTGATCGAGGACGCAGAGGAGCTCTCGGCCGAGCTCTGGGAGGTCAAGGTCCGCACGATCTCGGGGGTCCTGACCGAGCACATGCTGTCCGTCGACGAGCTCCAGCGGGCCATTGACGAGGGGGGCGCCGAGGTCGGCTTCCTCACCGATCCCCACGGACACTTCCTGGTCACCGAGGCCCGTCGGATCCGGCTGGCCTACGCACACGACCCCTTCTTCGCGGTCTCGATGTCGGGCATCGCGCCCTACCCGCACCAGCTCGAAGCCGTCTACGAGGCCATGCTGCCCCAGGCACGCCTCCGCTTCCTGCTCGCGGACGACCCGGGCGCTGGCAAGACCATCATGGCGGGCCTGCTGCTCAAGGAACTGGAGCTGCGCGGCGTGCTCGACCGGGTGCTGATCGTGGCCCCCGCGCCGCTGTGCCTGCAGTGGCAAGACGAGCTCCAGGAGAAGTTCGACAGCCGCTTCGTGCGCATCACCGGCGAGCTGTCCCGCGCCACCCAGGAGAGCGTCTGGGCCGAGCACCACCGGTGCATCACCTCGATCGACTGGGTCAAGCGGGACGAAGTCCTGGACGAGCTTCGCCACGAGCGCTGGGACCTGGTGATCATCGACGAGGCCCACAAGGCCTCGATGGCCAGCCTGGATCACCCCACCGGACGCTTCAAGCTGGCCCGCGAGCTGGCCGACCGCACCGAGCGCCTGCTGCTCCTGACGGCCACCCCCCACCAGGGCAACAAGACCCAGTTCCGGGTGCTCCTGAGCCTGCTGGACCCCGACGTGTTCCGGGACGACGACGCGGCGGAGCGCATGATCCGCACCCCCGACAACCCCTGGATGATCCGGCGGGTCAAGGAGGAGCTGAAGGACCTGGTCGGGCGTCCGCTGTTCCTGCCGCGCCAGACCTGGACCGAGAGCGTCGCCCTGAGCGAGGACGAGTTCGCGCTGTACCAGGCCGTGACCGCGTACATCCGCCGCTTCTTCGCCCAGCGAAGCGGTCGCCGCCGCCAGAGCGCCGCACTCACCCGTACGGTCTTCCAGCGGCGCCTGGCCTCGAGCCTGCGCGCGATCCGGAGCTCGCTGGAGCGCCGTCACGACAAGCTCTCCGACCTGGTCGAGGAGCTGCGGCACCTGAGCCCCGCAGAGCGAAAGCGGCGCCTGGCCGAGCTGGAGGGGCTCGCCCTGGACCCCGAGGTCGCCCCCGAGGACGTCGAGGAGTCTGACAAGGGCGGCGAGGACCTGGTGCTCGCCGAGCGCTTCGAGGAGCTCGTGGAAGAGGTCGAGGCCCTCGGACCGCTCGTGCACCAGGCCCGCCAGGCCGAGCAGCGTGGAGACGAGGCCAAGCTGGCCCGTCTCTACGAGTGCCTGGGCCGCGCGGAGCTGGCCGACGTGCAGGGAGGCGCCGACAAGCTGCTCATCTTCACCGAGTCTCGGGACACCCTGGCGTACCTGCGCGAGAACCTGGACCGCCTCGGCTACCGCTGCACGGAGATCCACGGCGGCCTGGGCATGGAGGAGCGCAAGCAGGCCCGCTTCGAGTTCATCAACGACAAGCAGATCTGCCTGGCGACCGACGCCGCGGGCGAGGGCATCAACCTGCAGTTCTGTCACCTGATGATCAACTACGACGTGCCCTGGAACCCCAGCCGGCTGGAGCAGCGCATGGGGCGCATCCACCGGATCGGCCAGGACCGGGAGGTCCACGTCTTCAACTTCGTGGCCGACGAGGGCCCCGATGGCGAACCGGTCATCGAGGGCCGGGTGATGACTGTGCTGCTCAACAAGCTCGGCCACATCCGCCGAGCGATGGGCAACGACCGCGTCTACGACGTGCTCGGCACCCTGCTGCGTGTCCAGGAGCTCGACCTGGAGCGGGTGATGGCCGACGCCGCGCTGAACACCCGCACGGCCGAGGACTTCATCGACGAGATCGAGGAGTGGACCCCGGAGCAGGTCGCCCGGCGCCTGAGGGCCACCGAGGTCTCCCTGGCCCGACGCACCCTGGACCTGACCACCCTGCAGGGCCGCCAGTTCGACCACGAAGACCGGAAGCTGATGCCCGACGACGTGGCCGCGTGGTTCGACCAGGCTGCCGACCGGGTCGGGCTGAAGCTCCAGTCACGGAAGGACCCCCGGATGCTCCGGGCCCAGCACGTCCCCCAGAAGCTGCGCGACCCCGGCCTGCCCCTCGGTCCCGGCCAGCGCCGACCGCGCCGGGAGTACCCGAAGCTGAGCTTTCACAAGGATCTGCTCGTCCGCAAGGACGCAGACGGGGAGCTGCTCTCCCCCATCCACCCCCTCTACGGGGCCGTCGAAGGCCGGCTGGAGCGGGACCTGCACGCGCTGGTAGGCGGGACCTCAGTCTGGCACGACCCCTTCGAGCCCCAGCCCTACCGGGTGCACTTCTTCGAGCTGGAGATCCTGGGCCAGCAGCTCGACGCCCCGGGCCGACCACCACGGAGAAACCCGGTGCACGCCGAGCTGGTGGCTGTGCGCCAGGGCCTCGACGGCAGCCTGGCCCGCCTGCCGGCCAACATCCTGCACGACCTGAGCCCCGCAGAGGCGACGCCCGCCCAGCTGCCCGTCGACTGGTCCAAACCGCCCTCGGCCGACGCCGTCAAGGCCGCCGAGCGCTTCGTGAAGGTCGAGGTCCAGTTCCCCAAGCTGGGCGAGCTGCGGACCGAGCGGCAGCGCCAGGCCGACATCCAGCGGGACTTCCTGGTCCGGGCGATGGACGAGAGCATCAAGGCCGCCCAGCACGACGCCATGCGGCTGGCTCGGGTGGTCAAGGCCGGCGACGACGCCAGTCGGCTGGCCAGGAACAACGCGATGGCGCGGGTGGATCAGTTCAAGCAGAAGCGGGCCTTCCGGCTGGAGGCCCTGACCCACCAGGCGGTGGTCAGCCCCGGGCGGGTGGCGTGGCTGGGCTCGGCGCTGGTGACCCCGGCGGCCTGGGCTGGTCCGAACCAGGCCACGGGCCTGCCGCCGGCGAGCGAGGAGGTGGAGTTCTTCGCCTACGACTTCGTCATCGCCTACGAGCAGGCCCACGGCCGCACCGACGTGCAGCGGGTCTACGAGCTCAACGACGGCTGTGGCTACGACCTGCGGTCCGTGGGGCGCCACAACGGCCAGGTGACCGAGGTGCGGCGCATCGAGGTCAAGGGGCGGGGGGACCACACCGGCGGGGTCCACCTGTCGCCCAACGAGTGGCGCAAGGCGGCGAGCTTTGGAGACGGCTACTGGCTGTACGTGGTGTGGGGCTGTTGTACCGACAACCCCCGGTTGAAGATCTTTCGGAATCCGGCCCACACCCTGGCCGCGCGGGAGGTGCAGGGGGTCGTGCACTTCCAGCTCGACGGCGGGGTGCTGGAGCAGGGCGACGGCGAGGAGTGGACGGGATGAGTGAGCGGCGGATGATCGAGGACTACATTCCGGTGGACCGGATCTCGTACGAGTCGGCCCGGGAGAAGGTCTCGCGTCGGCGGCAGGGGCACCTGAGCACGATGCACCTGTGGTGGGCCCGGCGGCCGCTGGCGGCCTGTCGGGCCGCGGTATATGCCACCTTTGCACCACCCGCGACCGGCGAAGACCGGGAGCGGGCGCCGGCTTTCTTCGAGCAGCTCTGTCAGTGGACGGGGCCCGTCCTCCCGACGAGCCCTGCGCTGGAGGCAGCGCGGGCCGTGGTCTCCACCGCTGGCGAGGGCGGGAGCCCGCCCGTGGTCCTCGACATGTTTGGGGGCGGCGGCGCCATCCCGCTGGAGGCCCAGCGGCTGGGTGCGATTCCCTGGTCGGTGGATCTGAACCCCGTGGCGCACCTCATCCAGCGCTGCACGCTGGAATTCCCCCAGCGCTATGGCCAGGATCTGCGGGACGCCGTGGCGAGGTGGGGCGAGGAGGTCATCGCGCGGACTCAGGCCGAGGTCGGGGATCTCTACCCGGACATTCCGGTGCCGGAGGATGGGCAGCTGGAGCTGGGGTTCGGGAAGCGAACGCCGAAGGTGTTGCGGCCGATTGCGTACCTGTGGACGCGGACGATTCCGACGCCAGCTCGCGGCGTTGAGGGCACCGTTCCTCTGGTACGGCAGACCTGGCTCCAGCAGAAGCCCGGAGGATGGACTGCACTACGCCCGAAGGTCGACGGGACCAGAGTACGATTCGACCTCGTCACGTCAAAAGCCAGGACCAAAGCGGGGGCAGTCGCTGAGTGGGGCTTTGACCCATCCAACCAGTCGGCCCGAGGCAAGACGACGTGTCAATTCTCAGGGTCGACGGTCACCGCCAAAGATGTCAAGGCAGCCGGTCAAGCCGGGAGTCTCGGCTCCCAGCTTATGGCGGCGTGCGTAGTGGACGCCGACGGTCGGCGGGGCAAGAGCTTTGTGGACGTTCCAAGCGGATTGCTCAGCCAACCGGACTGGCAGGATGTCGAAAGGCGCATTTCTGCAATCGGCGCGGGGCTCTCTCCCCCTTCCGAACCACTAGAGAATCGCTACAACCAAGCAATGCTGGTCCCAGCATACGGGATGACCCGGTACCAAGATCTGTCCAATCCGCGACAGCTGCTGACGCTCCTCACCCTGTGCAAGCACATCCGAGCCGCCAACATCGAGATAGCACGGGGGCAGGATCGAGAGTTCGCCGGCGCAGTCTGCTCTTATCTTGCGCTCTTGCTAGGTAGGTTGGCAGATCGCCAGACGATGCTCTGTCGTTGGATCAGTCAGGGATCACCGCGAACTGCCGGGACATACGCCCGACAGGCTTTGCCAATGCTCTGGGACTACTCTGAGGCAAACCCATTTGGCGGGTCGTCTGGGGACTCACGCCTCGCACTGGACTTCATCCTCCAGGCTCTCGACCACTGTGTTGCGAGCGGAGGGACCCCGGCCAACTGTCACCTTGGACCCGCGCAGAGTTTGCCGTTCGAGGACGAGACCGTCGATGCTGTCGTCACAGATCCTCCCTATTACGACTACATCAGCTACGGCGATCTCTCCGACTTCTTCTATGTCTGGCACAAACGGGCACTCGCCACCATCTTCCCGAGGTCGTATGCCACCAAGGTCACGCCCAAGAAGGCTGAGGCTGTCGGTCTCGCGTACCGGCACGGCAAGTCTGGCCTCGTAGCGCACTATGAAGAGGAGATGGGCCGTGTGTTCGCCGAGGCCCATCGTGTGCTCAAGCCGTCGGCTCCAATGGTGGTTGTATACGCTCACAAGACCACGCTTGGCTGGTCGACGCTTGTGGACTCGCTCTTGAAGGCCGGGTTCCAGGTGACGGAGGCATGGCCCCTGCAAACTGAGAAGCCTGACCGTATCGGGACCATGCACCAAGCAGCGCTCGCCTCCTCCATCTTCCTCGTCGCCCGCAAGCGCGGCGCTGGCGGCGTCGGCTCCTTCGCCGAAGAGGTCCTCCCCGAGATGCGTACCATCGTCCAGGAACGCGTCAAGGACCTCATGGCCGTCGGCCTCGGCGGCGCCGACCTCGTCATCGCCGCCGTCGGCGCCGGCCTCCGACCCTTCACCCGCTACGACACCGTCGAGCTGCCCAACGGCGACCCCTACACCTCCGAGGCCTTCCTGGACCAGGTCCAGCGCGAGGTCTTCGACACCGTCCTGGCCGAGGTCTTCCAGGTCGGCGGCGGCGACGTCGGCGCCATCGACACCACCAGCCGGGCCTACGTGCTCTTCCGCTACCAGTACGAGGAGGCCGTGGTCCCATTCGGCGACGCCAACGTGCTCGCCCAGGGCATTGGCGTCGAGCTCTCCGGCGTGGGCTCGCTGTCCGATGGCGCGGGCTCCCTGGTCGAAGAGAAGAAGGGCAAGGTCCGACTGCGCACCTACACCGAGCGCGGCGCCCAACAGGCCCTGGGCCTACCGCTCCACGGTGCCCCGGCCCCCCTCGTCGACGTGCTCCACCGCCTGCTCTGGCTCATGGAGCACGAGCGGGCCAAGGCACCTCGCTTCCTCGCCGAGAGCGGTGTCGACGCGGGCCGCCTCAGGCTCCTGGCGAACGCCCTCAAGGGTCGCTCGCTCTCCCGCGAAGGCGAGTCGCGCACCGACGAACAGAACGCCGTGCAGCGCCTGCTCGCCCAGTGGAGCGGCCTCTTCTCCCAGTCTCCCCTCTTCTCCCGGTGACCCCGATGCTGTCCCCCTGGACCCGGACCGCCGTCCCCCACCGCGACATCCTCGAAGAGGACTTCGACCTGTCCACCTACGCCGCCAACCTGGGCGACGTGGACGAGGACCGCGGACCGGCCATCTACCGCGACCCCGTGGCCTTCTGGCGGGCCACCTACATGACCGAGGCGCTCCAGGCCCTGCTCCAGGGCACAGCCGCCGTCGTCGCCGGCGCTCCCGGCAACCGGGTGCTCCAGCTCCGCACCCCCTTCGGTGGCGGCAAGACCCACAGCCTCATCGCCATGCTCCACCTCTTCCGCTCCAGGAAGGCCCTGGACAGCGCCGACCTGCTCGAAGGCTACGCCGACCCCGGCGCCGCCCGCGTCGCCGTGCTGCCGTGCCTGGATCTGGACGCCTCCGGCGGTCGGCGGCTGGGCGAGCTCCGGCTGCGCACCCTCTGGGGCGAGCTCGCCTACCGCCTGGGCAACTACGAAGTGCTGCGCCAGGCCGACGAGGCCCGGGTGGCCCCCGGCAGCGCCCTGCTCCGGGAGCTGCTCGGCGACCAACCCACGGTCATCCTGCTGGACGAGGCCCTGGCCTACATGGAGGCCGCCAAGGGCGTGCGGGTCGAAGACACCACGCTGGGCGCCCAGACGATGGTGTTCCTACAGCACCTGACCGAGGTGGTCGGCAACGAGAAACACGCCGCGCTGGTCTACTCCCTCCAGCGCTCGGTGGGCGAGGCCTACGGCTCCGACACGCTCCTACGGACCCTCGACCACCTGGTCAGCCGGGTCGACGCCAAGAAGGAGCCGGTCCGGGGCGCCGAGGTGCTCCAGGTCGTGCGCCGTCGGCTGTTCTCGGACCTGGGACCGGAGAAGACCCGCCGCCAGGTCGCCGCGGCCTACGGGAAGGCCCGCACGGCGCGGCTGAAGGCCACGGCCCACACCGACTCCGAGGTCAAGGAGGCCGAGCGGGCCGGCGAGACCCTCGCGGAGCGCATCGTGGGCTCCTACCCCTTCCACCCGGAGCTGCTGGACCTGATGTACCACCGCTGGGGGAGCCTCCCCAGCTACCAGCGCACCCGAGGTGCCCTCCAGTTCCTCGCCACCGTCGTTGGCGCTCTGCACCGCTCCGACGCCGGCGGTGCCCTGATCGGCGCCGGCGACCTGCCCTTCGACGACGCCACCGTCAAGCAGGCCTTCTTCAGCCAGGTCGGTGCGCTGAGCGAGTGGGACTCGGTCATCGCCACCGACGTGGCTGGCGACGAGGCCCGGGCCCGCCACGTCGACGAGTCCGTGGGCCTGGACGCGCCCACCTTCCGTGCGCTCCGAGTCGGCAGCCGCCTCGCCTCGGCGCTGCTGGCCTACAGCTTCGGCGCCATCGACGGCGACAAGCGCGGCGTGGGCTCCGGCGACCTGGTCGGCGCCGTGCAGCGCCCCGACCTGCCCTTCGACGTGCTGGAGAGCGCTCTGCAGCAGGTCGGCGCCCGCCTGCTCTACGTGCATGGTGGCGATGGCCGCTACCGCTTCGAGACCCGGCCCAACCTGAACAAGCTCCTGGAAGACGAAGCCCAGCTCGTCCGCCCGGAGGACGTGGACCTGCGGCTGCGGGACGACTTCGCCCGTCGCATCGGCAGCCGCGAAGTAGTGCTCTGGCCCCGCAGCCACAAAGAGGTCCCTGACCGTCGGCCTCGCTTCATCGTCGTGTTCTGGCCGCCCGAGTTCTCCCTGATCACCGGCAGCCAGCTCCGCGAGCGAGCACTCGTCTGGACCGAGCAGATCGGCGACAACAAACGCGAGTACCGCAACGCCCTGTGCTTCGCCGCGCCCGACAGCCAGCAGCTCGACCAGTGCAAGGAGGCCACGCGCCAGCTCCTGGCCGTCGAGGAGCTCCTCCGCACCCCCAAACGCTTCACCCCCGAGGACCTGACCGAGCTGAAGCGCCGCGAGACCCGGGCCAAGCAGCAGCTCCAGGCCGGCCTGGGCCGCATCTACCGCACGCTCCTGCTCCCCCGGGCCGCCCAAGAGGGCGAAGACGGCCCCATCGCCATCGAAGAGTTCCAGATCCAGGAACACCAGGCCTACTCGCACCAGCTCATGGCCATGCTCCACGAGCGCCTGGAGGCCTGGGTCTTCGCCAACGTGCGGGCCCACAAGCTCGTCAAGGCCGCCAGCCTGGGCGACGGACCGCTGGACGGGCGGGGCCACTGGATCCGGGGCGACGAGCTCGTCGCCCAGTTCTTCGGCTCCGTGCGCTTCCCCAAGCTCTACACCTCGGAGGGCATCAAGCTCGCCGTGATCCAGGGCGTGAAGGCCGGCAAGCTGGCCTATGGCGAGGACGGCACCGTCGAGGGAGACGCCCTCACCATCGGACCGACCAACCTCTACTTCCGGCGCGAGCTGGACGCCGACGAGGTCGACCTGGCCGACGACACCTACGTGCTCAGCGCCGACCTGGCCGAGCACCTGCTGTCCCAGGTCGCCGAGCCAGGGGATCCCCCCGTCGACCCGCCCCCACCGCCTCCCGACCCCGGCGGCGGAGGTCCGGGCGGCGGCGGTGGTCCAGGCGGCGGTGGCGGCTATGATCCACCGCCCCCGGCCGTGCGCAACGACTACCGCTTCACGGTCAGGGCGGAGGGCAGCGAGCAGATCATGGACCTGCTGCAGGCCCTGTTCCTGCTCCAGGACTGGGCGACCCAGAAGTTCGCCGCTCACCTGAACGTGTCTGCGATCGGGGACCATCCCCTGCCCGAGGGCGACCGTGCCGCGTTGCTCGAGGCGCTGGAGCAGGCGGGCGTGGACATCCAGGCGAGCTGAGCAGTGCCATGACCTCCCCCCGTGCCAAGGGCTACCTCGCTGGACTCGTGCAGGAGCTCCGCGGTCTCCCCCGCGAGACGCCGTGGGCAGAGTTCAAGGTCGACAACTCCGACCCGCAGCTCATCGGCGAGTCCATCTCGGCGCTGGCCAATGGCGCGGCGCTCCACGGCAAGACCAGGGGGTGGATGGTCTGGGGAGTCCGCGACGACGATCACGAGGTGGTGGGCACGGCCTTCGAGCCGGCGGCTGCTCGCAAGGGAAACGAGGAGCTCGAGAACTGGCTCCTTCGGCTGCTGCGACCGCGGATCGACTTCCGCTTCCACAGCGTCGAGGTGTCGGGGGTCCCGGTGGTGCTGCTGGAGATCGAGCGCGCTGTGCGCACACCGGTCGCCTTCAGCGGGGTCGAGTACGTCCGGGTCGGGAGCTACACGAAGAAGCTCAAGGACTTCCCCGAGAAGGAGCGGGCCCTCTGGAGGGCCTTCGATCGCGTCCCCTTCGAGGACGGCAAGGCGCTGGAGCGCGTGGCTGCCGACGAAGTCCTGCGGAAGCTCGACTACCCGGCCTACTACCAGCTCTTGAACCTCCCGCTGCCGGAAGGACGCGCGGCGATCCTGGAGGGCCTCCGGAGCGAGGGACTGGTCCTCCCGTGCGAGGCCGGTGGCTACGACATCACCAACCTCGGGGCCATCCTGCTGGCGCGACGACTGGCTGACTTCCCGCGACTCTCACGCAAGGCCGCGCGCGTCATCCAGTACCGCGGCACGGGTCGCACGGAGACGATTCGAGAGCAGGTCGGCGGCAAGGGCTACGCCAATGGCTTCGTCGGCCTGCTGCAGTACCTGGACGGGCTTCTCCCCAGCAACGAGGTCGTGGGCCAGGCACTCCGACGGGACGTGCCCATGTTCCCGCCTCTGGCGGTGCGCGAGATCGTGGCCAACGCCCTCATCCACCAGGACTTCTCCGCGCGCGGCACCGGACCGATGGTCGAGCTCTTCGCCGACCGGCTGGAGGTGACGAGCCCAGGCGAGCCCCTGGTGGACAAGGACCGCTTCCTGGACTCCCCGCCCACCTCTCGCAACGAGACCCTGGCCTCACTCATGCGGCGCTTCGGCATCTGCGAAGAGCGAGGCAGCGGCATCGACAAGGTGGTGGCGCAGATCGAGATGTTCCAGCTCCCGCCACCGCTGTTCGAGGTGCCACCCGGCTTCACGCGCGTGGTGTTGTTCGGGCCTCGAGGGCTGTCGGAGATGGACAAGGAGGACAGGGTCCGCGCCTGCTACCTGCACGCCTGTCTGAAGTACGTCCAACGAGACTTCCTCACCAATACCTCCCTGAGGGCGAGATTCGGACTCGATGACAAGAACCGTGCGACGGCCTCTCGACTCATCCGGGACGCGGTGTCTTCCGGACAGATCGAACCCTATGACGCCGACGCTTCTCCTCGGTACATGAAGTACGTGCCTTGGTGGGCTGCTGCGACTCGTCGAGGGCTCGCATGATCGGTCCTCGAGTCTCGGCTTCCTCTGGACGTGCGGTCGTCACTTGCTGGTCACTTGCTGGATCCCGCTCGATCGCTTCACACGGGTGGCCACCCGCACGTGATTCCACATATTTGCAGCCGCCCACTCACTTGCTGGCCAGTTGACTGCGCCCAAGATGTCGACCCCCACCTCACCCGATCCCACCCACCTCTTCGCCACCCTCGAGCGCTCCGAGGCAGGCCTGTCCCTCGACCACAAGGACCTCTGTGTCCTGGTCGCCCTCTCCGTCCACATCGAAGGCCAGGGCCTGGCCTCGGTCTCCGAGGATGCCCTGCGCGACGTCTTCGAGCGCACGTGGCAGCACGTCGAGCCCGCGGCCCTCAACGTGCGAAAGGCCGCCACGGAGCGCATCGAGAAGCTGCGCAACCAGCGCCTGCTGAACCGACTCGCCGCCAGTCGCTACGCCGCCGAGAGCGACTACGCGCTCTCCACCCTGGCGATGGCCATCGTGCGCTTCTTCCACGAAGACGAGCGCCTGACCCGCGAGTCCCTCGACGTCCTGACCCGCACGCTGGAGGCCGAGCTGGTCCAGGCGCTGCAGGCCCTCCGAGAGGTCAGCGCCGACGAAGTAGACGCACGGGTGCTCCAGCCGATGCGCGTGAGCGTGAGCACTCTGCTCGGAGGCATCGCCAACCGCCAGCAGGGCCTCGATCGCCAGCAGGAGGAGCTGCGCGACGAGGTCACCGAGCGCCTGGGCGGCACCAACGAGGCCGCGATGGAGGCCGCCACGGCGCTGCTGGAGGGCATGACGAACACCTTGGCCGAGCTGACCCAGGTCCTCATGCGCGACTGCGCGCGGCTCCAGGAAGTGGTGGACCAGATCGCCCAGACCGCCAGTGCGCTCGACCGGGAGGACGTGGGCGCGGCCGCTGCCGACGTTGGCGACAAGCTCCACCGCGTCGAAGGCTGGGGCCAGAGTCGCCTGGACACCTGGACCGAGTACCACGAGCACGTCCACCGTCACATCCGCATGGTCGTCAGCCTGGACCCCAACCGCGCCCTGAGCCACGGCCTGCGGGAGCTGATGCGCCACGGCCCGCGCTGGTCCCTCGCGGCCTGCAAGCCGGAGCGCTGGCGAGGCCTGCGGGAGGTGGTCCACCGCCGTCCTCCCGTCCGGGTCCGGCGGGAGCTCCGCCAGCGGGAGGAGCTGCCCGAAGAAGAGGCCGCGCCCGTCGAGGGGCGCGTCGAGCAGGCTGTGCGCACTGCGCTGGCCCAGGGGCCGACGACCTATCTCGCGCTGGCCCGGGACCTGCTGCCCGACACCCCTCCGTCCGCCCGCCATCGCATGCTCGGCGAGCTCGCCCGGCAGCTCTCCCTGCAGGGCATCGTCGAGCACCCGCGGGACCGTTCCTGGCACCCTCTGGACGCTGTGGAGGTCCACGACTGGCGAGTAGCACCCGGGGGGGAGGACGCTTGAGCGAGCGCTATCGAAACCTGGGCGACGTCATCGCCGACGAGCGCTTCTCTGGCGTGGATCTCGCGCTTCGGCGCGGCCGGCACATTGGCCTGGACGACGTCGAGGACTTCGCCTTCCTCCAGGACACCCGCCACCTGCTCCGGGACTTCTACGACGGCTACGGCTGGCAGCTCGAATTCGCGGACGAGGGCCTGTTCTTCCTCGTCCCGCTGAACGACAGCCTGGGGCGGTCCCAGCTCAGCGAGAACGCGATGCTCGTGGGCCAGGCCTGCCTGCTGCTGCACCTGGACCGCGCCAGCACGCGAGACGCAGGCTGGGTGACCCGGGCCCAGGTCCTCGAACACCTGGGTGCAGTGCTCGGCGAAGAGGAGCTGGGGGCCCGGCTGACAGGAACCAAGAAGCGGCGGGAGACCCGTCGCATCGACCTGGTCCACCAGAAGCTCGGGGGGGCTCTGCGCGAGCTGCACCGGCTGGGCTTCGTGGTCGTCAAGGGAGAACGGGTGCAGCTCCGGCAGGCCCTCGTCCGGTTCGCGGACCCGGTGCGCGGCGACGGCGACTGGCGCCGACGCCTCGAGGACCTGGTGCTCCGCGGCTACGTCGTCTTGCCCGGAGAGCCTGACCTCGACCCCGAGCTGGACGACGCCTGGTCGGAGGCCGAAGAGTGAAGCGGGCCCGCGCCACACGCCTGGCCCTGGTCAACTGGAAGGGCTTGGTCTACGAGGAGCTGGAGCTGGACCAGGGCGTCACCGCCTTGGAGGGCGAGAACGGCGCCGGCAAGACCACCGTGATGATCGCCGCCTACACGGTGCTGCTCCCCGACCTGAGCTACCTGCGCTTCACCAACGTGGGCGAGACGGGGAGCACGGGCGGCGACGCCGGCATCTACGGGCGGCTGGGCCACGCGGGCCCGGCCTACGCCTGGCTGGACCTGGAGCTGGGTCGCAAGCGCGTGGTGGCGGGGGTCCTGCTCGACCGCAAGGCGCGCCCTCGGCTGGAGGTCTCGCCCTACCTGCTGGACGACGTGCCCCCCGAGGTCCCGCTGGAGACCCTGGTCATGAGACGCCACGGCGGCCAGGTCGAGGTGCCCGAGCCTCCGGACATCGCGAACCTGGCGCTGGCGGCCGGCGCTCGACCCCGGGTCTTCGGCCGAGACAAGAAGGGCTACTTCAGCGCCCTGTTCGAGCTCGGCCTCACGCCGCTGCGCATGGCGACCGGCGAGGAGCGCAAGAAGCTCGACGACATGCTGCGCACCTGCATGATGGGCGGGATCTCCAACGTCCTGCGCACGGGCCTGCGGGACTTCTTGTTCGCGGAGAACACCCGGCTGGCGGACACCGTCAAGCGCATGGAGCACAACCTCGCGCTGTGCCGGGACACACGGGCCCGGGTGCGACGCAGCGAGGAGCTGCAGCGAGAGATCGGCGAGCTCTACGAGAAGGGCGAGTCGACCTTCCTCTACGCCGCTCACGGTGTCGCCGTGTGGGAGCGCGAGGCCCGGGCCCGGGTCGCGGAGCTGCGAGGGGAAGAGGCCTCGCTGCAGAAGGAGGCCACAGGTGTCGCTGACGCGCTCGCGGGCGCCGAGGCCGAGCTTGATGCGGGCCAGCGGGAGGAAGAGGCGTACACGGACCGGCTGGACCTGGCGGAGCAGCGGGTGCGCCAGGTCGAGACGGCGCTGGACCTTCTGGACAAGGTGCGGTCCAAGCGGCGCGACGTCGCAGACATGGAGGTCGCCCTCGAGACAGAGAAGGAGGGTCTGTCCACCGCGATCGAGCAGCTGACCCAGGCCGAGTCCGACGAGGAGAACGCACGCGACGAGGCGACGACGGCAGCCCGCAACCTGTCGAGTCACCAGGAGGCCTACCAGGACCTCTCCCGCAGAGCGGGACTCCACCGGACCGCGCTGGGGCGGTTGGAGACCGCTCGCGAAGCACTCGGCCTGCACGCCCTGGAGACGGGGGAGCTCTCGAGTCGGCTGAAGGACGCCGAGGAGAGAGAGACTGGACTCCGGGACCGGTTCCGCACCATCGAGCTTCGCTTGGAGGATGCCGAGGGACACGCCACGCGCCATGCAGAAGGCCTTGGTCTCCTGGCCCGCCTGCTCGGCCGCGAGGCCCATCCAGGAGACCTCGGGGCGGCGGGAGAGCTCCGAGAGCGGCTGCAGGACGCGAGCCGTCAGCTCCCGAAGCTGGAGCAGGAGGCCACGGAAGCCGCCCGGCTCGCCGGCCTTCAGCGCGACGCTCGCCACGAGGCGAAGTCCCTGGGCGTCCTCGATGCCACCGGGCTCGACGGCGAGATCTCCGAAGGCGAGGTCAGCGAACAGCGTCTCGGCTCAGAGCTCGACGCCAACACAGCGGAGCGGGCCGAGGTCGAGCTCGCCCTCGCCCAGGACGGGCAAGCCCTGGACGGACTGCGGGAAGAGCTGCCTGGTTGGCTGGGTGTCCGCGACGCTCTGGCCAGTGTGGTGGATCGGGTGGGCGCCATCGTGAGCAGCGACGACCTCGCGCGTGCTCGGGCCAGCCTCGGCGACGCGATCGAGGAGCAGCGGCAGTCCCACTCCGAGCAGCAACAGGTGGTCGTCGACCTGACCGAGCGCATTCGCGCCCTGGAGCTCCAGGCCGACCACCCGGAGCACGTGGTGCGGGCCCGGGACGTCGTGGACGGCGAGATCGTCGCCGAGCACTTCGACGAGGTGGCGCTCGACCGCGCGGCCACGGTCCAGGCATGGCTGGGGCCTCGGGCGCACGCCCTGCTGGTCGAGAGCCCGAGGAGGGCGGCGGCACGACTCGCCGAAGAGGGCGCCCTCGGCCCGGGCCAGGACGTCTTGCTGGTGCGTGGCCTGCCCTCTCTCCCCGACGAAGTGAGCACGACCGAGACCGGCACCGTGCTGGTGCCTAGCGGCCAGGAGCTCAGGGTGGCGCAACCGCCGGTTGTACCGGTGCTCGGCCGGGCCGCTCGCGCTCGGGCGCTCTCAGGCCTGAGGGCAGAACTGGAGACAGCCGAGGCCTCCGAGGAGGGCCTGGGAGCCGACCTGGACCGGCTGACCGCAGACCACGGCGTGCTCGAAGCAGCGCTCCCGCTCGCCGCAGCGCTCGACCGGCCCGATCCCCGGCCGGTCATCGCCACCCTCGAGACCCGGATGCGCGACGCGAGTCTGCGTCGAGACGCTCTCGTCGACGAGGCGAAGCGCCTTCGGGGAGAGCTGGACGCGGTGCGTCGCAGGCTTCGACTGCTCCGCGCTCTGCTGCCCAAGCGTGATCTGCTCGATCCACCCGACAGGACAGCCCAGGCGCGTGCGGCCCAGGCACGCCACGGCATCGCGCTCACCGACGCGAGGCGCTGGGAGACCACACGCGCAGACTGGCAGCGCCTGGGGGAGCTCCGCGAGGACCTGCGGAGGAGTCCCCTCACTGCGGCTGGGCTCGAAGACCAGCGCACGGTGCTCCAGGAGCTGGGAGAGGCACGGGCGCGGCTGCGAGACGCCACCGAGGCCATGCGCGAGCTCATCCGCGACCCGGCGCCCCTCGGCTGGAGCGACAGCGAGGCGCTGCTGGCCGAGACGGCGGCCCTCGCGCCTGCGCTGGAGGCCGCGCACGATCTGGCGAAGCAGGCGCTGGCGCTCACTGTGACCGCGATGAAGGACGCCCGCGCTGCTCGGGACGCGGTCCAGAAGCAGCACGACGACGCCAGGGTCGCCCGAGACCTGGCCGTCAGCGGGCTGGAGGACCTGCAGGAGCGCCTGCACGAGACGGGGCTCCCGACGCCCAAGCCGTCCATGTTGACCGAGGCCCGACAGGCCCGGGACGACCTGAAGGCCCGCCGGACGACGCTCAAGCGGAGACTCTCAGAGCTGCAGGAGGCCATCGGCGGCCTGAAGAAGGACCGGGACCAGACCCGGGCTGCCCTGGAGAAGAACCAGGAACGCCTGGCTCAGGCCGAGGGGGAGCACAGCAACCGGGTGTCGACCTGGGAGGGCTTCGCCGAGGCCGCCAGGGCGGCGGGCCTGCGGGTCGACGCACTCCTGCGCCGACCGGTCGAGGTCGAGGGCAGCCCCAACCTGTTCAGCGAAGCAAAGGCACGCTGCGCAGCCATCACCACCCTGCTCCGCCGGTCAGGGCCAGACGACATCCTGGCCCTCTACGAGGGCATCGGCGACGGCACGCGGGTCCAGCACGTGCTCGCGTGGGCCGCGCTGAGGTCCGAGCTGCATCGACGCATCCCGCCGGACATCAGCGAAGCCCCGGATGTCGTGGACCGGCTGGAGGACCTGGGCCGGCGCCTGCACCGGCTGCGGCGGACGCTCCAGGAGCGGGAGCGCGACCTGCGGACGGATGCGCGTCACATCGGGACCACGATCAAGAGCCAGCGGCGGCGTGCCTACAGCCTGGTGCGCAACCTGGCGAAGTCGCTCGAGGAGGTCTCCTTCGGCACCATCGCCCGCATCACCTTGAGCCACGAGGCCGTCCGCAAGATGGACGAGCTCCTGGACGCTCTCTCCGGCCAGGTGGACCTGTTCAGCCAGCCCCGCCCGGTCGAAGAGGTCATGGTCGAGCTCTTCGAGAGCATCGGCGGCGGTCGTGTCCGCGCCGCCCGCCTGCTCGACTACCGGCAGTACTTCCATGTGAGGGTCGAGGCCGTGCGCGACGACGGCAGTCGGGTGGGCGCTCGCGGTGACCAGATGTCGACAGGCGAGGCCATCGGCATCGGCGCCGCGGTGATGATGGTCGTGCTCCAGGCCTGGGAGCAGCACAGCGCCAAGCTCCGCAAGAAGCAGCAGCACGGCACCATGCGGCTGCTCTTCCTGGACGAGGCGACGCGGCTGAGTCCCAAGTCCCTGCTGGTGCTCTTCGACCTGTGCCGCAAGCTGGACCTGCAGCTGCTCATCGCGGCGCCGGAGGTCGCGCGGGTGGCCGGCGGCACGACCTACACTCTGGTGCGTCACAAGGACCGGGTGGACTTCCACGGCCGACGGGTGGTGAGGCATGGCCTGGGAGAGTGAGACCGAGCGGGCGCTGCTGCTGGAGCTCCGGCTGACGGGGACCGCCCGACGCCGGAAGGCCCAGCAGGGGCTGCTGGATGTCCTGGAGCGCCAGGGATGGGTGGTCTCCACGGCCCGCGCCAAGGAGGTCGAGCTGGTCCGCGAGCGCGTAGACGAGCTGGACCGCATGCTCGACGGGCGCTGGGCGGCGTGGCGCTCGGTCGCTCACGCACTCCTGGCGAGAGAGCTGCCCCCGACCGTGGCAGGCCTCAAGGAGCTTCGGCGGCTGGAGCGGGAGCCGCCGCCGATCCCAGGTCGCGTGAGCCTCAAGACGGCCACCGCCCAGGTCGCCGAGCACAGCAAGGCCAACCTGCACGAAGGACACCGGGTCATGCTGGCCGGCACCGAGCTGGTGCGTGACGGCACCGTGCTGCTGCGGCCCCACGCGGGGATGCGTCTGGAGCGGGACGGCGTCAGCGTCGAAGCGGAGCGGGTCCGAGCGCTCCAGGGCGTGGTCGCGGTCACGAAGCGGGCGATGCTCGACGGCACGCGGGTCGCTGGCACGGCGCCGAGGGTCGTGATGACCGTGGAGAACGAGTCCGCGTTCATGGACCTGCCCCAGCCCGATGGGTTGCTGCTGGTCTGGGTGCCGGGGTGGAACACGCGGCTCGCCGTCGAGTTTCTTGAGGCGCTGGCCCCCGGACGCCGCCTGCACTTCGGGGATCTCGACGTGAACGGGGTGAAGATCTACCGGCACCTAGCCGCCCTGCTGCCCGGACTGGAGCACTTCGTGCCCGCGTGGTGGAGCGAGGTGGCGGTCGCGGCGCCGGCGTGGCTGGTGGACTGGCCGGAGGATCTGGTGGGGGCTGCGGATCCCGCCCCCCTGCGCGAGCTGGCGGCAGAGGGGCGGGGGTCGGAGCAGGAGGTCGTGGTGCTTGATCGCCGGATGGCGACGGAGCTGGATGCGCTGGTCCGCGCGGGCTGAGCCTACGGAGCTTCCACCGAGCGACGGTGGGCCTCCAGCAGGCTCTCCCGGGCCTGCCTGACCCTCACCTCGGGCCGCTTGTGGCGCTGCCGGTGCAGGTTGGCTCGGCTGAACGCCTGAGACTGCCGCGCCACGATCTCGCGCACACCCTCGGGGAGCTGGTCATCCTCGGACAGCTTGCGGAGCAGCTTCGGCGTGCGACCGCCCAGGGGTTCGCGGAGCTTGACCAGTGCGAAGACCGCACCGAGCACCCACGTCGGCGGGAGCTCGCCGGGGTCGTCGAGCACCTTGTGGAGCACCCGGGCCAACCCCTGGGGGTGACGCCCGTAGCCGCGGAAGGCCGCCTCCGCGACGTCCGCCGCCATGCAGGCCACACCGCCGCCCCAGACCTCGTCATTGCGGGTCGCGAGTTCCTGCAAGCCAGCCCGAGCCAGCTGCGGCAGGGACTCGTCGTTCACTCGGTCCAACACGCCGCGAGCCTCGTCGGGCGGGAGCTCCGAGCCCTCGAGAGCCGCCTCCAGCTCTGGCCGCGACCAGTCCGCGGGGAGGGCGAGGTCACCACGCGAGACGGCGGTGCGAGACAGCGCCGCGGCAAGCTGACGTTCCAGATCGGCGCGGCGGGCTTTGAGGAGGATTGCCAGCCATCCAGCGGGGGCCGGCTCGCCCATCCGCCCACGAGTCACCTCCACGAGATGCGGAAGCAGATCGACGAGATCCCTGTCCAGGAGTCCCACGCTCAGGTCCGTCTCTTCCGAGTCGGAACGCGTCCGAACCAGGTCCAGCACGGCCTGGACCAGGCGCTCGATGAGCGGCGCAGTGACCTCGGCCTGGTCGGTCGCCGCCCACATCGCGAGCTCGCGCACCAGGTCGAACACCGGGGGCACCCTGGCGGCGGCAGCCAGCGCCGCCTGCACCAGCGTCTCGCGCTCGTCGTCCTTCAACCGCCGGAGGTCATCGACCCAGTCCTCGACGAGGCTCCTCACCCACACGTCCCGTGACTCAGCGGGGGCGAGGGCGAGGAACTCGACCAACGCATGCGACCAGTCCCGACCGCCGAGGACGTCGGGGGTGATCTCCACCACCCTGCGCAGGTTGAAGCCATCCAGGTCGGGGACACTCAGGACCAGCTGCGAGACACGGTGGGACAGCTCCCAAGGATCGACCAGGCGCTGAGAGTAGTGGTCGGCGGGACTCGCATCCCGAGCCTTCGCCAAGGCTCCTGCGGTGCCCAGCTCCCGCAGGGCGATGCTCGCCAGCTCGGCGTCCCACGGCACCACCGGCCCCAGATTCTCTCGGAGCACCACCCTCAGGAGGTCCGCCTCGTCGATGACCTTGGCCGCGAGTGCCTCGTGGAGCAGGCGCGGCCGGATGATCTCGAGGGCCAGGACGTCCTCGGGCTCGCGGCAACGGCTGGCCGCCCGCGACAGGGCCTCATCCGTGCCGATCGCCACGAGGCACCCCACGCGCAGGGCCTCCATCGGAGCATGCTCGCCCGGGATGCCCTCGACCAGGTCGATCAGGTCGTCGCGGCCCTCGAGGGCGGCGAGGCGTACATCTGCCTCCGCGAACGGAAGCAGCTCGACGGCCCTTGCACCTCGGGCAAGCAAGGCCTCGGGGTGCAGACGCAGGTACGCCTTGACCCGCTTCAAGAAGAGGCCCTGAGGCCGCTCCAGCTCCGCGGCGGTCTGCAGGATCTCGGTCACACCCAGCGTCGAACAGCGCTCCAGCACGTCCCAGCGAGCCGACCGCCCTGCCAGCGCAGCGAGCAGGCGCGGCCTGGCCGCCTCGGTGTCGACGAGGCCGAGGGCGGTGGCGGCGAACATCGTGGGAAGCGCGTCGCAGGCCGGAATCAGTTCATCGGCGCCCTCGAGCAGCTCTGCGATGGCCTCGATCTGGAAGACGTCCGTCCTGGACACGAGCGCCTGGAGCAGCTCAGCGTGTGCCGCCAGTGCGACTGCCGCGCCTTCCCCCTCACACCACGCTGCCAACTCCTCACGTGACCCATGCTGGAGCCTCTCGCAGAGGGCCTCGGGGACCCCGGTGACGCCGACGTGTTCGAGCACGCCGGAGACGTCCAGTGCCCACACCCGACGGACGAGGGCCTCGATGTCCAGCAGCGCGACGAGGGCATGACCTTCGACACACTCGATCCGGGCGCTCGGAAGCGACACGCCGGAGAGCAGCTTGAGGAGCTCCATCGCTGCGTGCTCGGTGGTCAGCTGCGCGAGCTTCCTCAGGGCCGCCGTAGGGAGGGGCGCCGGGAACCGGGTCTGGCTCTCGCCGGACTGAGCGAGCAGTCGCCGGACAAGCGAGCTCGACGCCTTGGCCAGCAGGTGACTCTGCGCGGCGGGAAGCAGCTCCGCGTGCATGGCGACGAAGTCCAGACAGACCGCGTCGTCCGCGAACGCCAGCACGTGGTTGAGGACGGCGTCAGGAAGCACATCGAGGTTCGCGCCGTCGAGCACGAACCCGGGCGGTTCCTGCGCCAACAGCTTCGACGCGAGAGCCGCTTCCGCTCCCGACGCTTCAGCGCGGAGCAGGTGCCACCGCCAGAGGTGCCACTGGACCGGCTGCTGGGGGTGCTGAGGATCGAGGAAGTTCGCGAGGAGGGGGATGACCTCCTCCTCCAGCGGCTCGGCCTCTGTACGCCCAAGCAACCCCAGCACGTCTTCGTCTGGGGGAGTGAGCGCGGTGAGGTCCAGCGCGAGGTGGATGAGGGTGGGCTGGTGCTCGGGAGCGAGCGGAATCCGGTGGCCGAATTCGTCGCAGTAGAGCTGCACGTCGGCAGCGTCGACCTGGTGGGGCATGTCTATTCCTGAGGCACACCAGGCCACGGCAGTCGCCGGGCACGTGCGCCACTGAGATGGGGTGAGTCCGAGAGGTGTTCGTTGGCTTCGGGCTACCGGAGCGGGCTCCGGTCGTGGCAACCCCGTGAGGGACCGCAGTACGTGGTGTCAGATTGACCCGTTGCAGCCGCGCCGTCAACCCCGGCCTCTCTCCCCCATGCGCGGACCCCTTGTGGATCCGAGCAACAGCCCGCTTCAGCGAGGACGGTTCTGGACCCCCTCCTCTCGTGGCCACTCGCCGACTTCTCGCTGGCGACGCCGGAGGGTCGAAACGCTCACGTCGAGGGCCCTCCCGGTCGCCTTGATGCCATAGCCTCGCTCGAACATCGCCCGCGCGAGGCGGAACACCCGCCAGCTCAAGGGACTCGACTACTCGATGTACCCCAGCGCCCGCAGCGCCTCGACCTGGTCGTCGGAGAGCTCC
>CAZUHI010000087.1:4604-21809 GCA_964620495.1 uncultured Rickettsiales bacterium | reverse complement strand
CGTGCTGCACCGGGACCTGAAGCCCGGGAACGTCGTGGTCGCCAGCAAGGCCGTGAAGCTGGTGGACTTCGGCACGGCGTGTTTCCAGGAGGAGACCATCCGGGTCGACGGGTCGCGGGCCCTCATCGGGACGCCCTCCTACGCGGCCCCGGAGCTCGTCCTCGGGGAGGCCGATCCCTCGCCCGCCACCGACATCTACTCCCTGGGCGCCCTCGCCTACGAGGTCCTGAGCGGGCGGCCCGTCGTGGAGGCGAGCGACCTCGTCTCTCTGCTCATGAAGGTCGAGACGTCCAAGCCGCCGCCCCTGCGGACCATGGGCGCAGGCGTCCCCGGCGAGGTGAACGGCTGGATCGAGGCGATGCTCTCGCGCGATCCCGCCCGCCGGCCGCGGGAGCTGCGACGCATCGCAGCCGCGCTCCAGACGCTCAGCGTGTAGGTCGCCTCAGCCCGCCGCAGCCGGCAGGTCGGTGGTCACGACGTCCAGGGGCGGGGTCGACGAACGCACCAGCGCGGGGCTGAGCTCCGCCGCCACCTCCTCCACCCGACGGATGCCGCGCTGATCGAGCACGACGCGCACGTGGTCGATCTCCGTGCGCTCCTCGCCGCCCCGGGTGAACGTGAGCCGGAGCACCAGGTTCACGTGGTAGACGCGGGAGCAGCGCACGTCGCGGATGCGCTTGGTCGTGGGCTCGACGATGCGGTGCACTTCGTACGCGTCGTCCATGCGCCGTCGCAGGCGGTGGAAGTTGAAGCGCACGATGTCGTGGATGCCGTCCACGCCGCCGAGGCGCTCGGCGAGCGGGGCCGACTCCAGGACCACTTCCTTCGTCCAGTGCACGACGGTCTCGGGGCGCGCGTCCCGGGCGATGATCCCCGGGTTCTCGGCGTGGCGAGCGCGCAGGATCTCGCGGTCGACGACGCTCGCCGAGCGCGTCACCACGGTCTCCTTCGCCCCGCCCAGCACCTCGCCGGTCTCGCGGTCGCAGACCTTCACGCGGTGGTCCGGCAGCCATCGACTCACTCGGTCCCCGAGCCAGGCCTTGCCCCAGTCCTTGATCCGGTCCTTGATGATGTAGGACACGATGGCGACGGCCACGAACGGCACGCTCGTCATGCCGAAGTTGAGGGTCGCCCAGATCGTGGTCGCGATCGCGAAGGCCATGGCGGCCGCGGCCGCGACGCCCCCGATGATGTTCGTCGACAGCCCCCCCGCGTCCGCCCGCTCCACGTCCAGGTACAGGACCGAGCTCACGACCTTCTTGAGGAGACGCCGCTGGTACGGCATCGCCTCGTTCTCGGTCCCGGGGCGGATGAAGCTGGGGTAGCCCTTCCCGCGGCGGTAGCGATACGTGCCGACGGCGGCGCCGGCGAGGCGATCGCGCACGCCGGTGAGGGCGTCCTCGTCGTCCGGGTCGGAGACGCGGTCGATCGCCACCACCACGGAAGTGAGCACCTCCTCGGCGGCGAGGGAGACGTACTCGTCGACGGCCCGCCAGGTCGACTGCACCCGCTTGCTCATGGCGGCCTGTTCGGCGCGGTGGCCGAGGGACTGCAGCCGCGCTAGGCCCGCCTCGGTGTCCTTCGCCAGGTTCGTCGCGGCGTCCGCGATCGATGCGCGTCGCGCCTTTCGTGCGCCCCCGTCGAGGGCCGGGAGCTTCTCGAACCGCTCGAGCAGCTGGGCGCCCTCGTCGCGGAACGCCGACTTGAACAGGCAGGCGAGCAGCTTCAGGCGTCGGATCGCCCCCCCGCGCGCCGTGCGATCCCCCCGCAGGAGCCGATCGAGGCGCTCCCGCGACTCGGCGAACCAGACCTCGTCGGGATCGTGGGCGAGGGCGTGCAGCGCGACCGTGGGCGTCTTGAACCGCACGAAGGCCGCCGTGTCCTCGTAGAACCGGCGAGGCGGGTACGAGCCGGCGGTGATGCCGAGGCTGCGGGGGATGAAGAGGAACGACTCGACGCGATAGGCCTGCCGGCGCGTCTCGGGATCCACGGGGTAGGCCAGCTTCAGCTCGAGTTGGTTCTTGTCGTGTGCCTCGAGCCTGCGTTCCAAACGTCGGTTCCTCTCCGGGCGATTCTACCAACCGCACCGGTCGTCACATTAGGGCCGCTCGCAACGCCGACAACCACGCCGCGGTGGGGGCGGCCCGGGGGCCGTGGGCCTCGATCGTCTCCCGCAAGGCGTCCAGGACCTCCGGGAGGCGGCCGTATCGACCCGCGGATCGGAGCAGCTCCGTGAGCATCCGGCGACGGTCGCCGAACCCCCGCGGCACCTCGACGGACCGGGCGACGCGGGCGATCACCGGGGCCGAGAGGAAGGCCCCGCAGCGGCTGGGACGCAGGAGGTGCTCGACGATCGCCCGCACGTCGGTCTCCGGCGCCGCGGGGTCGGGGGGAGGCGGGAGCTCCGGCCGCGGGGCGGGGGCCGGCAGCTCCAGCGCGTCCACGAGGTCGGCCACCGCCACGGCGAGCGGCAGCCGGAGGTCGCGCAGGGCCCGGGTGAACGCCGGGAGCCAGGCGGCCGTCTCGGGGGTGGGGTCGGCGAGCTGCTCGGCCAGCGGACCCCGGGCGCCCACGTCGTCGTCGAGGAACACGCCCGCGTACGGGAACACGGCGCGGCCGAAGATGGCGTAGGCGTCGGCGGCGAGGTCGTCGTCCGAGCCGGGGTCGACGCCCCGCGCTTCCACCAGCGCTCGGGCCTCGGCGGTCGGCCGCCCCTCCAGGAGGTCGATCAATCCCCTCATTCGGGCAGCTTGTAGGCCTCGCGCGTGGGCTTCAGCGGTCGCTTGAGCCAGTACGGCCGCCGCGTGCCGTCGGGCGAGTACTGGTCGGCCGGACGCGCCAGGGCCTTCCACTCCCGGAAGACCTCCATGGACCGCCGCAGGTCGACCTTCACGTCGCCGTGTCTGTCGCCCGGGCCCGCCTTCGTGACCGCGAGGGCCTTCTGGTGCCAGCAGTGCGCCCCGGACACCGGGTCGGGGTGTACCCCGTGGGTCAGGTTCTGGTGCACGCCCACGTCCGACCACCACACCCGCGAGGTGTCCGGATCGTTCGTCTCCCAGGGCCCGCCGCCCTTCTCGACCGTGAGCGACTTGTGCCGGTCGGTGCCGCCGATGCTCACGAGGTTGGACATGCCCGCGCCCACGCCCTCGGCCTCCTTGAGGCGCCAGCGGCCGGCGTGGTGCGAGACCGCGACGATCCCGGGCTTGATCCCCTCGGTGACCCAGACCGAGTCCACCATCTCGCCGATCTCGGTGCGGATCTTGACGAGATCGCCGTCCTGCACGCCGACGCGGCGGGCGTCTTCGGGGTGCATCCACACCGGGTTTCGGTGGCTCAGCTCGTACAACCACTTCGCGTTCGCCGATCGGGTGTGAATCAGCGTCGGCAGACGGAAGTTGGGGAGCAGGAGCATCTCCCCCTTGGCCCGGTCGATGTTGTCGGGCGCCACGTGGGACGGCAGCGGCCAGGGCACCGCGTACTCCTGCTCGGTCCACCCCCAGTCGTGCAGCGTGGGGCTGAAGAACTCGAGCTTCCCGGACGGGGTGCCGAACCCGCGCGGCGTGCCCTCGTCGTCGATGGGCTCCTCGAACGGGCGGTAGCGATCGTCGGTCACCGCGAACGCGCCGTACTTCTGCATGTATTGCAGGGGCGTGAGGCCCTCGACCTCGGCGGCTCCGGGCAGCCCGGGGACCGAATTCTCGAAGATCCACCGGAAGTACTCGTGCACCGTGATGAGCTCGCCCTCGCGGTACGGCGACAGGAAGTGCTCGCGGATCCCCAGGGAGCCGTCCGGATCCATGCGGACGGACAGGTCGATCCACCACTCGGCCTCCTCCCAGACCTCGCCCGGGTTCGCCTCGTGGGTGCGCTCCACCGTCCTCCCCGCGCGCTCCATCGCGACCCGACGAACCGGCTGACGGAAGCCGATCCACTGGCCCGAGTGGGTCTCCACGGACATGAGGTCGTGGCGCTCGCCCGCGTGGCCCATGGGCAGCACGTAGTCCGCGAACCAGGCGGACTCGTTCCAGGTGGGCGTGAGCGCCACGTGACACTTGATCTTCTCTTCGTCCTGCAGCGCCTCCATCCACATGAACCCGTCGGGGTTGATCCACAGCGGGTTGTAGACGCGGGTGAAGTACACGTCGACGTCGCCGCGGCCCTCCTCGAGGAAGTGCGGCAGGCAGAAGGACATCTCGTAGAAGGCGAAGGGCCACTCGAGGGGGAGGTGCAGGTCGTTCCATGCCGTGAACGCGTCCGGCTTGGTGTGCGGCTGGGGGACGAACTTGTTCCAGGAGTTGAGCGACGTCCCCCCTTCGGCGCCCACGGAGCCCGTGAGGACGTTCAGGAAGAAGAGGCTGCGCGCGACCTGCCAGCCCCCGCGGTTGCCCATCGACGCCGCGCGCCAGTTGTGGGCCGCGACGCGGTTGCCCGCCGCGCCGACGATGCGCGCGAACTCCTCGATCCGGTCCAGCGGCACCCGCGCCTCGGCGGCCGCGCGCTCGAAGGTGTACTCGGCGTACAGCGCCTCGAGCATGCGGTGGAAGTCGTCGAACACCGGGCCGTCGGGGCGCGCCGCGGCCGCCTCGGCGATCTTCAGGACCGCGGGGTCCGTCGCGAACTTCGGCGCCGCGAGCACCGACTCCTTCCAGTTCACCCACCGCTCCACGAAGGCCTTGTCGTAGAGGTCGTTCGCGATCAGGTGGTTGGCGACGGCGAGCAGGATCGTGGCCTCGCTGCCCGGCCAGGACGGGATCCACAGGTCCGACTTCGCGGCCGTGTTCGAGAGACGCGGGTCCAGCACGACGATCTTCGCGCCCGCCCGCTGCGCCTCGATGATGCGCTGGGCGTGGGGGTTGAAGTAGTGGCCGGACTCCAGGTGCGCGCTGATGAGGACGATGGCCCGCGCGTTGGCGTAGTCCGGGCTCGGGCGGTCGGCGCCGCTCCACATGAAGTACCCGGCGCGCGACGCGGCCGAGCAGATGTTCGTGTGGCTGTTGTGCCCGTCCACGCCCCACGTCGTGATGACGCGGTTGGTGTAGTGGTCCTCCCCCGGGCGGCCCACGTGATACATGATCCCGTCGCGCCGCTTCGCCCGGCTCGCCCGCATCTTCTCGGCGATCTCGTCGAGCGCTTCGTCCCACGAGATGCGCTTCCAGCGGCCCTCGCCCCGCGCCCCGACGCGCTTGAGCGGGTGCAGGATCCGCTCGGGGTCGTACATCTGGTTGTGGGTCGCCGGGCCCTTCGCGCAGTTGCGGCCCCGGGAGCCGGGGTGAGCGGGGTTCCCCTCGAACTTGCGGACGTCGAACGTCTCCTTGTCGACGTAGGCCAGGAGGCCGCAGGCGGACTCGCAGTTGAAGCAGATCGTGGGCACCAGCGAGTACCGACGGGCGACCTTCGTGGGCCACGCCTTGCTGTCCCACTCCACCCAGTCGTCCCACCGATCCGCAGGCGGGTACTGCGACATGCGACCGTCGGGGTGCACCACGGTGGTGAGGTCGACGGGCGTCCCGTCCGCGTCCGAGTACTTGGGTTGCTCGATCATGGGCGGCATATGACCATGAACCCCCGGCGCCTGCCGTCGGTTACCCTGTCGGGCGGTGCGGTTTTTGCTCCTCCGGGGGCACGGAGGTCCCATGTCGATCCGAACTTCGCTCCTGCTGGTCGCGCTGCTCCTCCTCGCCGCGGCCGTGGCCTGCCCCGTTCCCCGAGGACCCTCCGGACGCTCCGACGACGACGACGCGGCCGACGACGACGACGCGGTGGACGACGACGACGCGACGGACGACGACGACGCGGTGGACGACGACGACTTCACCACCGACGACGACGACGCGGTGGACGACGACGACGCGGTGGACGACGACGACGCGGCCGAGAACCTGCCCGGGACCGTCACCGGCCAGTACATCTTCTCCTACTGGGTCGACATCCAGAATGGCGTCCCCGCCTGCGATCAGGTGGTCGAGTTCACGGGCACGACGCAGTTCTCGGCGGTCGTCACCGGCTGCCAGCTGTGCCCCGGCAGCATGGCGTTCGCGCCCGGCTCGTTCGTCGACGTCACCGACAACACGACCGACCCGGATCACTGCGCGCCCGGCTTCGTCGCGGGCCTCGGCACGGACTACGGCACCGAGCTCACCACCGGCCAGTACGGCGACTTCTCCGGGATCCTGGGGCTGATGGGGTCCAACACGCTCGCGCTGTCGGGGATCGACCTCACGGTGCAGGGCGGCACGACCGCCGCGGAGCTGGAGACCAAGTACGACGGCCTGGGCCTCGAGTTCACCCACGCCGGGTTCGTGGACGCCGGGCCCACCACGCTCGCGGGCTCCGCCGGGCTCGACGCGATCGCCAACCCGCCCCCGCTGGGACCGGGCGAGGTCTCCGACTTCCTCGCCGCCTGGGAGGTCTTCAACAACCCCGCCACCAACCCGTACGGCGGATCGGGAATGAGCGGCGAGTACGGCGGCCAGGCCGTCTTCATCCTCACCCTCGGCGCGGGCGGGGCCGCGGACGGCGTGAGCTTCACGTTCACCACCACGGTGACCAACTAGTTGACCCCCCTTCGCGCCGGGGGGCTCCTCCTGCTCGCCCTCGGGGTGGGCTGTCCGACCGATGAGCCGGGAGACGAGACTCCCACGGACGACGACGACGTGGTCGACGACGACGACGACGTGGACGACGACGACGCCACCGACGACGACGACGCGGCGGGTTTCACGTGGCACGAAGACGCCGACGGGGACGGCTTCGGGGCGGCCGAGGTCGCGGCCACGACCGAGGGGGACGTCGCGCCCGAGGGCCTGATCGCCGACGGCACCGACTGCGACGACGCGGACCCGCACCTGTACCCGCAGCCCGAGTACACGTCGGGGCTCCAGCGGACGTGCGCAGCGGCGGTGTACCCCGGGACCCAGGACACCTGGCACGAGGGGCGGGTGGAGCAGCCCTTCCACTTCGTCGACTCGGCCGGGGGCGGGGCCTGCCATCTCTACTTCCGGGCCCACAGCGTCGTGGAGCGCCACGCGATCGGCGTCGTCCTGGACCCGGAGTGCGACGGGACGTTCGAGGCCGTGGAGGAGGCACCGATCCTGGCCGCGCGCAGCATCGCGGACTGGGACGGGCGGAACGTCTCGAACCCCGCGGTCGTGCACGTCCCGACCTTCGCGCGCCCCTACTTCCTCTTCTTCCACGCGAGGGACGGCTCGAACCGCAAGGTCGGGCTGGCGACGGCCGTCGACCCCCTCGGGCCCTTCGAGCGGCTCGACGGGGACGGCGACCCGCTGCTCACGCCGGTCCTCGACCTCGGCCCCGAGCCCACCGACATCGACAGTCGGCAGGTCCACCACCCCACCGCCCACTTCGACGGCGACCTGATCCGCCTCTGGTACACGGCGCGGGAGCTCGAGTCGGGCGACTTCACGACCGCCTACGCCACGTCGCCGGACGGCCTCACGTGGACGAAAGACGAAGACGCGGTGCTCGAGACCGAGGCGGGCGCCTTCGACTCCGATCGGGTGACCCAACCGGGGGTGCTCGCGAACACCTTCGACCCCGACGGCGGGTACGACTGGCAGCACTGGTGGACGGGGGACCGCGTCGTCACCCAGGAGACCGTGCGCGCGCTCGGGGTGGGCCACGGATCCGAGACGTCGATCGAGCGATGCGCGCTGAACCCGGTGCTCGAGATCGCGTCGTACCCGGCCGTGGGGAGCGCGTCCCTCGCGGGCCAGGGCCTGCACTACCAGCCCGCGCAGTCGGGGGACGTCGTCGACTTCGGCACCCTGCGGGTCTACTACGGGGGGACGGTCCAGCTGGACGAGGACACCTACGCGGGGGACGCCGCCTACGACAACCAGACGGGGGTGGCGGGGTACATCCTGCGCGCGGACAACGCGGCCCCGCTCGTCGCGGTGGACGTGGACGACGGGGACACGCTGTCGGGACCGATCACGATCGCGGGGACGATCACGGACCACGCCCCGGACACGGTGCTGATCGGCGTCGAGTTCGTCGCCCCCGGAGCGAGCTCGGCCGACGCCTGGCGCCTCGCGGACGTCGCCCCCACCGGCAACACCGACACCGCGGTTCAGGCCACGACCTGGTCGGCCGCGGACCTCACCCCGCCCGCGGGCACCTACGACCTGCTGGTCCGCGCCGAGGACGAGGGCTGCGCCCGACGGACGGTCCGCGTCGAAGGCGTGGTCGTCGAGTAGAGGCCGTCAGGCGTTCGGGATCTCCTGGGGCGCCTGCACGAAGACGGCCTCGTAGAAGTAGAGCCCGGCCAAGGCGGCGACCGCCGCGAGCGCGGTGAACTCGATGAACCCGAGGGCGAGGATCGCGATGGGGACGACGTGGCCGATGGCGACGACGTCGACCCAGAACCGGCGTGCGTGGGGCCCGCGGGTGATCGCGTGGGCGGCGCGGGAGGCGACCTCCGAGGCGTGGGGCATGAACAGCTCGCCGGGGAGCGCGGCCACCAGGTCGACGATCAGGGCGGCGAGCAAGGCGGTGCGCGCGACCTGCTCCAGCTCCGGGGAGAGCCCCACCGCGTAGCCGTACAGCAGGAGCGTCGCGGCCCCGGCCAGGACGGCCTGGATCAGCAGATGCAGCGGCAGGAGCGGGCTCTGCCAGAGGTCGCGGCCTTCGGCCTGACCGAACAGGAACGCGGTGTATACGGCCGCCATCGCCGCGAAGGGGACGTCGAGCCACAGCAGCGGACCGCGCACCGCAGCCGCGAGGTCCGCCGAGAGCAGGCCGAGCCACGCCGCCGCCTCCACCGCGAACCAGACGCCGGTGATGGTGGAGAAGCCGATGAGCACGACGGCGCCGCGGGCCAGCCACGACCGCCAGTTGGGCCGCATGAGGATGTAGAGGAAGCGCTGCGGGTGCTCGAGGTCGTAGACGAGCAGGGCCGTCGTGACGCCGGTGGCGACCAGCGCGAGGAGGCCGCCGGCCACGGCCGTCCTGGGCTCCACGGGGACGTCGAGCAGCAACCACGCCAGGGCCAGCAGCAGCACGACGCCCGCGCCGATGCCCTTCGCCACGAGGTACGCGGGCACCGGCCAGTGCCACGGGATCACGTGCTGCATCTCCGTCGTGTAGGGGGGCGACGGGTTCGCGACGGCGCCGGGCCGCAGGTTCGCCTGGTTGCCGCCGATGTAGTGCAGCTTCGGCTCGGTCCCCTGCTCGGGCTTGCGCACGGTGGACGCGTTCTTCGCCAGGACCCGCGCGATCTCGGACGACGGGTCGTCCAGGTCGCCCGCGAGGATCGCGTGCTCGGGGCACACCACGACGCACGCCGGCTCCAACCCGATGTCGGTGCGGTGCGCGCAGTAGTGGCACTTCGCGGCCGTCTTGGTCTCGGGGTCGATGTGGATCGCGTCGTAGGGACACGCCTGCATGCAGGCCTTGCAGCCGATGCACGCGTCCTTGTCGAACTCGACGATGCCGTCGTCCCGCTTGTACATGGCCGACGTCGGGCAGATCGTCGCGCACGGCGGCTTCTCGCAGTGGTTGCAGCGCGTGACCTGGAAGTGCCGCTGGGTGTCGGGGTAGGTGCCCGTCTCCACCGTCTTGATGTACGTCCGGAAGACGCCCAACGGGACCTCGTTCTCGGACTTGCAGGCGGTGCTGCAGGCGTGGCAGCCGATGCAGGATCGGTTGTCGATCGCGAACCCGTAGCGGGGCATGGAGGGCCTAGGACAGGATTTTGAGGGAGGCGTCGGTGGACTGCGGGTGGCAGGCCGGCTCTTCGACGCGGGGCTCGGACTGCGGAAGCCCGCAGTTCAGGTTCGCGGGCAGCGCGATGTGCATCTTCGCGGGGAGACCGAGGTTGAGGTTCTCCATGATCTCCACGAAGTCGTCCTCGGTGTTTCCGGAGCCCAGCCGCGGGTTGTGCTCCCGCTCCTCGGCCACCGTGGACGACGTGCGCCCCTTGTAGTCGTGGCCGGGGAAGATCCGCGTGTCCTCGGGCAGGGTGAAGACCTTCTCGTGCACCGAACGGTAGAGCGTGCGCGCGTCCCCCGACTGGAAGTCCGTGCGGCCGCAGCCGCGCACGAAGAGCGTGTCCCCCGTGAAGAGCAGCCCGTGCTCCGGGAGGTGGTAGCTGACGCACGTGTTGGTGTGCCCCGGCGTGGTCACCACGACCACCCGCTCGGCCCCGAAGGCCAGCTCGTCGCCGTCGTTCACGAGGACGTCGGCGCAGTCCGCGCCCCCCGTCACGCACATCACCGAGCGGCTCCCCAGGCAGCGCCGCAGCGTCCCGGACCCGGTCACGTGATCGGCGTGCACGTGGGTCTCGAGCGTGTACTTCAGCGACAGGCCGAGCTCCGCGACGAGCTGCATGTCCCGGGTGACGTGCTCGATCACGGGGTCGATGAGCACCGCCTCCCCGGTCGCCTCGTCGCCGAGCAGGTACGTGTACGTACAGGACTCGCGGTCGAAGAGCTGGCGGAAGATCATGGGCGGGATAAGAGCACAGGTATGGTCCGCCGATGCGACGGTTCGCCACCATTTCCGCCCTCGCCCTGCTCACCCTCTCGGTCGCGTGCCCGGACCAGCGCCGCGGCGCCGGCGACGACGACGACGCCGGGGGTGACGACGACGACGGAGCCGACGACGACGACGACGGCGCTCCCGACGACGACGACGGGGCCCCGGACGACGACGACGCGGTCGAGCAGCCCTGCACCGCCCCGGCGCGCATGACCAACGTGGGGTGCACCTTCTGGGCGGTGGACCTCGACAACGCGGAGAACTTCGTCGACGACGCGGCCGCGGCGCAGTTCGCCGTCGCCGTGGTGAACGTGAGCGACGAGGTGGCCACGGTGGTCGTGCGGATCAACACGGCGGGCGTGGGCCTGCCCGTCTCCCAGCAGCTGGTCGAGTCCGCGGACGTGGACCCCGGCGCGATCCACATCTTCCGCCTGCCCCGCCGCGACGTGGACGGCGACAACGTGACCGACGGCACTGACGACGGCCCCCAGACGTGGCACAGCTCGCGGGCGTTCAAGGTCGTGTCGACGGCCCCGATCGTCGCCTACCAGTTCAACACCCTGGACCAGCAGTTCAGCAACGACGCCTCGCTCCTGCTCCCCGACCGCGCCCTCGCGCGCGACCACCTGGTGCTGAGCTACCCGCCGGGCGCGCCCATGGGCTTCGAGTTCGTGCCCGGCTTCGATCCGCCCCGGAACCGCAGCTACGTGACGATCGTGGGGACCGTCGACGGCACCGAGGTGACGGTGGAGGCGGGGGTCGACTTCGCGTCG
Source organism: uncultured Rickettsiales bacterium (assembly GCA_964620495.1). GTDB lineage: Bacteria > Myxococcota_A > UBA796 > UBA9615 > UBA9615 > CAZEKB01. The sequence goes on along the minus strand of CAZUHI010000087.1, from coordinate 10,539 downwards.
GGCACCGGCGTGTCGCCGATCAACCCCGGGGGCACCGGGATCGACGGACGCATCGGCATCGCCCAGGGCACCGAGCGGACCTTCGTGCTCAACCGATACGACGTCCTGAACCTCGAGACGATGCTGGCCATGAGCTTCGACGAGATGTTCACGATCGGCGCGCCGGACCCGAGCGGTACGCGGGTGACGTCCGATGAGGCCGTGGCCGTCTTCACGGGGACGGACCTCACGGCGGTGGTGAGCCCGAACGCCGGCGAGGACGGCTGCTGCGCCGAGCACTTCGAGCAGCAGATCCTGCCCACGCGGGTCATGCGGCCCGACTTCGTGGTGAGCCGCTCGGCCGTCCGCAACCAGGCGAGCCCCGAGAACGACATGTATCGGATCATGGCGCTGCAGGACGGCACCACGGTCACGACCAGCCTCGGCGGCGACGACGCGAGCTTCACGCTCGACTCCGGCGAGTTCCACGAGCTGTTCACCACCCGAGGGTTCGTGGTGGAGGGCTCCGGCCCCCTGCACGTCGGCCAGTTTCTGGTCCAGGGCACCGAGGCGGGCTCCATCGGCGACACCTCGCTGCTGTACGTCCCGGCTGTCGAGCAGCGCCAGGCCGCCTACACCCTCACCACGGGCGAGGGGTTCAGCGAGAACTGGATCGTGATCTCGGCCGTGGAGGGCACCGAGCCGAAGGTCGACGGGCAGGACATGGCGGCCGCGAGCTGCGACGGCCCGGTGACGGACGGCGTCTACGAGGGCCAGACGTACGTGTCCTGGACGTGCCCGGTGAGCGACGGCGCCCACGACGTGTACTCCGGCACCTCCGTGACCGATCTCGAGGGGCCGCCCATCGCGACGTTCGTGTACGGGTACTACAGCGCGGGCAGCTACGCGTACCCGGGCGGCAGCGGCCTCGACTGAGCCCCGGTCGGCGACTCAGTAGGTCGCGATGTTCGCGTCGACCCAGGCGAGCCGGTCGACGATCCACGCCCTCACGAGCGCGTACTCCTCGTCGTAGGACGACACCGGGTACAGCTGGTCGTCCCCGAACTGGATGACGTCGATGGGCCACACGTCGAAGTTGTCGTACACGGTGTCCCCGAGGGTGGTCCGGTAGTCGTCGATCCGCGCGAGGATCGCGTCCTCTGCCAGCACGCCCTGCCGAAGCTCCGCCCACCGCTGGACCAACCGCGCCTGGAAGGCGGGCTGCCTCGCCATCACCCGAATCATCGGCGGCCGGTAGGCGACCCAGCCGGTCGGGGGGTGGTTGTCGTTGTAGTACGGCTGGCCCAGGGACAGGTCGAGGTCCCAGGGGACGAAGTGCAGCTTCGTCTCGGGCGCCTTCCAGGCGTGCAGCGACAGCCACGACGCGTCGTTGTTCTTGAAGAACTCTTGGAGGATGACGAGCTCGACGGCGGACTCGAGGTCCACGAACGCGAAGATGCCGATGTCCGGGTCGCTCGGGAACGGGCCCGAGACGGCCGCCTCCCAGCCCTGCAGGTAGGCGAAGATCGCGTCGGACTGGGTCTGCGTCATGCGATCGGGGCGCGGGTACAGGGGCCGCCAGCCGCCGTGGGCCATCTCCATCTCGTAGAAGCCGGTGCCCTCGTCGTGCTTGATCACGAAGGTGCTCCCGGAGCCGTCGTCCAGGGGCAGGTCGATGCGGTCGTCGTCGCGCTTGATCTTCTCGACGAGCAGATGGATGCCGCGCCAGGCGCCGTCGAGGGCCAGCTCGCAGAACGCCGACTCGGGGGCCCAGCTCGTCTCGCTGAAGTCCCGGTAGAGGTCGTAGGCGAGCTTGTTTCGGAAGAAGGAGCGGTCGATGTAGGCGCCGTTGAAGACCCAGTCCGGGTCCGCGCCCATGTCGAGCAGGTTCACCGAGGCGTCGAGGCCGGCCTCGTCGCGCAGCTCCACCGAGTACTGCGGCTTCGGGAACCCTTGGGACGATCGGCCGCGCTTCTCCACGGCCGCGGGGCCGTCGTACTGGAGGACGCCGTGTCCGTCGCGGATCACGACGCTGCAGTCGATCTTGGGCTCGTCGGGGATGGGCCCCGGGCACTCCAGCGCGAGGGTGCACAGCGGCGGGGGGCCCTCGGGCGGGGCGGAGTCGTCGTCGTCCGCGGAGTCGTCGTCGTCGGTCGAGTCGTCGTCGTCGCCGGGGACGGGCGTCGGATCGGTGCCCAGCAGGCCGCCGCCGGGGCAGCCGACCAGGAGGGCCGCGGCGGCCGCGATCAGGGCACGACGGCCCATGTCACCTGCGCGGAGATGGCGGGGTGGTCCGACAGGCGGGCGCCCTCGGCGTCGTGGAACGCGTCCGGGACGTCCCACGCGGTGGCCTCGAACGCGACCCGGTCGCCGTCGCGGATCATGACCTTGTCGATGTGCTCTGGGTCGTCGCAGTCGAGGAGCGCGCACACGTCCCGCAGGCCGGTGTCGAGGATCTGCTGGTAGGGGGCCTCGTCCTCCGGGTCGTCCCACGGAGACAGGTTCTGGTCGGCCGTGAAGATCATCGCGCGGCCCGCGCTGTGCTCGACCATCGCGGCGGTGATGTCGTCCACGTGGGACTGCCGCGCCTCCACGTCCGCGTCCCCGCCGCCGGCCTCGAAGTGCGTGTTCCAGACGTCGACCTCGAAGGTCTCGTCGTCCCCCTCGGCGAGCGTCATGCGGACCATCTGGAAGCCCTTGCTGGCCAGGCAGTCGGACGCGCCGTCGAGGGTGCCGTTGCACATCGTGTAGTGCTGGTGGACGCGGGCCGCGGGGACCTCCGGCAGGTCCGAGAGCACGGCCAGGCCGGTCCCGTACACGCGCTCCGGGAGGGGGGCGTCGAACCGGACCTCCGTGGCGCGGTCGGTGTCGAGGACGAGGGCGTCGTAGAACTCGTCGACCCAGGCCTCCTGGATGCCGATGACGTCGTAGTCCGCGAGCAGCGGGTTGATCTGCGGCATGCGCCCCGCGGGGTCGTCGCCGGCGATGGCGGCGGGCAGCCCGTGGACGTTGTAGGTGAGGACGTTCAGGGACCCCGTGGGCGGGTCTCCCGGCGCCGCGTCGCAGGCGATCAGGGCGAAGGGCAGGACGAGGAGGAGGGGGCGCACGCGGGGAGTCTACGGCGCGCGGGCCAGCAGCAGTCGGGCGAGGCGGAGGTCGTTGGAGCGCTCGGCGGGGCGACCGGCGGCGTCGGGGGCGTCGACCTTCGCCACGAGAACGTCGACCCGTGCTCGGGCGGCGGAGGCGGAGGAGGTGTCCCCGTCGCGCTCGGCGGCCCGCGCGGCGGCGAGGTCGAAGGCCGCCCCCGACACCTCCACAAGCAGGAGCCCGTCGCCGTCGCCCAGGGCCCTCAGGATCTCCCCGGCCGCCTCGAGATCGGCCCGGGCCGCCTCCAGCGAGTCGAGCGCGCAGCGGACCTGGGCCCGGTGGCAGCGCAGGTAGGCCCGCACCCGTTCGTCCTCTCCCGCCGCGTCGTGGGCCTCGCGGAGGAGGGCGAGCGCCTCGCGGGGGTCGCCGGCGAGGAACCGCGCGAGGCCGCGGTTGCCCAGGAAGACGGCCAGGTGGGTCGGAGCGATCAGGCGACGGCAGGCGATCTCGGCGTCGCGGAGCAGCGCCTCGGCCTCGTCGAGCCGGCCCTGCTCCATGCGCACGGCGCCGAGGTTGCCCCGCGCCACGGCCGCGGACGTGCGGTCCCCGAGGGTGGTGAGGACGGCCAGCGCCTCCTCGAACGACGCGGCGCAGGAGTCCAGGCGACCGCGCTGCATCTCGAGGCCCCCGAGGTGTCCCAGGATCACGCCCTCCATGCGCGGGAGGCGACCGGCCCGGGCGGCGGCGAGACCCTCGCGGTATCCACGCTCGGCGTCGTCGAGGCGACCGCGCATCCACCCCAGCGTCCCCACGTTGGCGAGCACGTAGCACTCGAGGCGGGAGTCGCCGGCCTGCCGCGCGACGATCAAGGCCCTGCCGAGGCGATCCGCCGCGTCCTCCCAGCGCCCGGACGTGAGCGCGGACGCCCCCCAGGTCGACAGCGCCTCGCCCTCCAGGTGCCGGTCGCCGGCCTCCACGGCGAGGGCGACGGCCTCCTCGCAGAGCGCCTCGGCGAGGGTCTGATCCCCGGCGACGCGGGCCGTCTCCGCGCGCAGCCGCACCGCTTGGGCGCGGGGCCGCGGCGGGGCCTCTTCGATCGCGGCGCACGTCGCATCCCAGAGCCGCGCGCGCCCCCGAGGGTCGCGGCGAGAGAGGACCGGGTCGAGCACGAGGCCGAGGCGGACCGCGTCCTCGGACCGGCCGACGGAGAGGGCGTGCTCGTGGGCGGCCGTGACGTCCGCGGCCACCTGCTCGAGCCCTCCGCGGACCCCCTCCGGTGTGCCCGGCAGGGCCTCGATGAGGGCCTCCCCACGTCGGAGGCACCAGTCGACGTGTCGGTCGCGGGCCGTACGGGCGGCCCCGGCCGCCGCGAGCTTCTCCAGTCCGTAGTCCCGCAGCGACTCGAGCAGGACGAAGCGGCCGTCGCCGCGGGCCCGCAGCATCGACTTGTCCCGCAGGTCGGCGACGACGTCGAGCGCCCACGGAGAGCCGTCGGGGAGGTCGAGGACGGCCTCCGCGGCGTCGACGGTGAAGGCCCCGCGGAAGAGCGCGAGCTGGGGGAAGGCGGCCTGCTCCCAGGGTTCGAGGGTGTCCCAGGACCAGTCCAGGGCGCCGCGGAGGGTGGCCCGTCGGTCGGTGGCGCCGCGGGGCCCCGCCGAGAGGAGGTCGAAGCGACGCCCCAGCATCTCGACCATGCGGGCGGGGGCCACGAGGCCTGCCCGCGCCGCCGCCAGCTCGAGGGCCAGGGGGAGGCCGTCCAGCCGCCTCGCGAGCTCGCGCACGGCCGCCGAGTCCGCGGGGGAGATCCGATCGGCGGCCAGGCCCGGGGCCCGCCCGCTCGCCCGCGCCCGGTCGAGGAAGAGGGCGGCCGCGTCGTCCACCGCCAGGGGTTCGAGGGCGACGACCGCCTCAGCCCGGACGCGCAGGGTCTCCCGGGAGGTCACGAGGACGCGCAGCCGGGGGAGGCCGAGCCACGCCCCCACGGTCTCGGGGGCGGCGTCGACGATCTGCTCGAAGTTGTCGAGGACGAGCAGGAGGGGTCCGCGACCCTCGAGGACGGCCCTCACGGCCGCGGCGCCGCCGCCCACGGGGGCCCCCAATTCGCGCGCCGTGGCGGCCGCGACGTCGGCCTCCGTCCGGGCCCCGGTCAGGTCGACGAACCAGGCCTGGGGTACGTCGCCGGCCTCCACCCGCGCCGCGGCGAAGCGACGCGCGAGGCGGGTCTTGCCCATGCCCGCGGGGCCGAGGAGGGTCACCAGGCGGGCGCCCTCGAAGGCGGCGGCCACCCGCTCCATGGCGTCGTCGCGACCGAAGTACGTCGACGGATCGAGGGTGATGTTGGACAGCTCGGCGGTCGGAGGCGCGGCCGGCGGGGCCCCCACGTCCGAGAGGCGATATCCCCCGCCGTACGCGGAGAGCAGGTGCACCGGCTTCTTGGGGTCCGCTTCGATCTTCCGGCGCAGGCGACGCACGGTGTTGTCGACGGCGCGGGTCTCGACGTCGGGGGCGTACTCCCACACGTCCACGAGCAGATCGCGACGCGACACCAGCTCGCCCCCGCCCCGGGCGAGCCGACGCAGGAGCTCGGTCTCGAGCGGAGTGAGCCCGGCGGTGGCGTCGCCCGGTCCCTCCACGAGCCGTCGGTCGAGGTCGACGGCACGATCGGCCAGCATCAGTCGCATCCTGGAAGTCTATGACGACGGTCCCCGGGTGCGAGCGGCGGGGGCGAGGGAGGCGGGGGCGAGGGAGGCGGCCGGACAGAACCCGACCAGGATCGACGATCCACCCCGACTTCCGGCCGCAGAGCGGACAGAACCCGACCAGGATCGGCGATCCACCCCGACTTCCGGCCGCAGAGCGGACAGAACCC
>CAZUHI010000087.1:0-4504 GCA_964620495.1 uncultured Rickettsiales bacterium | reverse complement strand
CCAGGATCGGCGATCCACCCCGACTTCCGGCCGCAGAGCGGACAGAACCCACCCAGGATCGGCGATCCACCCCGACTTCCGGCCGTCCCCGTCCCCGTCCCCGTCCCCGTCCCTCCCCGTCACCGCCCCCCCTCACGGACGGCCGCTCCGGGTAGGCTCGGGCATGCGTCGGACCTGCCTGCTCTTCGTCCTCCTCCTCCTCACCGGCTGCCCCACGGACGGCCCCGGCAGCGGCTCGGACGCCGACGGCGACGGCCACGATGCCCCCGCCGACTGCAACGACTCGGACGCCGACATCCACCCGGGCGCGGTGGAGATCTGCGACGAGCTGGACAACGACTGCGACGGCATCGTCGACGCAGGCGACGTCCCCGGGGCCCCCCTCCATCATCGAGACCAGGACGAAGACGGCTACGGCTCGGCGGACGGCGGCACGGTCCAGGCCTGCGAAGCCCCCGACGGCTACACGCGCAGCGACGACGACTGCGACGACGAGAACCCCGCGGTCCACCCGGGCGCGGACGAGCTCTGCGACGGCGAGGACAACGACTGCAACGGCGAGGCGGACGCCGAGGGCGGCGAGCAGGACGTGGACGGCGACGGCGCCCCGGCCTGCGCCGACTGCAACGACGAGGACGAGGACAACCATCCCGGCAACGAGGAGATCTGCGACGGCTTCGACAACGACTGCGACGGCGAGCCGGGCCCGGACGAGGGCGAGGACAACGACCTGGACGGCTTCCCGTCGTGCGACGACTGCGACGACAACGACTTCGAGCGGAACCCCGGCGCCGAAGAGCAGTGCGACGAGCGGGACAACGACTGCAACGGCGTGGCCGACTACGGGGGCGACCCGGACGCCGAGATCGACGCCGACAACGACGGCTTCATCGCGTGCGCCGAGTGCGACGACGACGACGACCGCGCGCGCCCCGGCATCCAGGAGGAGTGCGACGGCATCGACACCGACTGCAGCGGCGACGCGGACTTCCAGGGCGAGCCGGAGGTCGACGTGGACGGCGACGGGTACTGGACCTGCGAGGACTGCGACGACGACGACACCACCGTGTACGACGGCGCGACCGAGCTCTGCGACGGCCTCGACAACGACTGCAACGGCGCCACCGACTTCGACGCCGCGGGCGAGATCGACGGCGACAACGACGGCTACCCGAGCTGCAACGACTGCCTGGACGGCGACCCGAACACCTACCCCGGCGCAGTCGAGATCTGCGACGGCAACGACAACGACTGCGACGGCACGACCGACATCGGCTACACCGCCGCGGACCTCGACGGGTTCGGCGACCGCATCACCCTGCCGCCGATGGCCCCCACGACCGAGATCACGGTGGAGCTCTGGGTGTGGCTCGACAACCTGCTCCTCAACGGCAACCCCCAGGAGCGGGCGGTGGTGAGCAAGACCTCCCCCAACGGCGACGACGTCCTGATCGCGGCCGAGGGCGGCTTCGACTTCGTGGGTGAGCTGTGGACCGGCTCGACGACGACCGTCACCGCGGGCACGACCGCCTCGGTGTTCACCTGGTACCACCTCGCCATGACCTACGACGGCGCTGTGCAGCGGTTCTACGTCGACGGCGTGGAGGTCGGCAGCACGACGGAGCCCGCCGGGTTGGCCCTCAGCGCGACCGGCGACTGGACCCTGGGCGCGCGGGACGACGGCGCCGGACTGTTCGTGGACGAGGTCGACGGGATGATCGACGACGTCCGCATCTGGGACGTCGCCCGGACGGCCGCCGAGATCGACGCCGACCGCTGCGTCCTCCTGACCGGGACGGAGCCCGGGCTCGTCGCCTACCTGCCGCTGGACACCGACTTCATCGACCTGACCGGGAACGGCAACGACGGCACGGCCGTCGGCGACGCGGTGCTCCTGGGGTTCTGACCCGCGGGCGTCCGGACTCGACCGGCCTTAGACTCCCTGCCATGAACCTCCCCCTGATCCTCGGCGTCGCGATCGGCGTCGTCGCCGGCTTCCTGCTGATCGCCCTCATGAAGAAGACCGTCAAGATGGCGGTCGTCCTCGCGCTGCTGCTCGCGGGCAGCCTGGGCATGTACTACTTCCTCCGACCCCTGGCCCCCGAGGGCGCCGAACAGAAGATCGACGACGCCGCGAGCGCCGTGAAGAACGCCGCCGCGGGGGTGGCCGACAAGGCCGGGGACATGGCTCAGAAGGCCTTGGCCGTGGTCGCGCAGGTGGCCGCGGAGGAGGCCGCGAAGGCCGCCACGACCGCGGCCAGAGAGGCCGCAGAGGCCGCCGCCACGGGCGCGAAGGAAGCCGCGCTGCTGGCTGCCGGCAAGGCCGCCGAGGCGTCGTCCCGCGCCGCCGAAGCCGCCCGCCGCGCGTCGGAGGTCGCCAAGGAGAAGGCCGCCGTCGCGTCGAAGGAGGGGTCGGAGGTCGCGAAGGAGGCGGCGAAGACCGCCAAGGTGGCCGCCCGCAAGGCCAAGATCGCCGCGCGCAAGGCCGCGGAGGCCGCCGAACAGGCCGCCCGACACGCGGCGAAGGCGGCGGGCGAGAAGCTCGAAGCCGTCAAGGAGGTCACTGGCGACCGCCCCGAATAGGGGTCGTCGCGCAGGCTCACGCCGCGACGACCCCGACCGTCCCCGAGCGCATCGAAGGCATGACCGTGTCCTGCCCGACCTGGGGGTGGGAGTGGGGCACGGATGAGATGGTCGAGACGATGGCCGAGCTCCAGGCCCTCGGCGTCGAGTGGATCACCATCCACCCCTACGCGCGCATCGAGAACGACGGCACTGTCGGCTTCAAGCCCGTCGACCCGGCCGCGCCTCCGAAGCACATCGCCCGCCCCATCCGCGAGGCCCACGCCCTCGGCCTGAAGATGATGATCAAGCCCCACCTCGCCTACTGGGGGAGGAAGTGGGACTGGCGCGGCGCCATCGACCTGCAGGGCGAAGACCTCGTCCGCTTCCAGCGCAGCTACGCCCGGTGGATCGAGGCCATGGCCGTCGCGTCGAAGGGCGCGGACCTCTTCGTGGTGGGCACGGAGCTCGACCGACTCACGGGCCACGAGGTCTGGTGGCGGGACATCATCAAGAGGGTCCGCAGCAGCTACTCCGGCCCGCTCACGTTCGCGTCGAACTGGGACTCCTACGAGCGCATCGCCTTCTGGGACGCCCTCGACGCGGTCGGCATCCAGGCGTACTTCCCGCTCGTGCCGAACGCCGAGGCGCCCGTGGACGACGACGCTCTGCGGGCAGGCTGGAAGCGCGTGATGACGAAGCTGTCGGCCTATTCGAAGGCCGCGCAGCGCCCCATCGTCTTCACCGAGCTCGGCTACAACGTCTCGTCGAAGGCCGCCCTGGAGCCCTGGGACTACGAACGGGGCGGCCCGGACGCCGAAGGCCTGCAGACCCGCTGCATGGAGGCCGCCCTGGACGCGATCGCTGCCGAGCCTGCCGTCCGCGGCGCGTTCGTGTGGAAGTGGTTCTCGGGGCCCACGCACGCCGAGGACTTCCTGGCGTCGACGCCCGCGATGCGGGCCGTCCTGTCGAGGGCCTGGGGCGAGCCGACGAAGCCCGGAGCCGCATCTCCACCACACATCCGATAGTCTCCGCGACCGTGCGACACCTTCGACTCCTCCTCCTCCTCGCCCTCGCCGCCTCCCTCACGGGGTGCTCCATCAAGCAGATCGCCCTCAACGCCGTCGCGGACGAGCTGAGCGGCGGCACGGGCGGCACCTTCTCCCAGGACGAAGACCTGCAGTTCGTGGGCGAGTCGCTGCCGTTCGCGCTCAAGCTCATGGAGGGCATCAACGGGGGCGTCCCCGAGCACGTCGGCATGAAGCTGACGCTCGCCTCGGGCTTCGTGTCCTACGGGGTCGTGTTCGTCGAGTGGCCCGGCGAGCAGCAGAAGTACGACGACTTCGACGCCTATCGGGCCGCCCAGAAGCGCGCCGGGGGCTTCTACCGTCGCGCCGCGAACTACGCCCTCGACGCGCTCGACCTGCGTCACCCCGACTTCCGAGCCCAGTACGCCGCGGACGCGGACGCCGTGCTCGCGAAGATGACGGCCGAGGACGTCCCGTACCTCTTCTGGCTCGCCGCCGCGCAGATCTCCCAGGCGAGCACCGACCTCGAGGACCCGGAGATGTTCGGTCTCTTCGCCGTCGCCGCATCCGCCATGAAGCGCTGCTTCGAGCTCGACCCGGACTGGGAAGACGGGGCCATCCACGAGATCCTCATCTCCCTCGAGCCCTCGCTGCCGATGCCCGGGGGCAAGGAGCGCAGCAAGGCCCACTACGACCGGGCGCGGGAGATCCAGGGTGACCGCAAGGCGGGCCCGCACGTGTCCTACGCAACAGCCGTGGCCCTCAAGAACCAGGACAAGGAGCTCTTCGTGGAGCTGCTCGACAAGGCGCTGTCGGTGGACCTCGAGGCCCACCCCGACGATCGGCTGGCGAACGACTACGCCCAGCAGAAGGCCCGGTTCCTCCTCGAACACCTCGACGACTTGTTCCTTTAG
>CAZUHI010000086.1:0-22366 GCA_964620495.1 uncultured Rickettsiales bacterium | reverse complement strand
ATGAAGTACGCAGGCATCGACATAGGCAAAGAGAAGCACTGGGTCGCCATCGTCGAGGACACCGGCGAGGTGGTCGTGAAGAGTCGCTCGTTCACGTCCGACCACGAAGGTCATGAGGCGCTGGTGGAGCTGCTGCAGCGGCACGGGGTGGTGCGGGTCGCCCTCGAGGCGACGGGGCACTACTGGAAGAATCTCTTCATCCGGCTGGTGGGGGAGGTGGAGGTCGCGCTCGTGGACCCGAGTCGCACGCACCACTTCGCGGCACAGGAGGGACGTCGCGCGAAGACGGACGCCGTGGACGCGCTCGGCATCGCACGGTTCTGCGCGGTCCACAAGCCCGAGGCATCGGGTCTGCCGGACGCCGTCATCGAGACGCTGCGCGAGCTGGTCCGCCTCCGCGACCGCTTGGTCCAGGACAAAGGGGACCGACTGAGGCAGCTGCATCGGGCCCTGGACCTGACGTTTCCGGAGTTCCCGAAGATCGTCTCCATCGACAGTCTCCTGGCGTGGACGCTCCTCGATGCGTTTCCCACCGCGACGGCCTTCGCCAAGGCGAAGCAGAACGAGGTCGCCGGGCTCGTCTTCGACGGACGGCAGCGGGTCGGCAAACGTCGCGCCGTCGCCCTTCGTCGGGCGGCGAAGAAGACGGTCGGGGCCTACCAGACCGAGGTGTGGGCGATGCAGGTCCGCATGTACGTCGAGGACCTCGTGCTCTTCGACAAGCGCATTCGGGCCCTCGACGAGCGCATCGAGCGCAGCCTCGACGACCACGACGTCGGCCGGCTCATCACCACCATCCAGGGCGTCGGAACGCAGACCGCCGCCCACATCCTCTCGGCGGCCGGTGACCCCCGCGACTACGACTCGGCCAAGACCTTCGCGGCCTACGCCGGGATCACCCCTCGGACGAACCACAGCGGCAAGCGCGCGCCCAGGCGGGCTCCCATCTGCCGCAAGGGCAGCGCCGAGCTCCGCAAGAAGCTGTGGATGCCGACGCTGACCGCGATGACCATCAACCCGTGGATGACGGCCTTCGCCGAGCGACTGAAGAGCCGCGGCAAGCCGCACAAGGTCATCCGCGTCGCCTGCATGCGGAAGCTGATGACGGCTGTCTACTCCGTCGCCAGGTCAGGAGAACCGTTCGTGCCTCGCGTCCCGATTTTCCTCGAGAGGAGTCGACACGAGGTCCCGGTATCTCAGGGCGCGGCGGCTTCCTTCGTCGCGGGCGGATCGTCCCCGGGCGGGTTGCGCTCGAGGTGCCGCACCGCGCGCTTGCCCCACCGGCCCTCGGGATCGGACGCGGCCAGGGAGCCGAGCACCGTGCGCGCCTCGTCCCGTCGCTCCAGACGCCAGAGGCAGAGGCCGCGCCGGTAGCGCGCCTTGGTGGTGAGCGAGCTGAGGGGATGGTTCTCGACGGCCTGGCGGTACCGCCGCTCGGCCGCCTTCCACTCGCCCTGCTTCCAGTAGAAGTCGCCGACCTGGAGGACGGACTTCGCGAGGCGCGTCGTCGCCCGCTCGCGGACGCGCGCGACCTCCTCGGTGTGCTCGCTGGTCGGGTACTTCGCCTCGAACCCCTCGAGCTGACGGAGACCCCGCCGCGAGTTGGCCTGATCGCGCTGGGCGATGAGGGGCGCGAGCTTGAAGAAGCTCTTCGCCGTGCGGAGCACGATGTAGTCGATCTGCGGGTGCCGCGGGTGCAGGCGCTTGAACTGACGATAGGCGTCCACCGCGTCCGGGTAGGCCGCCTTCTCGTACAGGCAGTCCGCGATCTTCAGCTCGGCCAGCACGGAGTACTGGTTGAAGGGGAAGTGGTTGCGGACCTTCTCGAAGCTCAGAACCGCGTCGTCCCACAGGCCCCGCTTCATCTGGCGGAGCCCCTTCTCGTAGAGGCTCTGAGGCGTCTCGACGATGCGCGTTCGCGCGGGACCGGCCACGCCCTCTCGATCCTGCGCGGCGGCGACCGCGGGCACGGCCATCCACAGCGCGAGGCACACGGCGACGAGGGTGGGGTGGGGGCTCGAATCGGGGCGGGTTGCTAACATGCGGGTCCGTGGCGGCGCCATCCTGCACAAGGGGCAGGCCGGTCGCAAGCGGGCACCGCCGCGGTCGGTTGACACCTCATGGGTTCCTCTTACGTTCCCAGACACCGCGGGATACACCGCGCTTCCCCAAAACCACGCCGCGGTCCAGCCGCGACCCCTCCGAGGAAGACATGGCGCAGGATCCCCAAGACGGCCATCGGCCGCTCGACTTCAGCACCTACCTGATGTCCCTCGGCGCCGCGGCCATGGTCCAGCTGGGCGAGGCGCCCGATCCGGCGGGAGAGACCAGCACCGATCTCGCCGGGGCGCGGCAGACGATCGACCTGCTCGGCATCCTCGAGACGAAGACCTCGGGGAACCTCGAGCCCGCCGAGCAGCGCCTTCTTCAACACTTGGTCCGCGACCTGCGCATGCGCTGGGTCGCGGTGGCCGGGAAGTGATCTCCGGCCCGGGAGGGTTCCCTCATGCGTAGCGACAAGCTCACCGTCAAGAGCCAGGAGGCCGTCGCCACCGCGCAGCAGCTCGCGCGGGAGAACGGTCACCAAGAAGTGGACGTCGTCCACATCCTGCTGGCGATGGTCTCCCAGAAGGGCGGCGTGGTCCCCGGCGTGATCCAGAAGGTCGGCGCCGACGCGGGCAGCCTCACCACCGCGCTCGAGGGCGTCCTGAACCGTCGGCCGAAGGTCTCGGGCGGGCGACAGTTCCTCTCCACCGACCTCGACAAGCTCATCGATCTCGCCCTCACCGAGGCCTCCAAGCTCAAGGACGAGTACGTCTCCACGGAGCACATCCTGCTCGCCGCGAGCGTGGACAAGAAGGGCGTCGGCCAGGCCCTCCGCGACGCCGGGCTCACCTACGACAACGTGCTCCAAGCGTTGGCGGAGGTCCGCGGCTCGCACCGGGTCACGGACGCGAACCCCGAAGACAAGTTCCAGGCGCTCGAGAAGTACGGGCGGGACCTCACCGAGGCCGCGCGGCTCGGCAAGATCGACCCCGTCATCGGCCGCGAGGAGGAGATCCGGCGCGTCGTCCAGGTGCTCTCTCGACGCACCAAGAACAACCCGGTGCTCGTGGGCGAGCCCGGGGTCGGCAAGACGGCCATCGCCGAAGGCCTCGCCCACCGCATCGTCCAGGGAGACGTGCCCGAGAACCTGCGGGATCGGCGCCTCATCGCGCTGGATCTGTCGAGCATGGTCGCGGGCGCCAAGTTCCGGGGCGAGTTCGAGGAGCGGCTGAAGGCGGTCCTGAACGAGGTCACCTCCTCCGAGGGCTCGGTCATCCTCTTCATCGACGAGCTGCACAACCTCGTCGGCGCGGGGAAGACCGAGGGCTCCATGGACGCCTCGAACATGCTCAAGCCGGCCCTCGCCCGCGGGGAGCTCCGCTGCATCGGCGCCACCACGACGGAGGAGCACCGCAAGCACATCGAGAAGGACTCGGCGCTCGCCCGTCGCTTCCAGAAGGTGTGGGTCGAGCAGCCCGGCGTGGAAGACACCGTCGCGATCCTGCGCGGCCTCAAGGAGAAGTACGAGGTCCACCACGGCGTCGAGATCCGGGACATGGCCATCATCGCGGCCGCCCGCCTCTCCCACCGCTACATCGCCGATCGCTACCTGCCGGACAAGGCCATCGATCTCATGGACGAGGCCGCCGCCTCGGTGCGGATGCAGATCGACTCCATGCCCCTCGAGATCGACACGCTCGATCGCAAGGTGCGCACCCTGCAGATCGAGCAGCAGGCGCTGGGCAAGGAGGAGGACCGACAGTCCAAGGAGCGCCTCGGATCCATCGAGCGCGAGCTCGCCGGGCTCATCGAGGAGATGGCCGGGCTCAAGGCCCAGTGGCAGGCCGAGAAGGCGGTCCTGTCCGGCATCCGCGAGAAGAAGGAGAAGCTCGAGGAGGCGCGCGGAGCCATGGAGCGGGCGGAGCGCGAGTCCGACCTGGCGAAGGCCGCCGAGCTCAAGTTCGGGATCATCCCGGACCTCGAGGGCGCCGTGCGCGAAGCCCAGGAGGCCCTCCGCCAGGACGGGACCCGCATGCTCGTGGAGGAGGTGGACGAGGACTCGATCGCCGCCGTCGTCGCCAAGTGGACGGGCATCCCGGTGAGCCGCCTCAAGGAGTCGGAGGTCCAGAAGCTCATGCGCATGGAGGAGACCCTGCGCACCCGCGTGGTGGGTCAGGACGAGGTGCTCAAGGTCGTGTCCGAGGCCGTCCGGCGCGCCCGGGCAGGCCTCCAGGAGGACGGGCGCCCCATCGGCTCCTTCATCTTCTTGGGCCCCACCGGCGTGGGCAAGACGGAGACGGCGAAGGCCCTCGCCGACTTCCTGTTCGACGACGAGACCGCCATCGTGCGCATCGACATGTCCGAGTTCATGGAGAAGCACTCCGTGGCTCGCCTGATCGGCGCCCCTCCGGGGTACGTCGGCTTCGACGAGGGCGGCGTCCTCACCAACGCCATCGCCACGCGACCGTACTCCGTGGTGCTGTTCGACGAGATCGAGAAGGCGCACGCGGACGTCTTCAACATCCTGCTCCAGCTGCTCGACGACGGCCGCATCACCGACTCCCACGGCAAGACCGTCGACTGCCGCAACGTCGTCGTGATCATGACGTCGAACATCGGCAGCCACGGGATCATGGAGCACGCGGGCGACCGGGCGAAGATGGACAGCGTGGCCATGGAGGCCTGCCGCGGGCACTTCCGGCCGGAGTTCCTCAACCGGATCGACGACATCATCGTATTCAATCCGCTGACCCGGGAGCACATCGGCAGCATCGTCGACATCCAGATGGACCGGCTGCGGGACCTCCTCAAGGACCGGCAGATGGGCATCTCCCTCAAGCCGGAGGCGAGCACGCTGCTCGCCGACCTCGGCTACGACCCGGCGTACGGCGCGCGGCCCCTGAAGCGCGCGATCCTGCGCTACCTGAAGAACCCGCTCTCCATGCAGATCCTCGACGGGATGTTCGGAGAGGGGGACCACATCATCGTGGGCGCCGAGGGGGACAGCTTCGTGTTCAGCAAGGACGAGAGCGACCTGCCCGAGCCGGAGGGCCTGGAAGACTCGTTCGTGCTCGGGAACAGCGAGGCCGACGACAGCTACATGGACGTCGAGATGAGCGACGCCAGCGGCAGCGACGAGCCCGAAGACGCCGCCACGACGGGCTGAGACGGACCCCGGGCAGGCCGTCGATTTCGGCCTCAAGTCCGAAGGCGGGGCGCCGATGGGGGGAGCAGTCCCGGAGTCCCCGTTGTCCCGAACCCTGGTGCACCTCGCCGAAGAGGCGACCCTGCTCACGAACAAGCTCCCCGAGGAGCTCGTCGGCCGCCGTCAGGACGACGAGCTCCTCCAGCCCGCCCTCATCGTCGACAGCGGCTCCGACCGCGGCGCCTGCCTCCCGCTCCCCGGACAGGCGGCGCGGCTGATCCTCGGGCGCTCCGAGCGGGTCGACCTGCGCATCCACGACCGCTCCGTCTCCCGACGACACGTCGCCCTGGTGGTCGAGCCCGGCGTGCCCAGGCCCATGGTCGAGCTCGAGGATCTGGGCTCCACCAACGGCGTCAGCGTCAACGGGATCCCCGTCCTCGGCAGCCGCCGCCTCCGCGACCGCGACCGGATCCAGCTGGGCGACATCGAGGTGATCTACCGGCTCCTCCTCCCCGTCGATCTGGAGCACCGCCTGCTCCTGCTCAAGGAGGCGCGAGAGGCCGTCCGCGACCCCCTCACCGGGTGCCGCACGAGGCGGTTCCTCACGCGGAGCCTCCCCACGCTCATGGCGAGCCACCGACGCGCGCGGGTGCCCCTCTCGCTGGTCGTGTTCGACATCGATCACTTCAAGAGCATCAACGACGCGCATGGGCACTCGGTGGGCGACGCCGCGTTGAGGGCCGTCGCCCACGTCCTGGACGACGCCCTCCGCACCGAGGACTACCTCGTCCGCTACGGCGGAGAGGAGTTCGTCGCCATCCTCCCGGGGACCAACGAAGACCGCGCCGCCGCCGCGGCCGACCGGGCCCGGGCCGTCATCGCCGCCTTGGACCTCTCGAAGGCCGCGCCCGGCCTGCGGGTCACCATCTCGGCGGGCGTGGGCGAGCTGCGGCCCGGCGACGACCCCGATCGGTGGTTCGCCCGCGTGGACGACGCCCTCTACCGCGCCAAGCGCGACGGCCGCGACCGCGTCGAGCCGGTGGGCGGCGAGGCGCCCGCGGCCTGATCGCCACCTCGACGGCGCGTGCTATCACTGGCGGGTGCTGCTCCCGACCGTCTACTGCCCGCGCTGCAAGCGGGACTGCCTGATCCACCGCGCGCCCGCCCCGGGCGCCGACGACGACGCGCCCCTGCACGTGTTCTGCGTGGACTGCGACACCCGGCTGGATCGGTTCGGACTGGACCCGGTGCTCACGGAGCGCGACCTCACGGCGGTGCAGGCCCTCGGCTACCTCCGGCTGGACGGGTCACGTCCCGTCGCCGAGGCCGGGTGCTTCGCGACCACGGGCTGCGAGGGCTGCCACAAGATCGACACCCGACCCTGGTAGAGGACGCTTCACGGGTCACCCCCCGACGAGGGTCGTGATCGCGCGACGGGCCTCCGGGTCGAGGTTCACGAACACCACCCCGAAGCCCGGGTGCGGGGCCTTCGCGCTGCGGCCCATCATCTCGGTGTTCCAGGCGACCTCGGCGTCGCACAGGAGCGTGGACTCGGGCCCCGTGCGGAACTCGATCTGCACCCGAGTCCCCTCCTCGAGCGGCACCGGCGCGTCGATGAAGAGCCCCTGTGCGGTCACGTTGCGCGCCTTGTGCACGTAGAGCCCGTCCCGATCGGGGAGGCGAAGCTTCACGAACATGGACCGCCGTGCCATATTTCGAGCCCTTCCAACGAACATGTATATGACGTCCACGGCGCCCGGGTCAATCGACGCGGGCGACGCGTGAGGGCCCCTCGGGAGCTCCCTCGGCGCGACGTCCCAGACGAGAGCATCCACATGGCCGGCCACAGCAAATGGGCCAACATCAAGCAGCGCAAGGGCGCGCAGGACAAGCGCCGCAGCAAGGCGTTCAGCAAGGTCGTGAAGGACATCATGGTGGCCGCGCGCATGGGCGGCGCGGACCCGGACGCCAACGCGCGCCTGCGCCTCGCGATCGTGAAGGCCAAGGCCGTCAGCCTGCCCAAGGACACCTTGGAGCGCGCCGTCAAGAAGGGCGCGGGCCTGCTGGACGGGGAGGCCTACGAGCCCGTGATGTACGAGGGCTACGGCCCCGGCGGCGTCGCCATCCTCATCGAGTGCCTGACCGACAACCGCAACCGCACGGCGCCGGAGGTCCGGTCGGTGTTCGCCAAGCGCGGCCTGGCCATGGCGTCTTCGGGGGCGGCGGCCCACAGCTTCCGACGGGTGGGCGAGGTCCTGCTGGACAAGGAGGGGGTGGGCGAGCTCGAGATCCTCGAGGTGGCGATGGAGCACGGGGGCGAGGACCTGGTCGAGTCCGAGGACGAGCAGGGCACGCCCGTCTTCCAGGCGATCTGCGACATCGGGGACCTCGAGACCCTCCGGGAAGGGCTCGAGGTGGGCGGC
Organism: uncultured Rickettsiales bacterium; assembly: GCA_964620495.1. GTDB lineage: Bacteria > Myxococcota_A > UBA796 > UBA9615 > UBA9615 > CAZEKB01. The sequence continues at coordinate 14,752 of CAZUHI010000086.1, read as the reverse complement.
TTCACCGTCGCCGAGTACGGGCTCACCTGGCTGCCCACCGTGGAGGTCCCGGTCGAGGGCTCGGACGCCTCGAAGCTGCTCGAGCTCATCGAGGCCCTCGAGGACCTCGACGACACCCAGAACGTGTACGCCAACTTCGAGATCTCCGACGCGGAGATGGAGCGCCTCGCCGGCGCCTGAGAACCCAGCCTTGGCCACTGCCCCCCTGCGTGTCCTGGGGATCGACCCCGGAAGCGTCTGCGCAGGCTGGGCCCTCGCGGGCGGGCGAGGCCAGACCATCCGCTTCGAGGCCGGGGGCGTCCTTCGCCCGCCGCGCGGGGCCGACCTGCCCACCCGCCTCCGGTTCCTGCACGACGAGCTGGCCGCGATCACCGAGCGCTTGAAGCCGGACGCGGTGGCCGTCGAGTCCGTCTTCCACGCCAAACACGCCCGCTCGGCGCTCGTCCTCGGACACGCCCGCGGGGTGCTCCTCCTCGCCGCGACGTGCACGTCGGCGCCGGTGTTCGAGTACGCCCCGGCCCAGGTGAAGAAGGCCGTCACCGGCTCCGGGCGCGCGGGCAAGGAGCAGGTGCGCAAGATGGTCGGGCTGCTCGCCGGGGAGGCGGTCGTCGGCCCCCACGATCAGAGCGACGCCCTCGCGGTCGCCATCTGCCACGTGCACAGCGCGGGCTTCCACGCCCGCCGCGCCGAGGCCGAAGAGCGCATGGCGAAGGCCGAACGTCGGGCGGCGGCGCTCGCGAAGAAGCGGAGAGCCCGATGATTGGACGTCTGACCGGGACCTTGGCCGTGCGCGAGGCCGATCGGGTGCTCGTGGAGACCGCCGGAGGCGTGGGCTACGAGGTCATCGTCCCGGCGCGGACGCTCGTCGGGCTCCCCCCCGTGGGCAGCCCGGTCGTGCTCGTGGTCCACACCAAGGTCCGCGAGGACGCGATCACGCTCTACGGGTTCCTGGACCACGGCGACCGCACCGTGTTTCGGTTGGTGCAGAGCGTCACCGGCATCGGCCCCAAGCTGGCGTTGGCCCTCGTCGGCACCTGGGAGCCGGAGGCGATCGCCCACGCGATCGCGCTCGGCGACGTGAAGGCGCTCACGAAGGTGCCCGGCCTCGGCAAGAAGACCGCCGAGCGGCTCTGTCTCGAGCTCAAGGACAAGATCCTGGGCGTGGTGACGGGGGGGCTCACGGTCTCCCAGATCGTCGCCGTCGCCCCCTCGGCGAGCGCCCCCCCGGCCGTCGAAGACACCACCGCGGCCCTCGCCGCCCTCGGCTACAAGAGGCGGGAGATCGACCGCGCCCTCAAGGCATCGAAGCCGGTCCCCGACGACACGGTCCAGTCGCTGTTGAAGCGCGCCCTCAAGCACCTGAGCCCGGCCTAGACTCCGCCTGATGGATCGCGAACTCGACCCCCACCTGTTGCCCGACGCCGACGAGTTCGTCGACGAGGTCTCCCTTCGCCCGGCGACGCTCCAGGACTACGTGGGGCAGAGAGGCGTGGTCGACAACCTCTCGATCTTCCTCGAAGCGGCCCGGCGCCGCGGTGAGGCGCTGGACCACGTGCTGTTCGCCGGTCCCCCGGGGCTCGGAAAGACGACCCTCGCCAACGTGATCGCGAACGAGATGGGCGTCGCGATCAAGGCCACGTCGGGCCCGGTGATCGAGCGCGGCGGCGACCTCGCGGCGATCGTCAGCAACCTCGAGGAGGGCGACGTCCTCTTCATCGACGAGATCCATCGCCTGAACCGAGCGGTGCAGGAGGTCCTCTACCCCGCCATGGAGGACTTCGAGATCGACATCGTCCTCGGCCAGGGCCCGGCCGCGCGGGCGCTCAAGTTCAACCTGCCGCGGTTCACGCTCGTGGGGGCGACCACCCGCGAGGGGCTGCTCTCGTCGCCCTTCCGCGCGCGCTTCGGGTGGGTGGCGGTGCTCGACTTCTACGCCCCCGAGGAGCTCGCGACGATCGTAGCGAGGTCGGCGGATCTGCTCTCCATCCCCGTGGACGACGCGGCGTGCGAACAGCTGGCCCGCCGCAGCCGCGGGACCCCCCGCATCGCGAACCGCCTGCTCCGTCGTGTGCGGGACTTCGCGGAGGTCGAGGGCGACGGTCGCGTGACCCTCCCCGTCGTGGAGAGCGCCCTGCGCCGCCTCGACGTGGACGACCGCGGCCTCGACAAGATGGACCGGCGCTTCCTCGCCACCCTCATCGAGCGGTTCGCGGGCGGGCCCGTGGGCATCGAGGCCCTGGCCGCCGCCATCGGGGAGGAGCGCGACACCCTCGAGGACGTGTACGAGCCCTACCTGCTGCAGCAGGGGTTCCTGGTCCGCTCCCGACAGGGCCGGATCGCGACGCGCCTCACGTATCAGCACCTCGGGCTGAAGGTCCCGCCGGGCGCCACGGGCTCGTTGTTCTGATGCGTCGCGCGGTCCTCCTCGCGCTCCTCGGCGCGCTCGTGGCCGTGGCCCTCGGGGCGACGGCGTGTCCCAAGGTGGCGGAGTCGGGGTTGCCCATGGTGCCGATGCTCATCGAAGACGAGAAGGTCTGGGTGGAGCTCGCGTCCACCGACGCCCAGCGCGCGCGGGGGCTCATGTACCGCCGCTCGATGAAGCAGAACCGCGGGATGCTGTTCGTCTACCCGCGCAAGGAGCGTCTGTCCTTCTGGATGAAGAACACGTTCATCCCCCTCACGATCGCCTTCCTGGCCGACGACGGCACGATCGTCCACCTGGCCGACATGGCGCCGCAGACGACCACGAGCACCCGGTGCCCGAGGGAGGTCCGCTACGCGCTGGAGATGAACAAGGGGTGGTTCGAGGAGCACGGCATCCAGGTGGGCGCACGTTTCGACTTCACCCTCCCCCACGACTTGGAGGTCCGATGACCGAGCACACCCTGTCCGCAGCCGTCAAGAAGCTGTTCTCGATCTCCGGCCAACGTCTGCACGACGCAGCTCTCCGCCACGCGCACGAGTGGCACGGAACGGCGGACGCGAGCCGTGTACTCGTCGCCATGGAGGACCTCCTCACCAAAGCCCGCAGCTACGCCTACCTCAACAAGCTGCTCGGGTTCTTCGGGTGCGTGTGCGCGCTCGGCGCGATCGGTGGACCGCTCTGGGAGTACCTGGGGGCGGACGACATACCCACAGGGGCGCTGAGCGCGATGGCGACCCTCGGGGGAACGCTTCTGTACCTCGGGGGGATGGACAAGATGCGGCAGAACGTGGTGGAGGACCACATGCGGGCGCTGCTGTTCGACGGAGCCGGGGAGCTCCGGCGAGCCCACACCGCGATCGCCAGGCTCGACCACGGCCTGCCGATGGAACTCAAGCGAGCCCCCGACGCGCCGCCGGAGGGAGCGGAAGTCGCGGAGCATGACTGAGGACGCACGCAGCGGGGAGGGCGAACCTGGACGCGATCTGCGGCTTGGCCTTGCCGCGGGAGCGCTCCTTGAGGCAGTCACCCTCTTGGCGCGATTCGGGTTGGGGCTGGAGTCCACTCGAGACACCGCAGCCCTCGCTGCCTGGACCTTCGGGATTCGCATCCACCACGGCTACATCGGCCTGCTCGTCTTCGCGCTGTCGTACCTTGGCCGCCTCCCCCCGCGGTACCAGTCCTGGGCTCGGATAGTGGGGGTGGCCCTCGTCGTGTCGGATCTCGTGCATCACTTCGTGGTGTTGTGGCCGATCACGGGCGATCATCAGTTCCATCTCCGATATCCAGGCTGACGCAGGATGACGCGCCCCATCGTCCACGCGGCCCCGGAGTGGCTCCGCGACCTCGCCGACGACGACGCGGCGGCGGCCGTCCCCGAGGCCGTGCGCTGGAACCTGCGGGGGATGCTGGCGTGGTGGGAGCAATACCCGGGCTCCATGGACTTCCTGGACCCCGCGGCCGACAACCACGCCCTGAAGGCGCTCCAGACCCGCCTCTACCGAGAGGCGCTCGGAGCCTCCCTCCCGTCCCCCGGCGACGCGCCGCTCCGGATCCTCGACGCGGCCTGCGGGATCGGCCGCTTCGCCGTCCCCCTCGCCCGGGACGGCCACACCGTCCACGGGATCGACGCATGCCTGCCCTCGTTGGAAGCCGCCGCGCGACACGGCGCGGGGCTCGACGGCCTCCGGCTGACCTGGGGCGACGTCCGAGCCCTCGACGCGCTGGGCGAGGCGTTCGCGGGCGAGTACGACCTGGTGCTGGCCTTCGAGCTGCTGTGCTACCTGCCGGATCCCGGGGCCGTCGCCGCCTCCCTGGCGTCTCGCTTGCGCCCGGGGGGTCGTCTGATCGCGTCGGTCGAGGCGTGGCCCGGCGCGCTGCTCTCCGACGCCGCGGGAGTCCGCATCGAGGACCTTCCGGAGGTCCGGCGCACACGCGTCCTCGCCGAACGCGACGAGCGCTGGGTTCGAGCCGGCGATCGCCGAGAAGCCGCGGCTATACTGAGGGGTGCTGGTTTGGCGCCGGCGCTCGTCGCGGGGACGCACTACATCCCCGACGGCCCGCTGGCGGCGCTGCTCGAGCACGAGCGGGTGGGCGAAGTCGCGTACGACGACGCCATCTGCGAGGCGGAGCTTCGGCTCCGTGCGGACGTGGAGATGGGCGCGCTCCCCCGAGCGTGGCTGCTGGTCGGCGAACGACCGAGGTGAGACCGACATGCGCGTGATGCTCGTATTCAGCCCCCGCATGTACTGGCCGTTCGTCAGCGAGGGCGACAACTTCATGGTCCCCCAGTCGTTGGCGTGCCTCGCCGCGATCCTGCGGGAAGGCGGACACCACGTAGGCGTGTACGACTGCATGGCGATGCGCATGGGCTGGCGCAGCCTCGAGAACGCCATGCGCGAGGAGAATCCGGACGTCCTGTGCGTGGGCGAGAACCACGCGCTGTACAGCCACGAGGCCATGAAGGTCGTGGAGATGGCCAAGGAGGTCGTCCCGCGGGCCCTCGTCGTCACCGGCGGCGCCCACTTCAGCAACCTCTACAGCAAGTACATGGCCGAGCACCCGATCGACATCGTGGTGTGCGGCGAGGGCGAGCTGACCCTCCTCGAGGTGGTGGAGAAGTCGGCCGAGAAGGACGTGGACTGGGGCTCGGTGCGCGGGATCGTGTACCGCGACGGCGACCAGCTCGACTCCCCCTTGGTCAAGACGCCGCACCGGCCGCTCATCCAGGACCTCAACTCCCTGCCCATGCCCGCCTACGACCTGCTGCCCATGCACATGTACGGCGGTGAGGCGAAGTACAACTTCAGCCCCGGCGGGGCCACCCTGCACCACTCCCGCGGGTGCACGGCGTCGTGTTCCTTCTGCGTGTGGTGGACGCAGATGGCGAACCGGCACGAGACCGAGGACGGGATGATCGAGCTGCGCCCGCGCTGGCGCACGAAGTCGGTGGAGCGGTCGATCGAGGAGATCGAGACCCTCTATTACAAGTACGACAAGAACGTCTACACGTGGGTCGACGAGTCCTGGAACATCGACGCGCGCTGGTCGGACCAGTGGGCGGACGAGATCATCCGCAGCGACATGGACATCGCGTGGTTCGCCTTCATGCGCAGCGACTGCATCATCCGCGACGAGAAGCGCGGGATCATGGACAAGCTGGTCGCCGCCGGGCTGCGCCACCTGTGCATCGGGGTCGAGCGCGCCGAGGACGAGCGGCTCAAGGACTTCAACAAGGGCTTCTACAACAACGACCAGTTGCGAGAGACCTTCCGAATTCTCGACAAGTACCCGCAGATCTTCAAGCAGGCGACCTTCATCGTCGGCACCAAGTACGAGACCCGGGAGTCGCTCTTCCGGCAGGCGGATCTGGCGAAGGAGCTGAACGTCGACTACCCCGCGTTCCACCCGATCACGCCGGTGCCCGGGACCCCGCTCTTCGACCAGGCCATGCAGGAGGGCTGGCTCACCCTGGAGGACTTCACGGAGTTCGACTGGATGACCCCGCTCGTCGACAGCGACTACATGACCAAGGACGAGATCTCCCGCGCCCTGTACGACATCAACCGCAAGTTCGTGAACCCGGAGTGGCTCATCAAGGGGGTCTTGTCACCCCACGAGTACAAGCGGAACATGTACCGGTGGTGGCTGAAGGTCGCGATGAAGGTCTCGATCGATGCGGTGAAGCAGCGCATCAACCCCCTCGCGAACCCCGACACGTACACCAACCTCGTGAAGCCCGCCTGGTACGACCACTAGTCGGCGGGGCCTCGCGAATCGCCGGGCTGGGAGGCCGACGATGCGGTGGCAGGAGCGGCAGGCCCGGGACCTGATCGGGCGGCTGGAGCGGGAGGGGATCGAGGCCACGCTGCACGGGCGGGGTGTCCAATGGACGGTGACGGCAGCCGCCTGGGAGCGGTGCTGCCGAGTCGACTGTCGCCACTACGCCGAGCCCTCCAAGGCGCTCGAGACGTGGGGACCCCGCGGCAACATGCACCTCCGGCCGTCGACCGGCCCCGCCACGGTGGACGCGGGCCCCGACTACGTCGTGGAGTTCGCGCTGCAGGACGAGCGCCTCGCGGGCCGCACGGACGACCCCGACGAAGCGGTGGCGGCGATGGTCGCGTGGCTCGGCGGGGCGGGCCGCGGGCACCTCATCGACTCCTTCGCCTTCGTCGAGCGGGCGCGACGAACGCTGGACGCGGTCGAAGACATCGTCCTGGATGCGGAGCCGGGCGTGGAGATCGTCGACGGGCAGGACGAGCGCGCCGACTTCCACCTGGGCAAGCGCGCGGCGGAGTGCGTGGCGACCCCGGGGGGGGTGCCGCGGGTGGCGTTCACCTCGCGAGGCACGTGCCTGGCCCAGGCGGAGTTCCCCGACGGGCAGCGCGCGGGGGCCGCGATCCTCGCGTGGCTCGGCGGCATCGACCCCCGCGACTTCTCCGATCCGCTGGTCCGGGCGGACACGCACGCCTCGCTGTTCGTCGACGGGCGCTACGCCGAGTGGAGCTGGGCGCATCACCTGGACACGGCCCGCGAGGGCCACGGCGACCTCCACTACCACCTCCCCCTCCTGGAGGCGCTGGCCGCGTCGGCGGTGGTGTCGCCGTTCTTCGCGTTCACCAGCATGAGCACGCTGTGCCTCTCGCGCAGCTCGCACTTCCCGTTCGACACCGCGGGACTCCCGCGCATGACCCCTCGCCGCGAGGGCGGGTGGACGATGGTCTGGGGGGAGGACCGGTTCGAAGGCGACGTCGACCGTCTCCTGCCCCTGATCGAGGAGCGCATCGCGTCCACCCCGACCCCCTACCTCGGCAACCTCGAGACCCGCCTGGCGCCCCGGCTCGTCCGCGCCCTCGCGGGGACGCCGCTGTCGGTGGAGGAGCCGCGGGTGCGGGTGGGGCCCGGGCTGCTCGTCACCCACCCGGACGGGGACCGGTCCTGCGTGGTGCGACCCAACCTCCACGGCGGGCCGGGGCGCATCGCGTTCGAGGAGCACGGACGGGCGCGCGGCGAAGCGCAGCCGAGCAACCTCGAGGAGACGGTCGAGCTGCTCTCGGACTGGCTCGACGGGCGCGTGGCCCTGGAGGACCTCGCGGCCGCGGCCTCGGACTGGCGGGGCTTCGCGGCGACCCGCGCCGAGTAGGCGCCGACCCGGGCTCGCCGGCGCCGCGTCTGCTACATCGCGCCGATGGCTCGCCTCCTCCGCCTCGCGATCGCGCTCGACCTGTGGAGCGCCGTCGCCGTCGCGTCCCTCGTGGCGTACGCCGGGTCGGGGCTGCCGGGCCCGACCCTCGCCCTGGTGAGCCTGCTGGCGGCGGCCGGGACCGTCGTCATCTACAACGTGGACCACGTGAACGACGCCCCCGACGACCTCGACGTCGCGCGCCGCCGGCTGATCCTCGGCGCGGGCCTGGTGATGCTCGCGTGCCTGGTCGCGCTGCCCGGATGGACCACCCTCGCGTGCGTCCCCCCGGGCCTCGTGGGGTTGGGGCACGCCCGCCTGAAAGAGCGGGCGCCGGAGCTCAAGTCCTGGGGCGTCGCGCTGGCCGTGGCGCTGGCGGCGTCGACGCTCCCGGCCGCGGCCGCGGGGGAGGTCCCGTACCCGCCCGACGGCCTCCTGTTCGCGTTTCTCACGGTCCTCGTGGCGGTCAACACGCACGCCCTCGACCTCGTGGACCTGGACGTGGACGCCCGGGCGGGCACCCGCACCCTCGCGGTCGCCCGGGGGGAGGATGAGGTCAAGCGCCTGTTCACCGGGCTGGTGATCGTGGCCGCCATCCTGCTGGTCTACGTCTCGCCGCTCGGCCCCGCCCCCGAGATGCCTTTGAGCCTGCTCGCCCTCGGGCTCCTGCTCCGCGCGTCCGGGCCCGGCCGTGATCGAGACCGGTGGCGGCTGCTACTCGACGGCGGGCTGCTCGCCCCGCTGCTCTTGAGCGTCGCCCTGGGCTGACGCCCGCCGGGTCCCCACCCACGCGCGGTGCCACCGCGGACCGATCCCGAAGACCCGAAAGTCCTCGACGGCGACGTCGAACCCCGCCGCGTCGAGCAGGGGCGCGTAGTCGTGGATCGGGTGGTCCTCGCACAGCCCGAGCAGGCGGAAAGCCGTCGCCGGTACGCGGTAGTGGATCGCCCGCAGCAAGCCGGGTCCAGGGGCGAAGTCGGCGATCGAGAGCCGCCCCCCGGGGCGCACGCACCGGGCCAGCGCCGCGAACACCCCCGGCATCGACGCGGCCCCGAAGACGTTGAGGAAGTAGTGGGCGCACACGAGGTCGTAGCCGCCCTCCGGATCGTGGTCCCGCACGTCGCCGCGCCGGGGGAGGAAGCGGGGCCCGGCCCGGCGGGCGGCCCGGGACAGCATCGCGCCGGACAGGTCCACCCCCACCACGTCGGCCTCGCGTCGGGTGGCCTCGGCAGCGTCGCGGCCTGCCCCGACCCCCGCGAACAGGACCCGCTCCCCCCGACCGACCTGCGACGGCGCCCATCGCTTGGCCGCCTCGATGCCGCCGCCGGACCAGAGCGCGGCGAGGAGGTCGTACACGGGCGCGACGAAGGTGTGGTCCACAGCGGCGGCATGCTGCCACGACGGGCCTCGGCGAGCCCGCGATGCGTCGCAAGCGGCGCGGTAGAGTGCGCATCCGTCGGTTTCGCGCCGCTCGCGAGGAATTCATGTTCGACCGGATCGCTCCCCTTCCCGCCGCCGTCGTCGCGGCCGCCCTCCTCCCGGCCCTCCCCGCGGCCGCCCAGACCAACACGTTCGGCTACACGCAGGCCGTTTCGGGCGCGCTGGACTACGTGCCGCCGCCGGGGGGCGAGACTCCGCTCACCGGCATCTTCGGGGCCATGGCGGACGACGAAGAGGTCGCCGTGACGCTCCCGTGGGCGTTCCCGTTCTACGGCACCAACTACTCGACCATCTACGTCGCGGACAACGGCGGCATCCGCTTCAACACCGGTGACGTGGTCTTCACCAACGCGTGCCTGCCCACCATCAACGGGTTCGCCGGGTTCGACGGCCCCGACATCGCCGTCTACTGGGACGACATGAACGTCGGCGGGGGCGGCGACATCTACGCCTGGGACGACGCGGCCAACAACCGCTTCATCGTGAGCTGGGAGAACGTCACCGTATGGGGAGCCGTCACGCCCACCGACGGCGGCACGTACCAGGTCCACTTGGACGCAGGCGGCAACATCGAGGCCCACTACCTGGACCTCGGCTTCGACAACGGGCTCGGCGGCTTCGACGACGGCGCCAGCGCGACGATCGGCATCCAGGACCAGGTCGGCGCCATCGGCCTCACCGCGGGCGACCCCCTCCAGTACAGCTGCAGCACCACGCAGGCGACCCTCGAGGGGAGCTCGGTGAGCTGGACGCTGTGCAGCGACGCAGACAACGACGGCTTCGACGACCTCGCGTGCGGAGGCACCGACTGCGACGACACCGACCCGGCCATCTACCCGGGCGCGCTCGAGATCTGCGGCAACGGCCTCGACGAGGACTGCGACCTGGTGGACCTCGTGGCGGACTTCGACAACGACTCCTACGACAACATCGCCTGCGTCGGCGGGACCGACTGCGACGACAACAACGCGGCCGTCAATCCCGGCGTGGACGGGGACAACGACTCGTTCAACGCGTGCGATGACTGCGACGACACAAACCCCTTCATCTTCCCGGGCGGCGTGGAGATCTGCGGCAACGGCATCGATGAGGACTGCAGCGGCGCGGACGACGGCGACAACGACGGCGACAGCTACCTCGCGATCGTGTGCGGGGGCACCGACTGCGACGACACGAACGCGGCCATCAACCCCGGCGTGGACCTGGACGCGGACACGTACGACGCCTGCGTGGACTGCGACGACAGCGACCCTCTGGTGAACCCCGCGGCCACGGAGGTCTGCGACTCGGTCGACAACGACTGCGACGGCAACGTCGACTTCCCCGACGCAGACGGCGACGGCGTGGGCTCGTGCGAGGACTGCGACGACACCGACGACACGATCTATCCGGGCGCGCCGGAGCTCTGCGACACCACCGACTCGGACTGCGACGGCCTCGACGACGGGCAGGACGTGGACGCGGGCACCACGATCGGCCCCGGCGTGGTCACCACGGGCCTCGGCGCCTCGGTGCCGCTGCCGTCGGCCTGGGGCGCTCCCGCGGTCTCGACGCTCGACGTGAACGTGATCGGCGACTCGATCGACGACGTGAACGTGGCCCTCGACATCGACGTCCTCATCAACTTCGAGGTGGCCGTCAGCGTCACGTCGCCCGCGGGCACGACCGTCCAGCTGTTCCCCGGGCTCGAGATCACGGGCGCGAACTTCACAGACACCGTGCTCGACGACGAAGCGGCCACGCCGATCGGGAGCGGCGCGTCGCCGTTCACGGGCTCCTTCAGCCCCACCGGCAGCCTCGCGTCGTTCGACGGCGAGGACCCCAACGGCACGTGGTCCATGGAGATCACCGAGAACTCCGGCATCGGCGGCGACCTGCTCGGCTGGTCGCTCACGATCGAGCTGCAGACGAGCGACACCGACGGCGACGGCTGGGTCGACTCCTGCGGCGACTGCGACGCCACGGACGTGAACGTGTACCCGGGCGCCGACGAGATCTGCGGCGACGGCATCGACCAGGACTGCGAGGCCGGGGACCTCGAGGTGGACGTGGACGGCGACGGCTTCCACGACGTCGCGTGCGGGGGGCTCGACTGCGACGACGGCGACGCCTCCCTCAGCCCCGGCGTCGACGACGACCTCGACACCTACGACGCCTGCCTCGACTGCGACGACGCGGACCCCCTCGTGAACCCCGCCGCCCTCGAGGTGTGCGACGACGGGCTGGACAACGACTGCGACGGGCTCGCGGACGGCGCGGACGACGACGGCGACGGCGAGGTGGACGTCGCGTGCGGCGGCGCGGACTGCGACGACACCGATCCGAACATCCGCCCGGGGGTCGATCTGGACGGGGACTCGTACGACGCGTGCGAGGACTGCGAGGACTTCGATCCGGAGGTGAACCCCGGGGCGATCGAGGAGTGCGACGGGCTCGACAACGACTGCAGCGGGGCGATCGACGACCGGGACATCGACGGAGACGGCTACGAGAGCCCGCTCTGCGGCGTCGGCGACGACTGCTCGGACACCGACCCCGACGCCTACCCGGGGGCCGAGGAGGTGTGCGGCGACGGCGTGGACCAGGACTGCGACGGCGAGGACATCGACGACGACGGAGACGGTGACGGCCACCTCACGGAGCTGTGCGGGGGCGACGACTGCGACGACGCGGACCCGGGCGCGCACCCCGGCGCCGAAGAGATCTGCAGCGACGGGGAAGACCAGGACTGCGACGGCCTCGACGAGGGCGAAGACGACGACGCGGACGGATTCGCGGACTCGGCGTGCGGCGGGGAGGACTGCGACGACGACGACCCCGACGTGCGCCCGGACATCGATGTGGACGGCGACGGCGCCCACATGTGCGCCGACTGCGACGACGAGAACGCGGCGCGGCTGCCCGGCAGCGAGGAGCTGTGCGACGGCCTCGACAACGACTGCGACGAGTCCGTGGACGAGAACATCTTCCGGGACCGCGACGGCGACGGCTTCGACCGCGCCGACTGCGGGGGCCCGGACTGCGACGACGGCGACCCGCTCGTCCACACCGACGCCCTCGAGCTGTGCGGCGACGAGATCGACAACGACTGCAACGGGGATCTCGACTTCGACGACGTCGTCTGCGAAGCGACGGGCTGCGGCAGCAGCGTCGCCGCCCGACGTCCCGCGCCGTCCCCTCTCCTGCTGCTCCTGCTGCTCCCCACCCTCCGGCTGCTGCGCCGCCGAAACGAGGTCCACCGATGACCCCCTCCCGCTTCGCCTGCGTCCTCGCGGCGCTCGTCTCCGCGCCGGCCGCGGCTCACGCCATCGCCGGCCCCGACGAGGTGCTCGACGCGATGGAGATCGACAGCAGCTACATCGTCCCGGGATCCATCGCCACGCCCGACAGCCAGGTGACGATGTTCGACGTCGTCTCGAGCCTGGGGGCGATCGTCCCCAACGACCCGGCGGACATGGGGATGCTGTTCACGGGCGACGTGCGGCGGCTGCCGAACAACCCCGCCGACTACGACTACCCCGCGGCCGGCTTCTCGCCCGAGGACGGGGACCACGCCACCCTGGAGGTGGAGCTGCTCGTGCCCGCGTTCGCCAACTCGTTCACCTTCGACTTCTACTTCCTCTCCCGGGAGTTCCCCTGGTTCGTGGGCTCGATCTTCAACGACCACTTCGAGGTGTGGCTGACCAGTCAGGCGTTCACGGGCCAGATCTGCTTCGACTCGGCGGGCAACATCGTGACGGTCAACAACGGCTTCTTCGTGGTGGACAGCACGATCCCGCCGTACCCGCTCACGGGCACGGGCTTCGACCAGAACGGGGCCACCGGCTGGGTCACGACGCAGGCGCCCGTGGTGCCGGGCGAGACCATCACGCTGTCCTTCGAGATCTTCGACCTCGGCGACGGGATCCTCGACTCCGGGGTGCTGCTCGATCGGTTCCGGTGGAGCATCGAGGACCCCGACGACCCCGAGTCGAACCCCACCGACGAGAACCCCGACGCGGTCCTGCGGGCCGCCTACGTGAGCCCCAAGGAGGCGACCGTCGAGGGCGGCGACACGGTGCTGCTGTTCGGCGGCGGCTTCGACGAGAACACGACGGTCGAGTGGGGCGGCGTCGCCATCCCGGTGGTGCTCACCACGGACGAGGTCCTCACCCTCCAGAACATCCCGAGCGCGGACGACGTGGGGGTGGCCGACGGGGTCGCCATCGACGTCGAGGTGTTCCGCGGGACCGAGAGCAAGCGGGTCATCTCCGCGTTCAGCTACCACGAAGACGCCCCCGGATCGGAGCTGCCGACGGTCGACCGCGTGGACCCCGGGCGCATCCACCCCGACGGGGGCTGGGAGCTCACCGTCTCGGGTCGGGACTTGGTGGAGGGCTCCAGCGTCCTGTTCGTGTGGACGGGCGCGGACGGGGAGGTCATCGAGACCGAAGCGACCGTCTCCTCGGTCACCTCGGACGCGGGCGGCGACACCCTCGTCGCCATCAGCCCCGAGCACCCGGAGGCCTGGGTGGACGTCGTGGTCGTGAGCCCCCAGGGGCTGCGCTCCGCCCCGGGCTACCCGGTCCAGATCGCGGCCACGGCCACCGCCGGGCCGTCGACGCCGCCCTCCGGGGGGGGAGGGGGCGACGACTGCGCCTCGAGCCTGGCGCCGGGAGGGGGCGGGTCGCTGCTGCTGCTGCTCCTCGTGGGCGCCGGGATGCGACGACGGGAGGTGCGACGATGACCCCCCGCGTCGCCCTCGCCCTCACCGCCTGCATGCTCGCCGGGTGCGCGGACGACTTCGTGCGCGCGATCCCGAACGAAGGCCCGGTGGCGATCGCCCAGGTCGTCGGGGAGCAGGACGGTGAGCGCGTGCTCAGCCGCATCGGCCGCGTCGTCCTCGGCGAGACGGCCGGCTTCGACGGCAGCTCCTCGGTCGATCCCGACCTCGGGCCCAACGAGAAGCTCGTGTACCTGTGGACCCTCCGGAGCCGCCCGGAGGGGAGCGCCGCCGAGCTGGTGGTGCCCGAAGACGACGGCGGAACGGAAGAGGACGAGGACGCCTTCCCCACCCTCGCCCCGGACGTCGAGGGCACCTACCGCGTGCAGCTGGTGGTGGTGGACGACAACGGCGTGGAGTCCCTGCCCGCCGTCGCCAACCTCCAGGCCGTCCCGCCGTCGGACATCGAGATCGTCCTGGCGTGGGACACCGTGCGCCTCGACCTCGACGTACACCTGGTCCAGCCCGACGGGGCCTACTGGGGCGACGGCGACTGCTTCGCCTGGAACCCCACGCCGGACTGGGGCATCCAGGGGTTCGACGACGACGACCCGGTCCTGCAGGCGGACGACGACGGCGAGGGCAACGGGCCCTATCGGGAGGTCCTGTCGCTGGACGCCCCGAGCTCGGGCACGTACCAGGTGCTCGTCCACTTCTTCGGTGACCACGGCGCCGCCCTGGGCCAGCCCCCGCGGACCGTGAGCCCGACCGTCACGATCGAGGCGGCCGGCGAGGTCGTCGCGGGTCCCGTGCAGCCCCCCCAGGCGATGGGCGAGGGCGACGTGTGGCGGGTGTCGGAGCTGTCCTGGCCCGAGCGCAGCCACGTGCCGCCCACCCCCGCGATCGTGACCCACACGGAGCTCGGAGGCCCCCCGGTCCAAGAGCAGCCCTAGCAGGCTGCTGAAGAACGCCTCCTCTCGAACCTGGAGGGCTCGCCCCGCAG
>CAZUHI010000085.1:0-22672 GCA_964620495.1 uncultured Rickettsiales bacterium | reverse complement strand
CGGCGTCGTCGTCGTCCACGGCGTCGTCGTCGTCCACGGCGTCGTCGTCGTCCACGGCGTCGTCGTCGTCGGTGCCGGCGGTGTCGTCGTCATCGGTCTCGGGGCAACCCGTGAGACCGAGGGTCATCGCTCCGAAGAGCGCGAGGAGAAAGCCGATCAGGCTGAAGCGCTTCATGTCTTCCTCCTATCCCTGGCTCTCGACGTGCGTCGAGACCCAGACGTTGACGGGGTTGGGGTCGTTCTGGACCGCGCTGAGCGGGAACTCCAGGACGACGCCGCGAGCGTTGGCGCCCGCGAGGGAGTCGCGGGTGTTGTCGAACGAGCCGACGGACGGGTTGTTGCCCAGCGCGAGGTCGGTCGCGACCTCGGTGAACCCGGCGAGGTCGAAGAAGAAGGGGTCGTCGGCTGCGCCGGTCCACACGTGGGCCGCGCCGTCGGCGTTGTCTTCGCCGACCGGGCCGACGATGTCGCCGCCGGCGCCGGGGACGCCGGCCGCCTGGATGCCCCAGTCACCGGCGCCGTTCTGGCCGAACTGGAAGTCGATGGTGTGCTCGTCCGTGGTCGCGTCGCCGTCGTTGTCGATGTGGACGCTGTAGAGGACGCCCGCGTCGGGGTCCGGGAGCGCGCCGGGCGCGGAGCCGCCGGAGAACGTCACGATGACGGTCATCGTGTCGTTGGCGGAGTCGTGCCAGGCGAAGAGGTCCGCGATGTCGGAGCCGCCGCCTGCGATCGCCGGGGGATCGTTGTGATCCGCCGCGTCGACCGACTGCGGGCACGGGAGGGACCACACGCCGAGCGCGATCACCCCGGCCGCAGCCGTGGTCTTCAAAAGGATACTTCTCATAGGTTCCTCCGTGGCCCGTGGGCCGGGTGTGAGGGCGCTAGCCCCTCCTCGAATCGACGGACTATACCGGCGGAGATCGATGGGACAAACGTCCGGGGTCGACTGGCACTACGAAGAAGGGTGCGGGCGGGATCGGTCGGGTACGAAAAAACCCGAAGGGTCACGGCCCTCGGACGCTCCCGGCGGCCCAGCGGTCGTGGCGCCGGAGGGCCTCGTCGCCCAGCAGTCGCGCCGCCCACGCGCGACGGTCGTCGCCCACCACGGCCACGCCGAGGGAGTCGGCCAGGCGGTTCATGTAGGCGAAGCACGCGGCGACGTGGACCACGTCGTGGATCGCCCGGTCGTCGAGGCCCGCAGCGCGAAGCGGCGAGAGGTGGCGCGCGTCCAGCGTCCGGGGCGCGAGGGTCGCCCGGGCGACGTGCACGAGGACCTCGCGGTCGCCCGGCACGAGCCCCCCGCCCGCCTGCGCGGCGGCGGCCACGGCCTCGATCGCGCGCTCCGGCGGGGACTCGACCGCGACCTCCCCCGCCTCCGCCAAGGCGCGGACGAGCGCGATCACGTCGGCCTCCGGCATGCCCTCGTCACGCAGGAACCCCGCGTGCGAGGCCGTTCAGTAGAAGCAGTCGTTGAGGGCCGAGACCGCCGTCGCGACCAGCTCCTCGCGACGGCGACCCAAGCTGGACCCCCCGAAGGTCACGGCCGCGTTCATCTGCAGCACCGCCCGGAGCGCCTTGGGCGAGGGCTTCATCACGGCCACCACCCGGGGCACGGGGCGCCCCTCGGCTCGATACCGCTTCGTGAGCCGCGAGAGCTCGGGCGTCGCGTCGTCGTCGGGGAGCTCGATCCACGCCATGTCGTCCCCTCAGACCCGCAGGGTCAGCTCGCGACGGAACGAGTCGTCGTCGTCCGGCGCCTTGCCGTCCGCCGCCCGCCGCAGGAGGCGCCAGATCTGGCCCCCGAGCACGTCGATCTCCGTGGAGATGTACTGCTCGCCCCCGAAGCGCTCGATGGCGTCGGTCTGCAGGGCCAGGATGCGGACGTCCTGCTTGAACACCTTCATGGCGACGGGGCCGATGAACGGCGCCACGAGCCACCCCGGCACCGGCAGGCGGAAGGCCACCACCGCGAAGACCCGCGTGTGGAAGTCGGAGATCGGCGTGCAGAGCGAGATCGCCGTGAAGTGGCTCTCGTCGCCCATGCGGTACTCGACCTCCCCGATCGAGGGGAGCCGGAACCGGTCGTAGTGCGTGACCGTTCCGCCGGACGGCGAGAGGATGCGCGCCGCCAGGCCGGGGGGACGCGGCTCGTCCAGGTACTCGGCCTGCACGCCACGGCCGTCGCGGGTGACCACGCAGCGGATGTCGTTGGGCTCCGCGTTGCCCCGGAACAGACCGCGGTGGAGGAAGGCCGTGTGGGGCACGTCGAGGGCGTTCTCGAGCGTGGCGTGCAGCGAGCCCGGGAACTCCACCGTGCGACGGACGATCGTGTAGCCCTTCCCGTCGCCGATGGGCAGCTCATAGGGCGCCTCGGTGGGCTCGTCGTCCGGCTCCGCCCACACCCACACGTAGCCGTCCTGCTCGCGCACGGCGAACGACGGCGCGTTGCGACCCTTCGCCTCCGGCTCGCTCGTGAGCCCCGGCACCTTCCTGCACGCCCCGACGCAGTCGAACTCCCACCCGTGGTAGGCGCACTGGAGGTTGTCGCCCACGACCCGGCCCTCGCTCAGGGGGACGTTGCGGTGCGGACACCGGTCGAGCAGGGCCCCGGCGGTGCCGTCGGCGGCCCGGAACAGGACGAGCGGGATCCCCAGCACCACGCGCGCGAGCGGCTTGCCTCGCAGCTCCTTCGCGGTGCAGGCGACGTACCAGGCCCGGGAGATCCGCACGACGGATCGGCGGCCCTGTCGGGCTTCGGGGACGAGCGCGCTGGGGTCCACGGCCTGCACGTCGGGGACTATGCCGTACCCCCGGGGGGTTGCCATCGCTGTCGCGATTCCTAGTAATTCGCGGCGGCGTCCGAGAGGGGCGCCTCCTCTCACCCAGGAATCGCTGGAGGATTCGATGATCGAAGCGGTGGAGGTCGTCAAGCGCTACGGCGCGTTGCAGGCCCTCGATGGTGTTTCTTTCTCGATCGGGCGCGGCGAAGTCGTCGGACTGCTCGGTCCCAACGGGGCGGGCAAGACCACCCTGATCCGCATCCTGTGCGGCTACTTCGAGCCCAGCGCGGGCCGGGTCTCCGTGGACGGCCTCGACGTGGTCGATGAGGTCCGCGCGGTGCAGGGCCGGATCGGCTACCTGCCCGAGCAGACCCCCCTGTACCCCGAGATGCTGGTGCAGGAGTACCTCGACATGGTCGCGGATCTTCGCGGCGTCCCGTCGTCGCAGCGACGGTCGATGCTGTCGGACGCCGTCCACGCCACCGAGCTGGGTGACCACCTCACCCGCCCGATCGGCGCGCTCAGCAAGGGCTTCCGGCAGCGGGTGGGCATCGCCCAGGCGATCCTCCATCGGCCGAAGGTCCTGGTGCTCGACGAGCCCACGTCGGGCCTCGATCCGACCCAGGTGGTGCACGTCCGCGACCTCATCCGTCGCCTCGCCGAGACCACGACGGTCCTCTTCTCCACCCACATCCTCTCGGAGGTCGAGCAGGTCTGCGAGCGCGCCATCATCGTGCTCGGCGGCCGCGTGCGGGAGGACGCCCGGCTCGACGACCTGCGCACCACCCAGCGGGTGATCGTCGGCGTCTCGGGCGCCGATCCCGACGCCGCCGCGGCGGCCCTCACGGCCACGCCCGGAGCCGACGCCGTGCGCTCCCTCGGCGCGTCCGACGGGGCCCACCGCTTCGAGGTCGACGGATCCTCCGAAGACCTCCCCCGCGGCCTCTACCGCGCCGTCCGCGACGGGGGCTGGGACCTCCACGAGCTGCGCCCCGTCGTGCGGGACCTCGAGTCTGTGTTCCGGGACCTCGTGCAGCGCGAGGGGGTGGCCGCATGAGCCGCTTCATCCCCGCCCTCGGGCCCGTCGTCCGCAAGGAGCTGCGCGCCTACTTCCTGTCCCCCATCGCGCTCATCTTCGTGGCGACGTTCCTGCTCGCGAGCCTCTTCTCCTTCTTCTGGGTGGAGGGCTTCTTCGCCCGGGGCGTGGCCGACATCCGCCCGCTGTTCACCTGGCTGCCGGTCCTCCTCATCTTCCTGGTGCCCGCCCTCGGGATGCGGCTGTGGAGCGAGGAGGAGCGCACCGGGACCCTCGAGCTGCTCCGCACGCTGCCGCTGCCCGCGCGGACGCTCGTGGCGGGCAAGTTCCTGGCCGGGCTCACGCTCGTGGCCACCGCCCTGCTCCTCACGCTGCCGGTCCCCATCACGGTGGAGCTGCTCGGCGACCTCGACTGGGGGCCGGTCGTGGGCGGCTACCTCGGCGTCCTGTGCGTCGCGGGCGCGTACCTCGCCATCACCCTGTGCATCTCCGCGTCGACGCCGACACAGATCGTCGCCTTGGTGTGGGGATCCCTCGCCTGCGGCGCGCTCTACGCGATCGGCTCCGAGACGGTCGCGGGTCTGTTCGGGAACGCCGGGGGCGAGCTGCTCCGGGCGATGGGCGCGGGCAGCCGGTTCGAGTCGATCCTGCGCGGCGTCGTCGACCTGCGCGACCTCCTCTACTACGCGTCGCTCATCGCATTCTTCCTGGTCCTCAATACGAAGCTGATCCGGGCCCGGGCCTGGTCCGGCTCGCTCGACGGGGCCCCGCGGCGCACCGCTGCGGTCCTGTTCGCGGCGCTCGTGGGAGCCAACCTCCTCGCCGCCAACGTGCTGTTCGCCGACGTCCGGGGCCTGCGCGTGGACCTCACGGCCGACGGCGAGTACTCGGTCTCCGACGTGACCGCGACCGAGCTCGCGTCGCCCGGAGAGCCGATCCTGATCCGGGGCTACTTCTCCCCGAAGACCCACCCCCTGCTCGCTCCCCTCGTCCCCCGAATCCGGGACCTGATCGAGGAGTACGGCGCCCTGGGCGGCGAGCGCGTGCGGGCGGAGTTCGTGGACCCGACGACCGACCCGGAGCTCGAGAAAGAGGCCGACCAGGCCTACGGCATCAAGTCGGTGCCGTTCCAGTTCACCGACCGCCACGAGGCGTCCGTGGTGAACTCCTACTTCGACGTCCTCATCCGCTGCGGCGACCGCTACGAGACGCTGTCGTTCGACGACCTCATCGAGGTCGACGCCCACGGCACGGACGTCACCGTGCGGCTTCGGAACCTCGAGTACGACCTCACCCGCGCCGTGCGGAAGGTCACCACGGGCTTCGCGTCCCTCGAATCCGTGTTCGCGCGCATGCCCGCCGAGGCGACGCTCACCGCCTACATCGGGGGCGCCTTGCCCGAGGGCTTCACGGACGTGGGGGCGATCTTCGACGCCGTCGGGAGCGAGCTCGCCGGCCGCAGCCGCGGCCGCTTCACCGTGGAGCGCGTCGACCCCACCGCCCCCGGCGCGAAGGTCACGGAGGCCCAGCTCGAGGAGCGGTACGGCCTGCGCCCGCTGGCGGCGTCGATGTTCGCCCAGGAGACGTTCCACTACCACCTGCTGCTGCAGGTCGGCGACTACATCGAGCGGCTCGTGGTCGGCGATCCGGCGTCCGAGGCGGAGCTGCGCGAGGCCGTGGTGGCCGCCCTCAAGCGGACCGGCCCCGGCACGCTCAAGACCGTCGGGATCGTCGTCGGCAAGGAGGCGGCGCCGCCCCCGCAGATGCCGGGCATGCCCCCCCAGCAGCCGGGCGGGCTCACGTTCCGCACCCTCGAGCGGCAGCTTCAGGAGACGTACGAGGTGGAGACGGTCGACCTCGCGACCGGCGCGGTGCCGGGCGACATCGACGTCCTGCTGGTGCTCGATCCCCGCGACTTCGGTGACTCCGAGCGCTACGCCTTCGACCAGTTCCTGATGCGCGGCGGCTCGGCCGTCGTCGCCTCGGGCAGCCACTCCCTGGACCTCTCCGCGATGAGCGGCGGCCTGGCCCTGAAGAAGGTGACGTCGGGGCTGAAGGACCTGCTCGCGGGCTACGGCGCGCGCATCGGCGACGGGGTGGTCCTCGACCTCGAGTCGGGCTCATTCCCCATCCCCGTCGTGCGCGACCTGGGCGGCTTCCGGGTGCAGGAGATCCAACTGCAGCGGTACCCCGCGTTCGCGGACGTGCGGTCGGATCGCATGGACGCCGACAACCCCGCCGTCGCCGGACTCCCGCAGCTCCTGCTGCACTGGTCGTCCACGGTCGACCCGGTCGACGCCGAGTCCGACAAGAGCGCGGTGCTGTTCCGCGCCTCGGACGACAGCTGGGTCGTCGAGAACTACGACGCCCAGCCCAACCCCGTGCACGGCGAGCTCGGCTGGGCCGTCCCCGAGGAGCGTCGGTCCCATCCGCTGGCCGTCACCCTGCTCGGTCCCTTCACCAGCGGGGTCGACGAGGCCCCCGCCGCCGCGGACATGCCCAAGACGTCGCGCTTGACCGAGTCCCCGGACCGCAGCCGCCTGGTCGTCATCGGGTCGTCCAACTTCGTCGCCGACCCGGTGCTCCAGATCGGGCGTCAGGGCGGCGAGGTGGCGGTCACCAACCTCGAGCTCATGCAGAACCTCGTGGACTGGGCGATGGAGGACGTGGAGCTGCTCCGCATCCGCACCCGCGGACGCCACGCGCGGGTCCTCGAACCCACGGACGCGGACGAGCGCCGCACCCTGGAGTTCGGCAACTACGCGTTCGCCCTGCTCGCCGTGTTCGGGATCGGCTTCGCCACGCTGGGGCGTAGACGACGCGCGGTGCCCATGTCCCTGAGCGCCCGGAAGGAGGCCGAGTGATGACGAAGACAAATCTCACCCTGCTGGGGCTGCTCGCCGTGCAGGTCGGCTGGATCGTGCTGTCGGGCATGACCAGCGAGGAGGCCGTCGGCTTCGAGCGGACCCTCGTCGTCGCCGACATGGTGGCCGAGGACATCCTCGCCGTGGACATCACGGCGGCCGAGGAGTCGGTGCGCCTCGAGCGCGCGGGCGCGGACGCCCCCTGGACCGTCGCCTCGGAGGACGGGTGGCGCGGGGACGGCGAGAAGATCGATCGCGCCCTCGGCGAGGTGCTCGGGCTCGAGACGGCGGACCTCATCGCCACGGGCGAGGACCACCACGTCGATCTCAAGGTGGCGGACGCGGACTTCGAGCGGAAGCTGGTCCTCACCACCGCGTCGGGCGCGAAGGAGGTCGTGTTCGGCACCGCCGCGCCCGGCAGCGGCGTCCACCTGCGTCGCGGCGGGGAGCCGGAGGTCTACGCGGTCCGCGACTTCTCCACCTGGAAGCTCGGGACGGCCACGAACGGATGGATCGACCGGACGTACCTGGAGCTCCCGCGCGACCGCATCTCGGACGTCGTGATCGAGACCGACCAGCGCTACGCGTTCGCTCACGGCGAGGACGGCTGGACCGTCGCGATCGGCGAGGCCGAGCCGGTCCCTGCCGTCCAGGAGAAGGTCGACTCGATCCTCGGCAAGCTCGCGCGCGTCACGCTGTCCGAGGTCCACGGGACCGCCCCGCCGGCCGCCGCGGAGGGCGAAGTGCGCGTGACGGCGACCGTCGCGGCGGGCGAGGACGGCCCCGCGCGCACGGTCTCGCTGCGCCTCGTCCCCCGCCCGGCCGACCCCGCGCCCGAGGGTGATGAGCCGAAGGAGCCCGAGCGATGGTTCGTGCGCGCCGACACCGAGACCCACACGGTGGAGGTGGGCCGATGGGCCGTCCGGCCGCTCGTGGAGATCGAACCCTCCGCGATCGTCGAAGACTCGGAAAAGCCGGGGCAGGATTGACGCGTTCCTGACACTCTGAGACTCGGGGTCTTGGTATGTGACAGCTGCCGCGACCCCCTTGGAGTTCACATGCGCCCGATGTCCCCGGCTCACTGCCTCGGTCTCCTCGCCCTCCTCGCCCTCCCCGCCTGCGACGGCCGGGGCGGCGGCGGCGGCGGTGGCGAGGACACGGGAGGCCAGCACGCCGCCGAGCTGTCGGTCGAGAAGGTCGCCATCTACCAGGGCGTCGAGAACCTCCTCATGGAGGACCAGGTGGAGGAAGGCCCGACCATCGACGTCGTGGCCGGCCGCGACGCCCTCATCCGCGTGTTCGTCTTCACCCACAGCGACTGGGAAGACCGCGAGATCGAGGCGCGGCTGACCCTCGAGCAGCTCGAGTACGACGACGACCGCGAGGAGTGGGTGACCGGCGCCACCAAGCGCTACCGGGAGACCATGGAGGTCGTGATCGAGAGCTCCGACTCCAGCAAGAGCTCCACGTTCAACTTCGAGATCCCCGGCGAAGACCTGGACGACACGCGCATGACGTACCGCGTGGACCTCTACGAGGAGAACCCGGAGGACGCCGAGGGCGACATCAAGTCCCCCCACTGGCCCGACCCGGGCGACGACCCCCAGCGCTTCGATCCCCGCAGCTCCGGCGACAGGCTCCGCATCGTCTTCCTCCCCCTCGAGTACCGCGCCGACGGCAGCGGCCGCCTCCCCGACACGTCGGACCGGCAGATGGAGATGCTGCAGGACGCGATCATGGCGCAGTACCCCACGCGCGAGGTCGACATCGAGGTCGAGAGCCCGGTGCCGTGGTCGAACAGCATCCAGCCCAACGGCGCGGGCTTCGACAGCGTCCTGAACTACCTCTACAACATCCGCGATCGGTACGACTACGACGTGTACCTCTACGCCCTGCACGCCCCCGCGTCGTCCTACGGCGAGTTCTGCAGTCGGGGGTGCGTGGCGGGGCTCTCGTCCCTGGCCCAGAGCCCCGGCGACTCCTGGGCGCGGGTGAGCACCGGCCTCGGCTTCACGGGCGAGCAGACGTCGGGCACGACGGTCCACGAGATCGGCCACGCCCACGGCCGCTCCCACGCCCCCTGCGGCACCCAGGGCGAGGGCAACTTCCCCTACAGCGGCGGCTCCATCGGCGTGTGGGGCTACGACATCATCGACAAGACGCTCAAGAGCCCGAACTCCCACGCGGACTTCATGGGCTACTGCGACCCCACCTGGGTCAGCGACTACACGTTCGAGGAGCTGTTCGACCGCATCCGCAGCGTCAACGGCGCCCGCAGCGTGGAGCGCATCGAGGACATGCCCACGTTCCGCACCGTCCTCGTGAAGGTCGACGGCGGCCTCGAGTGGAGCAAGGACGTGCGCCTGCCCGGCCTGAACCACGACTCGGTGCCCAAGACCGTCGAGCTGCTGGACGGCGACGGCGAGGTCCTCGGCCGCGTCGAGGGGCGCCTCAACCCCTTCGGCCACCTGCCCGGCGGGTTCCTGCACATCCCCGACTTCGGCGACGACGTCGCCTCCGTGCGCGTCGTGGACCACGGCACGCTCCTCGTCGCCGAGTAGCTCCCCTCCCCTGTATCCTCCCCCGCGGCGCCGCGCCCGATCGGCCGCGGCCCGGGAGATTCGACTCATGCGTCTGTTGCCCCTCGCCGGCGTCGCCGCCGCGTTCCTCGCCGTTTCCTTCGCCGCCACCGACGCGCAGGCCTGCTCCTGCGCCCCGCCCCCGAACGCCACCGTCGCCTTCGAGGGCGCGGTCTTCGTATTCGAGGGGACGGCCGGGGCCGCCACCGCCGCCGAGGCCGCCGAGGACGGCACGGTGTCGAACTTCGGCCCGAAGTCGGTCGCGTTCACCGTGATCCGCTCGTGGAAGGGCTCGCTGTCCGGGGACATCGCGGTGAAGACGGCGCGCAGCTCCGCGGCGTGCGGTCGCAACTACACCGAGGGTGAGAAGTACGTCGTCTACGCGGGCAAGAACGAAGCGGGCGAGCCCCACGACACGCTGTGCAGCCGCACCCGCCCCAGTGAGGGCGCCGCGGACGACATCACGGTGCTCGACGGCCTCGCGGACCCGCCCAACCCCGACGTCCCCGACGCCGGCGGCGGCAAGGGCGAGACCAAGGGAGAGGCCGCGGGCGGCGAAGCGGCTCCCGAGGGCGCAGAGGCCGCCGAGGCCGACGGCGGCACCGAGGCCGGCGCCGAGGGCGGAGACGCCACGGCGGACGCGGGGGAAGCCGGGGAAGCGGGCGAGACCGCCGAAGCCGAGGAGCCGGCCGAGGGAGGCGCGACCGCCGAGGAGCCGGCCGACGGCGCGCCTGCGGAGCCCGCCGACGAGGATGCGGAGGAGCCCGGCTGCGCGATCGTCGCGGCCCCCGCGACGGGAATCGCCCTGTTGCCCCTCCTCGCGATCGCTCGACGGCGGACCTGAGGCGAAAAAAGATCGACCCCACGCGGGTTTCCGCGCGCACGACCCGGTGGGCGCGATAGAGTGATGAATCGCCGGGTTTCGCCGCGAGCGGAACCTCATTTGGCAGGATTTCATTGCTCGGGGAGACCCCATGACTCGCACGCCCACCCTCCGCGCCCTCGTCGGCCTCACCTGTTGCCTGGCCCTCGCGGCCTGCGCACCGGAAGCCGAACTCACCGACATCGGCGACGGCCCCGTCGACACCGTCACCACCGCCGTCACCGGCCAGGTGCGCACCATCTCGGGCCTGCCCGTCCCGGACGCGAACGTCTCCGTGGGCGATCAGACGACGATCACGGACGACCGCGGCGTCTTCACGCTGGTGGACGTGGACGTGAACGCGCGCGAGATCCTCGCCACGGCGGAGGGCTACGGCACGGGCCAGATGGCGCTCGCGCTCGAGGACCGGCAGACCACGCAGCTGACCATCCACATGCTGGAGACCAAGACGCTGACGATCCCGGACGGCGCCATCGGCGGCCGCATCGTGGGCACGGACGGCGTGAAGCTCGGGTTCCCCGAGGGCTCCTTCGTGGCGGCCGACGGCACGACCGTCACCGGCGCCGTGGACGTGCAGTACACGCTCATGAACACCCCCGGCTCGATCGTCGCCGCCCCCGGCGGGATGATGGCGCGCGTCGAGGCAGGCGAAGAGGTCATGCTCGAGAGCTTCGGCATGATCGAGGTGCTGCTCTCCTCGGACGGCGAGCCCGTCGAGTTCGAGGGCGAAGCCGAGGTCGACATCCCGTTGGCGGACGTCGAGCAGTTCGACGACGGCGAGGTCATCGGCCTGTGGAGCTTCGACGAGGACACCGGCGCCTGGGCCATCGAGGGCGAAGGCACCGTCGAGGACGGGCTCTTCCGGGCCCGCGTCCCCCACTTCAGCTTCTGGAACGCGGACCAGGTCAGCCAGACCACCTGCGTGAAGGGCAAGCTGATGGACCCCTACGGCGAGCCCCTCGGGCGCGTCAGCGTCACCCACGCGGGCGTCAACTACAACGGCTCCTCGTCCACCACCGCCTCGGGCGACGGCGGCTTCTGCATGTTGGCCCGCCGGGCGAGCACCGCGAACATCTCGACCTCCGGTCGCCTCGCCGACGGCACGCCGTTCAGCTGGTCGCAGCAGGCCCAGACGGCCTCGACCCCCGGCAACTGCGGCAACGTCCAGGTCTGCACCGACCTCGGCGAGATTCGCGTCGCGGCGGCCGACGGCGACCTGGACGACGACGGCTTCAGCACCTGGGAAGGTGACTGCGACGACAACGACCCGACCCGCTCCCCCGCGGCCGTCGAGGTCTGCGACGGCCTCGACCAGAACTGCAACGGGCGCGTGGACGACGTCTTCCAGGACGCGGACGGCGACGGCTTCGACATCTGCGTCGACTGCGACGACACCCAGCCCAACGTGTACGCGGGCGCCCCGGACGTGTGCGACGGCATCGACGACAACAACTGCGACGGCGTGATCGACACCCGCGAGTCCGACGCGGACGAGGACGGCCTGTCCCGCTGCGACGGCGACTGCCAGGACAACGACCCGAACTCCCAGGCGGCCTGCACCTTCTTCGAGGTGGGCGTCGCCTCGACGTTCGCCTGCGGCCGCATGAGCGACGGCATCACCTGGTGCTGGGGTGAAGACGGTCCGCAGACGGTCGCCATCGCCGAGCCCTTCTCCTCCATCGGCGTAGGCACCACCTTCGCCTGCGGGCTCGACGAGCTCGGCCGCGCGCAGTGCTGGGGCGACAACACGCACGGTCAGCTCGACGCGCCGGACGTCTTCTTCAGCGAGATCATGATCGGCGGCGACTTCGCCTGCGGCGTCCAGACCGGCGGCGAGCTGCTGTGCTGGGGCAACGACGCCGACGGCCGCACGGACCCGGTCCTGGGCGTGTACCGCCACCTCTCGGCGGCCGACGCCTCCGCCTGCGCCGTCCTCGGCAACGGCGCGCTCCGCTGCTGGGGCCAGGGCCAGGCCTCGGGCACGCTCTACCCCAACTACTCGTTCAACATGGTCGCGGCCGGCTCCAGCCACAGCTGCGCCGTCACGGACGCCGGCCAGGCCATCTGCTGGGGCAACAACCAGCACGGCCAGACCACCCCGCCCGTGGGTGAGTTCGCGCAGGTCGGCGTGGGCAGCACCCACTCCTGCGGTCTCACCACCGACGGCAAGGTCGAGTGCTGGGGCGACAACAGCAACGGCCAGGCCGTCGCGCCGCGCGGGAGCTTCTCGCAGATCGGCGTGGGCGGGGACGCCGCCTGCGGCATCCGCCCCGGCGGACTGGTCGAGTGCTGGGGCAACGACGCCCACGGTCACCTCGACACGCCGTAGGCCCTGCTCACCCCTCTCGACAAATCTCTGATTTGTCGCCGGGGGCCCCGGAGGTCCTCCTGAGACTCCGCTGCGCTTCGCTCCGCTGCGCGGGCCTTGGGGCCCTTGCGCTCTCCTAGGGCCACCCTTGCAGCGGTGAGCGTCGCGGGCGTCGGGGTCGTCGCTTGGGGGCTGCGGGTCTGGGTGATCCCTCCCGGCCTGCCCTCCAACGCCGAGCTCATCAGAATCGCCGAGGAGGCCGTCCCGCCGCGCTGGGACGACGTGGCGGACGCGTCGCCGGTGTTCGACACCGTGTTCATCCAGCCGGACCGGGAGGCGGGCTGGGAGGACCCCGAGCGTCGCCGCGCCGACCTGCAGCGCGCCGCCGATCGGGGGGCGCGTACCCTGGTCGTCCAGTACCTGGCCCACGGCGCAGACTCCCTCCTGTCGCCCCGCGCCGACGGGGGAGACGAGCCCCGGGACCTGCTCGACGACGCCGCCCGCCTGGGGCTCGACGTGTGGCTCGGGACGCGCGAGGACCCCGCCATCTGGGAGACCACGGAGGTCTCGCTCGACGTGTGGAGCTCGGCCGCCGCCGGCGGCGTCGACGTCGCCCGTCGGATCGCCGGTCGGTACGGCGATCACGCAGCCTTCACGGGGTGGTACTGGACGCCCGAGGCGGTGTGGGCCGCCGAGCCCGACGCCCGGCGCCTGGTGCGCCTCGCCCGCATCACCCGTCGCGCCGTCCGGGCCCTGCGCGACGCCGCCGACAAGCCGGTGGCGGTCCCCCTGGGCGCGACCGATCTCGGGTGGACGGGCGTCTACGGCGGGGCCTGGTGTCGGTACGCGGAGATCTCCGAGGCGGACCGGATCGTGGCGATGGACGGCGTGGGGACGGCGCACCTGGACGTCGCCCACCTGGGTCGGTTCTACGGCGCCCTGCGCGGCTGCGCGGAGACCGTCGGCTTCGAGCTGGTGGCGGACATCGAGGCGTTCGGGCCCGGCATCCCCCCCGCCCCCACCCGCTTGGAGCGGCAGCTCGTGGCGGCGATGGGGTTCGCCCACCGGCGGGCGGTGTTCGACCTGGGCCACTACCTGCAGCCGGGCTCCGAGGGGGCCGCGTTCTGGGCGGACCCGGCGGGCCCCCCCGCCACCATCGACACGGCCGAGGCCGACCGGGACGACCGCGGCGCCCGCATCGAGGTCGCCCGCCCGGCCGCGCGGATCGACGTCCTCACCCAGCCCCCTCACCCCACATCGGTGGAGCTTTACGCCATCCTCGATCGGGGCGACGCCCAGTACCTGGGCTCGCCGCTCGAGACCCACGGGCCCGGGCGATACCACCGCACCTGGCTGTGGCGGCCCCCCGAAGGATCCGAGCCGGTCCGGGAGTTCGAGGTGGTGCTCCGCGGGGAGAAGACCCCCGGCCCCTGGGAGGTCCTGGCCGTCGGTGACTGATCTGCGGGGGATCTGCTAAACGACGTGGAATGGACCTTCAGGAAGCCCTGCTGACCCGCCGCACGATCCACAAGTATCGGGGGGGACCGCTGCCTGAAGGGGCCCTCGACGAGGCGCTGCTCGCAGCGCACCACGCGCCCAACCACAAGTTCACGGTGCCCTGGCGGTTCACGGTGGTCGGCGACGAGACGCGGCACAAGCTCGTGCCCGTCGGCGTCCGGGCGAAGGCGGAGCGGAAGCCCCTGCGCGAAGGCCAGGAGGAGGCGATCCGCGCCAAGCTGCTCCAGGCCACGGCCCTCATCGTCGTCTCCCGGGTGCGCTGCACCGACCCCTTCACGGCCCGCGAGGACTACGCCGCCTGCGCCTGCGCCATCCAGAACCTCATGCTGTCGCTGCACGCCCGCGGCGTGGGCAGCAAGTGGACGACCGGGGGCGTCACCCGCCACCCCGCCTCGTACGCGGTCCTCGGCATCGACGGCGCCGACGAGGAGGTCGTGGGCTGGGTGTGGGCGGGCTGGGCCGCGTCCGCCTCGCCGCCCGTGCGTCCCCCGATCGAAGGCGTCGTCCGCCGCCTGCCCTAGGGCGCCGCTAGGGCTTCTTCGGGGGCTCGTCCGGGGGCCAGTACGCGATCGTGTACTCGTTGCGCACCACCGGGTCGTTGCAGCCGATGAACCTGCCCCCGTCCGAGTGCAGCCCGATGGTCGCGCCGCGCCCGTAGTCGACCTCCCACTGGCCCGCCTCCACGTCGAGGTAGTGCACCTCCACGTGGTGGTCCCTCTCGAAGAGCAGGACCTGGAAGGAGATCGGGTCCCCCGGGTAGGTGTCGTGATAGAGCGCGTCCCACCACGACACCGCGATCCGGTCGCCCCACTCGCCGGTCACGCCGAAGCGCAGCGTCCCGGCGCCCTCGTCGGTCATGTTGAGGTTGTCCCAGAACGCGGCCACGTCGGGCTCGTCCCATCCGTTGTGGAAGTCGCACTCGTTGTTGGGCAGGTGGGCGCTCTGGTAGTGGAAGTTGAGCGTGCCGTTGATGTCCATGCGGACGGTCTCGGCGAACTCGCCGTACCACCACACGTCCCAGTCGATCCGGGTGTGCTCGGCGGTCGCGCCCGCGGTGTGCAGGTCGTTGGTCTCCTGGTCGGCGACGTCTTGGCCGAACCAGCAGAACGGCAGCCCCGCGGTGTCGGTCGTCACCCAGCCGTAGCCGTAGGAGTCGAAGGCGTCGAACTTCGTGGGCCGCGTCCGGCGCGCCAGGCACGGGTCCGGAGGGACGAAGTCGTCGTCGTCCGCCACGTCGTCGTCGTCCGCCACGTCGTCGTCGTCGCCGGCGTCGTCGTCGTCCGCGGCGTCGTCGTCGTCGCCGGTCACGTCGTCGTCGTCCCCGGGGCACTGCTGCAGCGAGCCGCCCCGAGGCCAGCACAGGCCGCAGCCGGGCAGCAGCAGGACGATGCAGAGCGCGAAGGCGACGCGGGGGGTCGTCATGGGCCGCAGGATAGGCAAGGCGACGCCCCTACGCGCGGGGTCTGCGGGGCCCGAGGAGATCGAGCGCCTCGGCCACCACGCGACCGTCGACGCCGGGGCCGGTCCCCCGCTCGGCAAGGTGTCGTCGCCATCGCCGCGCGCCGGGCACCCCCTTGAACAGGTTCGGCATGTGGCGCAGCAGGCGGTAGGGCTTGTCGCCCGCGGCGGCGAGGCGGTCGACGTCCTCCATGCAGGCCCGGGCGACGTCCTCCGCCGTGACCGGGTGCGTCGGGTCCCCGTACACGTCGCGATCGACGGACGCGAACAGCATCGGGTCGTCGGCCGCGGCCCGCCCGATCATCACGCCGTCCACGACGTCCAGGTGCGCCGTCACGTCCTCCAGCGTCGTGATCCCGCCGTTGATCTCGATCCGCAGGTGGGGGAACTCGCGCTTGAGCCGGTGGACGTCGTCGTAGCGCAGGGGCGGCACGTTGCGGTTCTGCTTCGGCGACAGGCCCTGCAGCCACGCCTTGCGCGCGTGCACCGAGAAGCGATCGGCGCCCGCGCGGCTCACCACGTCCACGAAGTGGGCCATGTCCTCGTAGCGATCGAGGTCGTCGATGCCGACGCGGTGCTTGACCGTCACGGGGACGGAGACCGCCGCTCGCATCGCCGCCACCCCCTCGGCGACGACCTCGGGCCGTGCCATCAGGCAGGCCCCGAAGCTCCCGTTCCGCACCCGGTCCGACGGGCACCCGACGTTGAGGTTCACCTCGTCGTAGCCCCGATCCTCGGCGAGCTTCGCGCAGGCGGCCAAGGCGACGGGGTCGTCGCCCCCCAGCTGGACCGCGATCGGGTGCTCCACGGGGTCGAACTCGAGCTGGTCGGTGCGGCCGCCTTGGATGAGCGCGCCGGTCGTGATCATCTCGGTGTAGAGCAGCGTGCGCTTTGTGATGCGGCGCATGAACCGACGGAAGTGCCGGTCGGTGACGGCCATCATCGGCGCCACCGAGACGGGGTGCAGGTCGCCTCGCGGCCCCTCGGGCGGGCTCGTGTCTTGCATCGGGCCTTGCGGCGTGGGCGGTTCGTCTCGCACGATCGCCGCATCATGCCCCGTCCCTCCGGCCCCGGTGTCCGCATGCGTCCTCTGTCCCCCTCGATGCTCTCGTCGGCCTCGCTCGCCGCCCTCCTGCTCGCCTTCGCCTGCGCGCCCGACCTGGGGAACCTGCCGGTGGACGACGACGACGCGATCGACGATGACGACGCGATCGACGACGACGACGCCACCGACGACGACGACGTGGTGTGGGACGACGACGACGACGACGACGACATCTGGGACGCGTGCCTCGCCACCGGGTCCGGGGTCGTGTGGATCGAGCACGACGTGCCCGAGCGGCTCCTCGGCGAGTGGATCTCCGGCGAGGTGCAGGCCGACGGCGAGCTGCTCACGGTGACCGACGAAGCGGGCCTCGCCTACTCGGTGTTCGTCTCCAACCCGGAGATGCTGTGGGGGCTCACGGGGCCCGGCCGCGTCATGGTGTGGGCGGACTCTCCAAACGGCTGGAACACGCCCTACGGCGTGGCCGCGGAGGTCGGGGGCCTGCGCGCGCTGGTGGCGACCGAGACCAACCCCCCGATCGCGGTCACCGAGGCGTTCGGGATCGCCGTGCAGACCCTGCCGGACGCGTGCGGCGAGCCCATCGACACGGACTGCGGGCCCCAGGGCGCGCTCCCCCTCGAGGTCACCTTCTTCGACGGAGACATCGCCCAGGTGGCCCAGGTCATGCCCGGCGACGGCACGTGGCTCGGCGGCTACTGGTTCCAGGCGACGACGGGCGTGCACACCCCCGAGCCGCGCTGCCCGGACATGGTCCAGCAGTCGTGGAGCTACGCGATGTGGGTCCCGGAGTGGGACGGCTAGCGGAGGCTCCGGGCTACTCGAGGGCGGCGGCGCAGGCCGGATCCTCGAGGGGGGCGTCGCCGTACCGGTCCTGGAACTTCAGGCCCACGCAGCCGCCGACGCCGCGGAGCAGCTCGAGCATCTCCGCCTCGGGGACCTGCTCGGGGAGGCTCGCCTCCGCGATGCACTCGCGCGTGACGGCTTCGACCATCGGACCGCACTGCTCCCCGGCGACGCCGAAGCAGACAGGCACGTACCCCGACTCGCGGCAGTGGTCTTCGACCACCAGGGGGATGGCCGCCTCCAGGATGTCGGCGAGGAGGACCATCCCCTCGTCGGCCGAGGCCTCCTCCGGCGGCGCGATCGAGCCGCGGAGGCGCGTCAGCGTCCAGCCTCGGGCGGCCAGGAGCGCGGGGACCCCGTCGTCGCCCACCACGCGCCCCCCGGTCACCGAGACGAACGTCGGACCCTGCCCCAGGAAGCCCTCGATGGCGTCGGCCCACTGCGCGTTGAGCCTGCCCATCGCCGCGGAGCTGTGCAGCACGTCGTTCGTGGCGGCCATGGCCGCGCTCGCGCGCTCCAGGTCGCCTTGGGTGCACAGGCTCAGGATCGCCGCCATCTCATCCCGTCGGGCGTCGAGATCGCCGGCCGCCGCGATGGCCCGGAGAGGCTCGAGGAAGCGGTCCATCGGGAGCCCGACGACCCGGTCGAGGGACTCATGCGGCGTCTCGAGGAACGCGGTGGGCACGTTCGCTGCGCGCACGGCGGCGAGGAGGGTCTCGTCCATCTCCCCGTCCTCGTGGGCGCCGGGCACGTCCGCAAGCACCGAGAGGGTGGTCATGACCCCGATCACCATCGGGTGCATGCCGTCGAACATGGCGATCAGGGGCCCGAACCCGCTGGCTTCGGCGAGGCTCTCCCAATCCTCGGGGCCGAGCATCGACGAGACCGTGGTGCCCTCGGGGAGGGTCATCAGGGCCTCCATGTGGGACTCCCCGAGCAGGTCGGTGTCCGCCTCGGCCACGAACAGCGCCGCGTTCAGGGCCTTGTCCATGTGCTCCGGGGGCAGCGCGGTGTCGAGCTTCACACCCAGGGGGCAGGACCCGAACAGGTACGACGTGGGCATGCCCGTCTTCGTCACCTCCCACAGCGCCAGCGGGCGCGTCTCGGCCGCCGCGGGGGCTTCGGCGCTCCCGGAGGTCGTGGTGGGCTGCCGGCAGCCCAGGGGCAGGAGCAGGAGGAGGGCGAGGGAGGCGCGAGGCAGCATCAGAAGTCCCAGCGGAAGAGGTCCCCGTTCACGCCCACGGTGTAGAGCGCGTCCTCGGTGACCAGGGGGGTCGCGATGCTACGGACGTTCATGTCGACACGCCAGAGCACGTCCCCCGAGGCCGCGTCGACCCCGTGCAGGCCGCCGTCCTCCGAGACGACCAGCAAGGTCTCGCCGTCCCACACCGGCGACCCGAGCACGTCCGCGCCGAAGTCCGTGGACCAGACCTCCTCGCCCCGCGCGCGGTCGATCGCGTACACCTTCCAGTCCCAGGAGCCGGCGAAGACGCGGTCCTCGGTGACCGCAGGCGACGCGGTGATGTTGGCGCCCGTCTCGAACCGCCACCGCGGCGTGCCGTCCTCGGCGAGCGCGTGCAGCTTGTTGTCCCAGCCGCCGATGTAGAAGACGCCGCCGTAGTGAGCGGCGGTGCTGATCACCTGCCGACCCGTGTCGTCCGTCCAGACGATCTCGCCCGTCGCCGGATCGAAGCCGTGGATGGGGCCCCCGCGCTCGGCCACCACGAAGAGGGACCGGTCCGGCGTGAAGGTCGCCGACGACGACGTGGTGGACCCCAGCTGCTGCTCCCAGATCGCCTCGCCCGTGGCCTGGTCCAAGGCCACGACGTACCCCGATTTGTCCGACGTGTAGATCACCCCGTCCACGAGCGCCGGGGACGCGAGCGTGTCCTCGTGCATCGGGTACGCCCACACCGGTCGGCCCGCGAGGCGACGCTCCAGCAGGTGGACCTCCTCCTCGGTGGTGCCGACGACGATGTGGTCGTCGGTCAGGACCATCGATCCGTTGAGCTCGGCCTGGAGGTTCCGCTGCCAGGCGATCGTGCCGCTGGCGGCGTCCACGGCCGTCAGGTACCCGCCCCGCGTGCCCTGGTAGATCAGCCCGTCGCAGGTGAGCGGGCCGCCGCCGAGGAACATCGCGCCGTCGTAGGGCTCGGGCTCGTCGGTGAAGGTGTCGCCGCTGGGGAAGCCGCCCCAGTCCAGGTCCCCGCCGCCCAGCTCGAGGTCCGAGACGTTGACCGCCCAGCCCGCAGCGGGCTGCTCCCGGGGCAGCGTGAAGGACGTGTGGCCGCGCCGCTCCGGGGTGCCTCGGAACATCTGGAAGCACGTCGGCCCCGCGGCGTCGTCGTCGTCCCCGGCGGCCGT
The DNA here is from genome assembly GCA_964620495.1 of uncultured Rickettsiales bacterium. Lineage (GTDB taxonomy): Bacteria > Myxococcota_A > UBA796 > UBA9615 > UBA9615 > CAZEKB01. Next base: position 2,973 of record CAZUHI010000085.1, on the reverse strand, counting down.
GTCGTCGTCGTCGGGGTCCACGCACCCCGCCCCCAGCAGGACGAGGATCAGGGCGGCCGCCCTCCCTGGAGCGCACCTGGTCATCGACGGAGCACGACCCCGCGACGGGTGGGGACACCCGCGTTCACGGTGGTCACACCGTCCGGCCACCGCACGACCAGGCCCACCTCGTCCGCGTCGCCCAGCCCGAGCAGGACCTCGGCGGGGCCCGCGCACATCACCTCGTCGCTGCCGAGCGCGTTGTCGCCCATGGCGTACACGGCGCCGTCGACCCAGGCCTCCACGCGCGCCCCGATCGCGTCGACGTTGCGGCCCTCCATCTCCAGGGAGACGCGCAGCCAGGCGTTCGCGTTGCAGCCCGCGCGGTGCACGCGCGGACCGTCGAACAGCGCCCAGGTGACGAGGTCGGGGAACCCGTTGCGGTCGATGTCCGCGACGACCGAGGCGCGGGTCGGCGCGACGTTGTCCACGCCCAGCGCGGGGGCGATGTCCTCGAAGGCCTCGCCGTCGGTGGACCACAGCGCGTCGGGCTGCTCGAGGCGGTTCTGGGTGTTGTTGGGGGTGCGGCCGTCGACCTTGGTGGGCATGTGCCCGAACCCGGTGAACAGCTCCAGGTCGCCGTCGTTGTCGTGGTCGAGCCAGTGGGTCGCCCAGGAGATGTCGCCCGCGGTGCCGTCGGAGAAGCCCGCCACGGCCAGGGACACGTCCGTGAAGATCCCGCCGTCGTTGCGCGCGAGGGTCGTGGCGCCCGCGTTGGTGATGTGCAGGTCGTAGTCCCCGTCGCGGTCCATGTCGCCGATCGCGAGGCCCATGCCGAGCATGCGGAAGTCGAGGGCCGCCTCGGGGGTGTGGGTCCAGCGCCACGCCTCGCCGTCGGCCCCCCCGCCGTTGCGGAAGTAGAGGTTGCCGATGATGGACGGGTCCTCGGCGGCGAGGTCGTTCACGAGATAGAAGTCCAGCCACCCGTCGTTGTCGAGGTCGACGAAGCCGCCCAGGAAGGCGTAGCCGTGCTCGTCCTCCCCCAGCATCCACTCGATGCGATCGCGGAAGCGGCCGTTGGGCTCCTGCACGTAGAGGTGGTCGGGATCGGGGGTGTACGTGTCGCCCGGACCGTAGGAGCCCTCGCCGTGGTTGGCGACGTAGAGGTCGAGGTCGCCGTCCCGGTCGAAGTCGGCCCAGGACGCGGTGATCGTGCGGTCGTCGTCGCGCCCGGCGAGGCCCAGATCCTCGGTGATCTCGGTGAAGTTGCCGGTCCCGTCGTTCTCGAAGAAGCGGTTGTGGCCCATGTAGAGCAGGAACAGGTCCGAGTCGCCGTCGCCCTCGAGATCGACCGCGCTGACGCCGTGGGCGAAGTCGGCCGCGCCGGGCAGCCCGCGGGTCGTCGCGTCCACGGGGGTGAAGCCGAAGTCGCCGTCGCCGAGGAACATCTTCGGCCCCGCCACGGCGTCCGTGAACAGCAGATCGAGGTGGTCGTCGCCGTCGAGATCGACGACCGCGAAGCCTCCGTGCACCTCGATCTCGGCGGACGGGTGCAGCACCGGATCGGTCGTCCAGGGGGGCGTCGCGGCCGCGTATCCGACCCCCGCGGCGGCCGTCACGTCCGTCAGGGGGAGCGCGGCGCCCTCGCGCGGGTCCGCGCACACGACCTCATCGCCCAGCTCGATCTCGGCGGCGTCGCCGGCGGGCAGGTCGTTCGTCGCGTCGTCGTCGTTCGCGACGGCCCCGGCGGTGTCGTCGTCGTCGCCCACGCAGGCGGGCAGCAGCAGCAGGAGCAGCACAAAGCGCTTCACGGATTCACCACCTCGGCTTCGCAGAGAGAGAAGCTTACGGACAGGGTGTCGCCGGAGTTCCCTCGGCGCGCCGGCAGGGGCATCAGGCAGCCGACGACGAACGGGAACAGCAGAAGCAGGGCGGTCGCGCGCATCGGCGAGAAGTTAGCCGAGGCGGACGCGCTCCACCGGGGCCCTTTCCGCCCCGAGTCCGCGCGGCGGTGCCATCCTGAGCGTCGATGGTCGACGATCGCCTGAACGAGAGCCCCTTCGATCGCTTCCTGCGATGGCTTCACGCCCTGTTGGCGGCGATTCGGAGGCAGGTCGACAAGCTCGTGGCGCGGGTGGTCCTGACGGTCACCCCGGGCACGGGGATCTAGCCGCGTTTCGCCGGGCGGCTCACGGCCGCCTCAGAGCTCGATCCCCAGGGCGACGAGGTCGGCCTCGGCCTGAGGGGCCCAGCCGCGGTTGGCCTTGGGGCTGGCGGGGCTGGGGTGGAGCATGCGGCCGATCCGGATCGCGGAGTCGGCCCCGAGCACGCGGCGGGCGCACTTCTCCGCGAAGGCGCCCACCCCCACCACGTACGTCGGATCGAGCACGTCGAGGGTGCCCCGCAGCGCCTCGTCGCAGGCCGCGAACAGGGGGGTCCGCTCGGCCTTGGGAAGCTTCTCCGGGATGCGGTTGCGGCCGGTCGGCCCCTCCATGAAGGACAGCGGGCAGTAGTTGAGGACGAAGAAGCGCGCGAAGAAGGCCTCGGGGGTGCCGTAGCGGTCCTTCGCCCAACCCCAGACCCGGCGGCCGCTGACCTCCGATCGGGGGCAGTCGAGGCCGAGGACCGGGCGCTTGGGGTGCTCGTGCTTCGGGCGTCGGACGTCCCCCCGCAGGCCCATCCAGTCCCGGACCGCGGCGATCTCCCCGAAGGGCACGCCCGTCTGCGCCATGCCCCAGGGGCCCGGGTTCATCCCCAGGAAGACGACCTCCTTGGGCCCGGCGCCGAAGCGCTCCAGATACTGCTCGTGCAGCTCCCGGGCGTGGTCCAACGGGTTGTACACATGGGTCACGGGAGCCCCGAAGGACAGGGCGTCCACGGCCTCCGAGAGGCGACGCGCCGCTGCGACAAGCTCCGACATGCCGCGCAGTCTGCCGGAGTCCGGCGCGGCTCACGGCATGCCGGACAAAATCCGGAATGGGCGTCGAAGATCGC
>CAZUHI010000084.1:0-24333 GCA_964620495.1 uncultured Rickettsiales bacterium | reverse complement strand
TCGGCTGGCCCCGATCCTCGGCGATCGGGACCTCGCGAAGTACATCCTCTAGGGGGGTCGCGCCCGCTGCGCGGCGGGGCCGACGGCGGTCGAAAACACGCGCGCGTGAGCGCTGCTACACTTCCGGGGTTGATGTCTAGGCGACACCCCAGGGTCCTGCGACACCCCGATTCGGCGGCCTCGGCCACTGTGGGCTCGGACTCCGGCGAGTTCATCGCGACGGACGACGACTTCGACTTCGAGGTCGACGACGACCTCGCCGAGGACGACGACTTCGAGTTCGAGCTGGACGACGACGACGTCGACGAGCCCGACGTCGACTTCAGCGCGGAGCCCGCGGACGACGGCAGCGGCGACGGCGAGGACCTCACCCCCGACCAGCGCGCGGCGATCGACACGGCCTGCGACGGCATCGACACGAAGACCTTCTACGAGGTCCTGCTCCTCCCCAAGACGGCCGACGCGAAGGCCGTCAAGCGGTCGTACTACCGCCTGAGCAAGGAGTACCACCCCGACAAGTTCTATCGAAAGAACCTGGGGCGCTACAAGACGCAGCTCGAGCTGCTCTTCAACAAGATCACGGAGGCGTACCGCGTCCTCGGCGACTACGAGACGCGCGAAGAGTACGACCGGATGATCTTCCCGGACATCGGGACCGACACCGCCGAAGAGCTCGACGCGATCACGGTGGACGCGGCCCCCGGCGAAGCGTCCGTGTCCGTCGACTTCGTGCCGGACGCCCTGCGCAAGAAGCAGGCGGCCGCGCTCGAGAAGAAGAAGGCGGAGCTGGCGCGCAAAGCGAAGCGTCGCAAGAAGGCGCAGAAGCCGGTCTTCATGCAGAAGCTGCAGAAGCAGCTCGCGGCCCGCATCGCCAAGTCGCGCAAGCACATGGAGGCGGGCAAGAAGAAGCAGGAGGACGGCGACACCCAGGCCGCCGTCACGCACTTCCAGATGGCCATGTCCCTGGACCCGCGGAACCAGAAGGCCAAGGCGGCGTTCAAGCGCGCCTCGGCGCAGCATCGGAACTCTCGCGCCGAGACGCTCTACCGCGAAGCGCAGGACGCGAAGCTCGCCGAGGACTTCAAGGCGGCCGCCGCGAAGTTGCAGGAGGCGGTGGAATGCAAGCCCACCAAGGGCAAGTACTACAACGAGTTCGGTAAGCTGATCATCGAGCACACGCTTCAACACCGCGTGGGGCTCGAGCAGTTGCGGAAAGCCGTGGAGCTGGAGTCGAGAAACGTTCCGTACATCATGGACTTGGCGGCGGCCTACGCGGATCTCGGCATGCCGAGCAACGCGGTTCGGGCGTATGAACGGGTCCTTCAGATGGACAAGAAGAACAGTGCCGCGACGAAAGCATTGAAGAAGCTGAAGTGAGGCTGGACAGCAGTCCCAGGAGGCCCGGCAGCGCGCGCAGCCCGGGTAAGGAGTAGGGATGGAGAAGGTCATCGGCATCGACCTCGGCACGACGAACTCGTGCGTCGCGGTCTACGAAAACAAGGGTGCGGTGGTGATCCCCAATCGGGGCGGCTACCAAACCACGCCGTCGATCGTGGCGTTCGCCGAGAACGGCAAGCGCTTGGTCGGGCACATCGCGAAGCGTCAGGCGATCACCAACGCCGACAACACGATCTTCGGGGTCAAGCGGCTGGTCGGACGTCGGTTCGCCAGCCCCGAGGTCCAGAAGACGCGCGACGTGGTGCCCTATCAGGTCGAGGAGGGCACCAACGGCGAGTGCCTCGTGCACGGCGGTGGGCGCGCGTACACCGTCCAGGAGATGTCCGCCTTCGTCCTGATGGAGATGAAGAAGATCGCCGAGGACTACCTCGGCTCGGCCGTCGAGAAGGCCGTCATCACCGTCCCGGCGTACTTCAACGACGCCCAGCGCACGGCCACGAAGCAGGCCGGGCAGGTCGCGGGGCTGGACGTCATCCGCATCATCAACGAGCCCACCGCGGCCGCCATCGCCTACGGGCAGGAGAAGGGCGGCGTGGGCAACCTCGCGGTCTTCGACCTCGGCGGCGGCACCTTCGACGTCTCCATCCTCGCGGTCGCCGACGGCGTCTTCGAGGTGGTGTCCACGTCGGGCGATACGTTCCTCGGGGGCGTCGACTTCGACAGCCGGATCATCGACTACCTCGCCGAGTCCTTCGAGGCGCAGCACGGCATCAACCTGCGCGAGGACAAGGTCGCGCTGCAGCGGCTGCGTGAGGCGGCCGAGAACGCCAAGTGCGAGCTCTCCTTCAAGCGGGCCGTGGAGGTCACCCTCCCGTTCATCGCGACCAAGGAGGGGCAGCCGATTCACCTCCAGCAGACGCTCTCTCGCGCCCGCTTCGAGGAGCTGGTCGGCGACCTGGTCGAGCGCTGCGTGGAGATCTCTCGGCTCACCCTCGAGAACGCCGGCCTGCGCACGGACGAGATCGCCGAGGTCATCCTCGTGGGCGGTCAGACGCGCACGCCGCTGGTGCAGGAGCGGGTGGAGGGCTTCTTCGGCAAGTCGCTCAGCAAGGGCATCAACCCGGACGAGGTCGTCGCGCTCGGCGCGGCGATCCAGGGGCAGGCGCTGGTCGACCAGGGCATGGAGATGCTGCTGCTGGACGTCACGCCCATGAACCTGGGCATCGCGACGGTCGGCGGTGCGGTCACCACCATGATCGCGAAGAACACGACCATCCCCACCCAGAAGCGCCACGCATTCACCACGGTCCACGAGAACCAGGCCACGGTGAAGATCAAGGTCATGCAGGGCGAGGCGCAGTCCCAGGCGACGGACGCGACGCTCGGGGAGTTCCTGCTGTCCGGCATCCGGCCCGCCCCGGCGGGGGTGCCCGACATCGAGGTCACCTTCGGCATCGACGCCGACGGCATCGTGTCCGTGAAGGCGCGCGACGTGGACACCGGCAAGGAGCAGTCCATCGTCGTGGCGATGTCCGGCGGCTTGAGCGACGCCGAGCTCAACCGGATGATCGACGACCGGGACGCCTTCCAGGTGCAGGAGAAGCAGGAGCAGGAGGGCCAAGAGCTCCTCTACCGCGTGGAGACGCTGCACCAGAAGGTGCTGGACCTGCTCCCGTCGGCCGAGGCCGTCATCACGGGCGAGCAGCTGCATCAGATCATGGACGTGCTCTCCGAAGCCAAGGGTGCGATGTCGTCTCGGAATCAAGACGAACTGGCCGCGTGCGAGCAACGGCTCGAAGAGGCCCACTCGTCCCTCCGCGCCGTCGAAAACGTTTAGCGAGCGAACCGGGAGCTCCCGCGCATGGCCGACACGCCCCGAGCGAAGCGCCTGCTTGTGACCGATCTGCTCGATCGCGGACTGGTTCGCTACGCCTTGGGTGCGCGCGAAGCAGCCATCGACCTGTGGCAGCAGGCCTTGGAGCAGGCGCCCCGGAACCCCCGCGCCCTCGACTACCTGGAGAGCGTCGGGGCCCTCCCCGCGGGCTCCGCGAGCGACGCGTCTCCCGCGGCGGCCGCGATCACCTCGCCCGAGGGTCGTGAGCCGGTCGTCCTGGAGCCCAAGTCCCAGACGTCTCTGGCCCCCCCGTTCACCCAGGAGGTCGCGGCCTACGACGGCGAGCCCCTCGACTCGGACGACCTGGACGTCGAGCCCGTGGTCCCCGACGTCGTCATCCTGCTGCGTCACGCGCAGAAGGACTTCGCCGAGGGGAGGCTCGAGGCGGCCCTGGGTCGCGCCGAGGACGCCCTGCGCCGGGAGCCGGAGAACCCCGAAGCGGAAGGCCTCGTGGGCGAGCTGAAGGGCCGCTTGGTGGACGAGTACCTCGCCGAGCTCGAGCCGCGGGAGCGGGTGCCCTACCTCCGCGCCACCGACGCGTCGATCCTGGAGCTGAGCCTCGATCCGATCGGCGGCTTCCTCATCAGCCAGATCGACGGCGAGATCACCATCGAGGAGCTCCTCACCATCCTGGGGACCTTCGACCAGTACCGGGTGCTGGCGTCGCTCCACTTCTTCCTCGAGAACGGGATCATCGAGCTGCGCTGATCCCGGTCAGGACGGCTGTGCTAGGACTCGCCGGCAGCCCCTCCGCCCGGAGTCCCCGTGAGCCTTCGACGCTTCTCCCTCCTCCTCTTCCTCCTCCTCCTCAGCGCGGCCGTGGTCGCGTGCACCCCGCGTCGTGGCGGGAGCCGGGGTGGCGGTGGCGGCGACGACGACGACAGCGCAGCGGACGACGACGACGCGTCCGACGACGACGACATGGTCATGGACGACGACGACGTCTCGGACGACGACGACGCCGCGATCCCCGAGTGGGCCCCCAACGGCTACCCGTCGATCCTCCCCGAGAACGAGAGCTACTCGGGCACGGGCACGGGGACCGACGGCGGCCGCATGGACGCCTTCAACCTCGTCGACCAGCACGGCAACATGGTCGACTACCGGCAGTTTCTGGGCTTCGTGACGCTCGTGGACGTGGCCGCGGAGTGGTGCGGTCCGTGCCGCCAGGCGGCCTCTGAGGCCGAGTACGTCCGGCAGCAGATCCAGGCGATGGGGTCGGCGTACTACATCCAGATCGTGATCGAGGACGTGGGCGGCAACCAGCCGACGCAGGCGGTCGCCTCCCGGTGGTCGAACGAGTTCGGCTTGGACCGGCTCCCGATCCTCGCCGACACGAACTGGCAGTGGGCCGCGTCCTGGAACATCACGGCGCTGCCGACCTTCTTCCTGGTCTTCCCCGACGGGACGATCGCACAGCGCGTCGAGGGGGCCCCGGCGGCCGACGACCTCATCAACGCCGCCGCCCAGATGCTCGACATCGCGGGGGACGACCTGCGCGAGATGAGCGACTGGCCGAATCCCTGAGCTTCGTCCTGTAAGCTCCGCGCGCTCGTGAGCCCCCCTCCTTCGATCCTTGTCTGCGACGACATCTCCCGCGTCGGCCTCGATCTGCTCGATCGGGCCGGGTTCGCCGTGGCTCATCGGGCCGGGATCGGACGGGCGGAGCTGCTCCGCCGCATCGGTGAGTTCGACGTGGTGCTCGTCCGCTCGCGCACACGCCTGACTGCGGAGGTCCTCCGCGCCGGGGGGCGCCTGCGACTCGTCGGGCGGGCCGGGTTCGGGCTCGACACGATCGACGTGCGGGAGGCGACCAGGCGCGGGATCGTCGTGATGACGAGCGCCCAGGGCAACACGGTGTCGGCGGCCGAGTTCGCCATCTCGCTGCTCTTCGCCCTCGCGCGCAACATCCCCCAGGCGGACGCGTCGATGCGGTCCGGTCGCTGGGACAAGCGGCGCTACCGCGGCACGGAGATCACCGGCAAGACGCTCGGGGTCGTGGGGATGGGGCGCGTCGGTCGGGTGGTCGTCCAGCGGGCGGCGGCGCTGCAGATGCGAGTGCTCGTGCACGACCCGGCGGTGACCGCCTCGGAGATCGAGGCCGCGGGCGGGCGGTCGGCGTCCTGGGACGAGCTCCTCGCCGGCGCCGACTTCCTCACGGTCCATGTGTCGGCCTCGGACCGCACGCGGGGGCTCATCGGGGACGCCGCGTTCGAGCTCATGAAGGACCAGGTCCGGATCGTCCACTGCAGCCGCGGCGGCGTCATCGACGAGGCGGCCCTCCTGCGAGCGCTCCGGTCGGGCAAGGTCGCGGGCGCCGCGGTCGACGTCTTCGAGAAGGAGCCGCCCACGGGCAGCCCGCTCTTGAAGATGCCGCAGGTGATCGTCACGCCGCACCTGGTCGCGTCGACCTTCGAGGCGCAGATCAACGTGGCGACGACGCTCGCCGAGCAGGTGCGTGACTTCTTGACGACAGGCGAGGCGCGCGGCGCCGTGAACCCCGAAGTGCTTTCCCGAGCGGTCGCCGAGTAGACCGCCGGTCCGAGGAGAGAGATGGCAAACATCGTCGTGGTCGGCGCCCAGTGGGGCGACGAGGGCAAGGGCAAGCTCGTCGATCTGCTGACCCAGCGCGCGGACATCGTGGTGCGGTTCCAGGGCGGCAACAACGCCGGGCACACCCTCGTGGTGATGGGCGTGAAGACGGTCCTGCACCTCATCCCGTCGGGGGTGCTGCACGAGGGCAAGACCTGCGTCATCGGCAACGGCGTGGTCGTCGACCCGCTCGTACTGCTGGGTGAGATCGACAAGCTCCGGGAGCGCGGCTTCCTCGCCGACCCGGACCAGCTCCGCATCTCGGACCGGGCGCACGTCATCATGCCGTGGCACAAGGCCCTGGACGCCCTCCGCGAGGACGCCGCGGGCGGGGCGAAGATCGGGACTACGCGCCGAGGCATCGGCCCCACCTACGAGCACAAGGTTCGACGCACCGGGATCCGGCTCGCGGACCTGGTGGATCCCGACTCGTTCGCGGCGCTGCTCGACCTCGAGCTCAAGGCCGCCAACAAGGAGATCGTCGCGCTCGGGGGCAAGGCGCTGGGGCGGAAGATGGTCGAGAAGGAGTACGCCGCCGCCGCCGCTCGGCTCGCCCCGTTCGTCACGGACACCACGGCGCTGCTCCACGAGGCCGCCAGCCGTCGCGCGCGGATCCTCTTCGAGGGCGCCCAGGGCACGCTGCTCGACGTCGATCACGGCACCTACCCGTACGTCACCTCGAGCAACGCGGTGGCGGGGGGCGCCTGCACCGGCGCGGGCATGGGCCCCACGTTCATCGACGCGGTGCTCGGGATCAGCAAGGCCTACACCACCCGCGTGGGCTCCGGCCCGTTCCCCACCGAGCTGAACGACGCGCTGGGCGAGCAGCTGCGCGCGGCGGGCGGCGAGTTCGGGGCGACGACGGGTCGCCCGCGGCGCTGCGGATGGCTGGACATGGTGGTGCTGCGGCACGCGGTGCGGGTCAACGGTCTCACGTCGATCGCCCTCACGAAGCTCGACGTGCTCTCCGGCCTCGAGCGCATCAAGGTCTGCACGGCGTACCGACTGGGCGACGCCATCCTCGACACGGTCCCCGCGGCGCGCGGCGCGCTGGAGCGGGTGGAGCCTCTGTACGAGGAGCTGCCGGGCTGGGACGCCGACATCACGAGGGCGAAGCGCTGGTCCGACCTGCCCGTCGAGGCGCGGGCGTACATCCGTCGCGTGGAGCAGCTGGCCGGGGTGCCCGTCTCGCTGGTCTCGGTGGGCCCGGGCCGGAGCCAGACGATCCAGCTCCGCGACCCCGCGCCGGGCAAGCGGGTGGAGGCCGCCCCCCGGCACGAGGTCCTGCACTGACCGAGGTCACAGGATCTCCTGGAGCACGGGCGTCCCGGGCCACACGGGAGAGTCGCGCATCGCGAAGCCGTCGAGGCTCGGGGCGACGATGAGTTCGCTCGCCCGCTGGTAGAGCAGCTCGATGGCCTCCGCCCTGCGGGTCGCGGGGGCGTCGATGGACACCTCCGGCAGCCCAATGTGGCCCAGTCCCCAAGAGAGGACGTCCACCCGCTGGGTGGCGGCGTCGTATGCGATCGTCGGACGCACCCAGAGGCGCACGGGCGGGGCGGCGGCCGAGGCGTCCTTTGCCAGCTCCCGAAACGAGCGCGCGGGCACGACGAGAGGCGGATCGTCGCACGCGACGGCGACTGCCTCGCCGGCCTCGGCCAAGGCCGCGAGCACCCGCGTGAACGAGAGCTGCAGTTCGATCGGAGAGGCCGCGGCGGGGTCTTGCACGGTGGCGAGCCACAGCGCTCGGTAGCGGCGCACGGTGCGGCGGCTCCTGCGGAACAGCGGGTGCTCCGCCAACGCAGGCTCGAGGGGGTCGACCCAGCCGTCGAAGCGCTTCATGACGGTGATGTCGACCTGGCCGCCGCCTTCGAGGACCGCCGAGAGGGAGTACCCCCCGCCGGACCCCTGCCAGAACTGCGGCCTCAGTGCGTGGGGGAGGCGGTTGAGCGCGGCGATTACGGGAGCGACGGGGACGGGCCCGTCGCGTGGGACGGCGACTTGCCCGAAGGTCAGGGGTGTCGAGCGCAGCGCGGCCTGGTCGGCGCGCAGCTGGTCGCAGAGTTCGCAGTCATCGAACAGGTGGTCGTCGGGGCGGGGGTGTTGCAGCATGAGGAGTCCTCCATCGGGGGGTTGCCTCCTCTCTGACGAAAGTTCCGCGGCCGCGGTCCGGATGATTGACCCCGACGTCGCCGGACGCATATAAGACCGGCGCCCCGGGCCCCCTCGGGAGAGGCCGACTGGGCCGTTAGCTCAGCAGGAAGAGCACCGGACTTTTAATCCGTTGGTCCCGGGTTCGAGCCCCGGACGGCTCACCAGTCGCGCCCCCGCCTCGGTCTCCTCGCGTGTGTTTCGGCGGGCTTGACCGGGCCCCAGCCGGTGAGGCAGGTTGCCGCCGGATCCTGCCGTAGGCATCGAGACGACCCCATCGTCTAGTCAGGTCCAGGACACCGGGTTTTCATCCCGGCAACACGGGTTCGAATCCCGTTGGGGTCACCACTTCTCATCTTCAATGATTTCAGTCGCTTGCGCCCTGTCGTCGGGTCGGACCCCAAACGGGATTCGAACTCTCGGATCACTGCTCGGCGCCGGTCTCCTCGCTCAGCACCAGCCTGTAGCCGTTCGGATCGTCCAGCTGGCACTCGGTGCAGCCGTACGCCCGTTGTTCGAGGGCCGAGACGAAGGCCGTCGGCGTTCGGGTCAGCTCGCGGTGGAGCTCAATCAGCCCGCTGACGCGGATGTAGACGTCCCATACGCCGGCAGCACGCCTCGGTGAAGGGTCCGGCTTCACGTATCCCGCCAGCCGCTGGAGCATGATCTCGACGCCCTCGCGGCAGAGGACCGCGAACTCCGGATCGGAGGAGCTCGGGAACGCGTCGGCCTCGAAGCCCAGGACGTCGCGGTACCAGCCGAGCGTCGAGCCCACGTGAGCCACCAAGAGGACCGGGGCTGCGGAGTTGAACGATGGCAAGGCGGAGCCTCCCGATGGGTTCAGCGTCGTTGAACAGTCCGAAAAGCGTCGCGCAACGCCAGCGGCTTGTCACGTCGCCGAACCGGGATCCCTCATGGGCACGGACTCGAGGGCCAGGAACATCAGCCGGGGAGGGGGGTGGGTTCTCGCCGCTCCAGCCGCGGCTTCGATCACGACGAAGCCGTACCGGCGATAGAACTCCACGGCGCCCGGCTTCGCGTCGACGGCCATCCCCACACACCCGAACTCGTTCCGCATCCGCAGCGCGAGCTCGAGGCAGAAGCGGAGCAAGACGCGACCGAGCCCTCGCCCCTGGTGGGACTCGGAGACCGCCATTCGGCCGATGCGAAGCACAGGCGCGGGGTACGGTGGTCGCTTTCGACCGTCGGGGAGGTCGTCCGCGTCCAGTGAGGCCGGCGACACCGTGGCGAAGGAGACGACCTCGCCGCCCTCGACCGCTACGTAGGTCACCCCTACATGATGGCGGAACTGGTTCTGACCGGCGTACCGGTGGAAGTAGAGGTCGAGCGCTTCGTCTCCGCTGTGGAACCTGGTCCGGTCATCCGTCCGCTCGAGGGGGCGGATCTCAACCGTCATCGAAGAGCCGCTTCATCGCGTCGGTCGGCTGCGGCGGGTTCTCCAGGAGATCGGCGACTCGCTCCGCGCTCTGTGCGGTCAGGACGATCCGTGTCGGGACGATTGCCTCCGCTGGCAGCTCCTCGAGCGCGGAGAGGTGGTGCTCCAGCGCTTGTTCTACGAGGTGCTGACGCGTGACGCCGTGAGCCCGCACGTACTTGTCGAGACGAGCCTTGAGCTCGGTTGGGATGTGCGCGGAGATCTGGGTCGTCGGCATGGCGCGCTCCTTCTACAGATTTGTAGATTCGGGGGGAAGTGGTGTCAAGAGCTGTCTCTTCAACGGCCGCCCCGTCGCGATCCAGTTCGAGAATCGTCTCGCCAGGGTCACCACCTTCCAATCCCAGTGATTCCAGCCACTTGGAGTCGGAGTCCTGCCCGGACCCCGAATGGGATTCGAACTTCGGAGCGGCTCCGTCCATGCTCCGCACTCACCTACAAGTTTCTTGAACATTCGTGCTGCGCAGACCTACAAGATTCTTGTAGGTTTGTGCGGTGCCGTTCAGCGAAGTCCAGGAACTGGCCGCCGAGCAAGCGGGGTACTTCACCGCCGCCCAGGCGCGCGAGTGGGCCGGCTGGGGGCCACAGCACCTGAGCTACCACGTCGGCCGGGGCAACCTCGAGCGCCTCCGCCGCGGCATCTACCGTCTCGCCCGGTACCCACACGCGGACGATGAGGAGCTGATCGTCGCGTGGCTCTGGTCGGGCCGGCAAGCGGTCTTCAGTCATTGGACGGCACTCGTCCTGCACGGTCTCTCGGACCTCACTATGAACCGCTTGCACGTCACGCTCCCCGTGGAGTGGAAGCATCGACGAGTCCGGTGGCCGGACCGTGTCGTGCCCCACTACGCCGACCTCCAGGACGAGGACGCGACCTGGAGCGGCAACGTCCCCGTGACGAAGCCCGTGCGAACCGTCGTCGACTGCGTCGAGGAGGGCGGGCGCCCCGACGAGGTCTGGAAGGCCCTCGCGCAGGGCCTCTCGAAGGGCCTGTTCTCCGCGGACGAGGTGGCTGCCCCGAAGGCCCGCGTCGCTGCCTGGCTCGAGCGCAATGGCTGAGCGGAGCAAGTACCGCACCCCTGCGGCGCTCCGAGCAGCGATCGAGGCGCGACTTCGGGAGCGATCGAGGCGGCGCGGGATTCCCTACGCTCGCGTGCAACTCCTCTTCCTGATGGACCGCGTGATGGCGCGGCTCTCGGATGCGCTGGGAGATCGAGCGATCCTCAAGGGCGGGCTGGCGCTGGAGCTGCGACTTGAAGACGTCCGGACCACGCGCGACATCGACCTGCGAGTCGACGGGGCGGCGCCGGATCCACTGGATCTGCGTCGCGCCGGTCAGATGGATCTCGGTGACCGGTTCAGTTTCGAGATCTCCCCGGCCTCGGACCGTCCGAAGATCGCGGGCCCCGGCGTTCGCTACGAGGGGACCCGCTACCAGGTCAAGCCCCGGTTCGCAGGCAAGGACTACGGTCGTGCTTTCGGTCTCGATGTCGCCGTGGGAGGTGTGCTGACCGGCCGGGTCGACTCGGTCCACGGCGACGGCTTGCTCTCCTTCGTCGGACTGGAGCCGAGGGTCTACCGCCTGTTGCCGCGTGAGACGCACGTCGCCGAGAAGCTGCACGCCTACACCATGCCGTGGGAGGGGATGAACTCCAGGGTGAAGGACCTGCCGGACCTCGCGCTGCTGGCACGCACCGGGCCGTTCGACGGCGACGCGGTACGCCGGGCGATCGACCGGACCTTTCAGGAACGGGCGACCCACGAGGTCCCGAGCGCGCTCCCGGCTCCACCCGCGGCGTGGCAGACGCCCTACGCGACGATCGCGGCCGAGGATCGTCTGGCGTGGCCGAGTTTGGCCTCCGTGTTCACCGCCGCCGCCACGTTCGTCGACGGCGCCCTCCGACGCGGAGCGGTCTGGAACCGGGATGGTCGAGCCTGGGAGACGCCCGGCGACGGCGACGGCGACGGCGACGGTGGCGGAGCGGCAGGCGCAGGCTCCGCTGCCCCGGTGGATGGTGAGGGGTGACGAGTGGAACTGCTCGACGGGGGGTCGAGGAGGTCGAGGTGACAGAGTCCGTACGTCAGATCCTGGTCGCCGCGTGCGACGACTTCGAGCGCGCCCGCGAGCGGCTGGGCGAGCGCGGCGCCGAGGTGGTGCCGGAACTCGTCGAGATCCTACGGGACGAGGAGTTGTTCTCCGTCGAGGGACCGGGCGAGGGCTGGGCCCCCATCTACGCCGCGAAGCTGCTGCTGGCGCTCGGCGACGAGGCGCCCGTCGAGCCCCTGCTCGATCGTCTGCTCGACGAGGACGAGAGCGGCCTTGCGGAGGAGATCCGGCTCGGGCTGCCGAGGCTTGGCGCGCGGGTCCTGCAGCCGGTGCTCGCGAGGGCCGAGGCGGCGACCGAGCGGGAGCAGAAGACCGAACTCGCGTACCTGCTCGGGACCCTCGCCGAAGAGGCGGACGCCCGGGATCCCCGAGGCCTCTCCTTCCTGCTGAACGCGCTCCCGGCGATCCCTGACGTGGCCGCCTCCGGACTGGCCCAGTACGGCGATCCGGTTGCGATCCCGGCCCTATCCGAGCAGCTGGACCGGTTCCGTCCCGAGCCCGGCAGCGGACCGCTCGGGGGCCAGACGGCGATCGAGCTGGCTGCCGCGATCGAGGATCTCGGCGGGGAGCTCTCCGCCGCGCAGCGGCTCAAGCTCGACACGGTCGTCGCCACTCGTCGCGCCTGGTTCGCGTCCCTGACTGCCGCAACGGGCGACGACCGTGGACCTCGGCCGGGTCGAACGGAGAAGCCCTCGTCGAGCAGCAGGAAGCGGCGGAAGACGCGCAGGAAGATGAAGAAGAAGAGCCGCCGGAAGAACCGGTAGGCGTACCTACGCCTGCTGCATCGACTGCGTGAGCGATGGACGGAAGACCATCCCCCCACGTGAGGGGCACGATCACGTCCTTCAAGAAGTCGCGAATCCCGTTGGGGTCGCATCCTGCGGCGAGCGAGGTGACGAACCTCGGTCAGGTCGGCTTCGATTCTCGCCTTCTCGGTGTGAAGAGCGGCAGGGCGGACTCCCCTCTCCCAGCCAACCAGTTCGAAAGTCGTCTCGTCAGGGTCACCACCTTCCAATCCCCGTGATTCCAGCCACTTGGAGTCGGCGTCCAGCCCGGGCCCCGAACGGGATTCGAACTCCGGCGACGTTCCCGGACGGTGAGGCTGGGCGACAAGTCAGCCTCCCGAGCTGTGCAATTCCGTTGCCGCGTGGGCCAGCTCCTCGAACGCCGTGGCTCGTTGAGGCTCCAACCCGAGGTTCGTGCCGAACCGGATCGTGATCCCCCCGGTGACCATCACCGTCGGGTTGGCTCGCTCCTCAAGGTCTTGTCGAAACTCCTCCAGCGCGCCCTCGATCACGCTCGCCGGTGTTCCATCGGGAGCCAGGAGATCGAGGTAGCTCAGGACGTTGTTTCCACCGACCTCGAACATGGTGCGCCGGCCGATGAGCCTTCCAGGGTTGATCTCGGGCCAATCGAAGACTTCATCCGGCCACGCCACGGCCCCGTGCTGATGGAGGAACGCGTGAACAGCCTCGTCGCCCGTGCGCGCCCGCACCCGGTGGGCCGTCACGTACATCAGGAAGCTCGCCGATGGGGACCGTCGAGGACGTCGGTCTCGGTCAATGGGAATCCGGGCGCCCGAGGGGATGCCGGTCGGTGAAACACGGCGCTGCGAACATAGGCTGAGAGCGACAGATCGCCTCGTTCCCGCTCGAGCCGATCTCGCTCTTGCTCGGTCAGGCGTACCTGGACTGGCGCGCTCCGACGCGCTCGGGTCTTCCGTCCCGGCCGGCCGGCGGGGGGCATCGGCTCCGCGAACTTCTCCGTCCAGGCCGCTCGAGCAGCTTCGTCGTTGAGTCGCATGAGGGGTGGGTCCTGGAAACGGAAGGGTCGCTCCCCGTCTGGTCCTGCGCAATCCGACGGGCACTCCCAGTAGTGGGCCTGAACAGCGACTTCCCGCCTCCCGCGACGGTAGCGGCTCTCCCTCACACCTCCGCTTGCGCGGTCCCGGCAGTAAGGGCAGATGGGTGCAACTAGGTCCATGGTCATGCCCGGTGGAAGCTCACGGCGATCAATCCACCGCGCTCGACCAGGCGAATCCAGAGCTCGTCTTCGTCGAGGGGCGGTGTGAACGTGTGAATGGTGTCGTCCGGTCGTCGGCTGCTCGACTCGGACCGCAGGTAGTCGCCGATCTGGAGTTCACGAAGCTCGTCGAGCACGCTCTCCTGGTCCCAGCCGAGCTTCTGCGCTTCAACCTCATCATCATTCATGCGAACACGGATACTGTAGTGCGTATTCCGCAGCGTGTCGGCGACAGCGGGGCGCCGCCCCTGTGGTCAGGGGGTCGGAGGATGTCGTCGATCAGCGGACTACCAGCCCGCCGATCGCCCACCACAGCTCCTGCGCGGTCGGCTTGACCTCGACCAGGAAGTTCGAGAATCGTCTCGTTGGGGTCACCACCTCGGCTCAGTCCTCGTGGGACTCGCCCGGAATGCGAAGTGCGGTCCAGTCCTCGGTCTTCGACGACGGCGGCTCCGGGATCGCAGTCCAGTCCTGGGTGTTGGAAGAGGGGGGCTCGGGGAGCCGAGTCCAGTCTTGAGTCTTGGTCGAGGGCGCCTCCGGCAGACGGGTCCAGTCCTCCGTAGACGTGGACGGCGCACCGGCGGGAACGAAGTCGTCCAATGAGACTGTATCGGCGGCCGCCAACCGCTCCAGGTCCCGCCGGACTGCCGTCCACCCTGCGAACCCCGTCCCCTCCGAAGCGATCAACTGCTCGATCACCTTGCCGAGCCCGATTTGTTTCCACTCGATGGCATCCGGCTCGAGGAGGTCGGGACCGGAGATCAGGTGCTGCAGAATTCGACCAAGCGACACGCGATCGTCGACGCTCGGCAGCCGTAGGAGCAGATCGACCTGCGCGCCTCCATTCCTCGTCACCCGCACGCCTGCGGGGTGCATCCGTCCAACTCCGGGGTGCGACGGCCCCGGGCCCGCTTCGAGCGCCGCCACCAGTTGGATCCCGGCGCGTACTGTCTCGCTGCCTCCCAGTGGGAGGTGTCCCGGTGGCTGCCCGTCCGCGGGTTGGAGAACGACCACCGTCCCGATCGTCGATCTACCCAGCGAGAGCACCGCGAGCGAATGGGGAGGACGTCCTTCTTTCAGGGCCTTGGCTCGCGCCGCCACGTCCGCGTCCGACGTGAGCACGACTATCGCCGGCTCGCCGCTCGCGTCGACGGCGTTCCACGCCACGGTCGAGGTGCCGCAGCGGGGATCCATCCGGTCGGTGGTCAGGGTGTAGCGCCCGATCCGACGCCCCGCGACCAGCTCCGTCACTGGAACTTCACCACGGTCCGGAGCGGGGCCGCACCGGCCTTGACCGTGATCGTCTCCTCCTTCTCCACCGTCGGGTCGCATTGAGTACAGCGGAAGAGCACCCTGTGGGTGCCTACCGGCAACTCGGTCCTCAACAGGGTCTTTCCGGCCGGGACACCGTCGATCTCCAGGTGGGACCAGGGGATGCTGTGGAGGACGACCGCGCCCATCTCCGCTGGAGCCTCCACCTCGGGCGTGTCGTCGGGAGGCGGTGCGGCGGCGCGTGGCGCGGCTCTTACGGCCACGGCGGAGGCGGGCGGCTCTCGGTCCGGAGTCGGCTCGGGCGACGGCGTCGGGGTCGATTCGGGCTGGTCGGCGGCCACGGCGGTCACGGCGGTCACCGCCTTCGACGGGGCAGGCTCCGCGGGAGAACTCAGGCGGGAGTCGGGGCCCGTCGATTTGGAGGACGAGAGTGGCGCAGTCGCCTCTTCCTCGGAGGAGTCCTCGTTCCCCGGGGAACGGAGTCCCAGCCCGACGTCGACGATGGCGAGGACGAGCCCGACCACCCCCAGTGCGAGCCCGATCCTCCGGGATCGATTCACCTGCACTACGGTCGTGATGGGGACGATGTCGCCGCTCTGCAGCTGAACGAGACTCGGCAGCCCCTGCGGAGTCGGCGTCGGTGCCCCGGCCGGAGCCGCCGAGGTGACGCCCGAGGGCTCGTCCGTGATGGGGCTCGGGGCGCCGACCCGGCCGAAGTCGCCGACCTTGCGCACCGGGGGGAGGTGGGCCTCGATCAGCCCGAGCCACTTCTTCAGGCCCAGTGAGTCCTCGACGAAGCCGGCGGAAGCTTCCAGCGCGTCCGCAAGATCCTGAGCGTCGGGGAACCGATCATCGCGGTCCTTGGCCATCGCCCTCGCGAGCACCGGCTCGAGGTGCGGGTGACGCTTCGCGACCCTCTGCCGCAGGGGGCCCAGGTTGCACTCGGCGATCTGATACGTGATCGCGATCAGGTTTTCGCCGGCGAAGGGGATCTGGAGGGTCGTGAGTTCATGAAGGACGGCCCCCATCGCGAAGATGTCCGACCGCTTGTCGAGCTTCTGGGCCCGAAGCTGCTCGGGCGACATGTAGACCGGAGTCCCTCGGACGACGTCGGCCGACGTGGTCTGATAGAGGTTTGTCGCCGCTTTCGCGATTCCGAAGTCCATCAGCTTCACGACGCCGGTGCGGGACACCATGATGTTCCCGGGCTTGAGGTCGCGGTGAACCAGGTCGGGTCGCTCTCCCGAGCGGGTCACCAGGTTGTGGGCGTGACTGAGGCCGCGGCAGGCCTGGATCATGATCTCGTGCACGGCGAGCAGCGGCACGGGGCGTCCGAGCTTGCGGCAGAGCTTCAGCAGCACATCCAGCGACCAACCGTCCACGTATTCCAGGGCCACGTAGTAGATGCCCTGGAGCCGGTTGAACTCGTAGGTCTCGACGATGTGCGGGTGCCTGAGGCTGCCTCCCAGACGAGCCTCGTTGACGAGGGACTTGATGAGGCCTTCGTCCTCGGCCGCTTCGCTATGGATTCGCTTGAGGGCGACCTCCTTCTCGAACCCCATGGGCCCGGAGAGAAGGGCACGGTAGACGGTCGCCATTCCGCCCTGGCCGAGCAGACCGATGAGCCGGTATCGCCCGAAGGGGATCCCCTCCATCTCGGTCATGGCTGAGCCTCCTCCGGCCGTCGAGCCTACAGGGAGACCCGTAGGACCGCACCACCGCGGACCAGGGGCAGGATCGCTGCCGCCGGCGAGGACGGCAACACGAGGAATCCGCCACCCACGTAGGGCACCAGGGTCAGCGGGAGATCGCGTCCGAGGGCCAGCTGAATCCCACCCGCCCCGAAGGCCCCCGGCATCACCTGCGGAGCCTGGGACTCGCTTCCGACGGCGAGTTGAAACCCGAGGGTTGCATAGGGGCTGACCGGACCCGCCAAGCGCATGGAAGGTCCGACGCTCACCACGGGGAGCAGCGCCCGGTGAGTCTTCCCGTCCCACTCGCTCTGCACGGCCGGTCCGATGCCGGTGTGTACCCCCACATCGAGGCGAAGAGGCCCCGTGAGGCTCAGGGAGACCTCGGCGTCGATCGCGCCGTAGCCGAAGCCGCCCACGCCCAGAGCACCCCCTCCGACGCCGACCTGGACCTTCGGCTGGCCCGCGACGGAGGACCCGCTCACGGTGGCGACCATCGGAGGAGGTCTCTCCGCCAGGGCGTGGATTCGCGAGCCCGCCACGAGCCATGCCCTCGTCCCCGGTTCGCCACGTAGGCGGGTCCATGCAGATGCGGCGAGCGCTTCCTGAGCGGGGCGGTCGACGAACGCCAACGCGTCTCCCAGGCGGTCGGGGGGCGCAACGAGCGCCCCCTCGCCGTCGGCGAGGCGTAGGCGTCCGCCCCGAAGGGCGCCGTCCGGGCCTCGCACCTGCAGGAGATGGACGCCGGGCACCACGGAGAGCCCTGCCTCCGACACGGCCCGCCCGTCGATCAGGACCTCTCCCGGTCCCCCCGGTTCGGACGAGGACGCGGCGACGAGCGCCCAAGTCGCCCCCGCGAGACCGTCGCGAGCCGCGAGATAAGCCTCTCCGAGGTCCGGCGGGAAGCGGGGGGGGTAGGCCCGTCCGGGCAGGACGGTGTGCGCTCGAAGAAAGTCCTCGGCGGCAGTCTCCGGCACCCCTTCGAACCAACTCGCCACACCGCGCAGGAAATACAGCGTCCAGAGCTGTTCGACCGTCACGGCGTGGGTCAAACAGGGCAGGTTGGCGTGCAAGCCGTCGACGACGGCGCGTCCCTCCTCGAGCTCGAGAAACTCGATCTTGTCGCCGGCCGTCTTGAGACCTGCGCTCAACTCCGAGGGCGGCACCGAAGGGAGGTGGCAGGGCTCCTCGAGGAGCCCACCCAGGACCCATGCCCCCGCGAGGACCCGGCTCTGGGGGAAGGCAGAGACCTCGACCGCCGCCCCCGGAGGCAGAGCCGCCTGGGCCATCTGCGCGGCGTCCTGCTTCCGCTCGGCGATGACGAGGACCGTCTCCTGAGCCCCAGCCGGAGCAGGGAGGACGACGGTCCCGGCGAGGAGGAGCGCGCCCGCTGCCGGAGCCCGAAGGGCATGCCGCCGACGGAGACCGATGGCCACGAGCCCGAGGAGCACCCAAGGTGCCGCGCGGCGAGGCAGGCGGCCCCCGGTCGAGCAGGCTGCGTCGCAGCCGGGACCGAGTGCAGGCTGCAGGGCCTCTTCGCAGTCCGGATCCGCGGCGTCGACCGTTCCGTCGCAATCGTTGTCGAATTGATCACGACAGCTGTCGCCGTCGTTTTCGACTCCCGAGTGCCGCCCGGTCGGGGAGAGAACCTCCCCCTCCGCGAGAGCATCGTCACAGTTCGTATCGACGCCGTCGCACACTTCTGGGGCGCTGGTGTTCACCACCTCGTCGAGGTCGTCGCAATCGCCGCCGCACGGGGTCTCGCCGTCGCCGTCCTCGTCGGCCTCCTCGTCTTCCACAGTGCCGTCGCAGTCGTTGTCGACGCCGTCGCAGAGCTCCTTCGATTCCGGCGTGCGGTCCTCCTCTTCGTCGTCGCAGTCGGCGCAGGCGGGGGACCCGTCCTCGTCCACGTCCACTTCGTCGGGAGGAAGCTCTCCATCACAGTCGCTGTCTTTCCCGTCGCAGATCTCGTCGCGCGCCGGGTTCACGTCGGCGTCCGCGTCGTCGCAGTCACCGGCACAAGAGGCGAAGCCGTCGGCGTCGAGGTCCCCGTAGTCGTCGGTGGCCGCATCGCAGTCATTGTCGACGCCATCGCACAGTTCCACATGTCCGGGGTGCACGTCCGACCGCGTGTCGTCGCAGTCGCGGGGAGCGCTGCAGGGGTCGAACCCGTCTCCGTCCTCGTCAGCCCTCTCGTCGTCCACTTCCCCGTCGCAGTCGTTGTCGCGACCGTCGCAGATCTCCGGAAGCTCTGGACTCTGGGTGGGGTCGTCGTCCGCACAGTCCGCGCATGCCGGGGAGCCGTCCCCGTCCTCGTCGGCTTCGCCCGCAGGGATGACGCCGTTGCAGTCGTTGTCCCGGCCGTCGCAGATCTCGACGAACCCCGGCCCCGTCGCGGGCAGCGAATCGTCGCAGTCCGTGCACGTCGGGGCCCCGTCCTCGTCGGCGTCCAACTCGCCTCCGAACGCGTCGGCCAGTCCGTTGCAGTCGTTGTCCTGCCCGTCGCACACTTCGACTCGGCCCGGGAAGTTCAGTGGGTCCGCGTCATCGCAGTCGAAGCAGCCGACGACGCCGTCGCCGTCCAGGTCGAAGCCCTCGTCGACCCCCTCTTCGCAGTTGTTGTCGATCCCGTCGCATATCTCGGTCTCGCCGGGAGATACCCCCGGGTCTACGTCGTCGCAGTCCCCGCCCTCGGCGGCTTGGCCCACGTCGTCGGTGCAATCGGCATCGTCCACCTCGAAGACCACGCTGGTGCCGTAGCCGTCGCCGTCCAAGTCTTCGAAGCAGGTGATCGTGTCCACCCCGTTACAGTCCTGATCGACGCCGTCGTCCGTGACCTCGACCGCTCCGGGAAATGCTGTCGGGTCCGTGTCGTCGCAGTCGGTCGGCGGCTCGACTCCGTCGCCGTCCGCGTCGGGATCGTCGCTGTCGCACGCGCCGTCGAGGTCGAGGTCCGCGACGCACTCCATACGCAGGTGCACCCCGCCGGCTTCGCCCGGGCCTCCCGTGATCCACCGTGACCACGCCTGAGGCTGGGCCCAAGCGGGATCGAAGAGCACCCGAGCGCGCCAGTGGATCGCGTCTTCCGCCGGTAGCCCGGCGATGTTGAGCAGCAGCGTCGTGGTTGATGTGCCCGTGACGGTCCAGTTGGGGGACACGGCCGTGTACGTCCCGTCGAAGGGCGTCCCCAGCGGCTTCGTCTCCACCGCGAGCTTGATTCGGCTCCGCCCGAACGCCGACTTCGCATCCATCGCCACGTCGAAGGAGCCCGGGGTGAGGGCCCGGGAGCCCGTCGAGAACCTCACCGGCCCGGCGATGCCGGCCTGGAACACCCGTGCGTGGGGCGGCGCGAGGGCTGTGGGGGCGTCGCTCCGGCCGGCGAGGTAGAACTCCACGCCCCCTTCGTCGCCCGCCGCCCCGTCGTATCCGGCGACTCCGACCAGGATGTCGTCGAATCCGTCGCCGTTCACATCGCCGGCGAGGGAGACCGCGTCGCCCACCGCTTCCCCCGCGGTGGTCCCCGACACAGACCAGATCTCCGTGGGGGTCCCCGAGTGATGCCCGGCGAAGAGCATCGCCTTGCCCTCGTCGCCCGACGCAACGTCCCAGTCGGGGGCTCCCACCAGGAAGTCGGAGTAACCGTCCGCATCGACGTCGCCCGCCGGCCCCAGGGAAGCTCCCAGGTGGGCCCCCTGCTGCAGCCCCGTGACCTCCCAGGTCGAAGGGGCCGGGCCCGAGGGGGAGCCCGGGAAGAGGCGAACGAGGCCCTCGGCGATGACTCCGTTGTCGTAGAAGGGCGCGCCGACGAGGATGTCCGCGTAGCCGTCTCCGTCCACGTCCCCGGCCCCTCCGACGGAGGTGCCCATGGCGGCCACGAGTTGGCTGGACTCGGCCGTCCAGTCCGGCACCGACGACGCTCCGCCCGGTCCCCCGAACCGCAGCTCGGCGCGACCCTCGTCCTGCTGCCCGCCGTCGTATCCAGGGGCCCCGGCCAGCACGTCGGCATATCCGTCGCCGTTCACGTCTCCCACCCGCGCCACGGAGGTCCCGAGCCCGTCACCTGCCGAGACGCCCTCGGCCGACAGAAGCACTGCGCCGGCGGACGAACCCGACCCGCCTCGAACCTCGACCCGACCCGTGTCCACGCCCGCCGCACCGTCGTGCTCGGGGGCCCCGACCAGGACGTCTTGGAAGCCGTCGCCGTTGACGTCCCCGGCCCCGGAGACTGCCGCCCCGAAGCGGCCCCCGGCTTGGCCTCCGACCCAGGTCTGCGCGGGCGCAGCCGAGGCGTACGCGGGCGCCGCCACCCCGAGGTGGAGATGCACCGCGCCCTCGTCCAGGGACGCGCCGTCATAGTCGGGCGCGCCCACCGCCACGTCGTCGAACCCGTCCCCGTTGGTGTCGCCGACGCCTGCCAACGACGCCCCCAGGTGCGCTTGCGCCTGGCCTCCGTAGACGGACCAGACCGGGTTCAAGGACGGCCCCCCGGGGGCCCCGGCGAAGGCGAACGCGGCCCCCTCTCCCGGCAGGCTGTTCGTGTAGTTCTCCGCGCCTACCAGGAGGTCGTCCCACCCGTCGCCGTTGAGGTCCCCGGCCCCGGCGACCGACACGCCGTAGCCCTCCGCCGTCGCCGTACCCTCGAAGATCGCGACGGGGGCATCGGCCGGTTGCGCGGAGCCGCGGAAGAGCCACGCTCCTCCCTCGTCCACCTCCGGGTCGTCCAAGAGCGGCCCCCCGACAATCAGATCCGAGAGCCCGTCGCCGTCTACGTCCCCTGCCGCCCCCAAACCGAGGCCGAATCCATCCGGGTTCGCGCCCGGCGCCGGCAGCGTCTGGGACGGGAGAAGCCCGGACGGCGACCCAGGGTGAATGCGAATGTGTCGGTAGGGCAACTCGGACAGCGCCAAGTCGGCGTACCCGTCCCCGTTCATGTCCCCTATGGCGGCCATCGTCTCGCCGTAGTAGGCGCTCTGGCCGCCGCCGTCGCCCGTCCAGCTCGGGGTCGGGGAGGGCCCCGTGGGGGAGCCGTTGTAGATGTCGACCCGGCCGCTCGCGATGCCTGCGGGGGTCGTCAGGCGCGAGGCCGACACGACGATGTCGGAGTACCCGTCTCCGTTGAAGTCCCCGGCCGTCGCGGCCTCACCGTAATTGGCGTAGGAGCTCGGACCATCGCCTTGCCAGAGGGGCGGGTCGACCATGCCGACAGGCGACCCGCGCACCACCACCGCGCGCCCCCCGTTCCACCCGATGGCGCCGGGGATCGGCACGTCGAACGAGGGCCCGGTGAAGAGCAGGTCGGCGTACCCGTCGCCGTTCACATCGCCCGCGGGCTCCACGTCCCAGCCCCAGAGGGCGCCCGTCACGGACGGGGGCTGGCCCACGGGGGGATAGAACCAGTCCGCGGTCGTCGATGGGCCCGCCGGGCGCGCTTCTCCGTAGAACACCGAGACACGGCCCGGATAGAAGAAGGGCTCGCCGACCGCCAGCTCCGAGTCGCCGTCGCCGTCGACATCTCCGATCGACTTCACCTTCCACCCGAAGCAGCCGCCGCTCCCCGTCGCGCCGTTGCCGATCGCCGTCCACCCGGGGGTGGTCGCAGGCAGGCCTCCGGCGACACCGTAGTAGACCTGCGCCTCCCCGACGGTGGCCCCGGGACCGTTGGCGCCGGGATCGCAGATGCCCACGACCAGGTCGGACACTCCGTCTCCGTCGAGATCCCCTGCGCCGGCCACCGACCGACCGAGATGGCGACCCGGGGCGTTGCCTTCCACCGACCACGCAGCGGTGTTCTGAAGGCCCGTCGCGCTCCCCAAGAAAAGGAAGACCTTGCCCTCCTCCACTTCGGGGCCGCTCCACTCGGGGGCCGCGACGGCGACATCGCCGAAACCGTCCCCGTTGATGTCGCCGACCCCGGCGACGTCTTGGCCCAAGCGAGCTCCCGCCTGGTTCGACTCGTGGGACCAGCTCTGGCTGCTCACGACCGGGTCGACGGTGACGGGGAATCGAGCGGAGGACGTATCGGCGACCAGAGCCAGCCCGTGGTCGGTCTTCTGCATCGAGGCGGCGAGCGAGCGACCGGTCGAGTCCCAAGCGATGAGCCCTTCGTAGCGGAGCAGTCCGCCGGACTCGGGAATGAAGGATGCCCCTCGAGCGTCCGCGTCGACCTGTGCGACGGCCCCGTCGATCGCGAGTTCGATGCGTACCGTCGGTTGGTGGCGGCCGACCACGAACGACTGCCTCAGGCCGTCCACCTCGCTCGTCCATCGCTCCACCGTGCCTCCGCGGGGGATCTCGAGCGAGCGGAGACAGTTCCCCATGGGACCGACCTCGTCTCCGCATGGGCCGAGCTCGGCGGGTCCGGTAGCCGGCTCGACGACGCGGAGTCCGACGACCGTGTCGAGGGCATGCAGGAGGGCGCCGTCCTGCGAGAGCGTTGCGCGAATGCCGGCCCTACGGTGCGTCGCCGAGAAGCCGCCGTTGAGGGGCCGAATCGCTCGTGAGCCCGCCTCCAAGCGAGCCTCGACTGCGGCTCTCCACCCCGGATCCTCGTGGCCGGAATCGTTCGGGTCCGGGTCGGGTCCGCAGCCGGGGAGGAGACCCCAAGCGACCACCAGCACCCCCACCGTCGTCGTCCACCGCATGTTGCGACTTTACAGGACCCTGGGAGCCCGTCGCCCAGCCATTGAGCGGTCACGGGGTGCTACTCCGGGAGCGCAGGTCGACTCCCCGGCCTCAGTCGCCGCGTCAACTCCTTGATCACGCGCGCGGCGAGGTCCGGGTGACGGGCGAGCATGTCGCGGAACTCATCGCCCGGCAGGGAGACGACTTCAAGCGGGCCTCTGGCCGTGACGTGAGCTGATCGCGGGGCCGGGTCGAGCGCGGCCAACTCCCCCACGCACGTGCCTGCCGCCAGCACGCTCAGCGTCTGATCCGGGGCCTCCGGGTGCCATACGCGGGCTTCTCCGGCGGTGATGACGAACACGTCGTCCTCGGTCTCTCCGAAGCGGCACAGGAACGCGCCGTCGGCGAGCGTCCGGCTGTGCATGACGGCCGTGAGGACTTGCAGTTCCCGCGGCCCAACGTCGCGCAGCAGCTCCACCGAACGCAAGGCGACCATCTTGTCGAGCACGAGCCGCGACGTCGTGCTCTCTCCGCGGAGATAAGCCGGCGCGTGGTCCAAGAGGCCCGACGGGGGAGCGGTCCCCGAGTCGTAGGTCTCGGCGCCCAAGGCCGTGGCTGCGGCGTCGAGGTCGGGGGGATCGGACCACTCGAGGTTCGGCAGCTCCAGTGAGCGCCGAAGGGCGCTCGCTCGCTGCAGATGCTCGTCTGCTTCCCACCGACAGAGGTAGCGGATGAGGGCAGCCCGCCCCGGGTCGACATCGTCCGCGTCGGCGAGGGCCGAGATGCGCGCGAGGCCGCGAACAGCCCGTGCCTCGGCGAGGAGTAGGTCGGTCAACGCTCCGGCGGGGTCGCGCAGCTCGGCGAAGAGGCGGGCGTGTGCCTCCTCTCCCACCCCGAAGGCAACGCGCAGCCGTGTGACGGCGACCTCTTCCACGGGTTGGTTTCGAGCCGCGGCGTCCTCCACCAAGGCGACGAGGGCGCGGCGGTACTGCTGCTCCTGAAGTCGCTGTTCGGCGGACCCCAGCGCCGCCGGGTCGAGGCGCGCACGGTCGACGTCCTCCAGGCTCTGCACGATCCTGTCATGCTCCTTGTCCGTGATCTTCAGTTGGGCCCGGATGGCGTCGAGCGCGGA
>CAZUHI010000083.1:0-24379 GCA_964620495.1 uncultured Rickettsiales bacterium | reverse complement strand
AGGGGGGTCAATTCCTCATGTCGCCGGGGGGTCAGTTTTACGTGTCGCCTGACAGCGCGAGGGGAGGATCCGGCGCTACGGCGGTCTTGCAGTGCGGCGCGCACTGGCGTCCCGCTACCAGGGCAGCTGGGACGACCTCGCGAGACAAGCCGAGGACGACTCGGAAACAGACCATGGCCTGGCGCCCTGGTGGATTGCCCCTGGTGCCGTCGTTCGCCGGCACGTGGTCGAGATGCCCCTGTCCGAGCGGAAGGAGCGCCTTCGACGCCTCAAGCGGCGCCGAGTGCTGTACCGCCTCGCGCTGGGGCAGCCAGACCAGGAGGATCTCGTCGACGAGCTCGAGCGCGCCCTTGCCGGGCGCGATGTCGCGGACTGGGCGCTGGAGCTGTCGCCGTGGTTCGCGGGGCGGAGCCGGCACGGGTGAGACCAACCAGCGCTCACAGCGACGGCAACCCGCTCAATGGCCGATCGGCCGTTCACATCTGCCTCGGGGTGAGACTCCTCATCCTCCAACCTGCTCCCCCAGCCAGGCGAAGTGGTCCTCGGCCCCGGCGTCGAGCCAGGCCGGCAACCCGCGCTTGACGAGACCGTGGACGAAGTTCGTGAATGTGATGGCACCGCTCGCCGAGAAGCCACCGAGCACCTCGTGGACATCGTGCCGATCGCGGACGAGCTCGATTAGCCAGCACAGGTCATTCAGCGTCAGGAAGACGGGCCCCATGAACGGCTGGATGCCCGGCCGGGGCAGGCGCTCGGCGGCGCGCCGCCAAGCCTCCCGCCACTCCCTGGTACACGGAACGGGTTCTGCTGTGACTACGACGGCCCACCACTGATCACCGAATGCAGGAACCGAGTTGGGCAGAAAGCCCTGGTCAGTCGCCGCCGTCTTCATCGTAGACAGGACCTGCGACAGCCCATCGGCACTCGGAGCGGCGAACCGCTCCATCAGATCGTCGTAGACACGCTCTCGGTCGCGAAGCCGCAAGGTCGACGGCGACGGGTAGGTCAACTTGGCCTCGACGAACAGCACTGCTCGACCGAACCGCACGACGATGTCGCACTGTTGGCCGCTGTCTTCGCGCGGGCGGTCGCCGGTGTCGGCGACCTTTGCAAGCTCGCCACGGACGAACCCCTCGAGCCCCGCCTTGTTCCAGGTCGACGTCCAGCGTCGGACAGCGCGCCGCTCGCGCCGGTCGAGCTCGAGGCCATCCACCGCGGCAGCGACCAGTCGTCCGAAACGCAGGCCAGCAAGCTCGCCGAGAGCCAGTGGATCGGCGCAGACCGCGGTGCCCCGGAACACAAAGAAGGGTGCGTCGCGAAACCGTGAGCTCGCGGGACTACTCGCCCACCCTCGGACGAGGCCGGGGCCGTCCTTCCTCCGGCATGCGAGTCGCCGGGCCAGCCAGGCCGCTCCTCGATTGACCCGGTCCAACTCAGGGAGTCGGTAGAGGTGGGGCTTCAGCTCGCCGGTGGCGGAGTGTCCGAGCCAGACCGCCAGACCGGCGAACTGGTCTGCGAGGCTGGGACGCCGCGCCCTGCGCAGCGCGCGATCGATCCTCATGAAGTGTTCAGAGTCGGAGACACGTCGAAAGACGCTGGCACCGATCAGCCAACCGAAGACGGGCGTCGAGCCCGCGTGCTCTCGAGCTGATACGGCCTGCTCTCCCAGCCACATCTTCCGTACCACCTCAGGTGTGGCCAGCAGAGGACGCTCAGCAGCTCCCCCGATCAATCGACTGATGGTCAGGAGCAGGTCGCCCAGCTCCTCGACCTCGGACACAGTTGGATCCAGCGCTGGGGATGGCCTGCCACGAGCAATGAGGATTCGCATGGCTGCCAGGATGGAGGCGTAGCGATGCACAACCCGATGCTGACCGCGTCCGAGGGCATCGCGGACCCGCTCGAAGGTGGACTGGGTGAGGAAGTTGCTCGGGTATCCCTCGAGCTCTGCCCGCAGCGGCCTGATCGGCTCCGCTGCACGCCACTGAGCGAGCTTGGCCAGCGTGTACACAGTGGCTGGTACCGGCAGCTTGGCGAGCCGGTCGACCACCTCTGGCGCAGACCAGCCGGGTAGCCCGACCTCCCTGTCCGTCACCACGAAGCTCGGGCGCGTGAGTTCCACCGGCCTACGCTGCCCCCACGTCCAGCTTCGCCAACACCCCCTTGAACGCCGCCGCCTGCTCGACATCCCGGAGCTGCTCCGAGACTAGCACCAACCGGCTCAAGATCACCCTCCGCCGGGGCAGCTTCCGGTTGAGCCCGAGCAGGAGCTCCCTCGCCTCCCGGTACCGAGCCTGGAGCCCGAGCAACGACGCCTTGCGCAGCACGAGGCCCGGGACCTCCCCTTGCCGCCGGATGCACCGCTCCACCATCACTGCGGCCTTGTTGATCCGCTCGGTGCGGAGCAGCGCCTCGAGCGCCAGCAGCTCCAGATCACCTGCCACGACGGAGTCTTCGGCGAGCAGGTCAGGCGCCGTCTCCAGCGTGCGCAGCGCGTCGAAGTAGCGGCCATCGCGCACGGCAGCACGCACCATCAGGAGGAAGGCGTGGCCGTCACGGGAGCGCCGGAACTCGGCGCGAGCCGCAACCTCAGCGTCGCGCCACGCCTGGCCGTCCATGAGGCCGAGCACCTGCGACGACCAGTCCGTGGTGCGCTCTGGCACCACCGGCGCGGTTCGGCGGGCGTGGGACGCGAGCTGCGACTCTCTCGCGGCCCTGAAGGCAGCAAGCATGGCCTGGGCGCTCGGCCAGCGCCGGCTGGGCGAGCGCTCCAGTGCCCGCATCACGACCTGGTCGAGTTCCGGAACCACCGACGTGCTCAACTCCCCCGGTCGGGGGAAGGGGGCATGGCGCACGACCTGGGCGAGCGTGTCGTGAGGTAGCCGCCCCGTCAGGAGCTGGTAGAGGAGCACACCAAGGCTGTAGACGTCGTGGGCGACGGCCAGGTCGCTCTCGCGGCCGCGGGAGCTCAAGCCCGCACACTCCGGAGGGGAGTACAGCACCGTGCCCCCGTTCTCGCGGCTGCGCATGTAGATGTCGTGGTTGGTGAGGCTGCATCCGAAGTCGGTCAGCTTGGCGATGTCGCCGCCGACCAACACGTTCTGGGGCTTGATGTCGCCGTGGGTGACACCCAGCCCGTGCAGGTGGCAGACGCCGTCCAGCACCTGGCCGTAGAGGTCCAGCAGCACCCGGTAGCTCGCCGCCATACGCTCATCCCGGGAGTCCAGCAAGAACGCCAGAGTGTTGCTGTTGAAGAACTCCATCTCAATGGCGTAAAGGCCGTGATCGGGGGGCACCCACCCCATCCAATAGACCGAGACGACGTTGGCGTGCGCTGGTTGTCCAACCAGTGCCTTGCCCTCTTCGAGGTCGCTGGTCTTGCCACCCTGACGCTTGGGGATCTTCACCGCGACCACCTGGTGGTCATGGAGGCGCTCCGCCTTCCAGACGAAGCCGTAGCTGCCATCGCCGAGGCACCGGTCCAGGCGGTAGCGGTTGCCCAGTGTCCCGCCGGATGCCAGTCGGAACATGCGGTCGAGCACGCTCATCTCCGCCTCCACTCCTTGAAGCGTCTCAGCGTGTGGTGCCCGGGTGCCGCGTCGGTGTGCAAGCACTCGAACACGTACAGGAGCCCGGCGGGGACCGGTGGCACCTGACGGCCGCCGGGGCCTGAGAAGCCGCGCTCCAGCTCGCGCCACAGGCCGTGCACCATCCCCGGCCTGGTGGCGTAGAATCGCTTGGCCCAGAACACCAGCCCGAGGATGACGGGCTTCTGCTCGGTCGCGTGCCATGCACGCATGAGGTTGCGCACCTTCGCGACGAGCTCGCTGCCGTCCTTGTGCCGCTCGAACTCGAACAGGGCCACAGGAGCCCTGCTCGTGCGGTCCCACCACACCGCGTCAGCGCGCACATGATGGCCGGCCACCGGGAACTCGCAGGCAGCGACGTACCCGAGCTCCTGGCCCAGGGTCACCAGGTAGGAAAGCCCCAGGCTGTGGACAGCCGTGGACTCGTCCTCCACCCCCCACTCCGTCCAGAGCGGAAAGTGCCGACCCGCGACGGTGAGGTCGCGCAGCTCAGCGCGAAGGCCGCCAGCGGGATCAGCCATCGAACTGGCCCCACACATCGAGCACCCGGGGAGACTCGCCACCGTGCACCAGCGCCTTCAGTCCCACCTTCACTAGCAACGGAGCCACAATGGACCGGCCCGAGACGAGAGCCTCACCCGTGGACAGCCCGGGCAACTCGTCGACATCGGCCTTGCTGAACATGTCGGACACGCGCAGGATGAACCGCTGGTCGTCCGGGTTCTTCAGGCGCATCGCGATGATGGTGTTGCACTGCGAGGTCACGTCCGGATCGAGCTTGGAGGGCCGCTGACTGACGATCGCGAAGCCCACCCCGAACTTTCGCCCCTCGCCGGCGACCTTCTTGATGATCCTGAGGCTGATCGCCGCCTCGCCCGAGGGCGCGAAGGTGTGGCCCTCCTCGTAGACCATGAAGACCGGCCGGATCGGATCGGTCTTGCTCGACGCCTTCCGGAGGATCTCGCTGCTGATCAGCGCGGTGATCACCTGCTTGGCCGTCTCGGACAACCCCTGGAGGTCGACGATGATCATCCGGCCCTTGCGGTCACCTGCGCGACCCACGAGCCTGGCCATGTCGGTCGGGGTGGGCAGCGACACGTTGTAGAACGCCCGAGCCTCCATCAGCAGCCTCCGCAGCTTCATGGAAGCCACCGCCGCACTCCGTCCGTTCAGGGCGCTCGACTCGGCGTCGGTGAGCTGGTCCCAGCCCTTCAGGTCGTCGAGACCGTCGCCCAGCAGGTCGCGGAGTCGGTTGATGTCTCGCGGCTCCTTCTCGATGCGCCGCCAGTACCGGATGGCCACGTCCAGCACCCGCTGCTGGGGTTCGGTGAGGCCGGGGAGGATCGCGGACAGGTCGTCCATCTCGAACTGGTCGAACTGCAGCGCCAGCTCTTCGTTCTCGCCGGCGTACTTGTGCCGAAAAGAGGCGTCCTGCGGCGTGTAGACCCGGATGCCAGCCCCAGCCTCGGTCAGCCGCGTCAGGGTGTCCTGGATCCGAGGGAGCGTGCGTTCGTCGCGCGGGTCCTCGACTGCCGAGGTGTCGCCGAACCCCAGCTTGCCTCCCGCGAGGGCCTTGCCGTACTCGCCGTGGGGATCGAACACGACCACGGTCGCGTTGTGCAAGCCCACCAGGCGCTCGATGATCCGGCCCACCGTGTAGGACTTGCCCGCGCCGGTCATGGCGAGGATCGCCACGTGCTCGGTGACCAGGTTGGTGACGTCGAGGTAGACGGGGACGATGTTGTCGCCCCGGTCGTAGCCGATCAGGTTGCCCAGGTGCAGGCTCGTCTCCTCCCGGAACTCGTAGAACTCCGAGAGAAAGTGGAAGTCCACGGTCTCGACGTTCGCGCCCGGGTCCAGAGGGCGCCTCGGAACTCGGATCCGGCCGGTCGAGGGGTCCTTGTAGCCAACGACTTCGAGCTTGGCGTGAAGGTTCTCGCCGGTGACCTGCGCACCGGGCATCAGCTCCAGGTCGTTGACGCCGCGACCCATCCCCGAGTTGTAGAGCACGTTGCTGCGGTGGATGGCGACGATCCGTCCAAGAACGTCAACGGGCGGATCGTCTGCCCGTTCCTGGTGACGCAAGCGCACGAATTCCCCACGCCGACCGCCGAAGGACGAGTTGAGCACCGCCGTGAGGTTGTTGGGATCGCCGGTGTTACCGACGAGCTTTCCGAGCACCTGGTTCTTCATGGACGTTCTCTCCTCATGGCGTCTGCCGGAATTCAGTCGAGGTCGCCCAGCCCTTCCAGCCAGCCGCGCTCGAGGTCGCGGCTGTGGAGGTGGGCTCGGACCTGGCGGGCGTAGTTCTCGAGGAACCTGCCCAGTGGGCGGAGCTCCCGCTCGGCCAGCATGATTGGCAGCGGCACCGCTTCCCGTCCGCCGACCGCGCACAGGGACATCAGCAGACCCCCCACCCGGTCGAGCGCCTGCCGGCTCCAACTCTTGGGGTCTCCGAGCATGTGGGCGAAGCGGACCGAGGTTCCCTCTGCCGCCTTGAAGTGGAAGCCCACCACGCCACCGTCGGCGAGGCCGGAGGGCTCCATCCTCGGTGACTGGACGTTCAGTCGATACGCAGCGGTGCGGCTGAATGGGCCCACGATTCCCTGTAGGAACCGCTGGTGGCCGATGGCCCCGATCGCCTTGCCGATGCCGCTGGAAGCGCGCACCGTCTGCGGATCGACGGCTTCTCCTGGCAGGACGAAGTCGCGCCCCGCCGAGGTGCGGAGGTCCTGCGTGGCGAGCCGCTCTACGGCCGCGTAGCGACCGGTCCCGATGGCCACGACCACGGGCCCGTCCGGGCGCCACGGGAACAGGGCTTGTCGGTGGTCCCGCCAGAAGCTGTCGATGGCGGTCATCGCCGCTTCGTAGGCTTCGCGATGAGCGCGGTGAGCTGCGTCCTGCCGCGGAGCCACCATCGACCGCGACAGCAGCAGCGGACAGTCGAGCAGGAGGAGGTCGCGTTGCTGCTCGTCGCGCATCGCCGCATCCGCCAGCTCGTAGGCTTGGCGGATCCCGATGAGCCGTAGCCGGTTGCGTTGGTCCTCGAAGTCGATGTCATCCACCTCGCAGACCGAGGCTTGGGTGCCCGTAGACACCCTGTTGTCGTCGACAATCAAGTCGAGACGAAGCCCCCCCGCGGCGTAGAGGAAGCCGCCCATCACCTTGAACGGAGGTGGCGTGGCAGACGCGATCCCAGCGGCACGGACGTTGAGTGGCACTGGACGCTCCACCTTGCGAACGAGACCGGCCTCGGAGAACAACGGAGCCGCCGTCTCGAGGTCCCGGATCTGCTGGGCCAGGCGGCCCGCGGTGCCGGGGAGCCGGAGCTGAGTGATCACGGCGAGGTTCCGGACCAGCGGCACATCCACGTCCTGCTTGGGATCAGCCATCGCTCTGGCTCCTGATGGTGCGAGCATGGAGGGCGAAGGGCCCCTCCTGGAGCCGCTGCTCCCCCCCTGGAGTCAGCGCACCCTCCACCACGAGACCTGCGCTCACCAGTCGAGCGAGAGCGGCTTCCGCGGCTCTGTCCCCGAGCCTCAGCCATGGAGACGAGGTCAACGCAAGGCGAGCCTCGTCGTTGCTTCCATAGGGTCCCGAGCACAGGTGCAAGAGCATGGTCCAGTCTTGCGGCGCAGGCGAGAATTCGGTCTCTGGACGACTCGCTGCCACCAGCGGGTTGCCGGCCTGCTCCAAGAGCTGCCCCACCCACGACTCGAGGGCCGCCTTGTGATCGAGCACCAACAGAGACCACAGCGGCAGCGCCGTGATCGCAACCAGTCCGGCCGCGGGGTGCTTCCTCCAAGTACCTGTGACCACCTGGCCGCCGACCCGCTCGGCAGGACCGAGCTCACCTCGAAGCTCATGCTGACGTTCACGCGCCAGGAGCCTGCCGAGCTCCGTCTCCCCTCCGGCGCCTGGTGTGACACGGCGTGCCTGCCAGTGCGTCGGCAGGGCTGCTGCTCCCCGATCGAATGGCGGAACGAGGACCAGCAGGCGGCCGGGTTGCGATACCCACTCGATCCACGCCCTCGCGATGTCCGGCTGGCGCTGGGCCTGGCGCCCGAAGACGAGAGCCACCCCCTCCTCGGGAAGCTCACCCGCCTGCGCACCCAGCACCGCGGCGAGGATCCTCCCGCGAGCGTGACCGGCCAAGTCGCCATGCAGCCGCACGATCATGCCGGCCCCCCGGGGATGGCGTAGACCCGCTTGAGGAAGCCGTGCTCCACGAGGGCCTCGGCCTGCTCGGGCGAGACGGGTGGGGTGTCTTGTCCGTTCACGGCTGCCACCACGCACTGCCATCGCTCAAAGGAGACGTCCGCGGGGGCCAGACGGCCGTCGCCGTCAACGCGCCAGGCTGCCACCGTCGCTTCGATGAACGCAGCCCCTTCGCCCAGAGACCGCGGGACCAGCTCGTCCATCGTCGGCGCGGTCACGTCGGGGTCCCCACCCACCCGTCGCAGGGCGTTGAGCGCCACCCGTGCATCGTGAAGATCCGTCCTGCCGAGCAACCCTTGACGATACGCCAGCACGGCGTTCTCCAAGGTCCGGACCCGTCCCTCGAGGCCCTTGATCGCCTGTTCGGCGGCGTCGAGCAGCCGCAGCCGCGCCTCCCGCATCAAGGGGCTGAAGTTGCCCAGGTTCATCTGGTCATCGTGGCGGTCCAGCAGGTCTTCCACATCGTCCGGCAGCGACCCGTCGAGCTGCGCTTCGATGAGACCGGGCCGGCCCAGTACCTGGGCGAGGCTCGCTCCCTTCGGCAGCTCGAACCCGTCAGGTGGGTCATCCAGCGCGTCGTCGAGGGTGTGGATGCGGCGATCGAGATCGTGCACGGTGGTCCGAGCATCAGCCAACCGCTTTCGCAGGTCCCACCAAGCGCGGACGATCTCGCCCTCGATGTCGTCGAGGGCCCGGTCGTCCGCGGCGACGGCCCCGACCCCGACCTCCCTGGCGAGCCGGTTCAGGGCGTCCATCGCGTCTGCGATGCGCAGCTCCTTGAGGTACCAGGCCAGCGTGTCTGGTACGTGCTTCTTGCGCTGAGTAGTGGTCGCGGGATTCTCGCCCGAGAGCCCGTCGTCCACGATGTCGTAGACTTTCTGGATGGGCCGCGTAAACAAGCTCACGGGGAAACCCGTGAGCGATGCGACGCCTTCAGAGAACTCCGTACGGAGGGAAGGCACGCGCTTTCGGATCCGACGCGCCATGTCCTTCACCGCGTTGGCAAAGTGCTCCGCGAGCCGGACGCGCTCCCACAGAGGGCGGTCCTCGTCCAGCATGTGGAGCGTGCGGAGGTCGAGGTCCGCCTGCATGGCCTCGTAGCGGACCTTGTCGAAGACCAGGGCAATGAGGTCGCTCGCACGGAGCCTCAGCTTCGTCGCCTCGATGAACCACGTGCTCGCCGCCGCCAAGTCGTCGGCCGACGGTGGGCTGGCCTCGAGAGCATCGAGCGCGACTAGGGCCGCCTCGGCGTCGTCGAGGTGCTTCTCGGCAGCCGTGTACTTCGTGCCGGACCCCGGCT
This sequence comes from uncultured Rickettsiales bacterium, assembly GCA_964620495.1. Lineage (GTDB taxonomy): Bacteria > Myxococcota_A > UBA796 > UBA9615 > UBA9615 > CAZEKB01. Next base: position 15,274 of record CAZUHI010000083.1, on the reverse strand, counting down.
TGAAGTGAGCATCCACCTGCCCGCTGCCCAGGATGCCGACCAGGCTGGCATAGGCTGTCCGGTACTTGCCGCTGAGCCAGTTGCGCGCGGCTGTGAGCCTCCCCCGCAGCTCCTCACGCGGCACGAAGGCGTAGCGGTGCTTCTTGCCGTCGCCCGCATACCGCGCCCAGCCCAGGCGACAGGCGACGACCATCCACTCCCGGAAGATGTCACGGGTGCGGTTGCCGTCCCACGTGTAGCCCCAGAGCCAGTCCGATCGTACGGAACCGAGGTCGATCTCGCGGGACGGCGCGTCGATCAACCTCAGCACGACCGACCTCATCAGGAACGGTGGCACCTCGGGCCTCGAAGCGGGACCCTCGCCCCGCCAGAGCCCCGCGGAGTCCCGGCCCGTGTAGCCGCGCGGCCCGGCGGCAGGGCTCAACCCGAGCTTGTCGAGCTCTCCGAGGAGGGACGCAAAGTCCAGTCCCTTCACGTCGCCGGCGTCTTCGAGCGCCACGCTCCCCTGGGAGAGCAAGACCCGTCGCCACCCATCGACCAGCAGCTCGAGGGCGTCTGGCTTCAACGTACCGGCCGGGCGCAGTGGCCAAGCAATGGCTCCCCGCTCCGTCACGGCGTGCCGCCACTCGCGCACCTGACGGCCGATGGGGGTCTTGATGCGGTTGAGGCGCTCGGCGAACCTGGTGGTGAAACCCTCCCGTCGTAGCCGAAACCCCTCCCACTGTGCCGTGGGGAGACCCACGCCGAGCAAGGCGGACTCCTCGCCTGAGTTCAGGTGCACGACAAGCACGTAGTCGCGAGCCTTGACGAACTCTGGGTGCGCTGCTCCAGCAAACCTCTCGGGCACGTCGTAGTCGCCCGTGAACACCAGGACCGGGTAGCGGCCGACCGTCCGTTGGTGCTTGGCCACGGCTCTCACCAGGGCCAGGAGCTGTTGGTCGCCACTCGCCCAGGCGAGCACCGCGTCTCCCTTGGGGTGCAGCCAAAGTCCCTTGAAGTCGACGAGTCCCTTGCCCTTCGGGGTTCTCAGCGCGACGGCTCCCTTGAGCGCGACCGGCTCCGGGTCGTACGACCAGTTCTCGTCGAGCAGACGGAGCGCCCCGGTCAGGACAAGCAAGGCGCGTTCGTTGTCAGCTGGCCGCAGCCCTTCCAACGCGCTCGTCCACGCCACGTTTTCGTCGGGGTCGCGCAGGACCGCCCCCATGCTCGCCTTTCTCAGGCGGATGTCGAGGCGCCGGAGCATCTCTACGGACGGGCCCACGTGGGTGGCTTGCTCTTCGGGCAGCGCGGCGGCGCCGACGAGTGCATTCCACAGCACTCGAGCGGTCTCCTCCGCGGCCGGGTGAGGGTGCACGAGATCGACGAGCTGCAAGAAGTCGCCGTGGGTCTGTGGGAGCAGCAGCACGCGTGCTCCCGCAGCTGTCGGTTGCTCTTCTCGGACCGCCAGCGTCGAGAGGTCGTGCAGCAGGCGCTCGAGGTCCACGGGCTCGGGCACGCCTGGAGCAGTCCAGCGCGACGTCCCAGGGAGGCGCTGAAAGCGGTTCCGGATGAGCACCTGGGTGCAGTCCTGGATCCTCCACGTCGCTCGGTGGAAGCGGGTTGCCAGCGCCTCGCCGTGGGCGTTGCGTGCGACGAGGAGCTCCGGGGCAGCGGCTACATCGTCCATTGGGACCGGCACCTGCCCGAGCATCAACTGCTCCACCGGCCCCAGCAGGTTCGACTCCACCTCGACCTCATTCAGCGCCCGGTGGTCGAGCACATAGGAGGCGATGCGGTTGGACACCTCGATGGCTCGGCGAAACACCGCGGCCACGGTGGGCGTCTCGCCGCTCGGGTGCTGTCTCAGGATCTGGTCGACCACCGCCATGGTGACGTTGAACCAGCCGAAGTTGCCCCCACTCATCATGTAGGCGGCCTCGACCAGACCCGGCGGATAGCTGCGCAGCAACCTGCCTTCCGCTTCGAGGCTGCGTACGAATGCGCGCACGTCGGAGAACGCGTTGCGCGACACATCGACGATCTCGAAGCGACGATCCGTGGACTGAACCTCTTTCAGCTCGTCGCCGATGGCGGGGGAACACAGGACCACGAAGCGCAGCCAGGGGAAGCGGGCCCGCGCGTCCTCCTCCTTGACGGCCTTGCTGACTGTCTCGATGTCCTTCCTTCCGAGGGTCTCGACCGCGCGCCGGAGCATCGTGATGGCCCGGCCGTCCATCGTGCGGGCCTCCTCGACCTCCATGCCGGAGGTCGCCCTCTCGGCGGCGGTCTCCAACTCGTCCAGGACCACGACGACGTAGCGAATGCCCAGGGGCTCCAAGCACTCGAAGGCAGCGTTGCACAGCCGGGTGGCCAGCTGTGTGTCGGCGTAGATGTCCTCCTCGTCGTGCTGGTCCAGCTCCATCGCGGCCCCTAGAGCCGATGCGTCGAAGCCCTCGGCGAGCAGCCTGGCGTGCGCCTGCCGAGCGATCTGGTGCTGGATCGACCTGTCGAAGGCCCCCCGCGCGAGGGGCGCCAGGGCCTTGTAGACGGCCGGGGCGAACCAGTTGTCGAGGTTGAGCTGCGGGTGAGCGACCTGGGAGTAGCGGATGTAGAGCGCCAGGTGCTTGTCACGCTCGGCGTCGCTGTCGAAGAGCCGCGCCTCCTCCAGCCCCCCGCCGGTCCCGAGGTACCGCCAGCCCTTCGAGCGATCGTTGACCTGCGCTACGATCTCGTAGCCGAGACGGGACTTCCCCACGCCCCAAGGGGCGACCACCGCGAACACATGGGCGAAGCGGTTGTGCTCCCCGGCCACGAGCTGCAGGAAGCTCTTGAACTTGATGTAGAAGTCGGCCTGCCCGACAATCGGATGCGTGATGGGGTACCCCGTGACACCGGTCGGCTCCCACTCGTGCAGCTCTGGGGGGCTCATGGCCTGTCTCCTCGTGTGTCTTTTCGCCTGCTCGCGTCGGTGCCCACCGGATCGAAGTCGTCGTGAACGGTCCAGCGGGCGAGCCTGCGGTCTCGGTCGCCGTAGAGTCCGACGCCATGTCGAGGTTGACCCGGCGCCCAGGCATCGACTTCGATGGAGCCACCCGCGATAGCCGCGCCGAACACGCGATCGACCCAGGCCGCGATCTCGGGCGGAGCTTCGGTGCCCATCACGGCCGCCCACAGGCGTCGAGCGGCGCGTTCCAGCGAGACAAAGCCGGCGACGTCCGCCTCCTGGTGGGTGATCCGCCGAAGGACGACGGCCGGTGGATCGGGAAGGAGGCTGCTGGCCAGCTCCGCCGGGAGCCTGGGTGCGCCCCCCTCATCCAGCCACTCCAGCGCATGCAGTAGGTAGAGCGGGCTGCGGAGGGGTGACAGGTCGCGTGGGAGCGCCTGGGTGCGCAGGGTCCCCACGGGCGTTTGTGGTGGTACGACTCCGGGAGCGGCGGCCAGGTCTCCCCTAAGAGTGGCGTCGTCCAGCACCAGGTCGTGCCCGACTCGGAGGGCGCGCATCGCGCGCAGCGGAGCGGAACCGCGGGTGAGAACCCAACGTCCCGACGACAGGTGCATGAGAGCTAGGCGCACCCACGGTGAGCCGCGTACGATCCACCGGGCGAGCTGCACCTGGAATTCCTCGCGGGAGGCATCGACGAGGTCCCCGGCGTCAGGATGCAGCTTCCAGCCCTCGTTGGCCGGAACGAGGAGGCCACACCCCAACCAGCAAGCGGGCTGCGGTCTCTGCTTCAGGCCATAGAGCCCCGGCACCGCCCGTCTGGAGAGCACGTCACGGAGCACCCCTTCCCAGGCTGGCCACGGGTCGTCGACGAAAGGCTGCTCGGACAGCAGTCGCAAGGCTCGTTGCCAAGCCCAGGGATCGCGGGGCTCCGACCAGAACGAGGGGCGGGCGAGGACTGCGTTCACAAGGCCACCGCCGAGACACCCAGGCGGGCGCGGGCCCACGCAAAGCAGCTGCTGCGCAGCACCTGGGAGAGCTCGTCTCCGGCCCGGTAGATGTACCTGTGGCCCAGCCCTCGGTAGCAGTCGAAGCTGAAGGAGTCGGAGATCGTGTAGCGAGGTCGCGCATCGGGTTGCCATACCCAGACACCCGCGCGGAGCATGGTGGCCACGACCTCAGCGAGGAGGCCATCCAGCGCGGCGGCGTCCATGGAGGGCACTAGCGCCATGCCGAGGCCATCGAGCGCCGACAGGCACAGCTCACCGAGAGAGCCGCACAGCACCTCGTGACCGTCAGCGAGCGTGACGGCGACGTCGACCCTCGTGGGTGCTCCGAAGGACTCGACGTGGCTCATCGGAAGCTCGAGCTGCACCCCGCCGCGGCGCTCGGCAGCCCACGCTTCGGCAGTGAACCCGAGCACGGCGAGCAAGGTCACCCAGGGAGTGCCCAGCGCCCAGCGCATGCGATCTTCTTCACAGCTAGGCACGTGGCCCGACAGCACGGCTGGTCCCGCGGCTCCCGACGGTGCCCCTGGCGCCTGGAGCAGTCGTCCGCGGATCCAGTTCAGTGACGGGTCTAGCGGGTGCGTGGCGGCCAGGCCGGTGGCTGCCGTTCCTCGGGCACCCTCGACCAGCGGGGCGGTGCAACCGAGCGCGCGGCGGAGGGGTAACGCCGCTACGGGCTGGTCTGCGGTGCCGCCAAAGAGCGCAAGCTCCAGCCCGGACCTGCCTGTGGGCGACAGGCTGGCGTTGGAGACGCGCCCACGCAGCACTGCTGCCGCGGGACCATCGACGTCGATCGCGTCGCACAGGCCAGGGAGCTCGCTGCGGCGTCCCAGGTCGCGCAGCCGGGCCGCCTCGAGCTCCAGCCAGGGCCCTCTGTAGGCTGGCGTGGTCGCGATGATGGCAGCGACGGCCTCGCCTTCGGTGGGCAGCTTCGCCGCCAGCCGAACGAGTGCAGGCGTCGCCACCACTTCAGGCGTGTCGCCGACCCGCCACCACAGGCCCGTCTGCTCCGCACCGTGCAGCCTCCAGGCGGAGGGGACGAGCGCGTGGCCATGGCGGAGCAGGCTGGCCAAGGCAGCGACCGAGGGCTCATTCGCCATGGGCGTCCCCCCGTTCATCTTCTGGCTCGGGCGCTGTGACCGTTGCGCTCTGTCGGAGCTGCACCTCGGTGGCCGCTCGGGCCTCGTGCAGCCACTGTTCGAGCTGCTCCCTCTTCGGCAGCGCCACCAGGTACCGGGATACCAGGACCGAGTCGTCCTCGGCCGTGGCGAACTGTACGACCTCCTCGTCCTTGCCCGCGCACAGCAAGATCCCGATGGGCGGGTTCTCGCCCGGCATCGCCACCTCGCCCGCAAGGTAGTTGAGGTAGAAGCGCATCTGACCGGTGTGCTCCGGCGCGAAGTCCGTGGTCTTCAAGTCGATCGCGACGAGACACCTCAGGCCGCGGTGGAAGAACAGCAGGTCGAGGTAGAAGTGTCGGTTGCCCAGGGTGATCCGATACTGCTGAGCGATGAAGCAGAACTCGCTGCCCAGCTCCAGCAGGAAGCTCTGGAGGTTGTCGATGAGCGCCTGCTCCAGGGCGCCCTCGTCGTAGGTACCGGTGGACAGACCGAGGAACTCGAGCACGTAGGGGTCCCGCACGAGCGCGCGAGGGCGCTCATCCACACGTCCAGCCTGAGCCAGGGCCAGGACGGCATCCCGGTCGGTAGCGAGCCCGATACGCTGGAAGAGCATGGTGCCGCGTTGGCGAATCAGCTCTCGAGTCGACCACCCCTCCTTCAGGCTGTGCACCTCGTAGAAGGCTCGCTCGACCCGGTCCTCGATGCGGGCGAATTCGACCAGGTGGGTGAAGGTGAGCACCCGGAAGAGCCCAAGCACCCAGTCTGTGTCTCGCCAGGGCAGCTCCGCAACAGTCCCTGCCGATCTTGCAGGCGCCTGCAGAATCTCGGCGCTGGTGAGCGAGGGGAGCTGGGCGGCCGTCGCATCGCCGAGCGCGCGGGCATCCAGGCTGGGGTAGGCCAGAGCCACCATGCGGAAGTTGGCGAGGTTGCGGGACGACATCCCCTTGGTACCGCCGGCTCGGAGCGCCTCGGACAGGCGGGGGAGCAACCGCTCTCCGTAGGCGGCGCGGTCCGAGCCGCCTTGCTCGAAGGTGACGATCCAGGTGCCGATGAGCCAGTTGCGGAGGCTCAGGAGCTGGTGACTCCGCCGACCAGCCGCGAGCACGGCCGTCCGGTCGACCTGGACGATGCCGTCGACGAGGCGGGTGAAGGTGAGGTTGTCACTCATGGTGGCACCCGTGCTCGGCTGGCGATCCTGCAGGCGCCTGCAAGATTCGGCTCGTAGGCCTGCCGCACCGGGAGTTGGAGAGCCTCATGTCCGATCCACCTTGCAGACGCCAAAGTCGTAGCCGAGCGCCCGGACTCGGCGCCCGCAGTCCGGGATGTTGATCTTCGCCACCAGCATCCTCCCGTAGACATCGAGGTGGGGCTTGCGGGCGAGGCCCAGGACGAAGCTGGAGCGCTTCTCCAACAGGTCGTCGACGCCGGTGTGGTCGGCGTACCGCTGGCGCATCGTCTGCCGGAAGTCGTCGTGATGCTTCATCATGTAGGCGGCTCCGCGGAGCTGGCCGACCAACGCGCCGACGTGCTGCGAGTCCTCGGCGTTCTTGAGGTGGATGAAGTGCGCGTCGGGCGTCAGCAGGTCGCAGGGCTCGATGCTCTGGTTGCCCACATGGATGTTCTTCTGATCTTGCAGCAGCCAACCCTTTCGCGTGGCCGCCGAGGTGTTGTAGCGGAGCTCCGTCGGGTTGCCCCCCACGTGCCAGGCCGGCATGCCCAGGGTAGCGGTGAGGTCATCGATCTCGAGCTTGAGCTGGCTCTCGACGCGAGCCACGTAGTCACTCGTCGCGCGGAACCAGCCCCCATCCATCCGGATCCAGGTTCCGTCGGCGTCGGTGATCTGGGCATGCACGAACCGTAGGATTGGGTCGTTGGTGACCCTCTTGCCGTCAGCGTCCTTGAGCAGCAGCCGGACCTTGGAGAGTTCGAACTCGGACACGTTGGCAGCGAAGTCGGCGACGCCTGCCCACACCTCGGAGTCCACAACGTCGGACAGCCCGTAGGACGCGTGGCCGTGCTTGAGCTGCCGCATCGCTGCCGCCGCTGCCTTGGCCCGATCCAGGACCACGGTCACGTCGTCGAACTGGCCCGCGGTGAGCCGACTCGCCAGCGCCTCCTCGAGGTCTCTGTGCTTCTGGTCGTACTTGGACAGGGGCCGGAGGTGCTTGTAGAACTGGAACGCCTCGGGCACTTCCTTGTCATGCTTGTCCAGCAGGTAGGCGCAGGTTGCCGGCAACGACAGCACGGGCTTGGTGTAGCTGACGAGCCGGACGGAGTTGGTGCCACGGACGGCGACGAAGCCCTGAGAGCCGTCCACTCGTCCGCCTGTCTGCCGGAGCCACTCCGACTCGGGGTCCAGGGGGAACTGGGCCAGCTCGCTGCCGGCGTGGTTGTAGACGTCCTTCTCGCTGCTGCGCAGGTTGACCGACTTGGTCACGAGCGACCGGAGCCTGTCAGGGGACACGAGCTGCATCGCCACGCGCACCCCGAAGTCGGGCTCGACGAGGTCACGTGGGAGGCCGTTCCACCCGGTTCCGAAGGTCACGGCGAACACGCGGCCCTCGCTCACCAGGAGCAACACGGCACCGACCGAGGCCGACTTGGGAGCATCGGCAGTCTCGAAGACGCCGGTGCACCACTTGACCCAGTCCGGGTCCTTCTCGTCGTGCTGCTTTGCGAGGAGGACCATGCTGGTGGCGAGCTCGATGCCGCCGAGGGTGGGCAGCTCGTAGTAGCCGAGCTCGATGAGGTGGTCCTCCGCCACCGACAGCGCGGACTCGTCGCCCCTGAGCAGGTAAATGGCGACGTCGAGCTTCATGTGTCGGCCCCGCTCGTCGCCTCTTCGAGGAGCTCGGCGAGGGCGTCGAGGTCCGGGAAGACCGGGTCGCCGTCGCCGTCGAGGCCGGTGTCGGTGAGGCGGGAGAGGAGGGCGCGGTCGGCGGCGGGGTCGCGGTGGGCGGCGATCAGCTCGGCCTCGGTGACCTTGCGCTCGATGAGGGCCTCGACAAGCATCCGGCTTGAGTCGAGAAGCGCGCCCGCCGCCGACACCATGCGTGCTCCGAGTTGAATTTGTCTGTCGAACTCGGCGAAAGTCTCCCTGACGCTTGGCGGCGGCACCGGCACCACAATGTCCCGCAGATCATCGGGATAGGCGTGCGCCGTGATGCCACGCACACAACTCTGTATCTGGCGATAGCCGAAGGCAGAGCGAAGGACGCACCAAACCCAGGCTCCCGATGCAAGCTCCGCATCCGGGCGGACGACGAGCACTTCGGTGGAGGGAAACACAGGTCGATTCACCATGACATAGGTCACGTCACGGCCAATGTAGGTCGCGCTGTGGGCCGCCGCGGCAATGGCCAAGTCGCCGTTTCTGAATCTCCGCCGTTGACTCTTCGGTGACCTGACGGTGCGGAAATCCCCCTTCAAGTATACTCGATCAAGGTTCGCTACGGTCGCCTGTCGGGCAGGGACGCCTTGTTCACTTCGCGCCAAGGTGGCTCCGGCGAACACTGCCTCGGTGATGTCGTCCAGCCGAGCCAAGGGCCCGCTCGTCGATGTCGCTACAGCCTGCGAAACATCATGAGGGTAGTGGCCAGCGTCCAGTCGTTCCCGGATCTGCAGGGGGGACACCCGCGAATGGTGCCGCCTCTCTGCAAGCACCATTGCGAACGGACGATACGAATCGTCCAGTCGACGCACACAGTCCATCGCCCAACTCTTGAGGCGCTGAGCCGTTTCGCCCAACGAGCCAACATATGCTTGTGCATGCGGGTGCGGGGCTGGGACGAGGAGCCGACGGAACACGTTTGGCATGACGTGACCGCGGTCTCCACCGCTGGAGTGTCGGGTTGAATTGGTCCGTCCGTGGCGGCAGTTGAAGAACGCCGCGACGAAACCGCTGTCGTGACCAGGCTTCAGCCTCGCTCGGACAACGGTATTCGTGAAGCTGTACTCTCGATGCAAATCGGGAATGACGGCCGCGTCCCCAAGGCTTGCGCCGCTCATCGTGTACACGAGGTCGCCTGGGAGTGCGGCAACGTTCGAGTCTGGATCGATGTCCAATCCCTCGGCCCGTCGAATCTGGTCTACCTGCAAACCGCTTGCTCGGATGTCCGCACCGCGGACGAGAAGTGTGCCTGTACGCCCGTAGGAGACCTTCTTCGGTGTTGCGCCGCAATTGCACTTCGCCGACACCTCCCCGACTGTCCGCATCGGAACGCCAGATGCCAGCATCGCATCTTCATTCTTGAGATACTCGTCGGCATAGAAACCAGCGTCGAGACGCTGTTCCAAACGTGCAGCAGGAAGCCAGGAAGAGGACACCTACTCCCCCCGCCGGTACGCACCGACCACGGGCACCAGGTCGTTGGGGATGTGCCGCCCGCCGTGGACGTACACCTCACGATTCTGCTTGACCGCGTACCCAAGGGTGTCGGCCACCGCCATGAACACGTCGGTCTGCGGCTCATCGACGAACCGCTCTTCATCATCAGCATCGGCCCGACGTTTCTGCACGTACAGGATGCTGGTCTTCGCTCCCGTCCCGGCGAGCTTGAAGGTGTCGGCCGGCAGGCTGATCACCGCCTTGACGATCGCCTTTCCCCCATGGAACTGGCCGGTTGCCGGGTCTTTCTGGCCCATGAGGTACTCGCGTACGTACCGCGTGTCCTTGTTGCACAACAGACTGTCCGGTACGACCATCAGCAGCCGGCCGCCGGGCTTGAGAAGCTGCAGGCAGCGGTCGAGGAACAGCACGGACAGGTCGACTCCCTTGTCCTTCGGCTTCCACACCCCCTTGCTGTCCGGCGACGCGCCCATCGCCAGCCCGGCCGGCGACGGCCGGAGCACGCCGCCCTTCCCTCGCACGGCGTCGAAGTCGACGTCATCGCGGAAGTGGCTCATCAGCTCAGCGACGGCTTTCTTCTCTTCCGGTTTCTTGGCCTTTGGCTTGCCGAAGGGGGGGTTCGTGAGGATCAGGTCGAAGGAACCGGGACGCAGAGCCCTGGTCGTGAGGCTGTTCTCGAGGTTGAACACCGGTGCGCGCGGTGCTCCATGCAGCGCCATGTTGAGCCGTGCCAGGCGCACCATGCGGGGCGAGCTGTCTGCCGCCACGAAGCTGCGCTCCAGCATCCCCGTCCACAGAGCCTCTCGTTCCGAGTCGGTCAGCCCCCCGAGGCGCTCGAAAATCAACCGGTGGAGCTGGGGCAGCAGCACGACAAGGAAGCCCGCGGGACCACCCGCCGGATCGCAGACCCGGAACATCGGTCGGCCCATCGCATCTCGCTCGGCGACCTTGCCGTAGTCCTCGTCCTCGATGTCGTGCAGCGCCATTTCCACCATCGCCCGCTTCACCGGCGATGGCGTCAGGTAGATGCCGACGCCCTCTTTCTCGAACTTGTGGCGCAGGAAGACATCGAAGGCCCGGCCCAGGACATCGCCGGCAACATCGGCGAGGGTACCGGCGCGGCCGAGGCTGCGCCCTCGGTTGTCTTGCAGCGGCGGGAGCTCTTGGAGCAGCCGGATCAGCGTGCCGTAGTTGCTCGGATTCGACAGCTTCAGGTGCACATCCGCGGTGAAGATGGGGATCCGCGTGCCCTGCTCGTCGACGGTGGCGTAGTCGTTGTGGCCCTTGAACTTCTCGAAGGCGGCCTTCACACGCTTCACGGCCTGGTCGCCGGCCGCCCGGCCCACCCCCTCGAAGGCCTGCCAGTCGAACGCCTCGTCAAGGGTGAGTTCCTGCCCCTCGTACCGGAACCGCTTCTCAGCGTCACCGTGCCGCAGGCGGAAGAGCTCCAGGAACAAGAACTTGGCGGTCTCGTCAATGATGTCGTTCTTGCCGTCGACAGTGTCCCGGACGGAGCCGTAGACCCGCTCGTGGAAGTCATCGAACCCCTGCTGCAGCTGCTCGTAGGTGGCCAGCGACCAGCGATACGTCTTTTCGCGCTGGAGCCGCCCGAGCTCACTGGCCATGTTGGCCCGAGGGAGCTGGTCGATCTCGTGAGGCGACGCAGGGTCCAGGTCGAAGACCCGCGGCCCGCCACCGGCGTCCACGAGGCCCACGACGGGCTCGGATGCGCCGTCGACGGGGGCCTGCCAGGCGAAGCCCAGCACCTCTTCGGCAGCCGTGTCACCGAGCGCACCGTCGGGGAGCGCGAGCAGCAGAGCCCGCGGCGTGCGGGCACCCTGCTCGTTACCCCAGACCACAGCGGCCCGCGCATCGTCTCCGCGGTCGCTTCGGAAGGTCAGCGTCTCGCTGTACCCGGCCTTGGTGGCAGCAGCAGCAAGGGCCTTGAATCGAGCATCGAGATTGACCATGTTCCTCTCAGGGACGCGGGCGTGATTGCCCTACTTGTCGCAGACCGGGCACTTCCAGCTGGCACTGTTTGGGCGGGCCGGGTGGATGTCGTTGTCGAGCTTCGCCGAACCGCCGAAGTCGTGGAAGTTCTGGCACTCCTTCTCGAAGGCGGCCTTGGGAGAGGTCGCGTAGGAGTACTTGAACTTCTTGTACTTGGTGTCCACGTAGTCCCCGATTCGATCGTTCAGGTCGGTGTCTGAGCGGCCGACATACTGGACGATGAATGTGGTGTCCCGCATGTAGCCGAGGGCGTAGTTGCCGGGGCTCGTCTTCGTGACCTGACTGTCGATGGTCGAGGTGTTCAGGGCGAATGGGCCCGTCATGTTCAGGGATGGCATGGGATCTCCTTGGTCATCTTCGGCGGATGCGCCGTCCTGGCAGCAGTTCGAGTTCGGGGTGTTGGCGAGCGATGTCGCACAGGGCAGCGGCCGATGCGACCACGCCTGGCGGGAGTCGGCCGACGAGCGCCATTGCTGGGGTGGGTTGAGTCGATGCCAACGCCACCAGCGCGTCGGCGATGGGGTCGCAGCTGCCGCTGGATTCCAGGTGCCAGAGACCCTCGGACTCGGAGATCCCTGGCAGACACGCCAGCAGCAGTGCCACCTGGTCGGATGACCAGGCGCTGCCCGCCGCCGCTGCCGCGCGGTGCAGCTCCTGCAAGGGACGAGGCGCAGACCGAAGGCGGGCCAGCAGGTCTTCGATGGTCGCCGGGTTCATCGCCTGCGCCCCAGCCGATCCCGCAGGAGGGCGTCGAGGCGGGTCCGCAGCTCCCCCAGGGCATCGTCCGCGTGGCGCCGACGCACGACTGCCTCACACACCAGGCGATGAAGTCGGTCGGTCACCGTCGGGCTCAGCCGAGGGAACCGCACACGGGCGAGGTCCTGTCGGCCCACGAACTGCCGCACAGCTCCCGTCGCTGCCCGCTCGACCTGCCAGGCGACCTGGCGGGTGCGCAGGACCAGGGCAAGCGAGCCCGGGTGTGCGCCCCGTAGCCGCGCCCACTGATCGGAGACCCAGACAGTCGAGTCGACCGGTGGATGGTGGAAGACGACGCGGGGAGAGGTGCCGAGCGTGGACAGCAGCACCTCGCCAGCTCGCAGAGGATCGGCGTACACCCGAAAGTACGGGGGACGAATGACCTCGAGCTCGGGCACGCGGAAGCCGAGTGCGCCGTGTCCATCTGTCAGCCGCAGCAGCCGCGCGGGAGGGAGCTCCCGCCGCAGACGTGCCGGCTCCTGTACGAGGTGGTGAGCCAGACGAGACCAACCCACACCGGAGAGCTCATCCTGGTAGCGGAGGAGTGCCGCCTGGTCAGGGGCCCATGTGTCGGGGATCTGGGCTTGCGCCACCCACGCTGGCTGCCGCGGGTCCGGCAACTCCGGCCCGAGCTCGTCGGCGAGGGCTTGGACCTCGTCCTGGGCGGCGACGACATCACGAAGAGCCGCCAGCCGCCGGTCCGCGGCCACCTGCCAGGCGGCCGCGATCGCGCCGACCTCGCGTGGTGGTGGAGGCACGGCAAGCGCCGCCAGGTCACGAGCGCCCAGCCTGGCAACTCGTCGTCCCGCCGACCGGCGGGCGATGGAGGGGGCGAAGCTCTTGTGGCCGAGCACGGAGGCGACCCAGAGGGCGGTCGCGGAGTCGAGCCCGACGATGCGCACGCAGTTGCCATCGGGAGCGTGCCGCGGTGTCGCTGGGGTGATCATGGCGACGCGGAGCGGAACGAACTTGCTCACGACCACATCGCCAGGCCCGACGGCTCGCGGAGATGGCGAAGGCGGGTCGCACAGGTGCTCGTGGTCAGGGTCGAGCAATCCGCCGAAGAGATGGGAGGGACGGTAGAGGAGCGACCCAGGACCACCTGCTCGTCCAGCGCGTTGCCCTTCGCTGATGTTCGCTCCGAGGTCGGCGATCGTCCGCCAGCCCTGGCCGGCGGCCGAGCTCTGTAGGTGAAACCCCGCATCCCAGCGCCGCGTGAGCGCCGGAGCGGCAGCCTTGACGAGGCGCCAGGGCGGATGTGCAGCAGCGAGGCCGGGCATGTCACTCAAGGTGAACTCCCACGGATGGTGTACCCGGTACCGCCCACGGCTGTCAAGGCGGCTGGAAGATCAGCTTGGTGAGTTCACATGTACGGGCTTGCCGGATGGCTCCAGGTTCCCCCGGCTACGAATCGGCCCGGTACAGGAGGTGCTGGTCCAGGCGCCGCACCGAGACATCAAGGCCGATGTCGCGCGCTTCCAGCCACATTGACAGGAAGCGGTTGCAGAAGGACCAGTACTGGAAATCGGCCCCCTCAGGTCTCGGAAAGTGCTTGTTGCGCGCCTTCCGCCTGTCATACCGCGCGTCGAGCTCCGTACGCGCCCGGGAGTCGAAGAGCGGTACCCCTGGCGCGTGGAAGTGGAGGTACTTCGACACCCACGACCTCACTGCGCTGCGAGTGGCGTCGGCGGTCAACCGCTGCACCGCACCATGAATACGCACCATCTCGGTCAGTCCCGCAAGGTCAAGGGCGTCATCGTCACCGGCAACTCCCCTTAGTTCACTCAGGAGCCCATCGACCTCCCCGGCCGATCGGTGCAGCGCCCGAGATACGCCAACGATAGCGCCGGGGCCATCAGGATCGCCATGGCGCTCCAGTCCCGCTGCGTAGGCGCGCGCGACGATGCCGACCTTGGCCACCACGTCCTTCAGCGAGTCATGAGTCGGACGCACAGCGCACATGTCGTACAGCACGGTGTTGTACGTCTCCCACGTTTCCTCGTAGTAGTCCCAGGACTCCTGGTAGGTCGACCAGAAGCCCTCCCCATCCTCGTCTTGTGGTCGCAGCGGTGTGGACGCCCCGTCATCCATGGCGACGAATCGCCACTTGCCAGGATCGATGCCGTCCAGGACGTTGGACAGCCGAGAGGTGGCCCATCTCCGGAGACGGCGCGCCGTGGCCACGCTCTCGCCCCTCTCACCAAATCGGGCCTCGACCGATGCTTCCACCGCTTGCCGAGCGGCAGTTCCGTTGAACCAGACGCCTTCCTCCGCGCCGTCGTGCGCCGCCTCGTAGCGACTAGGCGTCATCTGGGCGAAGCCCACCCACTTGGACGGGTAGAAGTCACCGAGTTCGGGGTCTTCGACCCAGTAGGAAGTACGACGGACCAGGCGACGGGCGAGACGCGGATGAGTCCGGATGGACTCCACCCAGCAACGCCCGGATTCCCTCACTTCCGCAGCTGTCGACGAGTACCGTCTCACGGCCGCCCTCCTGTCAGGTGAGTTTGTTGAACTAAGGTGGAAGTGGCGGGTGGAACCGCCGGCGTCAACTAAGGTGAGGCAATTTCAACTAACATGATCCAGTCGGAGGTCGACCATGCCCACCGTCACCGGAATGCACTTCGTCTGTCGTGACGACGCCAACGTCACCGACCACGGCGACAGCACCTTCGAGAGCGGCTTCTGGAAAGTCGCCAAGAGACACGCCGAGACCACCGAGTACATCGCCCTGCACGAGGCGAAGCACCAGGCTTCCTACCGGCAGGGGCGAGTTGTCCGCTGGTTCACGGTCGCCTACCAGGGCCACGATCGCGTGGTCTTCGTCGTCCGGCAGGAAGGCCCTGCTCGGAGCTGGACAGGCGGCGGGAGCGGCGAGAAGGGCTACCGATGGGCATAGCCCCCACCGTGCGATCAGGCGCCGTCGTCGACAGCATCCGCCTCCTCGATGTCGAACCGCGCCACGTAGTCCCGGACCACCCGGCCGAAAAATAGCGGGGCCGGCAGCTTCGCCCAGCCGCCGAAGTGGCCGAACCCCCGGCGGAGCCCGTGGACGAGGCGAACGACGTCCAGCGGATCGTCTCGTTCACCGGCCATCAGCAGCGTCAGCTCC
>CAZUHI010000082.1:0-24508 GCA_964620495.1 uncultured Rickettsiales bacterium | reverse complement strand
CTCCGCCACTTCGGCGAGCACTACAACATCCTCGGGCTGCGTGACGTCATTCTGTGGTCGAAATCTGGGCTAGAGATCAAGACATATGTAGAGGGCAAGGACGGAACGGTCTCTCGAAAAGTCACAAACACAGCGTACTACTTCCAGCCAGGCATCGCCTTCACCACGATGGGTGCCGATTTTCTCGCCAGAGAACACCGGTATCGCTCAATTTTTGACGTAAAGGGGGCGTCCGTGTTCCCCCGACAAGACAAACAAGCGGGCCTCCTGTGCCTGCTGAATTCCTCCGTAGCGGCCCAGACCGTGAAAGATCTCAATCCCGGCCTAGACTTCGGCGCCGATGACGTCAATCGGCTCCCCCTGCTTGCAATCAAGAATCCAGAGGCAGTGGTTGTCGTCATTCGCAGAGCCTTCACACTCCACGAATCCCACCGCGAACCCTCCGTCGAGTTCACCCACCCCGGCCCCTCCCCCTGGCGCCACGCCCAGGACTGGGCCCAGCTCGCCGTCGACCGCCCCCAAGGCGCCCCCCTCCCCGAGTACGTCGAAGAACTCGACCCCGAGCCCGACACCGACCACCTCTCCTACGCCCTCGGCGTCGCCCTCGGCCGCTTCGGCCCGAACGGCGAAGGCATCCTCGACCCCACCACCGCGGACCTCTCCCACGCCCTCCCTGCCGGCCTCCTCTACCTCTCCAGCTTCGACCCCGACCACGACGGCCTGAGCCACCCGGCCTGCCAGCTCCTCCGCGACACCTGGGCCGAGCGCTTCACCGGCGACCTGCACACCACCCTGCGCACCAAGTTCTTCGACGCCGTGCACCGCCCGATGTACGAGAACAAACCCATCCACTGGCCGCTCACCAGCGCGAAGAAGCGCTTCGTCGCCTGGGTCACCATCCACCGCCTGGACGGCGACACCCTGCGCACCCTCATCGCCCGCCACCTGGAGCCCGACCGCGTCGCGATGGAGGCCCGGCTCTCCGATCTCCGAACCGCCCAGGACACCGGCGACCGGGCCGCCGAGCGCACCCTGGACAAGCTCGTGCCACTCCACCCGGAACTCAGCGACTTCATCGAGAGCGTGCGCCAGTGCGCCGAGCGCGGCCCGCCGCCCACCGACCCCAGGAAGTGCCCGCCCCGGGACGCCGACGCCCGCTACGACCCCGACCTGGACGACGGCGTCATGATCAACAGCGCCGCCCTGTGGCCGCTGCTGCAGCCCCAGTGGAAGAAGCCCAAGCAGTGGTGGACCGAGCTCGCCAGCGCCAAGGGCAAGAAGGACTACGACTGGTCCCACCTGGCCGCGAAGTACTGGCCGGACCGCGTGGACGACAAGTGCCAGCGAGACCCCAGCCTGGGCGTCGCCCACGGCTGCTTCTGGCGCTACCACCCGGCCCGCGCCTGGGCCTGGGAGCTGCGCCTGGGCCTGGAGCTGGAGCCGGGCTTCACCATCGACGAGGCCGACAGCGACGCCGGCCGGCAGGCGTTGCTGGCCCAGCACCCGGACGGCGCCCTGGCTGCCCTGGACAAGGAGGTCGCACGGCGGAACCGCAAGGACCTGGACCTGGCCGTGCACCTGCCCGTCGCCGGGGTCTGGGCCAAGCACGGCGAGGCCCTGGCCGCCCTCGAGGTCGCGCTGACCGAGAAGAAGTCCACCAAGGCCCCGGTGTCCTTCCCCGAGCCCGGCGGCGGCCGCGCGGTCTTCCTGGCCGCCCACCCGAGCCTGGCCCGCGCCGTCGCCCAGGCCCACGCCGCCCACGGCGGGGGCTCGCTGCCCCTCGGCCGGGCCTGAGCCGCGAACCTGTGGAGCCGACCTTCACCTGGCTCGACCTGACGGCCGGGGATCGCGACCGGATGCGGCGGGTCCTGGACCTGTTCACAGAGGGCTGGCTCTGCGGCGCACCGAGGCCGCGCCTACGACTTCAGCCGCGCGGGGACCGGCACCGTCCCGTCGGTGTGCCGCTCGAAGCCCTCCAAGGCCCTCTCGAACTCGTCCTCCTCGAGCGCCCCGATGTTCTCGAGCTCTTCGCACAGCTCGTAGGGGTACGCCACTCGGCCCCGCCCCAGCTCTGAGAGGGCGAGGCGGAGGGCGCCCTCGTCGAGCGACACGAAGATGAGCTTGGGATGGCTCGTCGCGCACAGCGCGATCGACTCGTGCTCCCCGAGGTCGACCGAGGCGGTCTCCTCGCATGGGCGCAGCTCGCTGAGCAGGTCGAATTCGGGTGTGTCGAGCAGGACCGGGAGCACCTCGAACACCGGTCACCCCGGTTGTCGGTCAGGTCGAGCAGCCGGTTCTGGGGCGAATTCGGGTCGCCTCGGCGCGACTCGAGCTCGACGGCCTCGGACACGTGCACGACGCCTCGCCCGCAGCGGAGCGCTCCCCCGCTCGCCTTGGCGAGGATGGAGACGACGCCGGTGCCGAGCAGCCATCGGTTCATGCAAGCGAGAGGATCTCGACCGCCCGCTGCCGTCCAATGAGGCCCTCCCGCCAGGCTCTCATCACGACTCTCTCGACGAGTCCCGTGGTGAGGGGATGCAGGTTCGGGAAGGGGCGCTCGGCCGAGGGACGAGGCACCCGGAAGACAGGGGGCGTGCCGCCTCGGACGCGCGTGGCGTCCTCGATCTCCGCAACACGCTCATGGGGGAACCGGCGGATGTTCTTTGCGTGCCAGGCAGCTCCCTGCTTGCTGAAGCCCCACCGGTCCATGAGGTGCTGGGCGAATTCGAAGTCGTCGCCCTGGAAGTTCTGTAGCTCGGAGGCCGGCGCCAGGAAGTTGGGGGCGAAGCCGTTTGCGCGTTGCTCGACCGCTTGGTGGTGCCAGGACTTTCGGGTGATCGCCGTGACGGTTCGGAGCGGTGAGGCGTCGTGCAGCAGGTGGCAGAGCTCATGAGCGAGCAGGGCGCGATGGGCCCTCTGGGAGCGAATGCCACTGCGGGTGTTGACGAGGATGGTGGGCAGCCCACCCGGCTGAGCGACGGCGGCCGCGTGAATGTCCGAGAGGGAGAAGGGCACGAAGGCGACCTGCACCCCCCAGCCCTCGAAGTGCCCGAGCAGATCGTGGACCGGGCCGACCAGGCCGAGATTGACCCGGACCTTCTCCGCCAGGGCGTAGCCCTGCCTCCAGGCGGGTTCGGTCACGGCGGTCGCCGCCGGCGCTGGCAGGGGGAACGCCAGCTCGAGCTCCCGGGCCACGTGACCGGCCGTCGCTGAGACGCGCGCCGCCAGGGCGAGCAGGCGCCGGTCATCGGCGGGCACGCCCTCGAGGCCCTCATTGGCGCGGAAGCGCACGGCCCCCCGCACGGGATCGCCCACAGCCACTCCCTCCCGCAAGAGTGAGCTGACGTCTGTGCCGAGCGAGGTGGCCATGGCGCGCAAGAGCGCGGCGCTGGGAGGCCGCTCAGCGCGCTCGACGGCGGACCAGCGTGCCGGAGTGATGGACGCCAGTTCGGCCGACCTTTCCACCGAGAACCCCAGTCGTTCTCGCCACTTGCGAATGCGGCTGCCAACCTGCTGAGCTCGCGAAGATGGCTCCAGGAGTCGCTCCTTGCCCTTGGCTTCGAGGGTATCCGAGGTCCAGAGCCACGTCCAACGCGGCCGGGAAACGCCGGGCCGCCCCGCAAGGACACCCGGACACTACAGGGCTGTACCTGTCTCCGACCAGCAGGGGGTCGCGCCAGCGGACTTGGGTCAGGACGACGGGGTCATGATCAACAGCGCCGCCCCGTGGCCGCTGCTGCAGCCCCAGCGGAAGAAGCGACCGAATTCGCCAGCGCCAAGGGCAAGAAGGACTACGTCTGGTTCCACCTCGCCGCAAAGCACTGGCCGGAGCGCGTCGACGACAAGTGCCAGCAGGACCCCAGCTGGGCGTCGCCCACGGCTGCTTCTGGCGCACCCACCCCGAGCCGGCCGACGCCATCGCCCGAGCCCACCGGGCCAAGGCACCAGGGGGGCTGCCGCTCGGTGGCTGATCCCCCCGAGAGCAAGCCGAGGGTGACTTCGCTTTGTCCGGTTTCACGTCCTCCCCGGACCTGCCAGGGGTGTCTACAGTCGTCGGAGACCCCCTTGGAGGCCCCGGATGCCCGAACATTCCTACCTGACCGCCCTGCACGAGCAGCTGGTCCCCACGCGCGAGGAACGCGCCGAGCTGCAGGCCTCGGTCGACCGGGTCGTCCAGGCCACCCGCCGCAGCCTGCCCCTGGCCGAGGTGCGGCCCGCGGGCTCCTGGGCCAAGTCCACCATGCTCCGGGGACGCCAGGAGGCCGACATCGTGGCCGTCCTGGCCCAGGCCCCGACCGATGCGACCCTCGGCGAGCTCGCGAGGGACCTGGACGACCTGCCCGGAATTCGGCGGCGTCCCCAGGTCCGGACCAAGGCGCTCAACCTGGTCTTCGGCAGCGGCGTCTCCATTGACCTGTTGCCGACCGTCCGAGCCGGGCGCACGCCGCCGGGACCGTCGACCCCGCCCAAGCTGCGCCACGCCAACGACGGGATTCAGCACGTGCAGTGGCTCATCGGGCGTGCCCACGGCACGGTGACCCACCCGGTGATCCGGCTGGCCAAGCACCTGAGGGACTGCCACCGCCACGACTTCCACGGCCTGAGCTCCTTCGCCATCGAAGTGCTGTGTGTGGAGCTGGGGCTGTCCGGTTCCCTGGACCACGCGTTTCGGGACTTCCTGGAGCACCTGGCGCTGGGTTGGCTGGACCGCCGGCCCCTGCCCGACCCGGCGAACCCCTCCAACGATCTGATCGCCGGGCTGTCCGCCCGCGGCCGCAAGGACATCGCCGGCCGGGCCGAGCGGTGTCTTCGCGCCGTCGATGCCGACACCTGGTCCGCGGTGTTCCCGCGGGACGCTGCGGCTCTCGCACCTCCAGCCGGGAACATCGGTGGCCGCACCCTCGGCTAGGCGCCTGGCCCCCTGGTGGGTGCGCCGTCCCGGCTGGTGGCGCCACCAGCTGACCCAGCTGGAGCACCACTGGGGACAGGACGGCGAGCTGGTTCACGATCCGGAGACCCACCGGGCGCTCTGGACGGGCCACCGTCCGCATCCCCGGACCGGGGACCCGGTCGGGGCTCGCATCCTCTGGGGTCCCGGCACACCGTTGTTCCCGCCCCGCATTGCCTTCGAGGGCGCGTACAGCGCCGTGCACCAGCTCAGGGACGGCTCCCTGTGCCTGCTGCCGCCCCTCGATCCGGTGGCCGGCTGGGAGGGCCCCCTCGACACCCTGTACTGGCTGAAGCGGGCAGACGAGTGGCTGGAGCGCTTCGTGGCCGAGGACTGGGCCATCGAGCCCGAGATCTGGCAGGTGCTGGCCGTGCGGCGGCCCGGCTATCGCTACCGAGACGTGGCGCCCGAGACCCGCGTGATCGCCTTGCCGCCGGAGTGGGCCGAGCTGCCCCCGGGCTTCGGACGGGTGGCGGTGGCCGTGCCCCAGGGGCCTGGCCTGGGCGCGGCGGTGAGGTGGGAGACACTGGAGGGCGAGATCCGCGAGTGGGACGCCGGCACCCGACTGATCCGGGGCGGTTTCGACGTGTTGCAGGGGTTCTGGGCCCGCCTTCCCACGGAGTGGCGCTCCGCACCGCTGACCTTCGACCGCCCATCGCTGCGGCGCCGCTACGAGCGGCTCCAGCAGCAGCTCTGGCGGGAGGCCCTCGAGGAGGGCGCGGAGCGCGTCACGCTGATGACCAACCCGCTGGACCTGGAGCAGGGCGCCTCCCAAAGGTGGCTATACCGGCGCCTGGCCGCGCCCGCCCAGGCTCCGCACTCCGTGCCATTGATCCAGATGCTGGCCTTGCATGGCCTGCCCAAAGACACGGGCCTGGGCATTCCCCTGGAGCGCGAGGCCCTGGACCTGCGCCGACGAGCCGGACGGAGCGACACCATGCACGATGCGATCTCCCAGACCCAGGTGGTGCTGGCCGGCCTGGGCTCCCTGGGCTCGGAGCTGGCCCACCTGCTCGCCCAGGAGGGCGTCAGCCACTTCGTCCTGGTCGACGGCGACGTGCTGCTGCCGGGCAACGAGGCCCGCCACCGCGCCGGGCTCGTGCACGCCGGCCGGGCCAAGGTAAAGGTGATCACCGACCTGATCCACCAGGTCCAGCCCGCAGCCCAGGTGGACGCGCACCAGGCTTGGATCGACGAGCTCGCTCCGACCCTGGGGCTGTCCGGGGATGACCGGCAGGTGGTCCTGGTCGGCGCCACAGGGGACGAGGCGAGCGAGCACTTCCTGGGGGAGCTGGCCCACGAGCTGGGGGTGCACTGTGTGCACGGCTGGCTGGAACACCAGGGCCGGGTGCTGCGGGCGATGCGCTGTCTGCCGGAGCTCGATCCGACGATTTCCCAGGTGGCCCACCTGGACGAGCGACCGCGGCTGCCGCGTGATCCCACCGCTGCGGGGCCGGAGAGCTGTGCCGACACTGTGCTGCCGGGCTCGGCACTGGACATCCACGCTGCGGCCAATTTCCTGGTGCGGGTGATCCTGGACGTGGTCACGGGGAAGTGGGCCGACGAGAACCACTGGCTGTTCGCCCCGGGTGGCTTGGACCTGCCCGATGCGCCAGCGGTTCTCCGACAGCCCTACGGCGTGCTCGGCGTGGCGCTGCCCGGTGGGTGAGAGGCCACACGGGCCGCCAGGTCCGCGTCGTCGAGCCCCGCGGAGAGCCGCACAGCTCGGACGTGGAGCGCCCGGCCGTGGGGGGTGTCTCCGGCGATGTTCGCCTGGAGGCTCAGGGCCATCACCCGCAGGCGGATGAAGGCGCCGTCGCCGGCGTGCTGTGCGGCGAGGGCGGCGAGCTCCGCGGCCTGGGCGACCTCTCCCAGCCGCCAGAGGCACCAGGCCCGCCCCACAGCGCGGCGGAAGGCCACAAAGGGGGGGACATCGCCGGCGGGAATGGCCTCGTAGTGCGCGAGTGCCTCTCGCAGGGCGGCCGGTCGCGTGCGCCAGTCCCGGCTCGCCCGGTACGCCAGCTGGTCTCGATACCGGGCCTGGTAGCACAGGGCGTCCGGTCCCTCGTCCGTCAGGAGCGAGTGCACCCTCCGCAGCGCCTGGTCCTCCGTCTCGAGGTCCCCGTCGTCGGACGCCAGCCTGGCCTGGAGCAGGGCCAGCTCGAGCTTGGCCCCGGGCTCCGGCCGGGGCACCCCACTGGCCAGCGCCACTCGCCGACGTACCTCGACCAGGTCCCGGTCCCGGTGGGCGAGTGACGCCAGCCCGATGTGGACCCACATGGCGGAAGGGGTCTCGCTCACCGGCGGCCGGTCCCAGCGCAGGAGCTGCTCCCGGCGCAGGCCGACGGGCAGGTCGGCGAAGCGGCTGTGGTACTGGCCCAGCAAGCGCCCCCACTGCTCGATGCTGGACGACAGGCCGAACAGTCGAAGCAACAGGTCGCCATACTTGCCGCCGGGTCGCTGCCGGTTCCTGGCGAGACGCTTCAGGCCCTTGACCACGCTGTCCGGGTCCTCGGCCACCTCGTCTTCGGCCCGGTCCTGGAGGGCGGTGGCCAGGGCCTTCCAACCCCCATGCTCGGTGCGCAGCCCGTGCACGTACTCCCGCCAGGTGAAGGCATCGGCCAGGTGGCCGGCATGTCCGGTTTCGTGTCCTGGTGCCTCGAGCACGGCGTGACTCCATTGGGGGCATGAGACCCGTCGCGATCAACTACCACCTGACCCGGGCCTGCAACACCCGCTGCCGGTTCTGCTTCGCGACCTTTCGCGACGTACCGGGTCAGCTTCCGCTCTCCCAGGCCCTCGCGCTGATCGGTCGGCTCCGACAAGCCGGTGGCGAGAAGCTCACCTTCGTCGGCGGTGAACCCACACTGCACCGTCACCTGGGCGAGCTGCTCAGCCGAGCCCGTGGGCTCGGCTTCGTCACGGGTGTGGTCACCAACGGTCATCGGCTCGCCGAGCTGCTGGACGGCCATGCACAGGCCCTGGACTGGGTCGGGTTGTCCATCGACTCGGCCGACGAGGGGGTCCAGGCCGAGCTGGGCAGGGGCCAGGGCGACCACGTGGCCCGGGCCGTAGCGCTCGCCGACCGATGCCGCAGCCTGGGCATTCGTCTCAAGCTCAACACCGTGGTCACGGCTCTCACCTGGAACGAGGACATGGCGCACCTCGTGGAACGGGTGCGCCCGGAGCGCTGGAAGGTCTTTCAGGTCCTGCCCATCAAGGGGCAGAACGACGGCCGCCTCGGGGGGTTGGCGATCAGCCCGACGGAGTTCCAGGCGTTCGTCCACCGCCACGCCGCTCTGGCACCGGTCGTCGAAGACAACGACGCCATGCGGGGCTCCTACGTGATGGTCGATCCCCTGGGCCGGTTCTTCGGCAACGCAACAGGTCGCCATGTCTACAGCCCACCGATCCTGGAGGTAGGGGTCGCAACAGCTCTGGCGCAAGTGGGCTTCGAGCCCGCGAAATTCGAGGCCCGCGGCGGGCGGTACCGGTGGTGAGGCTCAACACAGACTGGCGAAGCTCTCGGCGCCGCTCGTGACTCCGGCGAGCTCTCCCCCAAGCCCGAGCAGCCCCCCCCGCACCTCGCCCCAGCTCGCCTGGAGCGGAACCGTCCGCACCAGCAACCGGTGCCCGTTGACGACCAGGTCGTGCCGCATGGGCCCGGTGGTGCTCTCGGCGTAGAGCAGCACGCCACCTCGTGCGCGGCCGACCGTGCGGGCGCGGGTCTCCAGGTAGCTCAGCAGCTGGTACAGGTGCTCGCTGCGCAACCGTTGTTTGCCGTGCCGGCCCTGGACCGTGTGCTTCACGCACTTCAGCTCCAGGATCCAGGCGCCCAGCTCCGGACGACGGCCGGTGAGCGTGATGTCGGTCTCCAGGCGGGGAAGCCAGGCGCGGTCGGCTGCGCTCCCCTGGGCGAGGAAGGCCAGGGTCGGGGCAGACACGGCCCAGTCCCGCTGCTCCCGCGCTAGGAAGCGGCGCACGAAGGTCTGGAAGAGATGCCCCATCCGGTGCTCGTCCTGGGTGAAGTCGTCGAAGACCAGACCCTCGCCACCCCGCTGAGGGAGGCAGCAGGACGCCAGCAGCCGGGCGACGCCGAGGGCCAGGCGGTAGCTCGCGGTGTGTCGCCCCAGCCGAACGGCCCGGAAGGCCTGCTCCGTGGGGTGGACCGCCGGCAAGGGAGGGAGGCGGCGCAAGGTCCTGCGCAGGCCCCGGCGGGAGGCCTCCTGGAGTCCCTCGAGCCGCAAGGCCCGCTCCAGGCTGCCCTTGAGCAGCCCGTTCACCTGGGTCGCGGGCGTGAGCTCCTCGAAGGTGCAGTGCTGCCGGCGCTGAGCGAGCAGGCCCTGGGACACGGTCTCGCTCACCCCGATCCGTCCTCGGGGGCGCCGGAGCCTCTCCACCTTTTCGACATACTCGCGGGCCAGTCCCCGCTTGAGCAGCCGGTCCACCTCCCGCACCAGCACCTGGACCATCAGGTCCGCAGGCGCACTGGCCTGGGCCACTCCCACCTGCACCGAGTCCTGGCGATCCAGCACGTCCAGGGCGTAGCACAGCAGAGCGTAGAGGTTGCGGGGGGAGACCTTCACTCGCCGTCCCAGCGAAGCAGAGCCAGGGCCGCGTCGAGGGTGTCCGGGCGGTCGAACCAGTACTCGGCGAGCAGGGGCTCCAGCTCGGTCTCCACGATGTCCGCCCACCAGGCCGAGGGCGACAGCCCGTCCCGCGGTCCCTGACAGAACCAGCTGTGCCCGATCTTGAAGCCGACGCCCAGGTCGTCGTCGCCGCCGATGAGCTGGTTGAGCTGGGCCATGGCCGTGACCATGCGGGCCACGAAGGCGGGCACGCCGACCTGGGCCTCCAGGTGGGCCCGAAGCTGGGTCCTGGACCACGCGGGGGCGATCCAGGTGAAGGCGAAGCGCCGCCGCAGCGCGTAGTCGACCAGGGCCAGCGAGCGGTCGGCGGTGTTCATCGTGCCGACCAGGTAGACGTTCGGCGGGACCCAGAAGCGCTCCTGGCTGTAGGCTAGCTCGACCGCCCAGTCCGGCGAGCGCTTGTCCCCCTCGATGAGGAGCAGCAGCTCCCCGAAGATGCGCCCCAGGTTGCCTCGGTTGATCTCGTCGATCAGGACCACGTAGTCCCGCTCGGCGTCTTCGCGGGCGGTGTCGCACAAGCGCTTGAAGGGGCCGTCCACCAGGCGGAAGCCCCCAGCGGGTGTGGCCTGGAAGCCCTGCACGAAGTGCTCGTAGGTGTAGGACTGGTGGAACTGGACCCTGCACACCCGGGTGTCCGAGGCCTCGCCGGTCATGAGCCGCGCCAGCCGCGCCGCCACAAAGGTCTTGCCCGTGCCGGGAGGACCCTGGAGGACCAGGTTGTGTCGCCTGCGCAGGCGGGCCAGGTGCGCTTCCACCTCGCTCCGATCCAGGAAGAGGTCCTTCAAGGCCTGTTCGAGGGTGTAGGAGGCGACGGGCGGGGCCGCCCCGCCTTCGGTGGCTGCCAGCTCCGCTTCGATGCCGGCCAACAGGTCCGTGCGACCGGTGACGTCCACCAGGGTCTGGATGGCCAGCGGCTTGCCGGGCAGCTCCAGCCGCCCGGTCCAGCGCCAGGTCACGTCGCGCACGTTCTCGTAGGGCGACTCCGGCTCGTGGCGGTAGCGGCCGTCGATCTGGCCGACGCCCAGGACGAGAGAGCGCCCGTGGCGGGCGATGACGCGGTCACCGGGCCGGACCTCGTCCCGGAACTGCCAGCAGGCCAGGGCGTCTCGCGAGGGATTGTCCGACGTGTGGGCCAGGGGCTTCAGCGCCGCGTGCATGGCGTCGCGGTCCGGGTAGTCCGACAGGTCGCCGATGCCGCCGCCCATGGCGATGACGCTGCCCTGCTGGAACCAGGTCCAGAACTCGTCGTGATCCGCGTGTCCGACGCCGATGGCCCAGGTCCGGGGTTCTCTGGCCGGCTCCGGTGGCTGTGGCTCGTCGCCCAGCGGACCGGTGAACGCACAGATCAGGTCGAGCACTTCGGCTGGGAGCCCCAGCTCGGCCCGGGCCGCCCGCTCTCCGGCCCGGAGGTGGACGTAGCGGGCGGACATCGTGCCTTCCAGGACAAGGCCGCAGCGCTTCAGCGCCTGGCGCACCGTGTCGAAGCGCACGGGCCAGCGGTCCGGCTCCTGGACGTGCCAGATCGCACTCAGCAGGAAGGGCAGACGCTCGGGCTGGAGCTGGAATCGCGTGACCTGGCCCGCGCCGATCGCCTGCTCCAGCAGGGCCTCCAAGGCGTCGATCTGGGCGACCGCGCCCGCCGGGTCGCCCGGGGCTCGAGACGCGGCCCGCAGGGCATGCTCCAGGGCGCCGAGGTCCGGCAGGTGCTTGACCATCTTGTTCAGCGCCATGCCGCCGGACATGCCGCCGAAGCCGAACGCCGCCCAGGCCCCGCTGCGCGTGCGCC
Organism: uncultured Rickettsiales bacterium; assembly: GCA_964620495.1. Lineage (GTDB taxonomy): Bacteria > Myxococcota_A > UBA796 > UBA9615 > UBA9615 > CAZEKB01. Next base: position 13,125 of record CAZUHI010000082.1, on the reverse strand, counting down.
GGTCGAACTCCTCCCGAAAGGCCTCCACGTCGAGAGTGCCGTCCAGGAAGCGGCCCACCAGGTCTGACATCTCGGGGAGCGCTTCGCGCCGGCGGGCAAGCTCCTTGTCCAGGTGTCGCCAGAAGTCTGGGGAGCGGAAGCACCGGGTCGCCCACGTCCGCAGCGAGGTCCAGTCCAGCTGGAGGCTGGGGTCCGCGGCGGGCGGATCGGTCTGTGCGGCCAGGCACTGGGCGAATTGGGCCTCCAGGCACGCCGCCTGTGGCGCGGTGACCGGGAACACGGTGCCCTGGGGCCGCACGATGACAGCCAGATCCTGCAGACCCGGGACCTGGCGCAGGGCCTCTCGGCTCAGGGTCTCCCCAGGGGGCAGGACCCCCTCCAAGATGATGGCGATGACCGGGCCTGGATGCGCATCGTGGGCGTCGAGGCTGAAGTCGTCGATCACCGAGACATCGTCGGCAGGCTGCTGCACCACGCCCTGGGCCAGCAGCCCGGCGGTGCGCCCGCGCCGCCCCGAAGCCCGCCACAGCCAGGCCACGTCGCCGGGCTGCACGTCGGTGGCGTGTTGCCGGAGGGTCCAGAACGTGCGGTCCGGCGCGAGGCTGAGCTGGCCGTCGATGTTGTAGCGATCCGGGGTGGCCTGAAGGATCCAGTGGTCGGGCATTCGGAGTCTCCAAGGAGTAGGGTACCGACGCACACCGTGAGCAGGACGTGACGCCTCACCCCGTCTCCGACGCACTGACCGAGACGCTCCACGCCGAGGCCCACCGCCACGGCATCGTGGTCTGGCTCGACCGCCATGCGGAGTTCACGGCCTTCGTGGACCGGCTCCAGGAGCGTCAGGTCACGGACGGCCTGCCGTTCCACGTCCTGGCTTGGCGCGGCAGTCACCTGGACGTCCTGCGCCAGGCAGCTCCCCACACGGGTGGCACGAACCCGCCACCGCTGCTGCTTCACCTGCCGGGCTTCACGGAAGACGACGTCAAGGGCAGCCCCCTGCTGGAGCTGTACCTGGCCGGCCGTCGGTACCGGATCCGGCTGGAGACGCTGGTCGCAGAGGCCGCAGCGGGGCGCGTGGCCCCGAGCGCCCTCCAGGAGGCGCTGGCCGAGGGGCTGTCGACCCTCGAGGATGCGGACCGCTGGCTGCACCGAGAGGTCCAGTCCGCTTCGGGGGACCTGTCGGACTTCCTCGGGGGGCTGGGCCTGGCGGGTGTGGTCACCGAGCTGGGACACCCGGACGGGCGCCTGGTCCAGGCCCTGCACGACGAGCTGGCAACGTTCTGGGACCACCTCGCACGCCGCGTCGGCCTGACCCCGGAGTGGCGCCAGGCCCTGGAGTTGGGGGACAGACCCGGACCACACCGGGTGCGAGAGGTCGTCGTCGGCTGGTGTCTGGCGGTGGAGCTCGTGCACGACCTGACGCGTCCCACGACCACCTTGCTGCTGGGACCCGTCGCTGAGCTACCCGGCTCGGTGGTCCAGGAGTGCGTCGCGCTCTGCGCCGAGCTCCGGAAACGCCACGCGGATCTGCTGCGTGGGGTCGCGTTGGCGGTCGAGGACGTGGTGGCGGAGGAGATCCAGGCCGGTCGACCGGATCAGCTGGGCGCCAGGGACAGCTTCCGGCTGGAGGCCGACCGTATGCTCGAGGGTGCACTGCAGGCCTTGGACGAGGAGCGCTGGGACCAGGCACTGGCCTGGGCCCGCGACCGGCTCCAGGGCGGGTTCTGGCTCACGGTGGAGCCGGATCGCACCGGGGCGTGGCGACTCGTGGGCCGTCTGGCGAGCCTGGGACAGACCCTGGAGGCGGCGGGTCCCGGGCTCGGGACCGCCCGGAACCTGGCCGACGCGGTGGCCCGCTACGCCGGAGACGGGGCGGGCTGGCAGGTCGACCAGGCCCACCGGAAGCTCGAGCAGGAGGTCTTGACCCTGCGCCACGACCTGGCGCGGCTCCCCCGGAGCGCCGAGCTGCGGGCCTGTCTGGCCGCGGGGCGGGATGCTTGGCGAGAGTGGGCGCGCACCTGGGCCGAGGACTTCGCCGCGCTCTGCCAGGCCGAGGGCTTCTTGCCGCCGCCCGAGCTGCAGCAGCGCACGCTCTTCGACGACCGGGTCCGGCCCTGGGCCGAACCCGACCACCCCGTTGCCTTCTTCCTGGTCGACGCGTTGCGGTTCGAGCTGGGCGCGGACCTGCACCGGGCCTTCGAGGGCGAGCGGGCCACCACGGTGCGGCTCGAGGCCCGGCTGGCCGAGCTGCCGACCGAGACGTCGGTGGGCATGAACGCGCTCGCCCCGGTCTCACGAGACGGTGTCCTGGAGCCCGTGGTGGGCAAGCGTCACCTGGAGGGCTTCCGCGCCGGGGACTTCACCGTGCGTTCGCCAGACGACCGGCGGCGGGCGATGGCCGAGCGGGTGGGGGGACGCACCTGCCCGCGCATCTCCCTCCAGGAGCTGCTGGATCGGGAGCCCCAGAGCCTGGCCCAGACCCTCCGAGGTGCGTCGATGCTGCTGGTCACGTCGCTGGAGATCGACAAGGCCGGAGAGACCGGTCACGGGCTTCAGGTCTACGAGCGGGCCCTGGCCAACCTCCAGGCCGCCTGGCGGAAGCTCCGTGACGTGGGCGTGCGCCGCTTCGTGTTCACGGCCGACCACGGTTTCCTGCTGCTGGACGATCGCGTCCAGCCCCAGGCCTTCGGTCGTTCGATCGACCCGAGCCGGCGCCACGTGCTCCGACGCGACCGGCTGGCCGAGCCGGGGCTCCAGCAGGTCGCGCTCTCCAGCCTGGGCTATGCCGGGGCCGAAGGGATCTGGCTCCACCTGCCCCGAGACATCCGCACCTTCGACACCGGCGGAACCCCCACGGACTTCGTGCACGGCGGCAACAGCCTGCAGGAGCGCGTGATCCCGGTGCTCATCGTGGAGCACCGAGCCCCTCCGGGCCGCACCACCCTCAAGTACCGGATCCGGGCTCGGGCAGGCGAGGGTCTGGGAGACCTCTGCTGTCTCGAGGGCGTGCTGGAGCAGGGAGACGCTCCGACCCTCGGGTTCGGGGGCAGCACGTCGGTGCTCCTGCACCTCGAGCCTGTCGGGGAGGGGCTGCGGGCCGACCTGGTCCAGGTCCGCAGAGGGGGGGAGCGCCGAGGCGACGGGTTCCTGGTGCGGCCGGGCGAGCCCTTCGAGGTGTTCTTCCACTTGCTCGGCCGAACCCTCCGCCCAGGCCGGGTGCGGCTGGTCCACCGGGCGGGGGCCGCCGACGTCCGCGCCCAGGACGTCGAGGGGCTCTTCGGCGTACGGCCGCTGCTGGGGCTCCAGAGCGAGCCGGCAGCGCCCACCCGTCCGGCCGGGCCGGACCTGACCGCCCTGCCCGCAGAGGTCCGGCCCGTCTTCGGCCTGTTGCTGGAGGGGCGGGCCCTCAACGAGCGCGAGCTCCAGGACCTGCTGGGCCGGGCCGCCCGTCGCTTCGCGCGCCGGGTGGACGAATACGCCGAGGTCCTGGGCATCCAGATCCGGGTCGAGATCACCGCCCAGGGCACCAAGCGCTACCGCAGAGAGGAGCCATGACGGAGCTGACCCGACGTGACGTGGACCACGTGTTCGAGCACCTGCGCAAGGGCCTGGTGCCCGAGCGGGGGCTGCACGCCTTCGCAGTGGGCATCGACCGCCAGCGCGAGGAGCTCGGACGTCAGCTCGACCTGGTCGCGGCCGGTGAGGGGAGCATCAAGTTCCTGCGGGGTGGCTACGGCTGCGGCAAGACCTTTGCTGCTCGCCTGCTCATGCTCGAAGCCCGGGAGCGCGGTTTCGCCACGAGCTTCGTGGTCGTCTCCGACAATGACACGCGCTTCCACCGCTTCGAGGAGCTCTACGCCAAGGTGGTCGCCGAGCTCGGCACCCGGTCCTGCGCGCGTGGGGCCCTGGGCGACATCCTGGACCGCTGGATCGGTGACGTCGAAGAGGCACTCATCGCCACGGGAGCGGACGAGGACGGGCCGGACTTCGACGTGCGGGTGGCCGAGAAGCTGAGCGAGGAGCTCCAGGCCAAGACCCAGGGCAAGGCCCCCGGGGACTTCGTGCGGGTGGTCCAGGCGGTCTTCGCGGCCAAGCAGGAGGGGGACTTCGCCGAGGCCGGGGCGCTGATGAGCTGGCTCGGCGGGAGCCGCAACGTGGCCGCCAGTGCCCGGAAGCGCGCGGGGGTGAAGGGCGACGTGACCTCGCGGGATGCGCTGTCGTACCTGAGAGGGGTCGTCGAGATCATCAAGGCCGCAGGCTACGCGGGCCTCGTCATCGTCGTGGACGAAGCGGAGACGATCCTGCGCTCCCGCAAGGACACCCGGCACAAGTCCCTCAACGGCCTGCGCCAGATCGCGGACGGGGCCGGCGCCTTCCCTGGACTGCTCTGGGTCTTCACGGGCACGCCGGACTTCTTCGACAGCCAGCGAGGGGTCAAGGGCCTCCCGCCATTGCACGACCGCATCAAGTTCATCGAGCGCGGTGGGTACGCCAGCGTGCGGCAGCCCCAGCTCACCCTGCGTCCCTTCGACGACACGCGGCTGCGCGACGTGGCCTGGAAGCTGCACAAGCTCTTCCCGGCCCAGGACCGGGACATCCTGGACGCCAAGGTCACTCGGGAGTTCATCGGCCGGCTCGTGGACCAGGTCACGTCGGGCTTCGGCGGTGATCTGAAGGTGGTGCCACGGCAGTTCCTGCGAGAGTTCGTGACCGTGCTCGACCTGGTGGACCAGGAGCCCGAGTTCGACCCCATGCAGAGCTACGACTTCTCGCCTGACGAGCAGGATCTGAACCCTGTCGAGCGGGCAGCGCACCTGGGGCAGCCCCCGCTCGTCGATGGCCAGGACGATGGAGACGAGCTGGTGCCGACCCTCGACGTCTGGTAGCGCGTGTCCGCCTTCGCCCGCCTGCATCCCCGGCTCCAGGAGGCCATCGTCGCCCGCCTGGGGTGGACGAGCCTGCGTCCCGTCCAGCAGGAGGCCACCGAGGCGCTCCTGGACGGTCACAACGCCGTCGTGCTGGCGCCCACGGCCGGCGGCAAGACCGAGGCGAGCTTCTTCCCGACCCTGTCCCAGCTCCTCCACGACGAGCCCGAGGGCCTCGGGGTGCTCTACATCGCGCCGCTCAAGGCCCTGCTGAACAACCAGGCCCACCGGCTCGCGGTGCTGACGCGCATGGTGGGGCTGGAGCGCTTCGTCTGGCACGGGGACACGCCGACCTCGGCCCGCAATCGCTTTCTGCGGGAGCCGGCCACTGTGTTGATGACCACGCCGGAGTCCCTGGAGGTCATGCTCGTTTCGCCCAGGGTGAACGACCGCACCTTGTTCGGGGACCTGAGAACGGTCATCGTCGACGAGGTCCACGCCCTGGCTGGCACCGACCGGGGCGCCCACTTCCTCTCCGTGCTCGAGCGGCTGGCCGACCGTTCGCGCCACGACGTCCAGCGCGTGGGCCTGTCGGCGACCGTGGGCAACCCCGAGGCCATCCTCGGCTGGCTGAGCGGCAGCAGCGAGCGTCCCCGGGTCGTGGTCAACCCTCCCGCGCCTCCGGCGGGCAGGGAACTGCTCGTCGTCCATCGGGACGAGCCCGAGCTCCTGGCCCGGGATGCCGCACGCATGGCCCGGGGTGGCAAGAGCCTGTTCTTCTGCCAGAGCCGGGCCACCACGGAGTCCGTGGCCGAGGCCATCCGTAGGGCCGGGGTGATGGTGCACGTGCACCACAGCTCGGTGTCCCTCGAGGAGCGCCAGCTGGCCGAAGAGCAGTTTCACGCCGGCTCTCAGGCCTGCATCGTCTGCACCTCGACGCTCGAACTTGGCATCGACGTGGGAGATCTGGACCGAGTGCTCCAGCACCAGGCGCCGGACACCGTGGGCAGCTTCCTGCAGCGCATGGGCAGGACCGGCCGGCGCCCTGGGACTGTGGCCAACACGACCTTCTTCTGTGACGGTTCCGAGGCTGTGCTCCAGGCGGCGGCGCTGATCGAGCTGGCGCGGGAGCGCTGGGTCGAGGACGTGCCGGTGCTGGACCGCTGCTGGCCGGTCGTGGTGCACCAGCTCTTGGCGATGGCGCTGGCCGAGGGAGGGATCGAGGCCTCAGAGGCGTGGCGGCACGTCTCACGGGTTCCGGACTTCTCGGGCATCTCGCAGCCGGAATTCGAGCGCCTGCTCCAGCACTTACTGGAGACCGGGGGGCTCGTGGATGTCTCCGGGCGCCTGGCCCTTGGGCCGGTGGCCGAGCAGAGGTTCGGGCGCCGGAACTTCATGTCGCTCTATGCGGTGTTCGAGAGCCCCGCGGCCTACAAGGTCGTGGGGGCGGGCGACCGGCCCATCGGCTCGCTGTCCCAGTCCTTTGTCGACCGGCTGGTCGAGCGAGCGAGCACCTTCTTGCTGGGAGGCCGGGCCTGGCGCGTGCTCAGGCTGGACCACTCAGACCGCGAGGTAAGGGTCGAGGCCGCCCCCCGCGGGCGGCGGCCGACCTGGGGGGGCTGGGTGCCGCAGTTTCTGTCTCTGGAGCTCTGCCAGGCGATGCGCCGGGTCCTGGCCTCGGATCAGGTGCCACCGTATCTGCACGAGAGCGCGGCGAGGGTGCTGGGGGACGTGCGGCAGGAGTTCGAGGGCATCGCCAACCAGGAGCGCGGAGTGCTCGCGGAGGGGGAGGGCGAGTGGCGCTGGTGGACCTTTGCCGGCGGCCGCATCAACAGCACGCTGAAGGCGGCGCTGCTGGCGGTCGGCGGGGACTGGACGGTCGTCGCGGACAACTTCGGCGTCGCGGTGCGGCAGGCCGATGGTCGGGCCGAGGTGAGCGAGGCCATCGCTCGGCTGCGGGTCGGGGAGGTCTGGGCGGACGAGGCGCTGTGGCGGGAGGTCCGGGATGGGCTGCCGCAGTACCGGCTGAGCAAATTCCAGGACCTGCTGCCGGAGTGGGCGCAGCGGGAGGTGGTGGGCGGGTTCTTGTTGGATGTGGAGGGGGCGGAGAGACTCCTCGAGTCAGGGGGGTGAGCTGGGGAGATCGGCGCCCCCCCCCGGGTACTACGGCTGACCTCGACCCATGACTGTGTAGTCGGCATTGAAGTCGATACCAGAGTGCCGTCGACGCGGGTTGTACCAGCCTTCGATGAGCCGCTTCGCCAAAGCCCTATGCCCAGCGACGCGATCGAGGGGAGGCCCTTCCCCCCGGTCAGAGCAACACCTCCTGCTCCAACTTCACCCCCAGCCGCCTCATCTCCACCCCCACCTCCCGCAGCGGCACCCCCTCATCCCCCAGATACCGATGCAACCGCACCCAGTCCTCGCTGGTCAGCTTCACCGTCTCTGGCCGCTCGAGCAGCTCCGGCTCCATTCGCCAAGCCGCCACCTCGACCGACGGATCCAACGCCAGCACATGAGCACGCAGGTCCCGGTAGATGTCCAGGCCCCAGGGATCCAGGTCACCCCAGTGCCGCACCCGCCGCACGCCAGCGCGGACCAGGTGCGTCAGCCAGCCTCGCTCCACCGTGCCCAGGAACCCCGAAGTGAACACCACGACCGCCCGCTCGGCGAGCCCCTCGTAGAGCAAGGACTCGAAGGGCGTCTGGTTCTCCACGCAGACCACCTCGTCCACGCCGTCCAGCTCGAGGCCCGTCAGGCCACCCACGACGGGCTCGGTGACGGCCATCCAGGGCGCGCTTCCGCGCAGGTCCATCGGCACGCCGTCGAAGCGGTAGCGCACCGGCCCGGCCGTCAGCACCGAGTCCACGTGGAAGCGCACCAGCTCCTCGAGGCGGATGCCCAGCGCGGACTCCAGCTCCGCGCGGTAGCTGCGCACCCGGACCGCCTTGGTGGCGCCGAAGACCTGCCGGACCAGCACACGCTCCGGCACGGGCGGAGCACCGTGGGCGCGCTCCTGCAGGGCCTCCAGCAGCGCCCGCACCTTGGCCGACCGGGCGTCGGGGGACTCCACCTCGAGCAGCCCGGAGGCCAGCTCGATGGCGTCGTCGCGCAAGCGAAGCTGAGCGGGCTGGAGCTCTCCCCGCCGATCCCGACGATGGCGGACCGTCACCCAGCCCCGCGCCAGGAGCACCTGCACCACGCGCTCCACGTCCACCAGGTCCGAGCCCTTGGGCGCGAGACCCGCCAACGAGCGCCATCGCATCGGCCGCAGGGAGATCAGGCGCTTCGCCAGGCGACGGACCAGGTCGAGGTCCCGCGGCGTCAGCCCGACTTCGGCCCCCTCGAGCGGGCGCGGAACGCCCTGCTGCGACCAGCCCTCAGCCGCCATTGTGCACGACGTAGCTGCACTTCACCGGCGGGGCGACGCGGAGCTCTCCCCGCTCGTCGATGCCTCCGCGCGTCTGCGTACAGGTCATCACCGCCTGTAGCCAGGCACCGCAGCGCTGCAGGTCGGAGGTGGTCGGCATGCTGACGATGTACTGGGCACCCGTGCGGGCCAGGAAGCTGCCCAGCTCCTGGATCTTGTAGGTGTCCGACGCGCTGAAGGGCTCGTCGACCAGGAAGAACCCAGCGGCGTCGTCGCCGTGGTGGAGCTGGAGCGTCGTCATGCCCATCAGGATGGAGAGCGCGGCCTTCTGACCGCCTGACAGGTCAGGCGAGCTGTAGGCCACGGGCGCCTTGTCACCGACCCCCACGTGGAGCTCCACCTCGAACCGCCCGTCGTCCCGTGGCCGGAGACGGCCCTCCAGGGCGAGGCCCAGCCGGGCGCCGCTAGTCCGGAGCTGCCCGAAGTAGCCACGGAACATCCGGCGGGTGACGGTCTTGTACTGGTCGTGCGCCCGCTCGGCCTGCAGGCGGGCCTGGTCCAGCTGTCCGTCCAGGCGGGCGAGCTCGCCCCGGACGTCCTCGACCTGGCGCTCCAGCGTGCGCACGTTGCCCGGCAGGTTCTCGTCCCGGTCGACCTCGGAGAAGTCGGCCAGGTCCCGGCGCTCCCGGTCCAGGTCTCCAGTGAGCCTGGAGGGTGGAGACCTTGCCAACTCGCTCAAGTCATCTGGCGGGGTGTCCTCTCCGGGAGGGAGCTCCCCGCGGGTGTCTGACAGCGCTTCGCTCGCCGCTGCCCGCTGGACGGAGAGCCCCTGGAGCTCGTCGAGCGCCGCCCGCTGCGCCCCTCGATGCTCGTCGGCCTTCGTCCTGCCCGCACCCAGCTCGGTGCCCACGTGGCGCCGCCTCTGCGCCAGGTACTCGCCTTCACGGCGCAGCGCCTCGGCGAGCTGCCTCAGGTCGTCGATCCGCGCCCCGAGATCTGTGAGGCGGCTGTGCAGGTGGGCGTGATCCTCGGCCCGGGACAGCCAGTCCCGGCGGTCGCGCTCATCCTGGATCTCACGAGCCAGGACGTCCTGACGTCTGCCGGCAGTCCGGTCTTGCTGGTGGAGGACCTCGCGCTCCTGCTGGAGCGACGCGACCTCCTCTTCGATGGCGTGGCGGCGCCGCACCAGCGCTTCGCGGCCCAGGTACCAGTCGTCGACCCCCTGGTGACGGCCTCCGGTGCGGTCGAGCACGTAGCCCTGCCGGTCCACCCGGGCGCCGCGGGCCCTGAACGTTTCCTCCACCTCGCCCTCGAGCCAGGCGACGTGCCGCAAGACCCGCCGGACCAGGCCTCGGTAGCGCGGCTCTCGCACCTCCACCGCCGCCAGGAAGGGGTGGTCTCCCTCCCGAGGCGGGTTCGAGCGCACGTCCGGCGCGAGCACATGGAAGGGGAAGCGATGCTCCCGGGCCAGCGCCACCGCGCGGCGAAAGCTCGCCAGGTCGGGCACGGCCACGGCGAAGCGGAGGTCGCCCAGGTAGCTCTCGAGGGCGCGACGGGTGTGGTGGTCCTGGACGGTCGGCTCCAACAGGTCCATCAGCAGCTGGTGGGGCACCTCAGCCAGCCGGAGCACGGCTCGGAAGGCGTCGACGCCATCGGGCGGCGTGAGCAGGCCTTCGTCGAGCCGTTCGAGCTCCCCTGCGAGCGACCCGAGGCGAGCCTGGAGCTGCGTCTCGGCGAGGCGGAGTCGCGCCCGTTCCTCCAGGAGCTCGCGCTGGTCCGCCTCCAAGACGCCCAGGTCACGGATGGGCAGGTCTGCGGTCCGCTCCCGCAGGCGATCGAGCTCGAGCCAGCTGGCCTGAACCCGGACGTGCTCGTCCTGGAGCGTGTGTTCGTCGGCCAGCCGAAGCCGCTCACGCTCACGCAGGTCCCGCTGGCGCTTTGCGAGCGCCCCGTCCTGGTCCTGGAGGCTCGCGACCTGTTCCTCGGCCGCCTCGCAGGCGGCTCCCGCGGCGGTGGCGGTCTGCACCAGCTCCGAAGCCCGCGCCTCGAGCTCGGCGAGCCGACGCTCGGCGTCCCGCGCCCGGGCCCACGGCAGGGCCTGCTCGAAGTGCCGGACCCGGTCCCGGTGCTTGCGGTAACGCTGGTGGTGCTTGAGGCGCTCCCGCAGCCGCTCGAGCTCGGACTCACGCTCCCGGAGCACCCCCGCCCGCACGTCCCGGGCGCGCCGCTCCCGGTCGAACTGGGTCCGCAGCGCCTGCCAGTCCTCGAGCACCTGACGACCGCCGATGAAGTCGTAGAGCAGGTCGAAGAGCTCGCTCGGGCGAAGGCCGCACAGGGAGGCGATCTCCCCCTGGGGCGTGCACAGCAGCCGCCGGAAGCTGCCGCCCATGCCGAGCTTGTCGAGACGATCCAGGTAGTCCCGCTTGCGCACAAAGGGCCGTGCGTCGACCCCGGTGGCCAGAGGCGAGACGTCCCCGTCGACCAGGTACCAGCGCGGCGCGTAGCCCTCGTCGCCGGCCTCGAAGACGACGGCGAGGGTGACCTGATCCAGATGGAAACCGCCGAGCGCGTCGAAGGGGCGCCGGCGTGTCTCCGGATCGAGGTGGTTCTCGGCGACCAGGCGCACCATCGCGAACGGAGCGCTGCGCCGGCGGAGGTAGATCTCGTAGCTCCGGTCGGTGCCCAGCCGGGTGGCTCCGAGGGCGACCTTGATGGCGTCCAGGATGCTGGTCTTGCCCGAGCCGTTCTCGCCCGTGAGCAGGTTGACGCCGTCCTCCAGGACCACTGACTGGTTGGCCTGGATGTCCCAGTTGAAGAGCTCGACGCGGGTGAGGCGCATCAGGGCTCCTCGGGCAGCGCGAGGGCGCCGCGGCGAGCGAGGCCCACCACGTGCTCCTCCATGCGCTCGTGGTCGATGAGCACGTACATCGCCGGCCCGGCCCGGAGCACCCCGCGCTCCTCGATCACGAAGCGCTGCTTCTTCAAGGTGGTCAGCGCTCCCTTGAGGGCCGTCTTGGACAGGAACTCACCGAACTCCGCGATCAGCTCCGCCCGGGGGAGCGTGGGCTCGTCGTCGTGGTTGTCGGGCTCCTCCAGGCCGAGGAGGGTCTGGGTTCGTCCTCGCGGCTCGTCGTCCTCCTCCCGCAGCGCCGCCTTGAGGTGGCGGTAGAGCAGCTGCACCCAGAGGTAGACGAGGAGTCGGACATGCCGGGCGTCGAGCCCGAGGTTGTTCCGCGCGGTGACCAGGGGCTCCACCGCCGCGGACCGCTCCAGCCGCACGCCCACGTGGCCCAGCATCTGCACCAGCTCGTAGCCGACGGCGCGGAGGCGGCGGGACACGTCCTCGTAGAGCGCGTCGTCGCCGAAGAGCTCCTCGCGGAGGGCCGCCTGCTCGGGGTCGTCGCGGTCGAGCACACCCAGGCGCAGGAGCACGTTGGCCAGCTCAGCCGCGCGACCGCTCATCGCTGCACCCGCAGCGTCGAGTGGAGGCCGCGCCCGGGCACATCGACGAGCACCCCGAGCCGAGTCAGGGTCTGCAGGGCCTCCTCCCGGTCCATCCCGACCAGGTCTCGGGCGGCGACGGTCTGCCCCGACAGCCGCACCACCACGCCGGGCGCGAGCTCGACGCCCTCGGCGGTCGAGCGGCCCTCCAGCCGGGCCAGCAGCGTGAGCTGGTACACCGCGTCGGCGAAGTCGTCGGCGGAGGACAGCACCGCCCGGGTCAGCGTGGTGTCGTCGGCGCCCTGCTCCAGCAGCGAGGCGAGCAGCGCGGCCACCCGGGCCACCGGGTCGATGTCCTCGAGGGCGAGCTCGCCGACGTCCGGCAGAGGCGGGGGCTCGTAGACGAATGCGGCCTTCTCCTTGGCCATCGTCGGGCGGGCGGTGCGGTGGCGCGTGAGGAGCCGCTCGGTCACCAGGCACACCGACGGCGCGGGCGCCCGCACGGTGCCGTCGGCGACCACCTGGACGAGCTCGTCGTCGGACGCGCCGAGCACGGCGTCGCAGAGGGCGGCCAGGCTGTAGCCCGCGTCCGAGGTCTCCAGCCGCTTCAGGCTCCACTCCGCCAGGCGCCGGGACAGCCCCTCGTGGGCCCGCAGGATCTGTTGCAGGGACTCGTGGATGCGGACAAGCCGGGAGAAGTGCTCCGAGCTGGCGTCCATCCGCTCTTCGATGGTGGACAGGACCTGGGTGACGTAGCGGATCTGCTCGCCGACCTCGTGGCGGGAGAAGCGGATCAGCTGACGCGGCGTGCCGCGCCCGAGCACCTCCCGCGCCTGCTCTGCCTGGGTCTCGAGCTCGCCCAGCAGCACGGCCAGCAGGTGCCCCGTGGTGCCCTGGTCGACGCGGTCGCCGAAGGCCACGGCCTCCACGGCTCGGATCAGCAGGTTGGCGTTGGACTGGCCCTCGAAGTCCGCCGCCAGCAGGACCGAGAGCGTGTAGAGCGCCAGCGGCCGGAGGCGGTAGGTGTTGTCCGAGGCCCGGAGCTCGAGCCAGCCGCCGCCGTAGAGCGAGGTGACCACGGCCTCCAGCCGGTCCTCGGCCAGGTGCGGCACGAGGGTCCGGATGCGCTCGCGGGAGAAGCGGCCTTCGACCTTGGCCAGGGCGAGCAGGACGATGAGCTTCAGCGCCGTGTCCGCGGGGCTCCGGGAGAAGAGGCTCCGGGCGAGGCCGAAGATCGGCAGCAGCGACGCCGCGCGAGGCCAGTCCGGGACCTGCTCGGGGAGCAGGCCGGAGGCGAGACCGTCGAGGAGCTCGTCGTGGTCGGGCGGGGCCTGGTCGAGGGGGCTCGACATGGCGTTCTCCTATCCTGGCCCCAGATTCTCGAGGCGCACAACCGCTCGCGGCTCGCAAGCCGGGCCAGGCCCCCCTCACCGTCAGGAGATCTGGTCC
>CAZUHI010000081.1:0-25208 GCA_964620495.1 uncultured Rickettsiales bacterium | reverse complement strand
CCTGTCCGATCACGAGAACAAGACCCGGGCGGAATCTCCGCCGAGGTCATCTAGAAGCCCTCGCAGAAGGTCAGCGGCTGGTTGACCGACCCGGGGATGTCGACGCGGGTGGTCCCGTCGTAGGTGGTGAGGCCCACGACGCCGGTGGACGCGGTCATCTCGATGGTCACGCAGGCGAACGGGTCCAGGTCCGTGATGACGAAGCCGTCGTTGCAGCAGGGCGCCCAGGCGTACGTGAGGGTCCCGAGCCCGGTGGTCGAGTTCAGGTCGTTGAACGAGTTCTCGCCCGGGTCGTCGATGAACGCGATCTGGGCGTTGGTGAACCCGCTCAAGTCGACGGTGAGCGAGCCCCCGTCGCCGTCGTTGGGCAGGTCGCTCATCATCACGACGGCCACCTTGCCGTTGTTGGGGTCGACCACCAGCATCTCGACCACGCGATCGGCGACCTCGTAGCCGGTGTTGCTGGAGCTGCCCGCCGGGTTGCCGTAGCTGTACCAGGAAACGAAGCCCTGGGTGAGCAGCAGCGGCTCCACGCTCGTGCTGACCACGTTCCCGCCCGCGTCCGTGTAGCTCATGTCGAAGCAGGTCGTGACGGGGTCGCAGTCGTTGTCGAGGCCGTCGCCGCAGATCTCGGGGCAGGTCGTGCAGACGGTCGCCTCGGTGTCGTCGCAGTCCGTGGCGTCGGTCTCGCCGTCGCCGTCGTCGTCGTCGTCCACGCAGTCGGCGATGCCGTCGACGTCCAGATCCGCGAAGCCGTCGTCGACGCCGTTCAGGCAGTCGTTGTCCAGGCCGTCGCAGACCTCGACCCCGGCGGGGTTGACGGTGTCCAGGACGTCGTCGCAGTCCGAGTCGTCGAGGACGAACCCCGCGGGCTGCTCGCACGCGATCTGCGCCACGAGCAGGTTGCCGTAGGTGTCGTTGTCGAAGTCCTCGTACCAGACCTGGCCGGGGAACTCGTCGGGGTCGTCGTCGTCGCAGTCGAGGTCGTTGTCGGACAGCCCCTGCGCGGTGCACTCGCCGTCGGGCGACGTGGTCACGATCGACGACCCGAAGGTGTCCCCGTCGGCGTCGACGTAGCAGATGACCGTGTCCTCGCCGCTGCAGTCCTGGTCGATGCCGTCGCCCACGACGTCGGTCGCGCCCGGGAAGATCGACGGGTCCGTGTCGTCGCAGTCGTCGTCGACGAGCGAGAAGCCCACGTCCTCGCAGTCCCCCGACGGGTTCACGACCACGGTCGTGCTGCCGTGGCCGTCCTCGTCCAGATCCTCGAAGCAGGTGCCCGCGTCCAGGCCCGTGCAGTCCTGGTCGATGCCGTCGCCGGGCAGGTCCTCGGCGCCGGGGAAGATGGACGGATCGGTGTCGTCGCAGTCGGTGCCGTCGGTGACGTGCCCGTCCGACGGGCGCGCGCAGGCGGACACCGGCTCGGCCGCCTCGTCGCCGAAGGTGTCCTCGTCCACGTCCGGGTACCAGTCCAGGAACTCGAGCCCGTCGTCGACCTCGCCGTTGCAGTCGTCGTCGATGTCGTTGCAGATCTCCTCGGCGCCGGGGAAGACGTCGGGATCCGTGTCGTCGCAGTCGTCTTCCTCGGGGACGCCGTCGCCGTCGCCGTCCACGGGCACCTCCTCCCCCGCGTCGTCGTCGTCGTCGCCGTCGATGGGGTCGGGGCAGGCCGTCAGGGCCAAGATGGGGAGGAGCAGGAGAAGGCGAGGGCGCATGGTGACCTCCGAAAGATCGTCGCTCTCGAGCTTAGCCGGACGTCAGTCCTCGGCCCACCAAGGTTCGCCGGGCCGCACCACGAAGGACGCCTCGAGCGCCGGGGGCGTGTAGGTGTCGCTCTCCACCGAGCCGTCCGGGAGCAGGTGCCATTCGGCGGTGATCGCGTCGTGGGTCGCGTGCATCACCACGAAGCCCCGGTGCAGCGAGTCGGCCCAGCGGATGTGGGGGGTGGCGGCCGCGAGGTTGTCGGCCAGCTCCACGACCCCGCCGCCGGACGTGATCCCCGGGGCGACGGCCTCGACGCCCACCGATCCGGTGTGCGTCACCACGTTGTAGGCGGGGAAGTCCACGGCGAGATCCTGGGCCCAGGAGCTGTGCACGTCGCCCGTGAGCACCACCAGGTCGCGGTCGTGCTCCAGCACGGCGTCGAAGACGCGGGAGCGCGCCGCGGGGTAGCCGTCCCAGGCGTCGCGGTTGAGGGGCAGCGGCCGGCCCTCGGCGTCCTGGGCGATGGACCACGCGGCCATGACCACCTGCTGGGCGAGCACGGTCCAGGTGCTCGGCACGTCCGCGAGCCCCTCGATCAGCCACCTCTCCTGGGCCTCCCCGAGCATCTGGCGCGCCGGGTCGTAGGCCTCCTCCTGGGTCGTGGACTGCTCGTCGCGGCCCTCGATGCGCGTGTCGAGCACGAAGAAGTCGGCGAGGTCGCCGAAGGTCAGGCGGCGGAAGAGCGACCCCTCGCGGATCGGCAGCCACTCGTAGTACGCCTGCCGCGCCGCCGCGACCCGGTCCGCCCAGTCCCCCTCGCTCGCGGCGTGGTTCGCCGCGCCCCCGGACCAGCTGTTGTTCGCCGTCTCGTGGTCGTCCCAGGTGCACACGAACGGGTGGCGACGATGGGCCTCGCGGAGGTCCGGATCGCCGCGGTAGTGGGCGAGGCGCCCGCGGTAGTCGGCGAGCGTGAGGCACTCGTGCGGCGGCACGTGCGCGCGCAGCCGCGAGCCGCCGTACTCGTAGATGTAGTCGCCGAGGTGGAAGACGACCTCCAGCTCGTCCATCTCGGCGATGGCGCGGTAGCCGTGGAACCAGCCCGCGGGGAAGTTGGAGCAGGCGCAGAAGGCGAACGAGAGCGACTCGGTGGGCCCGTAGGCGGCGGTGCGGGTGCGGCCGACGACCGAGGTGCGGCCCTGGGCCCGGAAGCGGTAGTGGTAGGTGGTCGACGGGCGCAGGCAGGCGACGTCGACCTTCACGGTGTAGTCGCGGTCGGCGTCGGTGGAGACCACGGCGGACGCGAGCACGTCGGTGAACGCCTCGTCCGTCGCGACCTCCCACAGGACCTCCACGGGGCCGTCGTCGGCGGGGCTCACTCGCGTCCAGAGGATCACGCCTCCGGGCAGGGGATCGCCGCTCGCCACCCCGTGGGCGAAGAGGTCCTCGGGGCCGTCGTCGCCGTCCCAGGACCAGGCCGTGGTCGTGGGATCGCAGCCCTCGAACGGCGGCCAGAGGGCGGGCTCCTCCTCCTCGTCGCACGCGACCCCGGCGGGGACCATGGAGAGCAGGCCGAGCTTGGCGGCGAGGTCGAGGAGGCGACGGCGGGTCCACGTCATGGGGCGATGTTCTCCGGCCGGTCGTCGTCCGGCAAGCGCGCCTCCGGGCCGGGGCGCGTGAATGCCCGCTTCGCTGGTTCGGCGCCGGCAACATGACCCCGCATGCACCGCACCCGGCTCGCCCTCCTGCTCGCCCTCCCGCTCTCCTTCGTCCTGTCGGGGTGCTGGGTGACCGAACAGTGCGGGCTCCCCGGCGACGAAGACGGCGACGGACTCGAGGGCTGCGAAGACCCGGACTGCTTCTCCCGCCCCATGTGCGGCGCCACCGGCCGCGAGCCCGTGCCCGATCCCGGCTTCGACGACGACGACGACGCGTTCGACGACGACGACGTGGACGACGACGACGATGCGTTCGACGACGACGACGACGACGACGAGTTCTCCGAGCAGTTCAGCTTCACCTTCGACGGCGCCGCGAGCGTGCTGGACATCGGCGACGACGACGACTCCGCCGACCCCGACCCGGGGGGCGACGCCTTCTCGGTGGAGGTCGTGTTCACCATCCAGCACTGGCGCGACATCAACGCCGGGGACCTGCTCTGCGATCAGCGCGTGCGCCTGACCGGCGACCTGCTGTTCGGCGACGGGATCGTCGACTCCCTGGACGACGTGGGGCGCTGCGCGACCTGCAACGGCTTCCTGGAGCTCGACCCGGCCACGTACGAGGACCTCTCCGACCCGGCCGTCGAGGCCGACGACTGCGCTCCGGACGTCATCCAGAACGCCGGCGACCTGGGCGCGCAGCTGCTCACGCCGGCCGCCCAGAGCGGGATGGGCGACTTCCTGCACTTCGGCCTGATCGACGAAGCGACGCTCGCGGCGGGCGGGATCGGCCTCACGGTCGACGACGCCCCGCCCACCGACTGGCAGGAGTTCGGCATGCGTCGCACCCACGCCGCGTACGTGCAGGCCACCCTCGACACCCTCGCCGGGACCGCGGGGCTCGAGAGCGTGACCCTGCCCCCCGAGGCCGGCTCGGACTACCTCGCGGCCTTCGAGATCGCGCAGCTCGAGACCACCCCCGAGCCCGCCCCGCCCACGCTGGTGGGACCGTTCGTGGGCCAGGCGCTGTTCATCTTCACGGGCGGCCTGTAGCGCGATCAGCGCGGGAAGACGGGCCCCATCGTCGCCCGCAGCTCCTCGGCCGCGGCCGCCGTCTCGGGCTGGAGGCCCGTCGCCGTGCCTTCGAGGGGAGCGACCACCACGAGGCCGCGAGGCCCGCGCTCGGTGTGAGGTCCGGACGTCGCCAGGCCCATCCGCAGGTAGAGCGTGCGCCACCACTGCTCGACCTTCCCGCACTCGCCGCGCGCGCCCTTCTCCGTCGGCTCCGCGCTCTTGCGGCCGCGGGCGACCTCGCAGCGTCGGCCGATCTCCGTGGGCGTGGGCGGACGCGGCGCCGTCCCCCGCACCGGGTAGACGAAGAACGCCTGCACGGTCGGGGTCATGTTGTAGGCCTTCTCGGGGATCACCTCGATGAGCCCCACGCGACGACGGTGCAGCTCGTACATCCACGCGTGGCGGAACCCGTGGACGTCGGGGCGGTTGCCCAGGAGCTCCATCTTCGTGCCCTGGGGCAGCAGGGCGACCTCGAGGGCCAGGCCCGCGTCGTACCGCTCCTGCGCCAGGGCCAGGAGGATGGGCACGTCGCGCTCGAGGTCGTACTCGATGCGGTGGGGCTCGGGCGTGAACGCGCGGGGGTGGTTGAAGCCCACGGCCCAGGCCGCGTACGACGGGAGCAGGTCGTCGGGGCCGGGCAAGGCGAGCTGCTGGCGGCCCACCATGAGCGCGCAAGCGACGGCCGTCACGAGCCGGAGCCGAGGACCCCACGCGCCGCGGGCCGAGTCGAAGAGCCACACCGCGGTGAGCGCCATCAGCCCCGGGAGCGCGGGGACCGTGTAGTAGTACTTCTTGTAGGCGAGCCAGGTGTGGAAGACGTACCCGCCCGCGAAGGCCGCGACGACCAGCCACGAGCCGACGCGGCCCGCCCCGTGCCTGCGCCCGTGCCGCAGCACCGCCGCCACCGCGACGAGCGACAACACCCCCAGGAGCAGCCCCGCCTGGTAGTTGACGAGCATGCGGGCGAAGTACCAGAGGTTTCGGAGGGCGGCGTCGGGAAGGTCGCTGTAGATGCCCAGGTACGGGAACTCGAGGGGGTCGCCGCGCACGCTCGATCCGGTCATGCGTGAGTCCGCCCACGCGTCCGCGTCGAGGCGGTAGCCCAGCACCCCCAGGCCGAACCCGACGGCCACGACGACGGCCCCGGGGAGGGCCGCCGCCCGGGCGCGAAGATCGGCGTTCGCGAGCCACCAGGCCACCGCCGCCCCGGGCGCGAGGAAGAAGGCGATCGTGGGCTTCACCCAGATGCTGAAGGCCAGCAGCAGGCCCACGGAGGCGGCGTACCCGAGGCGGCGCAGGCCGTCGGATCGCGCCAGCCACAGCAGGCCCCAGGCGGCCGCGCCCGCCTGGAGGAGGTCGAGTTGGGGTTGCCGCGCGAGGGCGGGCACCAGGGGACAGGCGGCGAACAGGAGCATCCCCGCGAGTGCGGGGCGGAGAGGGCGCGCCAGGCCGTTCTCCCTCGCGAGGTGCTCACCGAGCCGTCCGGTCCCGAGCAGCGCCCACCAGAACGTCCCGCCCACGAGCGCCACCTGGCTGGCCCATCGCTCGCCGCCGAGCTTGGCCGCGTAGACGGACAGGACGTGCCACGGCAGCCCGTAGGTCATGCGCGGATCGGTCGCCTCGATGCACGCCCGCAGGTCGGCGACGGGGCGGAGCGGGAGGTGGGAGCACGCCCCGGCGACGTAGAGCGCCTCCGGCTGCCCCCCGTGCAGGGCCGGGACGAGCCAGGCGTGGAGGGCGTTCGCGAGCGCGATCAGGGCGGCCGCGGAGCCGAGCAGGAGCGCCCCCCTCCAGCCCGCGCCGCGGGGCTCGACGTCCACGGCTACTGCAGCCCGGATCGCAGCTGCGCGACCTCGCGATCGATGCGCGCGACGTCCGCGACTCCCCCCGGCACCAGCTCGGCCCACAGCGCCCGACGCTGAAGGAGGGTCGCGACCGCGGCCGCCCGCACCCTCGGCTCGGGGGAGTCGAGCGCGTCCCACATCACCGCGTCGACCTGGGGCTCGGTGCGGTGGATGAGCAGGTACGCGTAGCCGTTCTTCACGTCCCACGGGTAGCGCTGCTTCCAGTGCAGCAGCATGCGCTCGATGCTCGCGGGGGTCAGGGCCGCGCGGTGCTCTTCGATGGTCTCGAAGTCCTCCGCCTTGAACGCCGCGAAGATCAGGTCGTCCCGGGCGGCCGCGGCGGGTTCGTCGACCCGGCCGTCGAAGCTCCCCGAGCCGTCCAGGGGCCCCGGAGGAGTGCACGCCGCGAGGAGGGCGGCGGCGAGGCCGGCGAGCGAGGCCCTCACGGGGCCGCCTCCGCCCGCGGCGCGACGACCCGGTCGAGGACGATCTCGAGCCTGCGAGGGGCGTCCGGGCCCGCGGCGGGCTGGGGGGGCGAGCGCAGATCGGCGAGGCTCAGGGTCCCGCTCTCGTCGCGGTCGAGGACGGCATACCAGCGCACGTGGCGGGGGACCCGGACCTCGAGCTCGATCGGCCACCGGATCGGGCGCACCAGCCGGGTCCAGAAATAGACGGGGGGCGCGCCCAGGGGAGGCGCCGCGGGGTCCAGGTCGTCGCCGCTCCAGCCCACGAACAGGAGCCGCGACGTGACCGGGACGTCCTCCCGGGGGGCGGCGTCCAGGGACACGAGCGTCGCGCGGTACGCGAGGGGATCGATCTCCTCGGCGCCCGGCGCGGGCGAGGGACCGGCCCCGGCGACGGGGGCAGCCGCCACTGGATCGCCGTCGGCCTCGACCGCCGCGGAGGTCGCGTAGACGCGGTTGAGGACGAACCGCACCTCGGGGGTGAAGCCTTCGGGGTCGAACCAACGCTGCCCGAACGGCTCCCCCTTCGAGGCGCGGCCGTCGCCGTCGGTGTCCAGGAGCACCATCGCTGCCAGCCACCCGGGCGGCAGCATCACCCAGGTCCGCATCTCCGAGGCCGGCAGCACCGGCTCGCCGACCCACTCGAAGGTGGGCGGGGCGCCGGCCCTCGGCAGCCCGTCCACGACGTCCTCTTCGTCGTACCCGAGCACGATCGGACGAGCAGGGCCCGGCAGCTCGACGTCGAGCGACTCGCCGTCGAGCACGATCTCCACCCGCCCGTCGTCCGGGGTCTCGGCGTCGGGGGACGACTCCGGCGCAGGAGGCTCCGCGCACGCCGTCGACACGGCCCCCACCAGCAGGAGCAAGGAGCGGGGCGTCATCGGCTCAGCTTAGAGGAACGCGGCGGCGGCGTGCCTCGGGGGCGCACGCTGACCGTCGGCGCGGACCTCGGGTCGCGGTCGAGGCCTGGGCGACCGTCGACATGCTCGTCTTCAGCTTCGGGATGTGTTGGCTGCGCTACCGCTTCCGCTCGGTCTGGGCCCCGGTCCTGGGCCACAACCTGCACAACTGCATCCTCATCGCCGCGTGATCGCGGTCAGTCCCGCTCGCGCTTGAGGGGGCGACCCATGAGCTGCACGACGCACTCCCGGGGGTCCGCGCCCTCGTACAGGATGCTGTGCACGACCTCCACGATCGGCATGTCGAGCCCCAGCTTCTTCGCCAGCTTGTGGGTCGACGCGGTGGTCTTCACGCCCTCGGCCACCTGGCCGCCGAGGCTCTCGGTGACCTCGTCGAGCGTCATCCCCGACGCCAACCGCTTGCCCACCGTGCGGTTCCGGGACAGGTCCCCGCAGCAGGTGAGGACGAGGTCGCCCATGCCTGCGAGGCCCATGAACGTCAGCGGCTCGGCCCCCAACGCGACGCCCAAGCGCGTCATCTCGGCGAGCCCGCGGGTGATGAGCCCGGCGCGCGCGTTGTGGCCGAACTCGAGCCCGTCGGAGATGCCCGACGCGATGGCCATGATGTTCTTCACCGCCCCGCCCAGCTCCACGCCGACCACGTCGTGCGTCGTGTACACCCGGAAGAACGCGGTGCTGAAGGCCTCCTGGATGCGCGACGCGACGTCGTCCGACCGGGACGCCACCACCACCGCAGTGGGCCGACGCTGCACGATCTCGAAGGCGAACGACGGCCCCGAGAGGTAGCCGACCCGGCCCTGGATGTCGCCGAGCTCCTCCTCGAGGATCTCGTTCATGGTCGCGCCGCCGGACTCGATGCCCTTGCTGGCGCACGCGACGATCGCGTCCGCCCCCAGCACCGGGGCGACCGACTTCGCGATCGACCGCGTGGCGTGGGACGGCGACACGAACAGCACGAGCTCCGCGCCCGTGACGGCCGCCTCGAGGGAGCCGGTGGCGCGGATGCCGGTGAGGTCCGCGTCCTTCGCGTACCGAGGGTTGCGGCCGGCCGCCTCCACCTCTTCGGCGTGGCCGTCCTCGTAGCACCACAGGGTGACGTCGTGGCCGTTGGCGAGCAGGACCGACGCGAGCGCCGTGCCGAAGTTGCCCGCGCCGAGGACCGTCGCTTTGAGGGACATCCGCGTTCTCCTGTCAGACTTGGACGGCGAACTCGCGCAGCACGTCGTTGAGCGACGTCTTGCGGTCCGTCGACTCCTTGCGTCGCCCGATGATGAGCGCGCAGGCCACCTGGTACGTCCCCGCCGGGAACACCTTCGCCCGCGTCCCCGGGATGACGACGCTCCGCGCGGGCACCCGGCCGCGATGCACCACCTCCTCGGGGCCGGTCACGTCGATGATCGGGGTCGAGGCCGTGAGCACGACGTTCGCGCCGATCACCGCCTCCTTCTCGACCCGCACGCCCTCCACCACGATGGAGCGGGACCCCACGAAGGCCCCGTCCTCGACGATCACGGGCGTCGCTCCGGGCGGCTCGAGCACGCCGCCGATGCCCACGCCCCCGCTCAGGTGCACGCCGCGCCCGATCTGGCCGCAGCTGCCGACGGTCGCCCAGGTGTCGACCATGGAGCCGGCGCCCACCCAGGCGCCGACGTTCACGTAGCTCGGCATGAGGACCGCGCCCCGCTCCACGAAGGCGCCGTAGCGCACGGTCGCGGGGGGCACGGCGCGCACGCCGCGGGCCTCGTGGTCCTGGTGCACGGGGATCTTGTCGAACCAGCGGAAGATGCCCGCCTCCATGGTGCCCATGGGCGCGATGCGGAAGTTCATCAGCACCGCCCGCTTCACCCAGGCGTGCACGGTCCATTCGCCGTCGTCGCCCTGGGTGGCGACGCGGATGCGGCCTCCGTCGAGCAGCTCCATCGTGCGCAGGACGGCCTCGCAGTTCGCGGGATCGTCCTGCCAGGAGGGCTGCGGGAAGGCGGCGTCGATGCGCGCCCGGAGTGCGTCGAGTTCGGCGGCGTCGGCGGGCATCGCTACTTGAGGACGACGACGAACGCGGAGTTCTTGAACTTGCTGATGTTGTCGAGGGTGATGCGGGCCGTCCGCTTCCCCTCCCCGAGGCTGACCGAGTAGTCCTTGCCCTCGTGGTACATGCCCGTGGGCAGCAGCTTCACGCCGTTGATGCGCGGGACCCCGAAGTCGCGGGCCTGCACCTCGATCTCATAGTCGTAGCGGAGGTCCATCTTGTCCTGGAAGAGGTCCTTCCTCCAGTCCTTGAGCTGGATGCCCAGGGGCGTGATGACGTCCTTCTCGCGGAGGCGGCGGCGCGTGTCGATGTGGAAGTAGACGGACTCGGCTTCGGCCACGAGGTCGTCGCGCTCGACGGTCAGCTCCTCGTTGGCCATCTCGACCTCGCGCTTCTCCTGCTCGGTGCGCGCCAGGTCGCGGCGCAGCGAGTCGCGGGTCTTCTCGAGGACGACGATCTCGGCCTCGAGGCTGGCGGCGAGCTGCAGCGCCTCGTCGCGCTCCCGCTCGAGGGTCCGCATCTTGTGCACGTTCAGGAAGTAGGGCGAGACCTTCGCCGTGCCCTGGCTCACGGTCGTGCCGTAGACGCCGTCCGCGTAGAAGTGCCAGACCTCCATGCCGGGGGCGAGCTGGTCGGTGAGCAGCGCGCGCCGCGCGAGGCGATCGGCCTCCTTCTGCTCCAGCCCGTGGTTCGCGGCGAGCCAGGACGTGGCCATCTTGAGGTGGCTGTCCCCGCGCGCGACGGTCTCGGGCGTCGGCAGCTGCTCCTTGAGCAGGTCGATGCGGCCCTGAAGCTCCTCGATCTCCGTGCGCGTGGAGAGGATCTCCCGGAGCAGCCCCTGGGTGGAGACGTCCTTCTCCTTGGACAGCATCGTGCGCAGCACCGCCGCCTCGCCCGCGGACAGGTTGGTGCCCTGCAGGGTGCGGCCGGTCACGCGCTGGAACTCGCCCGCCAGCTCGATGAACTTCGCCTGCTGCTGCTTGATCTTGCCCTCGTCGAGGGCGATCCCGCCCGCCTCGGCCAGCTGCTTGGCCATGGCGTCGTCTTCCATCGTCATGGAGCCGCTCGCGGGCGGGGGCTCGTCTCCTTCGTCGAGGATGCGGCCCACCGGCTGCTCCGGCTCGGCGGCCTCATCGCCCCCGCAGGCGCCCAGCGCGAGGGCCAGGGTCAGCGGCGCGAAGGCCGGAAGGAATCGACGGATACGTACGGTCATGACGGCCTCCTGAGCGAGCGGCGAGGGAAGATAGCAACTACCATCGAGCCCCGTGTTTTCGACGCGCCCCAAGACGACGCGACGCTTCGAGCAGTCGGCTCCCGTCGTCGTGGTTCTGCCCGACCCCGAGGACCGAGAGCTCGTGCAGTTCGGCCTCGCGCTGAGCCACGGAGACGACACCCGGCTGCGCGCCTGGACCTTCCACCACCCCGGGGGCGACCTCCACCCCGCCCTGCGCATCGCCCTCTTCGGCATGGCCGCCCGCTCCGAGGCGGACCGCGCGATCCGGCACCTCGTCGACTCCGCCTCCCGGGGCGCCCACGTGCCGGTGCGCCCCTTCTCTCGAGACCCCGAGGAGCGGGCGGCCGAGCGCGCGCAGCTGGCCGAGCTGCCCGAGGCCGGCGTGCTGGTGGTGGGGCGCGTCCGCGGCCGCGGGGGCGTCGACATGGACGAGGTGATGAGCCTGGCCGCCGCGCACTCGGGTCCCACGGTGGTCGTCGTCGCGCGCCGGGGCCCCGCCTTCCGGGAGGTCCTCGCCACGTCGTGCGCGGACCACGACGACCCCGCCCACCAGGCCTTGGTGAAGGCGATCGCCGCCCTGGAGATGGCCTACCCGACGTTCCGGGTGAGGCACCAGACCCGAGGCCGCATGGGGGAGGCCCTCGCCGACGCCCGCGCGGCCACCCTCGTGTTCGCGGCCGTGGACGACGACGGCCTCTACGGGACCCTCGAGGACGACGAGCCGCTGTGGGATCGGCACCCGGGGACGACCGCGTTGATGTTCCCCCCGTCCGGGCGGCTCGAGCTCCTGGGGGCGGTCCTGGATCGCCTCGCCGAAGACGAGTCCCCTCCCCCCGACCCGGTCCGCGAGCCCCCCCGGTGGACGCCCCCGGAGTCTGCTCGCGCGGAATCCCGGGAAATGTCCGTCCCCGACGCGCGTAGCGGCCCACAGGAGAGACCATGAACGCACTCACGATCCCCGAACAAGACCGCAACTTGGCCATCCTCGCCCACCTGTCCGGCCTCGCCGGGTACCTGACCTTCGGGGCGGGGGTGCTCGTCCCCCTGGTCCTCTGGCTCGCCCTGACGGACCGGCCCGACGTCAGCAAGATCGCGCTCCAGGCGCTGGTCCTGAACCTCGCCGTCGCCGCCGCGGGCGTCGTGGCCGTCATCCTCGTCTTCACCGTCATCGGCATCCCGGCGGCCTGGCTCATCGGCATCCTCGCCACGCCCATCGCCGTCGCGCTCCCCATCGTGGGCGCCATCAAGGCGGCCCAGGGCGAGCTGTACCGCTATCCGCTGATCGGCGCAGTGGTGTGACCGAGCGCTTCGTCAGCATCGCGGCCGTCCCCCAGCGCGCGCTCGGGCAGCCGCTGGTCGATCTCCTCCAGGACCACGGGATCCCGGCGTGGATCAACTCCGACGACTGCGGGGGCGTGGACCCGGCCCTGAACTTCGTGAACGGGACGCACGTGATGGTCCCCGAGGCGGACGTCCCGCGCGCCCAGCAGCTGGTCCACGAGTACGAGAACGCCCCCCGGCTGCCCCCGGCCCTCGAGGTCGTCTAGCCGCTCAGCTCCGGCCGTAGACCGGGACGATCCCGCGGGCGATGCGGTTGGCGGGCGAGGCGAGGAAGCTGATCACGTCGGCGACCTCGTCGAGGGCGACCCAGTCGCCGTGGTCGGCGTCGGGCATGGCCTCGCGGTTGTCGTCCGTCGCGAGGATCGAGGGGGCGACGGCCGACACCAGGATCCCGCGGTCCACGACCTCCTGGCCCAGCGCCGAGGTGAACGCCGCCACCGCCGCCTTCGCCGCCGTGTAGGCGGTCGTCCCGGAGCCGAGCCGCGGCTCCAGGGCCTGGCGGCTGGCCACGTTCACGATGCGGCCCTCCCCATCGTCCTCGACGAGGCGCCGGACCGCGGCGAGGGAGCAGTGGTACGCGGTGACGAGGTTGATCCCCACCATCCTCTCGAGCAGGGCCCCGTCGGACTCGGCCGCCGCGCGCCACTCGAAGCCGCCCGCGCAGTGGATCGACGCCCACAGCTCGGGGAGCGAGGCGTACCAGAGCTCCACGGCGGACTCGTCCCGCAGGTCGATCCCGGTGCTCACGCGCACCCGGGGGTGCGTGTCCAGGAGGAAATGCACCGGGACCTCGTCCTCGACGGCCGGGATGTGCACCGTCGCGCCCTGGTCGAGCAGTCGCGCGGCGACGGCCGAGCCCAGGTTGCCGGTGCCGCCCGTCACGACGACGTGCAGCCCCTCGAAGAACGTCATGGATCCTCCTCCAGTCGCAGAGATCGCCGAACGATCTCCGCCACATCATCCACGACTCGCGCCCGCGCCGCTCCCCGCTCGGGCTCGGGATCCATCGTCGACCAGCGCGGGTTCTTCCCGCACTTCGAGGCGAGCCGCCGCAGCTTGGTGAGGGCCCCGGCCCCCACGGCGAGGTCCCCGGGGGCGAGGGCCACGTCGTCTCGGCGGGCGTGGGATCGGGTCGCGAAAAGCCGCCAGACGGTGCCCGCCCGGTTCACGAGGACCGGCGGATAGCGCACCGGCGACAGCGACGGGATCGACAGGGTCCCCTTCGCGTCCACGTCGACGGTGATGCGGCGGCCGACGAAGTGCCCGACCAGCCCTCCGCCCACCGCGCCGAGGGCCGTCCCGATGCCCATGCCGCCGACGCTGTCCAGCAACGAGCCGGTGATCGCCCCGGCCGCCACGGACGTGGCCATGGACGCGCCGTATCGCTGCAGCGCCTCGGGGTCGAACAGGTCCGCCACGAAGTCCCCCGACGAGCCCGCCACGTCGAGCACCTCGCCCGCCACCTTCGTGTCGGGGAAGCCGTACGCGGCCGCGATCGCCTCGAACATCAGCCGCTCGCGATCCCTCAAGCGTTGCTTGAACTCTTCGTTGGCGCCGGCCCGGGCGGCCAGGGCGTCGTCGCGGGTGTCGAAGGACCGGACGAGCCGGAACGCCAGGAGGTCCACGAACCCCTCGGCGATGCGTCGCGCGGCCTCCTCGGCGGCCGCCGCCCCTCGCACCGAGCGGAGCCGACGGACCTGCTGCACGTCGTCCTCGTACTCGGGGCGCAGCTTGGCGAGCTCGTCGTAGAAGGACGCCTCCTGGGTGGCGGGGAACTCCATCGCGTCGAGGGGCACGATGTTGAACACCTGCTCGCGCCGCAGCAGCTCGCGCCACGCCTCGCGGTCGTCGCCCTCGAAGAGCAGGTTGAGGACGGCCATGGGGGGGACGCCCGCGCGACGCAGCAGGCGCAGCTCCTGGCGCTGTTGGCCGCCCGGCGGGCGGGTGACGTCCACGACGTATACGAGGACGTCGGCCTTCAGCACCCCGCGCAGGGCCTCCTTCTCCGGCGCGAACGCCTCGTCCGTGGCGGCGTCGGCGACGAAGGCCTCCAGGGAGGCCCGGCCGTCGAGGGCGTCGGCGCCGGTCCCTCCGAGCTCGTCCAGGCGCCGGTTGATGGCGTCCGCCGTCTCGAAGCCGGGCGTATCGATGAAGGACAGGACCTCGGTGCCGTCGATGGACAGGACCGTCTCGTAGTGACCCCGGGTCGTGCCCGCCTCCTCGCGGACCTCGAGCGTCGCGTCGCGCGCCAGGGCGGAGACGAGGCTCGTCTTGCCCACGTTGCTGTGGCCCACGAGCGCGATGCGGAAGGGGACGCCGCTCATCCGCCGACGTACACCCGCGCTTCGGGCACGCCCGCGCGCTCGGCCATGGCCAGCCAGGACTCCCGTCGCTCGTCCAGACGACGGCCGCGGGGGCTGCGTCGGAAGCGGTCGACCCCCCCGAGCAGGACGTGCACGGGGCGCCTCTCGGGCAGGGCGCGGGCGACGTCCTTCAGGAACTGCTCCCGGACCCGGTCCGGGGTCGCCGCGAAGTCGAACACGACGACCACCCCGCCCGGGGCCCGCTCGGCGTCGCCCACCCGCGCGGTGACGGCGGCCATGGCCTCGCGATCGTCGTCCTCGGGCACCGGGAGCACCAGGTCCGACAGGCCAAGGCGATCCAGGCCGGCGTCGCTCAAGAGCGCGTCGGAGGGGGCCTCGGTGGCGAAGGGCACCACCGCCAACCCACGCGCGTGGGCCTCATCCACCGGCGCCTCGAGGCCCTCGCGGGCCCTGCGCGGCAGGACGCCCGCGTCCCCCACCCGCGCCGTCGCGAGGACCGGCTGGAGGGCGGCGAGCGCGGCCCGGCTCCAGGGGGTGTCGAGGCCCCGCGCGATCCCGTGAGACACCCTCACCTCGGCGACCATGAACGCCACGATGCGCGGCAGCCACCCGACCATGGCGGTCGAGACGACCAGCAGCCGCCACCAGCCCTTGCGGAGCATCTCGTCCGTGGCGGGGTAGCCGGTGGAGTGGACCCACGCGGCCTCCAGCGAGGCGTACTCGGACGCCGCGACCTGCTGGGCCGAGGGGGCGGACTGACCCGGCGACACCGCCCCGAGGAGGGCGCCGAGGCGCTCGATCCACACGTGGAAGTCGGGCAGCGTGGAAGACCACGCGAAGAGGTGGTCCACGGTCGCGAACCGCCACGCAGCGAGCCCCAGGAACCCCACGAAGGCCCCGCACCAGAAGCGGTGCGACCACCCCGCGAGCAGGGGCGCCGTCACCCCCGAGCGACGCAGGACGCGGCCCGTCAGCCGACCCGCGGACGTGCCCAGGGCGGTGCTCCGGGCGAGGGAGAGCGCCCACACCACCCAGTGCGACGCCGCGGCGGCCCGCGCGCCGAGGGCCCAGACGGCCGTCGTGAAGATCAGGAACGCGGTGGGAGCGACGATGCCCGCGCCCACGAACTGCAGGATGTTGACCGGGCGGACGTCCACCGGCGGGAGGGTCGCGCGCAGGGTCGCGGCGCCCGCGAGGAGGCCGAGGATCGGGAGCAGAAGTCCGAACGCGAAGAAGGCGGCGCGAAGGCCTTCCACGGCGCGGCGGCCGTCGGCGCCGTCCGGCAGGCGACGGTCGAGCAGCTCCCGGGCGTAGGCCACGAGGCGGTCGTCGTCGTCGTCGGGGAGGTCGCCGTCGCGCACGCCCGCCGCCACCTCGGGGTCCACCAATGCGGCGCCTCGCTCCTCCTGCCAGGCGCGGGCGAACTCCACCACGACGAAGTCTCGGAGGTGCACGGCCGAAGGATATAGGCTCCGGCGTCGTGCGCGCCCGACTCGCCCCTCTGCTGCTGCTCGCTGCCTGCGTGACCACGCCCCCGCCGATGGCGGGCGGGATCCACATCAACGAGCCCGATCTCGACGCCTGGTCGGCCGCGCTGCAGGGCGCCGGGCTCGACACCGTGCAGGTCACCGCCTACGCCCGCCAGGCTGCCTGGGACGGCGGCGAGGTGGGGTTCGAGAGGCAGGATCCGAGCGAAGTGATCGTCCAGCTGGAGGCGGCGCAGCGGGCGGGGCTGCGCGTGATGCTGGTCCTGCGCACGTACCTCGAGCACGCCCTGCCCGAGAACCGGCACCTCTGGCACGGGCGCATCCACCCGCGGGACGACCAGCTCGACGCCTGGTTCGCGAACTACCGGGAGTACGCGCTGTGGGGGGCGCGCCTCGCGGCCGAGTACGACGTGGACGTGTTCGTGGTCGGCAACGAGCTCAACTCGATGACGTCCACCGTCTTCCCCGACGAGGCGATCGACCCGCACGAGTACTTCCTGGACGCCGAGCGCACCGCGAAGGTCCGCGACGACCTGGTGGGCTGCGCGGACGACGTCGTCGCGCGGGGCGACGGCTCCGATCTGACACACTGGGACGGGGGTCGCTTCGACTCGCTGCACGACCAGCTGGTGGACGCCGAGCGGGCCCGCCGCGCGTGGGCCACGGCGGTGACGGGGGCCGGATCGCGGGCGGAGATCCAGGCCCGGCTCGAGGCCCGCGGGGCGCGCCTCGACGCGGGTTGGCGCGCGCTCATCGACGACGTGCGAGGCGTCTACAGAGGCCCTGTCACCTACGGGGCGAACTTCGACCAGTTCCACCGGGTGGGGTTCTGGGACGCGCTGGACGCGGTGGGGGTCACCTCGTACTTCCCCCTCACGCTCTGGGGCGCGACCGACGAGGAGCAGCGCGCCGCGATGACGGCGTCCTGGACCGAGGTCGCCGATCGCCTCACGGCGTCCGCGACCCTGGACGAAGACGACGTGCTGCCCGTCTACTTGCTGGAGCTGGGCTGGACTCGGCTCGAGGGCAGCACCGTGCGGCCCTGGTCCTACGACCGGGTGGACGTGCTGGAGACCGTCGGAGAGGTCGAAGAGGGTGCTGCGCAGCCCCTCACGTGCGTGCACTGGGCCTCGCAGCCGGCGCGGCCGGACGAGCGGGTCGAGGCCCTCGCGGCGCTCGCGGATCTCGTCGACTCGGGCGGCTTCGACGCGCTGCGTGGGTTCAGCCTGTGGAAGCTGACGACCCGCGACTACCACCACGAAGGCGAGCGCTTCGCCGTCCTCGTCCCCGCCGACGTGCGCGACAACACGCCCAACGACTCGGACACCGCCCTGCTCGCGCAGGCCGCCCGGCTGGGGGCCCTCCTGAGGCAGTCGGCTCAGCGGAAGCGGCGTACGTCGCGGCGGTGAAACGGGCGCCAGGACGGGGTGCGGATGCTCTCGCCCGGCCCCGGCAGGACGAACCAGACGCCGTCCTTCGCGTCGCTCGATCGGAGGACATGAAACTCCTCGGCGGGCATGAACCCCTGCCCCAACAGCGCGACGCGACGGCCGCCGGCGTCTTCGGCGATGTCGAGGATCATGACCACGTGGCCCGGGGAGCCGGGCTCGAGGAAGAGGTCCCCCGCGCGCAGGGCGTCGGTCTGCGCGACCGGCTCGCTGTCGTGGCGCAGGGAGCGGGTGCCGGCGTAGCGGAAGAGGTGCTGCAGCCAGCCGCGGAAGCCCGAGTGTCCGCTCACGGCCGATCCGCGCACGCGCTTCACGCGGGACCCCGAGACGTCGAAGCGCTCGCCGTCGCGCCAGTCGGCCCAGGCGGAGCGGTCGCCGCTCGTGAAGTGATAGGCGGCGTCCTCGGCGCGGCCGGAGGCCCACAGGAACTCCGCGTGCAGGCGGATCGCGGAGTCCGCGCACTGCTGCAGATCCCCCCGGCCCACGTCCATGCGCACGATCGCGGCGGCGGGGCGGTCGAGGTCGGAGCCGTCGTGGGCCCTCACCGTGGTGCGCTCGGGCACGGTGGGCAGGGAGCGCAGCCAGCGGGCGAAGGTCCCGTCGGCCACCCGCACCCGGCTGAACTCGTCGGGGGCGCCGAAGCGATCGCCCAAAGGCACGGCATCGCCCCCGTCGAGCCAGGGATACGAGGGCGCCGCCGAGGCCGCGGGGGCGGCGAGGACGGCGGCGACGGCGACGAGAACAGCGACGAAGTGCGGCACGTGGATACGACACCGCGCCCGCCCCCGAGGTTCCCGGCGGTGGTATCTATGTGGCACGTCTCTCGGAGTCCCCATGCGCTCGCGTCTCCCGATCGTCGCCCTCTTCCTCCTCATCGGCTGTCCCTCCGAGGACGAGGTCGTGGAGCCCGACCCCACGCTGGAGGCGGAGCCGGAGATGCTGAACCCCTTCGTGGAGGTCGACGAGCGCAGCCTCGCGGTGCGCGCGGTGTCCGACAACGTCCGCTTCCCGTGCGGGACCCACGATCACGAGTACAGCCTGCGGGACGAGTGGAACGGCGAGGAGAACCACGTCTTCATCCAGACGTTCAGCCCGGGGACGATGGAGCTGTGGAACTCGGACGTGGGCGAGATGCTCGAGTGGTCGCCGCTCAACGTGCACTACTTCTTCGTCTCGGGGCGGTCTGCCTGGGAGTCGGACCACGAGGGCATGCAGGCCCGGATCGACGCCGCGCTGGACGAGTTGGGGGACGACGAGGCGGACCACTGGCGCCCGCGGCTCCACGTCGCGTCCGAGAACCGGTCCGACGTGGGCGGGTTGGTGCGCGACGTCCTCACGCAGTGGACGAACTCGAACGCGCTCGAGGGGAGCAAGGGCTGGTCGTGGCAGGGCTTCGGCATCGACCGGTTCCAGCGGCTGCGCGAGATCGGGCTCACCCGCATCGTCGCCGACCCGCCGCGCCCCAACCAGCTGTGGTTCATCGCCCACAACCCCCGCCACTACAACTTCGAGTACGAGCGCGAGGTGGAGCTCGCCGCGAACCCCGCGGACCTGGTGGTGCCGCTGTGGACCGGCGAGCAGGTCGGCGGCGGGGGGCGCGACTTCGTGGCGGAGCTGCCGCCGGGGCCGGAGCTGGCCGAGTACGACACGTTGGAGATCGATCTCACGATGGGGTGCCCCGAGGGCGGGGCCGACCGGAACTGCTGGGAGTGGGACTACCGGGCCCACATGGTGGCGTGCGAGGCGGCGACGGAGCCTCCGCCGAAGACGGCGTGTCGGTACGAGGTGCGGGACGAGGCGGGGGACGTCGTGACCCCGGCGGAGACGGCGGCGTGCCCCTGCAACAAGCCGCGGGGCGGGACGGTGGAGCGCGAGCGCACGTGCCGCGCGGTGACGGACGAAGAGGGCGCGATCGTCGGCTCCGAGTGGACGGACTGCGCGTGCCGGTGCGACGGCGAGATGGCTCGGTGGATCACGAGCTACCACCGCCACGGGCGCTGGGTCACGGACATCACGCCGTCGCTGGCCCTCATTCAGGGCGGCGGGCTGCAGCGGTTCCGGTTCCAGACGTCCTACAACTACGCGCTGTCGGCGAACCTCCGGTTGTCGAAGCGGGGCGCGGCCACGCGGCCGTTCGCGTACCTGCGGCTGTGGGGCGGGGGCGGCTTCGGCGGCGGCTACAACGACGGGCACCAGCCGATCGAGTTCGAGGTCCCCGAGGGCACGGCGCGGGCGGAGATCGTGGCGTGGATCACAGGCCACGGGTTCGCGGGCGACGCCGAGAACTGCGCCGAGTTCTGTCCCCACCATCACCACTTCACGGTCAACGGAGGCACCCAGCACGTGCAGGCCTTCGACGAGGCCGACGACTGGCTGGGCTGCATCGAGCAGATCGACGACGGGGCGCTGCCCAACCAGTACGGCACCTGGTACCTGGGCCGCGGCGGCTGGTGCCCGGGGATGGACGTGCGGCCCTTCCGCGCGGACGTCACCGCGGACCTGACGGACGGGGTGAACCTGGCCGAGTACCGGGCGACGCTCCGCGGGAACGACCCGTCCAACCACGGGTCCATCTGGATGACCAGCTACATCGTCTTCTACAGGGAGTGATCCGCGCCCATGCTCCGACGCCTCCTGCCCGCCCTCGTCCTGGGGCTCGCCTTCGCCTTGCCTTCCCTGCCCTCCGGCGCCCAGGCGCAGGACTTCCGGCCGGTGTTCATCGGGCTCGGCTCGGCGAAGATCCCGGGGATCCCGTTCGACTTCATCGCCGCCTCGCGGGCGGAGCCGTACCTGGACTGGGAGGGACACGAGGGGCTGCGGAACGCGATCCGCGCGTCCTACATCAGCAACCTCGTGACGGGCGGGCTGCACTCGCTGTCGGTGGGGTCGTTCATGATCGCGGGCTTCGCGGAGGACGACGAGGCGATCCCGGTGGCCCTGCTCATCAACGCGGGCTGCGACGTGGCGATCGCGGTGATGGGGCTCGCGACGGGGTTGGACGTCCTGCTGAATCGAGAACCAGCGAACGTCGAGGGCACCGACGTGGAGGTCGGGGCCAAGTGGACGGGCTGGATGAACGTCGTGATGGGCGGCTTCGGGGCCCTGTGGTTCGCGCCGATGGTGATCGCCGCGCTCGTGACGGCAGAGGAGTTCGTCCTGGGCCCCGTCATCGAAGGCCCAGGACGACTCGCTCTTCGCCTCGAGCTGCTGCCCACGGGGATCGGCCTGCGCGGCCGATGGTGAGGGGCCCCGGGGGCAGCGTCGGGTCGCTCAGGCGGCGCGCTGCGTGACCGGCGCGGGCGCGGAGAGCCCGATGACCTCGGCCTCGACGGCGGGAGTCCTGCCGAACCAAGTGTCGATGTAGAGCCGCCGGAAGGCGGCCAAGGAGACTTCGCCCTCTTCGACGAACGTCTTGATGCAGAGCGCGAGGCCCACTTCGGGGGCGATGCGCGTGAGGGCGGTGAGGGCGTCGACGTTGGCGAAGACTTCGAACATTCTGTTTTCTCTCGGCGTGGGGGGTGTCCTGGTCGGGACAGGTGTGTGGGTCGACGCCGTTCATCGCACCCTCCGTGCCGGCCCCGAGTCGGACGCATGACGATCGTCATGAGAATCGCGAGAACCGCCTGACGGTCGGGATCGTCGCGGGGGTCGGTTGGAGGGGCGAGCGGGGGGGCGGTCGCGGGCAAGAGGGGCGGTGTGCGGGGGCACACATGACGATCGCCACCCTCTGGGGGACCGCGCACGTCGGGCCGGCATGAAGGTGTGGGGGCCGCGCTGAGAGCAGACGGGCATATCGCGGCGACATCCGGCATGTCGCCGAGATTTGGGCGATTCCCCGGGCACATCGCGGCGACATCCGGCATGTCGGCGAGATTTGGGCGCTTCCCCGGGCATATCGCGGCGACATCCGGGATGTCGGCGAGATTTGCCCGGTCCACCAGGCAGCGGGCGACCGGCGCGGGGGTAGGGGGGCGGCGCGGGCGAGCTCCCCCGCGGAAGGATCGTAGCTCGCCTCGCGTCCGCCGCGATCCTGCCGCGGGGCGCCAAGGAAGAGAGCCGCGACCCCTGGGGGCCGCGGCTCTTCCTCGGACGTAGCCGAACCGAATTCAGCTCAACTCTGCTTCAACTCTGCGTGCCCCGAGGGGCGTACTGCTCTGCTGCTGCTCAGCTCCGCTTCGGTACGTCGACTGCGCGAGTCGTGTTCGACGATAACAGGCGTCGCGAAGAATGCGACACTTTTTACCAGGCTTTCCCTTGGGAATTTGCGATCGGGTCGTCGTCTTGCGGTCTGCGGTCTCTCCCCCGCCCCGCGGCGCGGAGTCGTAGCATGTGTCGTGCACCCTGGGTCGGATACTCGCGGACATCACCTCCTTTTCTTCGCGCCCGTGGCGGGACTGGTCGTCACGTGGGTCGCCTTCATGCGCCGCCGGGACGACGATCCGGCAGGCCGAGACGACCTCTGGTCCGCCGTCGTCTGGCAGGCGCTGGGCGCCGCGGTGGTCGCGATGCACGTGCTCCTCCAGCTCGCGATCGTGTTCGTGGATCACCTGTTCCGCGTCGGACCCGGGCTGGGCGAGCCGCTGCAGTCCCTGTTCCCCCTCGCGATCCTCGGGATCACCTGGCTCAACGTCGGCGGCGGGGTGGCGGAGTGGCTGTTCCTCGCCGTGTGGGCCGTGCTCGCGTCGCGGGGCCGCCCGTATCCGTTCGGTCCCGGTCGCTCACGCGCGCACGACCAAACCTCCACGGGATAGACTCTCGTCCCGATGACGACCCCCGGAAAGGAGCCGACCGGACCGCACCCGGTCACCAGCGAGATCGACGCGTCCGAGTGGACGCCGGCCTCGTCGTGGGAGGTCTCGGAGTTCGACGAGCCCGCCGACCTCGTCGTGTCGCGGCCCGAGGAAGACGACGCGCCGCCCGCCGACCCTTCGCCCGCGGTCGGGGGAGGGCTCGGCCTCAGCGGGTTCCAGCGGGTGCCCGGCCCCACGGCCGAGGGGGGGCCCGACGCCTCGATCGACCCCTTGTCCGTGTTCGAGAACGCGGACTCTCCATCGACCGGGCCCGCGATCGTGTTCGCCGTCGCGCCCGCCGAGCCCGACGAGCCTGCGCCCGCCGAGCCTCCCCCGTCGCGCGACGCGCGCCCCCTCTTGGAGGACGTGGAGGAGGAGACCGGCCGGAGCGTCGACATCACTCTGGAGCCCCCCCGCCGGGTCGTGTCGGGGGACGCTCCCCTGCCTCTCCCGCCGCGCTACCGGTGGCTGTCCACCCTGGGCGAGGGCGGGCAGGGCCACGTGGAGCTGGTGTTCGACAAGGACCTGGGCCGCGACGTGGCGCTCAAGGTGCTGCACGTGCACAAGGCGGACGCGCGACGCACCGCGGACTTCTATCGCGAGGTCCGCATCACCGGGCAGCTCGAGCACCCCCACATCATCCCGGTGTACGACGCCGGGCGGCTCCCCGACGGCCGGCTCTTCTACACGATGCAGCGCATGCCGGGCCGCAACCTCCACCAGGTGCTCGTGTCCCGTCGCCGTGCGGACGCCGAGACCGAGAAGCGGTGGCACCTGACCGCGCTGATCCAGGCGCTCGAGAAGGCCTGCCACGGCGTGGGGTACGCGCACGCCAAGGGCGTCGTGCACCGCGATCTGAAGCCTGCGAACGTCCTGCTCGGGGACCACGGCGAGGTGCTCGTCGTGGACTGGGGGATCGCCCGGACGCCCGCGGGCGAGGACGACGAACCCTCCCGCTACTTCTCTCGCGAGCGCGACGAGCGCGTCGAGCGGATCCGCGGCAGCCCTCCCTACATGGCGCCGGAGCAGATCCTTCACCCGGACCAGGTGTCGCCCGCAGCGGACGTGTTC
Source organism: uncultured Rickettsiales bacterium (assembly GCA_964620495.1). GTDB lineage: Bacteria > Myxococcota_A > UBA796 > UBA9615 > UBA9615 > CAZEKB01. Next base: position 1,823 of record CAZUHI010000081.1, on the reverse strand, counting down.
TGCCTCGGCGTGGTGCTGTACGAGGTCCTGACCGGCACCGCCCCCTTCTCCGGCAACGACGTGGACGAGCTCGTGGACGCGCTCTGCAACGATCGGCCCGTGCCGCCCCGGGATCGCGCGCCGCAGCGGTCGATCCCCGGCGAGCTCGAGGAGATCTGCCTGCGCTGCCTCGAGAAGTTCCCCGGGCATCGTCCGCCCACCGCCGTCGACCTCGCGGAGGCCCTGGGGAGCTGGCTCGCGGGCGGCCGACGTCGCGAGACCGCCCGTCGCCGCCTGCGCGAGGCGGAGGCGATGCGCACCCGCTACAAGACCTTGTCCGAGCGTCGGCGTCGGGCCGCGGCGCGCCTCACCCAGGGGCTCGGACCCGTCGGCTCCCAGCGGCGCGACGGCAAGCACGAAGGCCCCGCCCGAATGCGATCGCGACGGTCGGAGAGCCTCGAGCGGGCCGCCGACGGCGTGTTCAGCGAGGCCGTCTGGGCCCTCCACCGAGCCTTGTCCGACGATCCCGACAACGCCGAGGGGCGCACGCGCTTGGCCGCGCTGTACGCGGACCGCTACCGGGAAGCCGAAGAACTCGGCGCCGAGCGCGAGGCGTCCTTCTATCGCGCGATGCTCCGCCACTACGACGGCAGCCGCTGGGACCGCTGGCTCAAGTCCGGCGGCGAGGTCACCGCGAGCACGCTGACGGGGGACGTGGAGCTCGAGCTGGTGCGGCTGCACCCCACGGAGGGCCGACTCCGCCCCGGCCGCGCCGTCCCGCCGTCGGCGCCGGGGAGCTGGGCCGTGGCTCCCGGGCGGTACGCGCTGCGTCGGGCCCGTCCCGACGACTCCCGCGGCGGCACCGACCCGCCGGATCAGGCGGGTTGGCTCTACCCGATCGTGGTGCGTCGCGAGGGCCGGCCGACGTATGTGCTGGACGTAGAGGGCGAATCGGCGGCGGGCGAGAGCTTCTGCTTCGTGCCCGGCGGGCCCGCGCGGCTGGGCGGCGACGACCGCGCCCCCGGGGCCGCCGCCGCGTCCAAGCCCGACATCGAACGCTTCGCGATCGCCCGCTTCCCCGTCACCGTGGGCGCCTACGCGCGGTACTTGGAGTGGCTCGCGGAGAACGACCCCCCGGAGGGTCGACGTCGCACGCCGCCCGGCTTCGATCGCATGCGCCGGATCGGCGAGCGTCGCCCCGTGGTCGCCGTCACGCTCGAGGACGCCGAGGCCTACTGCGCCTGGCTGCGCCGCGTCACCGGCGTGGTGCTGCGGCTGCCCACGGCGGACGAGTGGGAGAAGGCCGCCCGCGGCGCCGACGGTCGCCCCTACCCCTGGGGCGACGGCTTCGACCCCGGGTTCTGCGCCTCGTTGTGGCTGGGCCGCCCGGCCTCGGGACCCCCGGACGTGGGCCGATTCCCCATCGACCGCTCGCCCTTCGGCATGCGCGACGCCGCGGGCGGGGTGTGGGAGTGGACGGGCACGCAGGGAGGACCCGGGCGGGGCGTCGCGCTGGGCGGGGCCATCGTCACCGAGGGCGACGGCTGTCGCTCCGCCACCCGCCGCGCCATCCCGGCGGAGTCGCGGCTCGCGTTCCTGGGCTTCCGCGTCGTCCGCGAGGTCTGAACGGCGCGAAGTCGACCCTTGACCTCGCGCAGCCGCGGGTGTTCCCTCCGCCGATGCGCACCGCCCCTCTGCCGCTCCTCGCCCTCCTCGCCCTCCTCGTGATCGTCGGCCTGCAGGCCTGTCCCGAGGATCCGCCCTCCTACGACGACGACGACACGGGGGCCGCCACCGACGACGACGACGCCACCGACGACGACGACGCCACCGACGACGACGAC
>CAZUHI010000080.1:0-25371 GCA_964620495.1 uncultured Rickettsiales bacterium | reverse complement strand
CGCGGCTCGATGCCTCCGCGACATCCGTACTTCCGCGTTCCCAAGTGCCCCCCGCAGGGGAGCGGCGAGTCGGCTGGGTCCAATGCCCAACAGACTCCTAGTCGACCTTCTCGATCTCGGTCCCGGGCTTCGGCTTGCCCCACACCCTCGCGGTGAGGATCCCGATCTCGTAGAGCAGGATCAGCGGGAGCCCGAGGGCGATCTGCGTGACGACGTCCGGCGGCGTGAGCAGCGCCGACACGAGGAAGATGCAGGGGATGGCGAAGCGGCGCGCCCTGGCGAGGCCCGCGGCCGTCACGATCCCCACCCGCGACAGGAAGAAGATCGCCAGCGGCAGCTGAAACACGGTGCCGAACGCGAAGATGATCCGGGTGGCGAAGGAAAGGTACTCCGTGACCGTAATCTGGGGCAGCACGGTGTCGTTGCCGAAGCCCAGGAAGAAGTGCATCGCCCAGGGCAGGACCGTCATGTAGCAGAAGGTCGCGCCCGCGGCGAAGAAGACCGTGGAGAAGAAGACGAACGGCAGGACGAGCGTCCGCTCTCGCTTGTAGAGCCCCGGCGCGATGAACTGCCATGCTTGATAGAAGAGGACCGGCAGCGCCAGGAGCAGCGCCGCGAACAGCGACACCTTGATGTCCACGATGAACTTCTCGGCGGGCTTCGTGAAGATGAAGGACGAGCCTTCGGGGAAGTGAGGCGCGGCGGGGGCGGCGAGCAGCTCGTACAGCTCTCCGCCGAAGGGCAGCGTCAAGCCGAGGCAGATCGCGACGCCGATGAAGCCGCGGATGAGGCGGTCCCGCAGCTCCGTGAGGTGCTCCAGCAGCGTCATGCGATAGGCGTCGACCTCGTCCGAGGGCGTCTCCTCGTCCGGGGGCGTCTCCTCGTCCGGGGGCGTCTCCTCGTCCGCCGGCGCCTCGAGCTCCTCCGTCACGACTCGCGCTCCTCGACCACGTCCGCCCCTTCGACCACGTCCGCCCCTTCGACCACGTCCGCCCCTTCGACCACGTCCGCCTCTTCGGCCACGTCCGCCTGTTCGACCACCGAGTCGGCGGGCTCACCCACGGGGAGCTCCTCGGCCCGCTTCTCCGCCCGCTCGGCCGCGCGCTCCTCGGCCGCTTCCCGGAGGGCCTGACGGCGCTCGGCGAACTCCCGGCGGCGGCGGGCGCGGTCCTCCTCGCGGACCTCGTCGTCCAAGGTGCGGCGCAGCTCGTCGCTCGTGCGTCGGATCTCGCCCATCATCTTGCCCAGCTGGCGCGCCACGTCCGGCAGCCGTCGCGGGCCCAGGAAGACCAGCGCGAGGGCGAGGACGATGAAGATCTCGGCGGGCCCGATGTGCAGCATCGGCGAGAGTATGGACACGCCCCCAAGGCGGCGCAATCAAGCACCGGGGCGGCCCGAAGCCTTCTTCCCCCTCGGCCGTGGTTGCCCTATAACCGGCCCCTACCTCGTCATGTGCCGCATTTTCGCTTTCACGAGCCGCGTCAGCCTCAAGGTCCAGCGAAGCCTGGTCAAAGCCGACAACGCCCTGCAGCTCCAGAGCCGCCGCCACCCTCACGGGTGGGGCATCGCGTACTACCTCGCGGGCAGCCGCGAACCGACGCACGTGAAGAGCGTGGCCTCCGCGTTCGACGACGAGCGGTTCACGCGGGTCTCCGAGTTCCTCACCTCCCACGCCGTCATCGCGCACGTCCGCAAGGCGACGGTCGGGGATCTTCGGCTCGAGAACACCCACCCTTTCCAGTGGAACGGGTGGACTTTCTGCCACAACGGCACCCTGTTCGGCTTCGACGAGGTGGCGGACGAGCTGCGGTCGCGGCTCCCCCCGCACCTCCGAGCAGCCATCCAGGGGACGACCGACAGCGAGACCCTCTTCTACCTCGTCCTCGCCACGCTGGAGGGCGTCGGCGTGGACCTCGACTCGCCGCCGACGACCTTCCCCGTCGAGGCGTGGGCCGCCATCGGTCAGCTCGCCCGGTGGGTGCGGGACGTGACGGGCGCCACCGGCGCGGACGAGCGCGAGTCGATGATGAACTGGGTGCTGACCGACGGCCGCATCTGGCTCGCGAGCCGCTTCAACGGCGGCCTGTCCTTCTCCACCCAGAAGACGCGCTGCGCCGACTTCGACGTGTGCCCCATCCGCGACAAGGTCTGCTTCGGTCCGCGGCGCGAGGGCATCCGCCACACCCACGTGCTCATCGCCTCGGACCCCACGAGCCCGGACGACGTGTGGGAGGAGATGCCCAACCGGAGCATGCTCGCGGTGGACGCCGAGCTGCGCTTGCGCGTCGCGCCCCTGCCCGGGCTGGGCGGCGGCGAAGCCTGGTTCGCCTGACCGACCGACCATGCCCCTGACCCACCTCGTCTGCGGGCGCTGCGATCAGCGCCGCGACCACCGCGTCCTGCAGGGCGTCTGCCGCGCGTGCGGCGGCCCCCTCCTCGCGCGGTATTCGGTCGACCACCCACCCTCGCTGGACGACGTCCTGAGGCGCCGCCCCGGCCAGAACCGGCTGGTGGAGCTGGCGCCGTCGGACCGCGGGCCGGACGCCCCCACGCTCGGAGAAGGGGCGACGCCGCTCGTGCCCGGCGGTCGACTGGCAGACGCCGTCGGTCTGCCCGAGCTGCTCATCAAGGACGAGGCCCAGAACCCGACGGCGTCGTTCAAGGCCCGAGGCATGGCCGCCGCGATGGCGCGCGCCTCGGAGCTGGGGGTGACGGCCGCGTGCCTCCCCTCCGCGGGCAACGCCGGGGGCGCGGCGGCGGCCTACGGCGCCCTGCACGGCGTCGAGATCCACGTCTACGTGCCCGCCTCCACGCCCGCCCCGATCGTCGCGGAGACCCGGGCGTTGGGCGCGCAGGTCACCCTGGTCGACGGCACCATCGCGGACGCCGGGGCCGCCCTCGAGGCCGTCGCGGACGACCGCGGTTGGTTCTCCCTCGCCACCCTCAAGGAGCCGTATCGGCTGGAGGGCAAGAAGGTGATGGGCTTCGAGCTCCTGTACGACCTCGGGGCCCTTCCCGACGCGATCCTCTACCCCACCGGCGGCGGCACGGGCCTCATCGGCATGTGGAAGGCCTTCGACGAGATGCAGGCCATGGGCTGGATCGGCCCCGAGCGGCCGCGCATGTACTCGGTCCAGGCAGACGGCTGCGCGCCCATGGTGAGGGCGTTCGAGCAGGGCCTCACGACCGCGCCGGTGTGGCAGGACCCCGCGCGCACGACGGCCTTCGGGCTGCGGGTCCCGGGCGCGCTGGGGGACTTCCTCATCCTCGACGCGCTGCGCTCCTCGGGGGGCGGGGCCGTGGCCGTGAGCGAGGCCGCGATCGCCGACGGCACCGCGAAGATGGCGACGCTGCTCGGCCTCCAGGGCTCGCCCGAGGGCGGCGCCTGCGTGGCCGCCGCCGAAACCCTCATGGCGCGGGGCGACCTCTCGGCGCAGGATCGGGTGGTGATCTTCAACACCGGCCACGGGTTGAAGTACCTGGAGACCTGACGGCTTGAGCGAGCAGGACCGAGGCAGCGGGGTCGACGTCGGCCTGTGGGGAGGGCTCTGGGCGACGGGCCTCCTCTTCCACTACGCGGTCGCCAACGACAAGTGGCACCTCGACGAGCCCATCCACGTGTTCGCCGCGGCCTGCTTCGCCCTCCTGCTGGCGAAGCCCCGCTGGTCGATCGCGTGGACGATCGCCGCCCTCGCGCAGATCTCCGACGGGCTCTTCACGGCCGTCACGCGCAACGACATCCAGATGAGCTGGACGATCGTGGCCGCCACGCACGTCGCGATGCTGCTCGCCCTCTCGACCGTCTGGCACCGCCCCGAGGAGGAGCGGGCGCAAGCGGCCCTCGATCGACTCGCGCCGAGCCTGCGCGGCGTGGTCCTGCTCGTGTACTTCTACGCCGTCTTCCACAAGCTCAACCGCGGGTACTTCTCGTCCGTGAACGACAAGCCCGTCGAGCTCCTCGAGCGCATGCCGGGGATGAACTGGGCCGTCGCCGAGCTGGGCCTGGGCGACTGGGGCGCGCACATCGGCATCGGGATCGAGGCGGTCGCCCTCGTGCTCCTGCTGATCCCGTCGCTGCGCCTGCTCGGGGTCCTCGCGGCGTTCAGCCTGCACTTCGGGCTGGGGGTCGTCGGGTTTCGGCAGTTCCTCATCATGTTCCCGCTCCTCCTGCTGTTCCTGCGGGCGTCGTCGCAGGCGCCGCCGCGGTGGCCCGAGCGGGTCCGAAGGGTGCTGCCGTTCGTGCTTCCGCCGGCGCTCACGGCGTTCCTGCTGGCGAACGAGAGCCGCGACTCGTGGACGATGTTCCTCACGCCCCTCTTCGTGCTCGGGGGGGCTGTCTTCGTGTTCGAGGTCGTCCGGCGGGTGCGGGAGCACGGCCCCCTCCGCGTGGGGGCGCTCCCGATCGGCCCGGGTCGCCCCCTCGACGTCCTCCTCCCGGTCCTCTTCGCGGCCTGGTGCTTCCTGCCGTACCTCGGCGTCACGACGCACCCCTGCATGACGATGTACTCGCGCCTGAGCGTGCACTCCGGCGAGTCCAACCACTACCTGGTCCCCGCCGCGCTGCAGATCGACGCGATCCACGGGGACATGGTCAAGATCATCGGGACGTCGTCGCCCGGCCGTTTCCCCCTCGCGGCGGAGGTCCCGCGGCTGTCCCTGCGGAAGCAGATCGCCGTGACCCGCCTGCGCGGGAAGCCCCCCCGCTGGGTCATCTACCGGCACGGCGACCAGGAGATCCGCGTCACCGACGGCCGCATCCCCGACGCAGCGTGGTACGAGCGCCTGCCGATGATCAGCTTCAACGGCCCCTCGGCCCTCGGGACGGCCAAGCGGAGGTCCCGCTTCAACCCGCGGCCTCGCCCAGTCCGCGCGCTCGGCGAGCCGCCTTCGGCCCCCGCCCCGAGCGATTCGCCCTGAGGGGGCCTATCCTCCGCTCGATGCCGATCCATCCGGACAACCCGCTCGTGGTGCAGAGCGACCGAAGCCTCCTGCTCGAGACGACCGGGCCCCGCTACCCCGCGGCCCGGGACGCCCTGCTCGCGTTCGCAGAACTGGTCAAGAGCCCCGAGTACGTGCACACGTGGCGGCTCACGGACCTGTCGCTGTGGAACGCCGCCGCCGCGGGTCGCACCACCGAGGAGGTGATGGAGGCGCTCGAGGAGTTCGCGCGGTACCCGATCCCGGCGGCCGTCGTGGAGGGCATCGCCGAGACGATGGCGCGCTACGGATCGGTCCGCCTGGTGCAGGACGGCGAGTGGCTCCGTCTGGAGGCCGACGATCCCCTCACCCTGGAGGAGGTCCGAGGCTGGGAGGCCACGAAGGACCTCCTCGGAGCCCCGGACGAGCGCCCCGGCGTGCGCGTGCACCCCCGTCGGCGGGGCGAGCTCAAGCAGGTCCTCGTACACATGGGCCGACCGGTGGACGACCTCGTGGGCTACGAGGACGGGGAGGCCCTCGCCATCGACCTCGCGCCGGAGCTCCCCGAGGGCGGGCCGTGGTCGCTGCGGGACTACCAAGTGGAGGCCGTCGACGCCTTCCTGGGCGGGCCCGGCGGCGGCTCCGGGGTGGTCGTGCTCCCCTGCGGGGCGGGCAAGACGCTCGTGGGCATCGGGGCCATGGCGAAGCTGGGGATGCGCACGCTGATCCTCTGCACCGGCCACACCGCCCTGCAGCAGTGGAAGGCCGAGATCCTCCGTCGCACGACGCTCAAAGAGGACGACATCGGCGAGTTCTCGTCCCGCTCCAAGACCCTCCGCCCGGTCACGCTCACCACGTACCAGCTGCTCACGTGGCGCCACGAGAAGGGCGCCGCGCCCGCGCACTTCGGGCTCTTCCACGACGCACGCTGGGGCCTCGTCATCTACGACGAGGTGCACCTGCTGCCCGCGCCCATCTTCCGCGAGGCGGCGGGGCTCCAGGCCCGACGGCGGCTGGGCCTCACCGCGACGCTGGTCCGTGAAGACGGTCGCGAGGAAGACGTCTTCGCCCTGATCGGCCCCAAGCGGTACGACCTCCCGTGGAAGGAGCTCGAGCGCCAGGGATGGATCGCCGGGGCCCGCTGCGTGGAGGTGCGCGTGCCGTTCGCCGACGCCGACCGCGTGCGCTACGTGCAGGCGTCCACCCGGGCCAAGTTCGAGCTCGCCGCGAAGAACCCCCGGAAGATCGCGGCGCTGCAGCGCCTCCTCGATCGTCACGGCGGGGAGCAGATCCTCGTGATCGGGACCTACCTCGCCCAGCTCGGGTGGGTGGCGCGACGCCTGGGGATCCCGCTGATCACCGGCGAGACACCCATCGCCCGCCGCGACGAGCTCTTCGCGGCCTTCCGGTCGGGCGGGATCGGCGTCCTCGGCCTCTCGAAGGTGGGCAACTTCGCGGTGGACCTGCCCGGGGCCTCCGTGGCGGTTCAGATCAGCGGGACATTCGGCAGCCGCCAGGAGGAAGCCCAGCGGCTGGGTCGCGTCCTGCGCCCCAAGGAGGGACGCAACCAGGCGGTCTTCTACACGCTGGTCACCGCCGACTCTCGCGAGCTCGAGTTCGCCGAGCGGCGGCGCCTGTTCCTCGCCGAGCAGGGCTACCCCTACCGCATCGAAGAGCCGGGGGCGGCGTGAGGGCGGTCTCGATCCTGGAGGTCGTCGACCCGTCCGTGTGGGACGAGATCGCGGCCGCGGTGCCCATCGAGGTCCACCTCGAGGAGCGCCTCGACGCCCGACGCGCGGTGGTGGGCCCGTCGTTCGTCGCGGACGCCCTCCCGGGGCTCACCGAGCGAGGGGTCGACGTCCTGGTGCGGTACGCCCGTCGGGACACGGCACCCGAGGCCGCCGACGGCTTGTGGGCGACCGTCGACGCCCTGCCGGCCGACGCGAGGCGCGTCCTCCACTCGGCCCAGCGCCACGCCCACGACCGGGTGGTGCGCGGCTTCCACGCCTGGGACCCGATGGGGGACGCCGACGCCGTCCGCACCCTCCACGCGGCGGGCCTCCTGACCCGCGATCCCGAGGACCCCACCCCGGGCTGGGCGGCGCGCTTCCACCTGCACGCCGACCTCCCCGAGCCTCCCTCGTGGGCCCTCGACTTCGACGAGGCCGTGATGGAGGAGACCGACGACCTGTCCGCTGCCCTCCCGGGCCCCGCGGTGCTGCTCCAGGACATGGCCGGCCTCGCCGCGGCCATCGGCGCCACCGCCCCCAAGCGCACCCACGCGGGTCCTCTCGCCCGCGCCGACGCCCGGCGCCTGGGTCGACGCCTGGGGGTGCCCGACCTCGCCCGCGACGGGCTCTTCGAGGCCCATCCCCGCTGGGTGCGGGCGCTGCACGGCCTCGAGATCCTCGGCGCGGTCGGCATCGATCCCATCCAGCGCCTGCTGTTCCTGGACCTGGGCGTCGAAGACCTGCTCGGGGGCACCACCGCGGAGGCCGTGGACCGCCTCGTCCGTCGCCTGGTGCCGTGGGACCTCCACCCGCTGCTCGACGCGCTGCGCCGCGCCCTGGCGACAGCCGGCGATCAGGCCCTCGACGAGGCGATCGTGCTCGAGGCCCTGCACGACCAGGCGCGGGAGCTGCTGTTCCCCGCCTGGGCCCGGGGCGGCGGCCCCGTCTACCCCCACGTCGACGGCGAGGACGCGCGCCCCTACGACGAGGACGGCTGGGATCGCGTGGAGGCCCGGCTCGTCGAGAAGACCCTCGACGCCCTGCTGCGGCTGGGCCTGATCCGACGCGCCCCGGGCATCTTCGCGGCCACCGACGACGGCCGCGCCTGGGCCGACGTGGTGCCGAGCCCGCCCACGCTGTGGTGCGGCTCCGACCTGGAGCTCGTCGTGCCGCCGGGCGCCCTCACGCCCTGGGAGCGGTTCCAGCTGGAGCGGCTGACGACCTGCCTCGCCCGGGACGTCGTGGACCGCCACCGCCTCGACCGCGGCGCCCTGACCGCGTGGCTCGCGACCCACGATCTCGCCGAGGCCGTCGCCCTGCTGGAGCGGCGGTGCCTGGCGGTCCCGACCTCCGTGATCGAGACGCTCGCGCGGTGGGGCCGGAGCGCGCAGCGGGTGGTTCTGACCCGAGGGGTCCTGCTCGACCCTTGAGCCGGCGACCGGTTTGAGGAAGAGTCCCCGGTCCGGGGGGAAGGAAGTTGGATATGTCTCGCTCGCATCGATCCCTGAACCGCGTCCCCCTCTTGGCCCTCTCGCTCCTCGCCCTCCTCGCCCTGCCGGGCGGCTCGTGCGGCGGGCGCACCGGGGGCGGAGGCGGCTCGTCCAACGACGTGCCCACCGCGGAAGCCGACGACGTGACCACCGAGGAGGAGACGGCCGTCACGATCGTCCTCATCGGCAGGGACGCCGACGGCGGCGAGGGCGACGAGCTGGTCCTGACCTTCGACGTCGTCACCCCGCCCGAGCGCGGGACTCTCCAGGAGGTCGGCCCCATCGGGGACGACGACGACGACGACAGCGCCCCGGCCGACGACGACGACGACGCCGGCGACGAGATCCCCACCCGCGCGCTCGTCTACGAGTACACGCCCGAGCAGGACTTCTTCGGCGAGGACAGCTTCGGCTTCGTGGTCGTGGACGAGGACGAGGAGCCCTCCGAGGAGGTCACGGTCCGCGTCACCGTCACGAACGTGAACGACCTGCCCACCGCCGACGACCAGTCGGCGGTGGTGGACGAGGACGGCTCGGTCCAGATCACCTTGGAAGGCGACGACATCGACGGCGACGTCCTCGAGTTCCAAGTGGTGGACACGCCCGACTTCGGCTCCCTCGGCGGGACCCCCCCGAACGTCACCTACACGCCCGACGGCGACTACTTCGGCTCCGACTCGTTCCGGTTCGTGGCCGTGGACGAGGAGGCCCAGTCCTCCCAGGCGACGGTCTCCATCTCCGTCGCCTCGGTCAACGACGTGCCCATCGCCGACGCCACGGCCACCCAGCTGTACGGGCCCACCGACATCCCGGTCACCGGCTGGGACGTCGAGGGCAGCTTCCTGAGCTTCTCGGTGAGCAGCCAGCCCACCTTCGGGAGCACCGGCAGCGTGTCGTCCACCGGCAACGACTCGGCCACCATCCGCTACACGCCTCCCCTCGATTGGCAGGGCGACGACGCCTTCTCGTTCGTCGTGGACGACGGCGAAGACACGTCCAGCCCCGCGACCGTGGACGTGACCGTGACGGGCGAGCCCTTCGAGGTGTTCGGCTTCTCGGTCTTCGACACGGACACGGGGCAGCTCGACGGCGTGGTGCACGCGGGCTGGACGGGCAGCGAGCTGGTGGTGGGCGAGTTCACCATCGGCAACAACGGCACCTTGGTCGTCGAAGGGTCCGCGCCCCTGATCGTGACAGCCCTGGGAGATCTCTCGATCTTCGGCGACGTCGACCTGTCGGGCAGCAACGCAAGCAACACCGGGGGCTGCAACTCTGCAGGCACCGCGGGCGGTCTGCCCGGGCCCGGCGGCCAGCCAGGCGGCGCCGGCGGCGGGTTGGGCACCGGCTCCGGCTCCCTCAACGGTGCGGCCGGTGCCGGCCCCGGCGGCGGGAGCGCGGGTCTCAGCGAGAACGGTGGCGGCGGTGGCGCGGGCCACGCGAGCAGCGGAACCGGGGGGTCCGGCCTTGGCGGCAACGGCGGGCCCTCTTACGCCAGCCTCCCTCCGCTCCTCGGCGGCTCCGGGGGAGGCGGGGGCGCCGTGGACAACGACTCCCCCAGCTCGCTGGACTCGGGCGACGACGGAGGAGCCGGCGGCGGCGGCGGCGGCGGCGCGATCTCGATCTGGTTCGGGGGCTCGGGCGACGTCACCGGCACGATCGACTCGAGCGGCGGCAACGGCGGCTCCTCCAGCTGCGGCGGCGGCGGGGGCGGCGGGGGCTCCGGCGGCGCGATCGAGATCCTCGGGCTGTCGAGCTCGCCCTCGATCTCGGGCACTCTGAACGTAACCGGCGGCACCAGCAACGGCACCGGCGGGACGGGCTCCGCAGGCCGCACGTCGACCGGGATCGTCCCTCCTTAGCTCAGAGGACGACGACCTCGCGGTGCTCGCCGAAGACCCGGCGGAGCGCGTCCGCGATCTCCCCGAGCGTCGCCTCGGCCTTCACCGCGTGCAGGATGTGCGGCATCAGGTTCTCCGTGCCCTCGGCGGCGCGTGAGATCGCGTCCACGGCGGCCTGGGCGACGGCCCCGTCCCGCTCGGCTCGGACCGCGCGCGTGCGGGCGACCTGGCGGGCCTCGAGGTCCGCGTCCATCGCCAGCGTCTCCGGGATCGGCTCGTCGTCCACGCGGTGGACGTTCACGCCCACGACCTCGGCCTCGTTCCGCTCGATCGCCTTCTGCGCGCGGTACGCCGCGTCCTGGATCTCCCGCTGGACGTACCCCCGCTCGATGGCCGCGACCATGCCGCCCATGCCGTCGATGCGGTCGATGTACTCCCGGGCCCCCGCCTCGATCGCGTCGGTGAGGGACTCGACGGCGTAGGACCCGGCCAGCGGATCGACGAAGTCCGCGACGCCGCTCTCCGAGGCGATGACCTGCTGCGTGCGCAGGGCGATGCGGACGCTGTCCTCGGTGGGCAGCGAGAGGGCCTCATCGCGGCTGTTCGTGTGAAGCGACTGCGTGCCCCCGAGCACCGACGCGAGGGCCTGAATGGCCACCCGCACGATGTTGTTGTCGGGCTGCTGGGCGGTGAGCGTCGACCCCGCCGTCTGGGAGTGGAACCGCAGCTTCATGGACTTGGGGTTCTTCGCGCCGAACCGCTCCTTCATCACCCGCGCCCAGAGCCGCCGGGCCGCGCGGAACTTCGCGACCTCCTCCAGGAAGTTGTTGTGCACGTTGAAGAAGAAGGACAGCCGCGGGGCGAAGTCGTCCACGTCGAGGCCCGCCGTCTTCGCCGCTTCGACGTACGCGATGCCGTCCGCGAGCGTGAACGCGACCTCCTGGACCGCGGTGCAGCCCGCCTCCCTCACGTGGTAGCCGGAGATGGAGATGGTGTTCCAATTGGGGACGTGCTTCGCGCAGAAGGCGAACGTATCGGTCACCAGCCGCATCGACGGCCGCGGCGGGTAGATGTACGTCCCGCGCGCGATGTACTCCTTGAGGATGTCGTTCTGGATGGTGCCGCGCAGGGCGGTGGACGCGACGCCCTGCTTCTCCCCCACCGCCATGTACAGCGCCAGCAGCGTGGACGCGGTGGAGTTGATGGTCATGGACGTGGACACGCTCTGGAGGGGGATGCCCGAGAGCAGCACGTCCATGTCGCGGATCGAGTCGATCGCCACGCCCACGCGACCGACCTCTCCGAGGGCCTCGGGGGCGTCGCTGTCGTAGCCCATCTGGGTGGGCAGGTCGAAGGCGACCGAGAGCCCCGTCTGGCCCGCGTCGAGCAGGTAGCGGTAGCGCGCGTTGGAGGCCTCCGCGTCGCCGAAGCCCGCGTACTGGCGCATCGTCCACAGGCGGCCGCGGTACATCGTCGGCTGCACGCCGCGGGTGTAGGGGAACTCGCCCGGGAACCCGAGGCGTTCGGCGTAGTCGTCGTCGCCGGGGGCCGTGGCCGGGGTGTCCACGGGCGGCACGGCGCGGCCGGAAGACGTCGTGAACTCGAGCCGACGGGTGGGGCGCCGGGCGGTCAACGGCTCCAGGGTCTCCGCCTCCCAGCGCTCGAGCTGATCGGCCACCAGATTCTTGATGTCGGTCACGCGTCCTCCGGAGCGGCGATGCGGAGCAGCTCGGCGCCGCCCTCGACCGCTTCGCCCACGGCCACGGGGATGGAGGCGACGACGCCCGGGCCCGCCGCGCGGAGCTCGTTCTCCATCTTCATGGCCTCGATGACGATCACGCCCTGGCCCTTCTCGACCGCGTCGCCCTCGGCCACCAGGATCGCCACGACCTTGCCGGGCATCGACGTGGAGATGATCTGCGCGCCCCCGGCCGCCCCGTCGCCGGTGATGGCGGCCAAGGCCTTGCGGCGCTCGTCCACGACGCCGAGGCGCCGGCGGACGCCGTCCATGGTCACGTCCCAGCCGCTGGCGGTCCGGGTGAGGACGGCGGCCTTGGACTCGCCGTCGCGCACGAGGTGCACGACCCCGGGGCGAGGCAGGATGGCGTCCACCTCGACGTCGCGGCCGTCCAGGGTCACGACCCAGCCGTCGCCGTCGCGCCGCGCTTCGACGCGATGCACGGCGTCGCCGACCGTCACTTCGTAGGCCATGTCAGCTCCTCCCCAGCGTGCGGAGGCGCCCCGCCATCTTCCAGCCGCCCGCGTCCGACCCGCCCGCCGGGGCCGTGTTGCGCGCGGCGTCTTCTTCGGCGAGCTTCGCGGCGATGGCGGCCACCAGGACGGCGGTCTCCACGTCGTCCCCCTCGGGCACCGTGAGCTCGGTCCCCCAGAAGCGCCCGATGTAGCCGGTGTCGTACACCCCCTCGCGGAAGGGGGCGTGGTCCAGCACGGCGAGGAAGAAGCCGACGTTGGTGGTGAGGCCGGTGAGCACCAGCTCGCCGAGCGCCCGCTTCATGCGACCGATGGCCGCCGCCCGGTCCCGACCCCAGACGATGAGCTTGCCGATCATGGGGTCGTAGTGGATGGGCACCTCGTACCCGGGGTAGAGGGCGGCGTCCATGCGCACCCAGGGGCCCTCGGGCACGCGGTAGTCGTCCACTCGGCCGGGGGACGGCCGAAAGTTCTCCGTCGGGTCTTCGGCGCAGAGCCGCACCTCGATCGCGTGGCCGGTGGGGACGATGTCCTCTTGGCGGACGTCGATCGCCTCGCCCGCGGCGATGCGGATCTGGGCGTGCACGAGGTCGATGCCGGTGGTGAGCTCGGTGATGGGGTGCTCCACCTGCAGGCGCGTGTTCATCTCCAGGAAGAAGAAGTCGCCGTCGGGCGAGAGCAGGAACTCGACGGTCCCGGCCCCCACGTAGTCGACCGCCGCCGCCGCCTTGGTCGCGACGGACGTCATCCGGTCGCGCGTCGCGTCGTCGAGGACGGGGCAGGGCGTCTCCTCCACCAGCTTCTGGTTGCGACGCTGGACCGAGCAGTCCCGCTCGAAGAGGTGCAGGTGGTTTCCGTGGGTGTCCGAGAGGATCTGCACCTCGACGTGGCGCGGGTTCTCGATGAACTTCTCGATGTAGACGCGGTCGTCGCCGAAGGAGTTGCGCGCCTCGGACTGCGCGGCGCGGATGGCCCCGGGGAGATCGGCGGGGTCGTCGACCCGGCGCATGCCCTTGCCGCCGCCGCCCGCGCTGGCCTTGATCATCAACGGGACGCCCACCTGCTCGGCGGTCACCAAGGCCTCCGCGGGGTCCTGGATCGGGTCGGTCGTCCCCGGCACCACGGGCACGCCCGCCGCCTCCATCGCCCGACGCGCCGTGACCTTGTCGCCCATCGCCTCCATGGCCGAGGGCGGAGGCCCGACGAAGGCGATCCCGGCGTTGGTGACGGCGCGGGCGAAGGTGGGGTTCTCGGACAGGAAGCCGTAGCCGGGGTGGATGGCGTCGACGCCCGCCTGCTTCGCAACCTCGAGGATCACGTCGCCGCGGAGGTAGGACTGCGCCGACGGTGCGGGCCCCACGCAGTACGCCTCGGCGGCGGCCTGCACGTGGAGGGCGTCGCGGTCGGCTTCGCTGTAGATGGCCACGGGCACGATGCCGAGCTCGCGACACGCCCGGATCACCCGGAGCGCGATCTCGCCGCGGTTGGCGACGAGGAGTTTCCGAAATGGAGGGACGTCGTGCATTCGAGGCTTCCCGGGCTGGATGAGCGCGGAGTATACGCATCCCCCCCACGGGGTCCTCGGAGCCCGGGTCGGGGCGCTACTCGTCCTCGCTCTCGAACACCGCGTCGTAGTCCACGGGGACCCCGGGCGTGGGGTCGGGGTTCGCGCCCTTCCTCATCTTGTCGTCCGGCTTCGGGGCGCCGATTCGGGCGCGCTGGGCCTCGTTGTGGTCGTAGACCAGCCGGCGCAGTCGCGTCGCGTCGTCCGGGGGACGCTCCCCCAAGCGGGCCGCCGCCTCGGCGTCCGTGAGGGGCTCGCCGCGCCAGTCCACGACCTGGAGCGGAGGCGCGCGACGGCGGGGCGCGAACGGCCCGCGGCGGGGTGGATCGTCGGGCTGGACGAGGGACAAGGAGACCACGCGCAGCCTCGCGGCGGCCACGTCGTCGAGCCACTCGGCTGCCGTCGCGGGGACGGGCGCGCCCTCCGCGGCGGCCGCCAGCGCCTCGGCCCGCTCGTAGTCGGCCTCGGACATCGCGATCGGGAGGTAGTCGACGAACCCCGGCCCGTCGGTGGGCACGGACCAGTCCCGCGCCACCAGCAGCGCTCGGGCCCCCTTCAGCTGGGTCCGCGTCGTCCCCACCGCCCGCTCGATCCAGTCCGCCAGGCGCTCGGGGCGGCGCTCCTCCGTCTCCACGAGCAGGGCGCAGGCCACCGTCGCGGACTCCCAGGGCTCCGGGGGCGTGGGTCGCCACTCGCCCGCGGAGGCGGACGTCGCGAGGAGGAGGAGGAGGGGCACGAGGAGGAGCGTCCGCACGGCCCGATCGTACCCATGGACGGCGGATCGGCCCCTGGTAAGGTGCCCGGCATGCTCCCGCTCAGGCCTCCTTCGGCTGCCCTCGCTGCGCTGCTCTTCGCCGTCCCCGCCCTCGCTCAGGAGGAGGCCGAGGCCGCGCCCGACCCGGCCGCCGAGGCCATCGACGAGGAGATGCCGTCCGACCTGGTCGTCGTGGAAGCGGACATCGATCCCATCCGCGAGCAGCTCTCGCTCATCGCGAACCCGCTCATGCCCGAGGACCGCGCCCAGAAGCTGTTCGACCAGTTCGTCGCCCGCCGCGAAGAGGTCCTCCCCACGGTGGCCGCCGTGTACCGGGATGCGAACAGCTCCGACATGGAGAACTGGGTCGCCGCCCGCGCCCTCGGGCGGATCGGCGGCAAGCCCGCCATGCGCACCCTGATGGCCGGGGTGGACTCGCCGCGCATCATCACGCGCCTCGGGGCCGTCAGCGGCCTCGGCATCCTGGGCGAGAAGGACGCGGCCGAGGCCCTCGAGCGCGCCCTCTTCGACAAGGCCGCCACGGTGCGCGCCTACGCCGCCGACTCCCTCGCGGCGATCCAGAGCCGCAACTCGGCCCCCGCGCTCGCGGACGCCTTGAACCTCCCGGCGAACTTCTTCCACGGCAAGTCGATGTTCGTGCGTCGTCACATCATCGAGGCGCTGGGCGAGGTGGGCAGCATCGCGGGCATCGACGCCCTCATCGGCGCGCTGCAGGACCCCGAGGCCGATCTCGCCCTCGCGGCGAGCGCCGCCCTCACGAAGATCACGGGCGCGACGTTCCGCGACCCCTCGCTGCCCCCCGAGGCGGCGCCGGGCGAGGCGGAG
Source organism: uncultured Rickettsiales bacterium (assembly GCA_964620495.1). GTDB lineage: Bacteria > Myxococcota_A > UBA796 > UBA9615 > UBA9615 > CAZEKB01. The sequence continues at coordinate 10,021 of CAZUHI010000080.1, read as the reverse complement.
GTGGCGCAGTGGAGGTCGTGGTGGAGCGTGCGGCGGGTCGGCGACACGGTCGAGTAGGACTCGAAGCGACGGGGGCGCGGACTACTCGTTCGCGTAGACGGGCCGCGCGTTGAAGCGCAGCAGGCATCGGCCGAGCCGGATCTGATCGCCCGCGCGGAGCCGCACCGACGAGACCCTGCGCCCGTTGACGAAGCTGCCGTTGGTCGAGTTCAGATCCCGGAGATAGACCTGCGTGGCGTCGAACACCTCGATGATGGCGTGGCGCCTCGAGACGTCCGAGTCGCGGACCACCAGGTCCGTGTTGAGGCGGCCGAGCAGGACGCTGTCCTGGGTGTACCGCCGGACGGCACCCTTGTCGGCGCCCTCCAGGATCTCCAGCTGCACCTGCACGGGGGGCGTGTCGCCCAGACCCTGGAGCAGATCGTCCGAGCCGAACTCTTCCGTGGCGCGATCTTCGAACCCGCCCGACTGGTCCGCGGCGGGCGCCTCGAGGATGTCGCGCTCCTGCTCGAGGGCCTCGCGCACCATCGCGGCTTGTTCGCCGGTGAGGGTGCCGCCCCGGGGGACGTGGGGGAGGGTGAGATCCGCGGCGCCGCCGCCCAAGAGGTCCGGCGGGTCCGACGTGATCTCGTCTCCCCCGCCCGCGAGCTCGAAGCGCATGCGGGTCTGGCCGACGCGGAGCTCCGTGTTGTGCCGCAGGCGTGCTTCGAGCTTCACCTGCTCGTCGACGAACACGCCGTTGGTGGAGCCGAGGTCCATCACGTACCAGCCACCTCGCTCGTACGAGATGATGGCGTGGATGGAAGAGACCTCCTTGTCGCCGACGATCAGGTCACCGACCTGACGACCGATGACGGTGCGCCCCTGCTCGAGCGGGAACTGCTCTCCCGCTCGATCTCCACTCAAGAAAACGAGCTCGGCCTTCGGCTGCAACGGCATCCCCTGGTGACGGCTCCCTCCTCGGGAGCACGGCGCAACTCAGCGACGGAAATCTACCACAGGGAAAAACCGGTCGCTGCGGCCCGATCGGGCTACGCCGGCCCGTTCCGGAGTCTCGCCATGCGCAGGAGACGCTCGCAGAGTTCGGGGAAGTCGATGCCGACGGCCCCCGCGGCCATGGGCAGCAGGCTGGTTCCCGTCATCCCGGGGATGGTGTTCACCTCGAGGACGCGAGGGCCCCGATGGGCACCTCCCATCACATCGACCCGGCACGAGTCCAGGCAGCCCGTGAGGCGCGCGGCCTCCAGCGCGATGGCCTGGACCCGGTCCCGGAGGTCGTCGTCGATGCGCGCGGGCACGTGGTACTCGGTCATGCCCTTCGTGTATTTGCGGTCGAAGTCGAACCACCCGTCCTTGGGGGCGATCTCCACGACCGGCAGCGCACGGCCCTCGAGCACGCCGACGGTCAGCTCGGGCCCGGCGACGCACTCCTCGATGAGGATCCGATCGTCCAGCGCGAGGGCCGTGCTCACGGCCTCGGCGAGGCCCGAGGCGTCCTGCACGATGGTGATGCCGAAGGAGCTGCCCTCGCGCACGGGCTTCACCACCACCGGATGGTCGAAGGGCAGCGAGGCGGGGGCGTCGCCCTGGGCTCGGGTCCACACCACGCCGTCGGGCACCGGCACCCCGCAGCCGCGGAGCAGGTGGATGGTGACGACCTTGTCCATGGTGAGCGCGGCGCCCGCGACGCTCGGCCCCGCGTAGGGCACGCCGACGCTCTCGAGCAGCCCCTGGATGCAGCCGTCCTCGCCCCACTTGCCGTGCAGGACCGGGAACGCGACGTCGATCCGCTCGCGACGGAGCACTTCGTCGATGTCTCTGCCGACGTCGATCTCGACGACCTCGAACCCCCGCGATCGGAGGGCCTCGGCCACGGCCTTGCCGGACTTGAAGGAGATCGGTCGCTCGGTGGAGAGGCCGCCCATCAGCACGCCTACCCGCCCCGGATTCCCGCTGTCGCTCATCTTCTGCTCTCGCTCCCGTGGGGCGGGAACACGACCCCCGCGCGGGGTCGCCCATTCCCTCCCGAACCGCGGGCCGAGTGTGCACTAACCTCCCCGGCGATGGCCCGCCTCCTCCTCCTTCAGTGCGAGCTCGAGCACCGCCACCAGGCGCCCCACCTGGCGATGTGCCTGTTCGCCACGGACCTGCGGGCCGCGGGGCACGAGGTCCGGGCCGCGCTCGTGCACCCGACGGCGATCGGGGAGCTGCAACACACCTACCCCGACGTCGACCTGGTGCTCCTGGACTCGATCTTCCCGTTCGGGCTCGTCCGCGCCGTGCGGGACGCGGTCGGCGCGCCGATCGTCGTGGGTGGCCACAACGCCCTGCAGCACATGCTCCGTGGGGACGCGGAGTTCGCGGTCGTGGGCGCCGCCCGACGCCTGCTCCCGGCCGCCGTGGAGGCGGCTCTCTCGAAGGGTCTCGCGCCCGGCCTGTGGGTCCGCACGGCCGAGGGCCTGGACTGCGGCCCGTCCCCGGGACCGACGACGCCGGGCGCAGAGGTGCTGCCCTACACGCCCGACTTCGACTGGGGTTACCTGGGGCCGCCCCGCGCGCCCGGCTCGAACCTGCGCATCCCCTCGGTGGTGGCCGAGCTCGGCTGCGTCTACGACACCGCGGTCCTGGGGCCCGAGGCCGACGACTTCTACCAAGAGGTGAGCGCGCGCCTCCCCGACGTCCCGATGACCGCGCGGGCCCGGGCCGAGATCGACGCTCGGTTCGTCCGGCGCGACGGGGGATGCACCTTCTGCACCTTCCGCTATCAGCCCCTGCGGCGCCTCGCTCCCGCTCCGGCCCGGGAGCTGCTGCAGACCCAGCTGCGAGCCCTGCGCGGCCTCGGCGCGCGCGGGTTCTCCCTGCAGACCGAGAACCCGCTGGGGTACCTCCCCCACGTCCTCGCGCAGGCCGACGAGCTCGGGTTCGAGGAGGTCCACGTCCGCACGATCCCGTGGCTGGTGCGCACCCGGGCCGAGGCGCTCCGGGAGGCCGCCGCCGACGCCGACCGCCGGGGGATCGAGCTGGTCCTGGGGCAGGTGGGGTTCGAGGCGTTCGACGACCTCGGCCTGCGCGTCTTCCACAAGGGGATCTCCCCCGCCGACAACCGCGCCGTGGCCCGTCTGCTGACCGAGCTCACGGACGCCCACCCCCGCTTCGAGGGGACCCGCGGGCACGGCTTCATCGCCCTGCACCCCTGGACGCGCCCCGCGGACCTGCGCACGAACCTCCAGGCGTGCCGCGCCGACGCGCCGTGGCTGCTCGATGACCTGGACCCCCGCCGTCGGCTCGAGCTCTACAACGAGTGGTCGCCGCTCTTCTGGCGGGCCCAGGACGACGGGCTCGTGGAGCCCTCCCCGGATCGCTTCGGGTGGACCTTCCGCTTCGCCGACGACGGGACCAGCGAGGTGGTGGCGGTGGCGTCGTCCCTGGCGCGGGAGAGCCGTCGACCGGGGTGGCAGGTGCTGGACGCCGTGCTGGCTGCCTACGAGTCGCACCCGGAGCCCGGGCCGCGCAAGCAGGCCTATCTGGCGCTCCGAACGGAGGTGCGGAGCTAGTTGCCGACCTGTTCGTGCAGCCGCGCGCTCACCACGGCGCGCGCCACGAAGCTCTCCGGCGGCAGCGCCGAGCCGTCCAGGACGAGGCCGCGGTGGATGCAGCTGCCCTCCCCCACCACGACGTCCGCGCCGATGACGGTGGGGCCGCGCAGGGCCGTCCTGCCCTCGAAGCGGGTGTTGGCGCCCACCACCACGAGCCCGCCGCGGGGATCGAACTCCACGTCGCCCACGTCCACGCCCTCGCCCGCCCAGAGGTTGGGCTTCACGGGCCTCAGCCCGCGCCCGTAGAGCTCGTAGCGGTACTCGGCGAGGCTGCCGAGGTTGCCGTCGTACAGCGCGAAGGGGCAGTTCACTTCGACGATGGGGCGGTCCACTTCCAGCGCCGCCGACACCACGCCGCGCTCCCGGAGGATGCGTGGGATCTGCGCGAGCGGACGGTCCAGGGGGCGCCCCTGCAAGGCCTGGGCACCCCGTGACGACACGAAGAAGAGGACCGGTGAGCCGTAGGTGTAGACACCAGGGCCGGTCTTGAGGGTGCCGCGGAAGTGGCTGAGCACCCCGCCCGCGCTCTCGTGGGCCGCGAGGGCGCGCCGGGCGTTGGGGAGCGGATGCAGGTTCACCTTGAGCAGCACCATCGACGAGCGCGACGGGCCCGCGCGCATGGCGGCGGCGGTGTCGGTGAACACCTTCAGATCGAGCGCGGCGACGGCCTCGCGGGCGCCCGGGTAGGCGTTCAGGTCACGCTTGGTGACGAGGCTGAGCCGCTCGGGCTGGAGGTCCGCGAGCCACTCCACCGACCGGTCCAAGAGCGTGCGTCCGACGATCGGAAGCAGGAAGGGCGGGGCCTCGGCGGCGAAGGAGAAGCGGTCGAAGTCGTACTCGACGTCGATCAGGATCGCGTGCACGACCGAAGTATCCCTCAGGCGACCTCTACCGTCCAACGCTGGCCGAGGGCGCGGAGGCGCTCCAGCAGCACGTCTCCGGCGGCGGTGGCGGGCGTGAGGAAGCCGAAGCGCTCCTCCGCGCCGGGGAGGCGGTCGCGGTCGAGGGCGAGCGCGAGGGCGGTCTGGATGGCGAACGCGGCGGTGAGGTGGTTGCTGGCGTCGCCCTGGGCTTCGATCTTCCCGTGGGCCACGGCGCCGTCCGCGCCCCTCCCCACGAAGGAGGCGCGCATCCCCGCGTTCTCCATCTTCTCCACCGACGGGCCCTCCCCGGGCTTGGGCCCGAAGGCCTTCATCAGCGCGCGGGTGGGGGGGAACAAGGCGGCGCCGAAGGCCGCGCCGAGGCCCCAGGCGAGCCTCCTCGCGGCGAACCCGCTCTTCGCCCGCAGCCCCTCCTCGTACTGGAACCCGCTGCCGTAGCCGTCCCCCCAGGCGTCGAGCAGGGCGGCGCTGCGACGGACCACGCGGGTGTTGGCGGTGGCCATGACGAAGGGGGCGGTCCAGCCGACGTCGGGGTCGTGGTGAGGTCCGGTGCGGTCCCGGGGCGTCGCGCGGGCGACCTCCGCGGACCGGGCGGACGCGGGGTTCAGGAGGATGCGGTCGCGGTAGGCCTTGCCCGAGCTCGGGTCGGACACGGAGGCCAGCAGGGTGGCCCACGTCCCGCCGTTGAGCCCGCCGACCTTCATGCCGAAGGACGCCACGACCTCGCGGCAGTCCTGTCCCGTGCCCCGGATCGCGCGGGCGGTCATGAACGCCCCGAGATCCGAGGGCACCGAGTCGAAGCCGGAGAGCGGGACGAGCTTCACCTTCGCGGCCACCGCGTCGCCCTGGAGGCGGTCGATCAGGTCGCGGACCCACGGCGTCTCGCCGGTGATGTCGGCGTAGTCAGTGCCCGCTCGGATGCAGCCCTCGACCACCGGCGTCCCGTAGTGCGCGAAGGGCCCGGCGAAGGCGGCGACCACCCGGGTGGAGGCGCACATGTCGTCGATGGAGGCCGGATCGGTGGAGTCGGCGACGACCACCGGGGTCGACTCGGGAGCCCCTCGGTCCGCGAGCAGCGCGCGCAGCTTCTCTTCGTTGCGGCCCGCGACGGCCCAGCGGAGCCCCTCGGGGGCGTGCTCCACGAGGTGGTCGACGCCGTGGCGGCCGGCGTACCCCGTCGCGCCGTAGAGGATGAGGTCGTGATCGCGCGCCATGGGCTCCTCCCGATACGCCGGGGAGGGTGCCGGCTTTCGCCCCCCGGCGCGCGCGCGCCACCGGCGAGTGGAGGGGGTCAGCGGCGCTTCGGGCGCTCCCCCAGCGTGAGCTTCAGGGTGACGCGCTCGCCGTCGCGGATGACCACGACGTCCACCGTCTCGCCCGCGCCGATGCGCGCGAGGTGACGACCGAGGGTGCGGCGCCCCACCGGCACGCCCGCGATGCGGATCAGGATGTCCTCGACCTGCAGCCCGGCCTTCGCGGCGGGGCCGTCGGCCACCACGCGGGCGAGCCGCACCCCCTCGTCGTCGGCCAGGCCGTGGGCGCTTCGCACGTCCTCGGCGACCCCCGCGGGGAACACGCCGAGGTAGCCCCGCTTGGCCCGCTGCACCGCGATCGTGAGGGCCTCATCGCCACGGAGCACGGCCATCTCGGTCGTCGCGCCCGGCTCGATCCCGCGGAACGCCGACCCGACCGCCCGGGCCGTCTCGAGGGGAGCGCCGTCGAAGCCGGTCACGACGTCGCCCGCGGCCAGCCCCGCCTTCGCCGCCCGTGAGTCGGCGTCCACCGAGAAGACCACCGCGCGGGCCGCGTCCCCGTCCCCTGTGATCCGCACCTCGGCGCCGAGCCAAAGGACGTGGTGGATGAAGCGCGGCGTGACTTCGCCGGAGGCGATGCGCGCCAAGACGCCGTGGCCCAGCTGCACGATCTGCTGCATGCGGAGGACGTCCAGCTTGGCGACGTGATCGGACAGCTGGTGGTAGTCGTCGTGCAGCCCGGAGAAGAAGAACATGACCGGGACGTCGCGCACGAAGAAGGGGTGGTGGTCGCTGTTGCCCGAGTACTCGGTGCCGCCGTAGGCCAGCTCGAGGCCGACGCGCTCGTTGGCGGCCGTCACCAGCTCCGAGAGGCCGGTCCCGTAGCCGTCGCCGGTGACGCGGACGGGGCGGTCGCCGTTGCGCCCGATCATGTCCAGGTTGAGCATGAACACGACGTCGGCCGCGGGCAGCGTCTCCTCCCGCAGCATCGCCTCACTCCCCAAGAGCCCCTTCTCCTCGCCCGAGAAGCCGGCGAAGACCAGCGTGCGCGCGGGCCTCGGGCCGTGTGCGAAGGCCTCGGCGAGCTCGAGGAGGCCCGCCGTGCCCGAGGCGTTGTCGTCGGCGCCGTTGAACACCGTGTCGCCCTCGCCGTCGAAGCCGCCCAGGTGATCGAAGTGCGCCCCCACGACCACGAGCTCGTCGCGACGCCCGGGATCGGCCCCGGGGAGGACGCCCACGACGTTCGTCGGGTGCACCTCCACGGGCTCGGGGTCGGCCGCCACCGCCACGCTCACCGGCCCCCGGGTCGCGAGCCCCACGTCGGCCGCCGTGGTCCCGGCTTCCACCGCCTCCTGGGCTGCCCGGATCGCGTCGAGGCCGCCGTCCACGAGCCGGCCCGCGGTCGCCTGGGACACCCGCAGCGCGAGGAAGGCCCGCTCCTCGGGCGGCGCGGCGGGGGGCTCGGCCTCGGGCGCTTCCTTCGCGGGCTCGGTCGCCTCGGGCGGCGCCTCACTCGGGGGGATGCGGAGGCGGACGGGGAGGCGGAGATCGTCGGAGTCGTCGTGGTGCAGCGGGTCCGTGAGCAGCAGCATCCCCAGCGCGCCGTGCTTCTGCGCGTTGACGGCCTTCGCCCGGAAGAAGGCGTGGGCGCTGCCCGTGAGGGGCGCGGCGTCGTCCTCCTCCCGCGGGGTGTGGCGCAGGACGAGGACGAACTTGCCCTCGACGTCGAGGCCCGCGTAGTCGTCCCAAGCGGGCTCCTCGGAGGTGATCCCGTACCCCGCGAAGACCAGGTCGCCGGACGCCACCCCGGGGTCGGAGAAGGCGAACGGCGCGAAGTCGATGCCACTCCCGAAGGTCTCCTCGCCCCGGGAGAGCGACGTGCCGTCGGCCAGGAAGCCCGACCGCGTGAGGGTGTAGGGGACCTCGTGGCCCTCGTGGCCGGGCAGCGGCTCCAGGCCGAGGGCGGCGAACCGCGTGGCGAGGTACGCAGCCGCTGCGTCGGCGCCGGGGGTGAGGGTCTCCCGGCCGCGGTAGGCGTCGGACGCCAGCTCGCCCGCGTGGGTCAGCAGGTCGGACTGGGTGATCGACTCCACCCCGCCCGCGGGGGCGATCTCGGCCGGGGCCGGGGCCCCGCGCGGGGTCCGGCAGCCGGGGAGCAGGAGGGCGACGACGACGAGGGCCGGCAGTGCGGGGGCGAGGAGGGCGCGCATTGGTAGACCTCCTACCAGACCCTTCGGGCCGTGGCGGTCGGGGTTGGTAGGAGGCCCCCTTTCGAACCGTGCGTGCGGTTTTCCCGCACACGGCTCACGGGTGACGTCTCGGGACGCGGCATCACGCAGCCCCCGGATAGCGAACGGTTCCACGGAGGCGGAAGAGTCCCAGGTCCCAGAAGAAGTCCGTTGTCCATCGATCGGCTTCGCCCGCCTTGAGGTGTCTGCCCTTGCGCTTCACGAGGAAGCGTCGGAGCCGACGCCAGACGTAGCCGTCGAGTTGGTTGAACTTCCTGGCAGCATTCCCAGTGCGGAAATAGCCCGACCACCCTCGGAGGACGGGATTGAGGTCGCGGATCAGCACCCGCACGTCCTTCACCCCGTTCCGATGGCGCCCCACCAGCCGCCGCACGTTGGCGCGCACTGCCTTCATCGCCCTCACCGACGGCCAGCGCTGGAGGAAGTACCGGACTCGCCCGTACTTCTCCAGCAGCCGCCCGCTCAGGCGCTTTCGGAAGTGGCACCCGAGGAAGTCGAAGCCGCCCGCACCACCGGTCAGCTCCACTCGCCTCGTCTTCTCGGAGTGCAGCTCCAGACCAAGCTCGTCTTCCAGGATCTCCCGGACCACGCGCTCGGCCTCCTCGCACGCCTCCGCGGTGTCGCACATCACCACGAAGTCGTCGGCGTAGCGCACCAGCGTGCCCAGGTGGGCGTGCCGGTCCGTCCAGCGCCGATCGAGGACATGCAGGTAGATGTTGGCGAGCAGCGGGGAGATCACCCCGCCCTGGGGGGTGCCCGTCGTACTCCGACGCACCTCGCCCTCCTCCATCACACCTGCCTGGAGCCACAGCCGAAGCAGCTTGAGCACCCGTCGGTCGCTGATCCGCTCGCCCACCAGTTCCAACAGCTTCGACTGGTCGATGCTGTCGAAGTAGCCGGCGATGTCCGCGTCCAGCACGAAGTTGCCCTGCTGGTCGCGGTAGGCCCGCTTCCTCAGGGTCTCCAGCGCGGCCGTGGCTCCTCGCTTCGGACGGAAGCCGTGCGAGCACGGCAGGAAGTCCGCTTCGAAGATCGGCTCGATGACGAGCTTGGCCGCCATCTGCGCCACACGGTCGCGCACCGTCGGGATGCCAAGCGGCCTCAGCTTGCCGCCAGACTTTGGGATGTACCGACGCCGGACCGCCGACGGTCGGTACTTCTTCGCCTGCAGATCGGCCCGAAGCTCCGCGAGGAAGACCCCGGGACCCATCCGCTCGATGTCGGCGAGCGTCTGTCTGTCGACACCCGCCGCACCGCCGTTTGCCTTGACTCGCTTCCACGCCGTCCACAGGACGTCATCCCTGTAGATACGGTCGTACAGGGCGTGAAAACGTCGCTCCGGGGACCGCTTCGCCGCGGCCCACAGTCGGCGTTGGAGGTGGCGCACTTTGGCATCGCCCGATGGGGCGATGGGGTGACTGGACCGGCTCTGATGCCCGGCCATGCCCTCGCGCGTGGCTCCTCTTCCGACCTCGTCACCGTGAGGGCCCTTCCCTCCCCCGGCGTTCTGTTGCGCCGGGATCGGCGGTACTACGACCCCCTCGGACTTCCGCTGGACAGCGCTCGACTTCGCCGTCGGCTTATACGAGCCACCTTGCCCCGACATGGGCAGTCCAGACGGATCTCTCCTGTTCCTCAGCAAACCGTGTGCGCGTGCCACCGTCCCTACCCCGCCGGGACCCGATGCGCGTTTCGGAACAAGCGCATCGGGGGTCGCCTTCGCCGTGAGATGAGCGGCTCGGCCCCCGGATTGTTTCTCTGACGAGGCTGCAACGTTCACTTGATGTTGCGGCCCGCGCACTCGCTCCCTCCGTAGAGGCTCTCGACACCCCGCTTCGACCGACGAGATCTCTCCCGCAGCCGGGGGCCTGCTACCCGGCGCTCCGACGCCTACCGGGACGGGACTTGCACCCGCCGGCTCACTGAAGCCTGACTCCGCTTCACTCAAGAAAGACAGCCCGAGCTGGGCGTTGTCGTCAGGACGCACCATCGCGGGAGGGTACGCGCCCTCACCGGGCGGGCCTACCGGCCGAGGCTGCGCT
>CAZUHI010000079.1:5291-25760 GCA_964620495.1 uncultured Rickettsiales bacterium | reverse complement strand
TCGTCGTCCTCGTCGTCCTCGTCGTCCTCGTCGTCCTCGTCGTCCTCGTCGTCCTTCTTCTTCTTGCTCTCCTTGGACCACGGCGACTCCGAGTCGTCCGCCCACCCGGCGCCGGGCGCCGCGACGAGCGCGAGGGAGGCCAACAGGGACACGAAGAGAGGGAGACGCTTCATGGGCCGCGTTCTACCAGTCCGGGGGCCCCCTTCGCGCCCCTCGGCCCCCCAAGCAGCGACGCCCCCGGAGCGAACTCCGAGGGCGACGGATGCAGAGACGAAGCGGCCGGTTACTGCTCGGTGGGGACCGGCACGCCCAGGGCTTCGGCGATCTCGGTGGCGCCTTCGGGCCAGAGGTAGTCGACCGGCGGGGGGTCCTGGTCGAGCAGCTCGTCGATGAGCTCGAAGTTGGCGGTGCCGCCCTGCTTGTCGAGCTCGACGATCGTGTGGTCGCGACCGATGACCGTGTAGGTGGGGTACGCCGTGGTCAGGTAGCGCGGCGAGATCTCGCGGCCGCCGTCCTCGATGACCGGGGAGGTGAGCTCGTAGGTGTCGGCCCAGCGCTCGGGGCTCGGGTTGGGGTTGCCGCCCGGATCCTCGGTGAGGATGGTGAAGGGCGTGAAGCCCAGGTCGCGGCGGTCCTCGTACTCCTCCTGCAGCGTGGAGGCGGCGGCCTGGCAGGGCCCGCACCACTCGGCGGAGACGTCGATGAGGATGACCTGCCCGTAGAAGCGCTTGAGCTTCAGCTCGAGGCCGAACTGGTCCTCGCCGGTCCAAGAGCCGGAGAAGTCACCCTCGCTCCAGCCCTTGTCCTCGGAGATCTCGTCCCAGGCGTCGCCCCAGGGGATGGGCCGGCGCACGTAGTCGGCGTCGAACTCCTCGTAGGGGACGTCGTTGTCGCGCAGGGGCGAGAAGTAGGTGAAGTGCTCGTACGCGTCGGAGTAGCCGTCGCCGTCGGTGTCGGCCTCTTCGGCGTTCGTGCCGATGAGGGCTTCGAACTCGTCGGACAGCAGATCGCCGTCCTGATCCGGGTTCACGACGCAGCCCGCGGCCGCGAGCGAGAAGGCGAGGGGGAGGACGAGGGAACGGTTCATCATGATCTCCGACTGAAACCCGGCCCCCGACGCTGCACGGGAGCGCGACGAATGTAGCTTAGAGAGCAGGATTCAGCCCGGGTTTCAAGGCTTTGTCAAGAACCGCCTCGCGCCCGGTGGGCCCGCGTCTGTCGCCGCGGTATGCTCGTCCCTCCCGGAGAACCGCATGCTGCCGCCTCGTCCCCGCTCACGCTCTCGCCGCCCCTCGCTCCGCCAGTACGGCGGCTGGCAGGAGAAGGGCGTCATCATCGTCCTGGTCGTCGGCCTGGTCCTCGGCTTCTCCGTGGTGATGAACTTCGTCGAGCAGTCGAAGGTCATCGGTCTCCTGAACGACCACCTGTCCCAGGGCAACGTGCACGTGCTCGCGGACCAGCAGGCCACCAAGAAGTACCTCGAAGAGGCCATCGTCGAGAAGATCGGCGACGGCAAGGACGTCGAGATCTACCTCTATCACTTCACGCCCGAGATCCGGATCAGCGACCTCAGGAAGCCCGACTCCTACCCGAAGCTCGGCGGCGTGACCAAGGTGGGCGACTACCTCACGGTCTCCACGCTGGTCGCCCGGGCGTGGTGGGTCCAGAAGGAGTTCTTCTACAAGGAGAAGGACGTCCACGTGACGAAGTTCCTGATCCTGCCGTCCGACCGCGTGGGGCCCGCCTACGGGCAGCCCCCCGGCGACCTCGACTTCGTGGTCGACCCCGCGATCATCATCGACTCGCAGCGGTAGCCCCCTACAGATCGTTCGGCGCCCGCCGATAGGGCCTCCAGACGCCGCGGATGGCGTCGGGAGGTTTCGTCGTGCACCAGGCGCAGTCTGCGGTCCCCCTCGGGACGCCTACTCGGGTCCATCTACGCATCGTCCCCCTGCGGGTCGGAGTTCGTCGGGTCGAGGCCCTGCTCGGAGGCGGCGCCCGCGGATCCCACCTCCTCGAAGCGGTGATCCACGACGACGAGAGTGTGGACGAGGCGGCTCGCCGCGCCGCCGGAGAGCAGTTCGGGCTCGACGGCACGCCCATCCAGGTGGCGACGGTCGGCACCCCCGAAGGCGGCATCGAGGTGGTCTTCGCCCACGCGGTGCGTCCTCCCCCGCCCGGCCACCGCTTGCCCCCGGCCCCCATCGCGGGCGCCGTGTGGCGGTCCGCGTGGGAGCCCGGCCCCCTCGAGGCGGGGTACGAAGACGTCCTCCATCGCGCCGTGGCCGCGGTGGGGATGGGCGTCGAGCACGGGGACTCGGGGTTCCTCTTCGTGCACCCCGAGTTCACCGTCACGGAGCTTCGGCGGGTGCACGAGTGCTTCCTCCGCACCGAGATCGATCCGAGCAACTTCAGAAAACGTGTCGGCCGCTGGGTCGACGACCGTCGCGTCCGTGAGTTGGCCCGCCGTCGACCGACTGCGACCCGACCGGCTCGTCTCTACACGCTCGAATCGCCCTGAACGAGGCCGCCTCCGAGCCGTGAATCGGGCCGCGCGGGCCCCAAAGCTTGTTCGCGAGAGTTGACCCCACCAAATGGCTTCCGTATAAGGCCGGCCGCTGGCGTAGAACGACTACGCCGAGGCCACCTACTAGGAGCCACCCGTGTCCGTCGACCTGAGTACGCGTCGGAACATCGGCATCTCTGCCCACATCGATTCGGGCAAGACGACGCTGACCGAACGCATCCTCTTCTACACGAATCGGATCCACGCGATCCACGACGTCCGAGGCAAGGACGGCGTGGGCGCCAAGATGGACTCGATGGATCTCGAGCGAGAGCGCGGGATCACGATCCAGTCGGCGGCGACGCACGCCGAGTGGGCCGATCACCACATCAACATCATCGACACCCCCGGGCACGTCGACTTCACCGTCGAGGTGGAGCGATCGCTGCGGGTGCTCGACGGCGCCATCCTGGTGCTCTGCTCCGTCGCCGGCGTGCAGTCCCAGAGCCTGACCGTCGACCGGCAGATGAAGCGCTACGACGTCCCGCGGATCGCGTTCGTGAACAAGTGCGACCGGAGCGGCGCCAACCCGTTCCGCGTCACGGAGCAGCTCCGAGAGAAGCTGAACCACAACGCCGTGATGATGCAGGTGCCGATCGGCCTCGAGGCGGACCACGTGGGTGTGGTCGACCTCGTGGAGATGCGGGCCTTCTACTTCGAGGGCGACAAAGGCGAGGTCATCCGCGAGGCGGACATCCCCGCCGAGCTGCAGGGCCAGTGCGACGAGCAGCGCGAGATCATGCTCGACGCCGTCTCCATGTTCAGCGACGAGCTGATGGAGGCGATGCTCGAAGACGAGGTCACGCCGGAGATCGCCCGCGCCGCGGTGCGGAAGGCGACCATCGATCTGCAGCTCACGCCGGTCTTCTGTGGGTCGGCCTACAAGAACAAGGGCGTGCAGAAGCTGCTCGACGCGGTCGTGGCCTACCTGCCCGATCCGACCGAGGTCGTGAACCGGGCGCTGCCCATCACGGGCCGGGGCGTGAACGCCGAGCAGGGCGAGCCCGAAGTGGTGGAGAACGACCCGGACGGCCCGCTGATCATCCTCGCGTTCAAGCTCGAGGACGGGCGCTACGGTCAGCTCACGTACGTCCGTGTCTACTCGGGCGTGCTGAGGCGCGACAGCTTCATCTTCAACATGCGCAACGGCAAGAAGCTGAAGGTCGGGCGCCTGGTGCGGATGCACTCCGACGAGATGGAGGACATCACCGAGGCCACGGCGGGCGACATCGTCGCGCTGTTCGGGGTGGACTGCTACTCGGGCGACACCTTCACGGACGGCAGCGTCCAGTTCGCCATGACGTCGATGCACGTGCCGCGGCCGGTCATCTCCGTGTCCGTGACGCCGATCGACAACAAGGCGCAGCAGAACATGTCCAAGGCGCTCCAGCGCTTCACGAAGGAGGATCCGACCTTCCGCGTGGGCGTGGACCCCGAGTCCGGCGAGACGATCGTCCAGGGCATGGGCGAGCTGCACCTCGACGTGTACATCGAGCGCATGAAGCGCGAGTACGCCGCGGAGGTGACGGTGTCGCCCCCGAAGGTCGCGTACCGCGAGACGCTCACCCGCGAGGCGACGTTCAACTACACGCACAAGAAGCAGACGGGCGGCTCCGGTCAGTTCGGCAAGGTCATCGGCAAGCTGATGCCCTGGGACGAAGAGGAGTACGCCTTCGAGAGCAAGGTCACCGGCGGCAACATCCCCAAGGAGTTCATCAGCTCGGTGAACAAGGGGATGAAGTCGATGCTCGCGAAGGGGCGCCTCATCGGCGCGCCGGTCGTGAACGTCAAGGTCCTGCTGCTCGACGGCTCGGCCCACTCGGTGGACTCCAGCGACGTCGCCTTCCAGGAGGCCGCCCGCGGCGCCTGGCGCGAGACGTACGGGACGGCGAAGCCGGCCATCCTCGAGCCGATGATGAAGGTGGAGATCGAGACCCCCGCCGAGTTCCACGGCGCCGTGGTCGGGACGCTCATGCAGCGTCGCGGCCAAGTGGCCGGTGCGCACGAGGAGGACGGCTTCTCCCGCATCGAGGCTCACGTTCCGCTCGCGGAGATGTTCGGGTACGCCACGACGCTCCGCTCCGCCACCCAGGGCAAGGCGAACTTCAGCATGGAGTTCGACCGCTACGCGCAGGTGCCGAAGGGCACCCACGATGCGCTCCTCGAAGAAGTCGCCAAGGCCAAGCCGGCCGCGGCGAAGAAGTAGGAAGGGGAGCAAGACGATGTTCCGTTCCGAGCTCAACGAGCACAGCCCCCTGCGGGTCCTCGACTCCGCGCTTTCCGGCAACGAGAGCGTGGGGCGCCTCGCCGTCGTCACGGCGCGCGCCGGCGTCGGCAAGACCGCGTTCCTCGTCCAGGTAGGACTCGACGCGCTCCTCCAGGAGCAGCGGGTCCTGCACGTCTCCATCGGGGACTCCATCGACGACGTGCGCGGCTGGTACGAGTCGCTGTTCAACGATCTGGCGCGCCGGACGCACCTCGACGACGCGATGGCGAGCCGCCTCGTGGTCGAGCGCAACCGCATGATCCAGACGTACGCGGACGCCCAGTTCTCGGCCGAGAAGCTGCGCGCTGTCGCCCAGATGCTGGCCGAGCACGCCGGCTTCCGGCCCGCGCACATCCTGATCGACGGCCTCGAGTGGTCGAAGATCAACCCCGGCGTCCTCGAGTCGTTCAAGGCCACGGCGAAGCTCGTCGAGGGCGACGTGTGGCTCACCGCGCTGTCGCACCGCGACGACCCGGCGGTCGGTGATCTGCCGCGTCCGATCGCCGACTTCGAGGGCTCGATCGACGTCGCGGTCGCGCTCCAGCCGCGCAGCAGCCACGTGGACCTGCACATCCTCAAGGGTGGCGGCGACTCGGGCTCGACGTCCCTGGCGCTCGACCCCGACACGATGACGCTGGTGGACCACCGCGCCACGGACGAGTTCGCGGCCATCCGCCTCGGGCGGGACGAGTGCACGCTGTACTCGGGCGGCGCGCCGGGCACGGAGGCCGCCTTCGGGGCCATGTGCGAGAAGTACCAGCTGCGGGAGGTGAACTTCACCTTCGAGGGCCACCAGCCCGCGCGGTCCAACGGCCTCGTGACGCTGGACGACAAGGAGCTTCGCCAGGGCGACGTCTCCCTGGCGTACGTCTCCCGTCGCATGAACCGCAGCTACACGTCGTCGACGACCTTCCGCCGGGTCCTCCAGTCGATCTGGCACCAGGTGAACCACGCCCAGCAGGTGCTGGTCGTGGGCGTCATCCAGGCCGACGGGACCGTCAAGGGCGGCACCGGCTGGGGCGCCGAGCTCGCTCGGGTCTGGAACAAGCCGCTGTGGGTCTTCGACCAGGAGCAGAAGGCCTGGTTCCGCTGGAACTCGCTGCAGTCCGAGTGGAGCAAGACCATGACGCCGCGCCTGATCTCCGCGAACTTCTGCGGGACGGGCACGCGGTTCCTCACGGACGAGGGACGGGCCGCGATCGAGTCGGTCTTCCAGGCCACGTTCCCCGCCTGACGTGGCTCGCCACTTCATGATCGGACGCCGCGCCCTCCTGGCCGGGGGCGCCGCGTTCGCGCTCACCGCCGGCCTCGGGTGCGGCGAAGGGACCGTGAAGGTGCACGCCCGGGAGGCTGTGGTCGCCTGCGGCATGTGCCGCATGGGCATGCCGTCCGAGCGCGGCTGCTTCTGGGCGGTGAAGCTGGACGGTGAGCAGTACACCGTGTCCGGGGTCACGCCCCGCGACCACGAGAGTCACGCCCCCGACGGCATGTGCAACGTCGATCGCAAGGCGACCGTGGAGGGGACGATCGCGGGTTCGACGTTCCGGGCCACGCGCTTCGATCTCAAGCCCCTCGACGGGGCGGCTCCCGCGAAGCCGGACTTCGACCCCGCCGACGTCGAGGGCCACTGAGCCCGCCCCGGGGCGAGGTACCCTGACGGCGTACATGCCCCTCCCCCGACTCCACCTCGACCCCTGGCCGGGCGGCGATCCGAGCGTCGAGATCTTCGTCGGGGACGCGCCCGTTCTGTGGCTGGGGGGCGACGGCGCGGACGAAGCCGAGGCGTGGTTGGCCCCTCTCCGGCGCGAGCTCGAGGGTGAACGCCGGCTCTTCGCCGCCGCCCCGAGGTTCCTGGCCACCCCCACCGAGCCGCCCGGCAATCCCTGGGCGTGGCGGCCCCACGAGGCGTCGCCCCTGCGGTGGGACGACGAGGGCTGCGACCGCCTCGAGGATCTCCCCGGCCGGCCCGAGCGGTTCGGGGGGCTCGTGCTGGCGGGCGCGCTCACCCTCCGGGACGACTTCTCCGTGCGCGCGCTGTTGATCCAGATCGCGCCCCTGCTCGCCGAGGACGCGCCGTTCCTGGCCGTCGAGCGCAACGGTCGGTACGTCGGGGCCGTGATGCGCTCCTTTCGGGCCGAGACCACGGTGAGATCGGTGGAGGAGCTGAGGCGGCTGCTGGAGGTGAGCGGCCTCGGGCTGGAGGGGGCCTTCGGGGTGCCCGGGAGCGGGCGCGGCCTCCTGCGTCGCGCCTCGGCCGACGCGGGGGCTCGATGGCTGGCGATTCGCGGTCGGAGGGCGCTGCGGGAGGGCAAGCTGCCCACCGGTCGCGCGCGGTGGAC
Source organism: uncultured Rickettsiales bacterium (assembly GCA_964620495.1). Taxonomy (GTDB): domain Bacteria; phylum Myxococcota_A; class UBA796; order UBA9615; family UBA9615; genus CAZEKB01. The sequence goes on along the minus strand of CAZUHI010000079.1, from coordinate 18,589 downwards.
GCCGTGAACCCTGGATCGCGCGTCATGAGGACTATTCTTCCCAGCATGTCCCGTCTGCTGCCCCTGCTCGTCGTGCTGTTGTTCGCGTCCCCGCTGCGGGCCGAGGAGCCCCCGCCCCTGGACGCGGCGAAGGCCTTGCTCCAGAGCGGCGACTTCGCGGGCGCCGCCGAGGGGTTCCGCGCCGCGCTTCGGGCGAACCCGGCCGACGCGACCGCGCGCAGCTACCTGGCCGAGTGCCACCTCGCCCTGGGCGAGACCGAGCTTGCGAGCGCCGTCGCGGCGGGAGGAGACCCCGACGGGCTGATCTTCGGCCTCCCGACCGTCGTCCCGGCGCCGGTGGAGGCGGAGCCCGCGAAGGTCGAAGCGGAGCCCGCCGAGGCGGCGCCGGTGGAGGCGGAGCCCGCGAAGGTCGAGGCGGAGCCCGCCGAGGCGGCGCCGCGGCCGAAGGCTGAGAAGCCGCCCAAGGACTGGAACCCCCGCGCGAAGAACCGCGGCGGCGTGGGCGTGGCGGCGTTCGCCCCCATCGGCGGCGGCGGGATCTGGATCGAGGGCCGACCGCACTGGGTCCTGGGCTTCGTCGGCTCGGCCGGGGTGGCGGCCTGGGCGCACAACGGCGACGCCCTGGGCGTCGGCGGGCTGGCGGTGGAGGCCGTGTTCACGCCGGTGCCCCTGCTCGTCGGGCCGGAGCTCGGCGTCGGCTTCCTGGGCCTGTTCGGCTCGGGCGCCTGGGCGATCACGGACGGTCGGCTCGTGGCGCCGCTGATGGGTGAGAACCGACGCGGCACTCCCTACGGTCGCCTCGCCTTCCGGATCGACGGTCGGCGCTGGACCATGAGCGTCGGGGCGGTGGTCGTCGGCGGCCCGGGCGGCCGCCCGGTGGGCATGCCCTCGTTCCGCATCGGCGGCACCTTCCGATGAGGTCCTCGGTCCCCGCGGGCCTCCTCGCGGCGGGGCTGCTCGTGGGGGGGCTCGGCGGCTGCGGCGAAGAGCCTCCCCCGCCCGCGGCGCCCTTCGATCCCTTCATCTCCATGCGCGACGCCGAGCCCTTCGGGGCGGGCCCCATCCCCGGCGTGCCGGAGGGCTGGACGGTGGCCCGCGGCATGGTCGAGCCCACGAAGACGTCGCGGATCTCGTTCGAGGTGCCGGGGATGGTCTCCGAGGTGTTCGTGGCCGAGGGCGATCTCGTCCGTCGCGGCCAGACCCTGGGCCGACTCGCGACCGAGGAGCGCGAGGAGAAGCTGGCTACGGCTCGGCAGCTCTACCGAAGCGCCCGCGCCGCTGCGCCCCACGCGCAGGAGGGCGGGGGCCCGCCCCCTCCCGATCTCGAGGCTGCGGTTCGCCGGCGCCTGAAGCAGGTCGAGACCGAGGCGAAGAAGGCCGACGGAGACCGCGGCGCCGTCCAGCGGGCGGCCAAGCGAGCGGGGGAGGAGGCCGCCCGAGACCTCGCGATCGACATCGCGACGTATCGGAACCGGGGCGGCGCGAGCGGACGTCGCGCGCGGGCCAAGGCGAGCGACGACGCCCTCGCCCGGGCGGTGGCTTCGGAGCTGCGCACCCGCGTCCGAAACCTCGAGGACGCGGTCAACAAGAGCCGCGTGGCCAGCCCGCTGGACGGCCTCGTGGTCCGCGTGAACGCGCGCGTCGGTGAGCCCTGGAACACCCGCGTGCCGGAGGCGGCCTTCGAGGTCGTGGACCCCGCCTCGTACGTGGCCCGAGTCACGATCCCGTCGGTGCGCGCGAAGAAGTTCGAGATCAACGAAGAGGTCTGGGTCGAGCTGCCCCGCCACGTCGAGGCCGCCGACCGCCTGCTCCCCGGCGTGGTCGTGAGCGTCTCGAGCGTGGACGTGCCCATCGAGGACGACGACGGAGTCGTCACGACCTGGCGGGAGGTGGGCTTCAAGCTGCCCTCGCGGCTGCCGGACGGGCTCGGCATCGGCGACGACGTGCGGGTCGCCTTCGCCCCCTGAATCAGATACCCACGGCGGAGACCAGGATCGGGACCAGGCGCTCGGGGAAGAGGCGGTCGTTCAAGACCGAGGTGATGCGTCCGCCGCGCTCGCCGCGATGCTTCGCGAGCTCCACCTTTCGGGGGGTCCGCAAGGCGGCGCCGGTGCGGTCCCGGATCAGGAACAGGGTCGGCCGATCGAAGAGGCGGAGGTCCGGCGGGGGGGCGGCCACGAGCGCGATCTCGCCCTGGTCCAGGCGGACGACCGACCCCGGCGGGAAGCGCCCGACCATCGCGTAGAAGGCGTGCAGGAGGCGACGATCGAGGCGACGGCCCGCCTCCTGGTAGAGCGCCTCCAGCGCCAGCGGTCGCGGCAGCCCCGCGCGGTCCCCGCGGTCGTGAGCGAGGGCGTCGAAGGCGTCGGCGATGGCGACGATCCGCGAGAAGAGGTGGGGCCCGCCCCCCGGCGCCGGACCCGGATACCCCGCGCCGTCCACGCCCGTGTGGTGCTCGTAGGCGACGATCGCGCGGGCCCGCCCTCGGGCGTCCAGGCGGCGCCCCAGGGACATGAGGAACCCCTCGACGGGGTGGGAGAGCACGCGGGCGATCGTCTCTCGGTCCATCGGGCCGCTGGTGTCCCGCGCGTCGTTGGCGAGGAGCGCCATCGCCACGTCCGCGTTCAGGCCGCCCCGGCCGATGTCGAGCACCGCCTCCGCCCCGAGGCCCACGCGGCGGCCGAGCAGCATGGCGAGCACCGCGGTGTTGGCCGCGTGGACCGACTCGTAGCGGGCCGGGTCTCGGTGGCTGGTCATGGGGAGCAGGAGATCCGGGCAGACCATCACCATGTCCGCGATGGACTGGAGCGCGGCCTCGGTCTTTCGCTCGGTCTTCGGGTCCGCGGTGGTGCCCGGATCCGTGGCGCGCTCGGCCACCGCGAGGAGGGCGCAGTAGGCGTGCAGCACGTCGTCGTACGAGTGCCCCGCCTCGGTCCGCGGTCGGGGCGCGTGGCGCCGGGGCAGCACGACCTTCACGGACCGCACGCCCGCCTTGCGCAGGGTCTCGTTGAAGGACGCGTCGTCCTGCGCGCCCGGCCGCCACGACCGCCAGACGCCGAGGAACGCCCGCAGCTCGGCCTGGCTGGGGACCCGGCTGAACTCGATCCCCGCGAAGCGGCGCCGACGCAGCAGCGGCGTGAGGAGGTCCGGCTCGGGGCGCTCCCCGGTCGTGACCATGGCGGACGGGTCGTCGTTGATGGCGATGCCGGTGGGCGCGACCTCGATCGTGAGGCTGCCGTGCAGCTTCATCAGCGGCTCCATCTGGCCGCGAAGAATCTCCGTCGCCTCGGCGAGGGCGGGGTTGTCGCTGTAGTGCACCTGCGCCGTGCGGAGGACCGCCGCCACCCGACGGACGAGGCCACGCAGGGCCCCGGCGCGGCCGCGGGGGGTCTCGAGATCGTAGCCCGCGGGCGGGGACCAGCTCACTTGCGCCACCCCCCGGAGTCGGGATCCATCTCGTAGATGGACTCCTGGGTGGAGTCGATGGCCCAGTCGGCCTCGGCGATGTGGAACTCGAGCGACGAGTCTTCGAGCAGCGCCTCCGTGAGGACCACCGGATCGAGGGGATCGTGGGCTCGCTTCACGACGGCGTCGGTCCCGCGGCTCTTCGCCTCGGGCTTGCGGACCCCGGGCACCGTGTTGCGCTCGTAGCCCCCGGGCGGCGGCATGGTGGACAGATCGGGGGCGTCGGGCGGCTCGGCGGTGTCCTCCCCCGTGCGCTCGGCCTTGTACCGGCGCTGCCAGGTGCGCGAGGCCGCCGCCACCACGTCCGCGAGCGAGTCGTCCGAGCGCCGATCGAGCGTCACGAGCGCCTTGTACGCCTCCTGGGCCCCCGCGGCGGCGAGACACATCACCCACGGCGCCGCGCGGTTGAGGTCGCCGCTCTCCCACTGCGGACCCAGGACCGCGAGGGCGAGGTCGGTGGCGCGAGGGGGGTCGACGAACCCGACGCTGCGGGTCACCTCGAGCCGGTCTTCGATGGGCAGCGCGTCGAAGCGGGCGTTCGTGGCGACCGCCCGGAGGCACTCGAAGACGCCCGGCCGCGGGTGCCGGGTGAAGTACACCAGGGCGAGGGAGCGGATCTCCTTGGGCCCGAGGAGCAGCTGCATCATGCGGTCGCCCACGGCGTCCTCGTCGTACCGCATGAGGTAGCTGGTGGCCCGCTGGCGCAGGACCGGCTCGGGCCGATCCAGGCCGCCCAGGGCCATCGTCATCCCGATCTTCGACGAGGGGAGCCCGGCGAGCACGTCGAACGCGATGAGCGCGGGCCCCACGGGCGCCTTCTCGAGGATCGCCTCCAGGCGCTGGGCCACGTCCCCCAGATCGTTGATGGCCACCCGGACCATCGCCTCGCGATACGGGCCGTCGGGCGTCGCGGCGGCGAACTCCAGCACCCGGGCCGGGCCCGCCGGGCCGCTCCCCGCGAAGTACGACGCGGCCTTGCTGGGCTCCACGGCGCGCGCGAGGATCGAGTCCATGAGCCTCGCCAGGAGGCGGTCCTCCAAGAGCCGCGCCTGCAGCCCCTGGAACAGGGTCTTCGCGGCCGAGTCCCGGGCGGACGTGCCCAGGGCGTCCCCCCATCGCCGGAGGGGCGCGAGCAGGCGCGCCGCCTCCCCGGGGGCGTGCACGGCCAGCAGATCGTCCACCTGATCGGGGAGCAACGCGAACATCCGCTCGAGCCGCTCATCGGTGATCCAGAGCTCCGCGACGTCGGCGAGGATCATCCCCACCCGCGACATCGGGGCGCCGCTGGTGTCCGCCGTGTCCACCTCGCGGTCCAGGTCCGCCAGCTCCTCGGGATCGACGGGGGCGGGCCACGGGATCGACCCGCCCGTGCAGTCCCAGCTCGCGCGCAAGGCCTCCAGGGGCAGCGTCTCCTGGGCCCGGGGGTCCGCCTCCAGGAGCAGCGCGTGCCACGCGTGCTCGCCGTGGGTCATCTCGTCGAAGGCCGCGTCGCTCCGGTCCACCACGTCCGCGATCGACAGGGTCAGCCCTTCGATCGGCTCCCAGTGGAGCTTGTCGGACAGCGGCTGCTCGGGCGGGCTCTCGGTGCGGAAGTAGGGGCGGATGTTGTCGACGAGCCGGGTCGCGCCGTCCTGGTCGTAGGTGGGGCCGAACTGCACGCACCGGATGCCTTCGATGTAGAGCATGGCCGCGAGGTCGTCGGGACCGTCCGCGAAGCTCGACAAGGGCTCGCCGTCCACGGACGCGCCGTCCTCGGCGAGGTCGATGACGAGGCGCTCGGCCAGGCGGAGGCCGTCGGCGACGATCCGGGAGTGCCCCGCGATCAACTCACGGACGCGGGCGTGGCCCTGCGAATAGAGGGTCGCGGCGCGCACCGCGCGATGCAGGTCCTGCCAAGCGGTGCGCGCGCATTCCTTCGTCGTCGTATCCATGCGCCCCGGAAATCATCGGTCGCTCGCCTACGAGCCCCCGCCCGTGGAAGCCCGGCACTCGATCGACCGCCCTCCACCATAGCCCAGCAGCTCTGCACCTTGCGCCCCCCCCGATGCCGGGCTATCACCCGCCCGCGACGCCGGTCCGGTCGGGCCGACGGCCCCTCTTCGCGGGAGATCGCCTTGCCCCGTCGCGACGACATCAAGTCCATCCTCATCATCGGCTCCGGCCCGATCGTCATCGGTCAGGCCTGCGAGTTCGACTATTCCGGCACCCAGGCCTGCAAGGCGCTGCGGGAGGACGGCTACCGCGTCATCCTCGTGAACAGCAACCCCGCTACGGTCATGACCGACCCGGGCCTGGCCGACGCCACCTACATCGAGCCGATCACGCCCGAGGCCGTGGAGAAGGTGATCTCTCGCGAGCGTCCCGACGCCCTGCTCCCCACGATGGGCGGCCAGACGGCCCTCAACACCACGATGCAGCTGGCCGAGCGGGGGGTCCTCGAGAAGTACCGGGTGGAGCTGATCGGCGCGAACACCGAGGCGATCCGCAAGGCGGAGGACCGGCAGGCGTTCCACGCGCTGATGCTGGAGATCGGGCTCGACCTCCCGCGCGGCGGGTTCGCCCACTCCATGGACGAGGCGCTCGAGATCGTCGAGCACACCAAGTTCCCGGCGATCATCCGGCCGTCGTACACGCTCGGCGGCACCGGCGGCGGCACCGCCTACAACCGCGAAGAGTTCCGCGCGATCGTCGAGAACGGCCTGCGCGCGTCGCCGACCACGGAGGTGCTCGTCGAGGAGTCGATCCTCGGGTGGAAGGAGTACGAGCTCGAGGTCATGCGCGACCTCCACGACAACGTCGTGATCGTGTGCAGCATCGAGAACATCGATCCCATGGGCATCCACACGGGGGACTCGATCACGGTCGCCCCCGCCCAGACGCTCTCGGACGTCGAGTACCAGGAGATGCGCGACGCCTCGCTGCGCATCATCCGCGCGATCGGCGTCGACTCGGGCGGGTCCAACATCCAGTTCGGGGTGAACCCGAAGACGGGTCGGCTGGTCGTCATCGAGATGAACCCCCGGGTGAGCCGCAGCTCGGCCCTCGCGAGCAAGGCGACGGGCTTCCCGATCGCGTACTTCGCCGCGAAGCTGGCGGTCGGGTACCGCCTGGACGAGATCCCCAACAGCATCACGAAGAAGACGCCCGCCGCCTTCGAGCCGACGATCGACTACGTGGTCACGAAGATCCCGCGCTGGGCCTTCGAGAAGTTTCCGGGCGCGGAGACCACGCTCGGCACGTCCATGAAGTCCGTGGGCGAGGTGATGGCCATCGGACGCACGTTCCGCGAGTCGCTGCAGAAGGGCCTCGCGTCCCTCGAACAGGGGCGGTCCGGGCTCGGCGCCGACGGCAAGGACATGATCGACGTCGACGGCACCCGCGAGCCCGAGGAGCGCGCGGCGCTGCTCCAGGCCGTGCGCCGCCGCCTGCGTCGTCCCCAGTCGGACAACATCTTCTTCCTGCGTCACGCGCTGCGCCTCGGCATGACGGTGCCCGAGCTGCGCGAGCACACCGGCATCGACCCCTGGTTTCTGGCGCAGATCCAGCGGATCGTCGAGCGCGAGGAGTCCCTCCGCGCGGTGGGCTCGCTCGCGAAGCTGACGGACCGGGCCCTGCGCGGCGCCAAGCGGGACGGGTTCACCGACGTCCAGCTCGCGTTCCTGCTGCGGTCGACCGAGGAGAAGGTCCGGGCGCGTCGGGTGAAGTCGGGGGTCCGGCCCGTGTTCAAGGCCGTCGACACCTGCGCCGCCGAGTTCGAGGCGGAGACGCCCTACTACTACTCCACGTACGAGTCCGAGGAGAACGAGGCCCGTCGCGCGGCGGAGGGGGCGAAGACCGTCGTCATCCTGGGGAGCGGGCCCAACCGCATCGGCCAGGGCATCGAGTTCGACTACTGCTGCGTGCACGGCGTCATGGCCCTGCGCGACGCGGGGTACGAGACGGTGATGATCAACCTGAACCCCGAGACGGTCTCGACCGACTACGACATCGTGGACCGGCTCTACTTCGAGCCCCTCACGTTCGAGTCCGTGATGGAGATCCTCGACCACGAGAAGCCCCACGGCGTGATCGTGCAGTTCGGGGGCCAGACCCCCCTGAAGCTGGCGCTGCGCCTCGAGGAGGCGGGGGTGCCGATCCTGGGGACGTCGCCGTCGGACATCCACCGCTCCGAGGACCGGGACGAGTTCCTCGAGCTCGCCGCCGAGATCGACGCTCGAGTGCCCGCGGGCGGGACGGCGCTGTCCGAGGACGTGGCGGCGGAGAAGGCGGCGGGGCTCGGCTACCCGGTGCTGGTGCGCCCGAGCTACGTGCTCGGCGGGCAGGGCATGGCGGTCGTCTACAACGAGGACCGGCTCCGCTCCTACGTGGGCAACGCGCTCCGGTCGGCCCCGGAGAACCCGGTGCTCATCGACAAGTACCTCGAGAACGCGATCGAGGTGGACGTGGACTGCCTCGCGGACGCGGAGGGCGGGGTCGTCATCGCGGGGATCATGCGTCACATCGAGAAGGCCGGGATCCACAGCGGCGACAGCTCCTGCGTGCTCCCCGCCCTCGGCCTCGCGGACCCGCTGCTCGACGAGATGCGCCGGGTCGCCAAGAAGTTCGCCGCCGGGCTCGGCGTGGTCGGCCTGATGAACGTGCAGTTCGCGATCCACGAGGACCTCGTCTACACGCTCGAGGTCAACCCGCGGGCGTCGCGCACCGTCCCGTTCGTGAGCAAGGCGATCGGCGTCCCCCTCGCCAAGTACGCGGCGCGGCTGATGACGGGCGAGACGCTCGTCGGCCTCGACTTCACCGCGGAGCGGGTCCCGGACATGGTGTCGGTCAAGAAGGTCGTGCTGCCCTTCCGCAAGCTGGCGGGGAGCGACCCGACCCTCGGCCCCGAGATGAAGTCGACGGGCGAGGTGATGGGCATCGCGAGCACCTTCGGGCAGGCCTTCGCGAAGGCCACCATGGCGGCGGGCGAGAAGGTCCCGGTGACGGGGACGGTGTTCCTGAGCCTGGCGGACGTCGACAAGGTCGAGCTGCTCCCCATCGCCAAGGAGCTCGTCGAGCTCAAGTTCCACCTGATCGCCACCCGCGGCACGGCCGCGGCGCTCGAGGAGGCGGGGGTGCCCTGCCAGGCGGTATACAAGGTGAACGAGGGGCGCCCGAACATCGTGGACTACGTGAAGAACGCCGAGATCGACCTGATCATCAACACGCCGCTGGGGCTCGACAGCCACTACGACGAGCGGGCGATCCGCATGGCGGCCCTCGAGTTCAACATCCCCTGCATCACCACCCGGGCGGCGGCGGTCGCGGCGGTGCACGGCATCCGCGCCCTCTCCGACCAGGACTTCCGGGTGCGCTCGGTGCAGGAGTGGCACGGCGGGGCCGGCCGGTGAGGCCCGGCCCGTGAGTCGGGGGCCGGACCTCCCGCGGATCGGCGCGCACGTCGGTCTCGCGCTGGCGACGGTCCTGGTGATCACCCCCCAGCTGGGGTCGGGGTTGATGCTCTGGGACCACGGCGAGGTGGTCTTCTTCGCCCAGCAGATCCTGGACTTCGCGGTCCCCGGCCTCGACTACACGGTCAACGCGTACGGCCCCGGCCGCTACCTGCTGATGGCGGCCCTGTTCGGCACGTTCGGCGCCTCCCTCACCGCCATGTGGGTGGTCTTCCTGCTCCTGCGGATCGGCATCACGGCCTGCGCGTTCGAGCTGGGACGCGCGGTCCTGCCCGCGCGGGCTCGCGCCCTCGCCTGGGTGGCCCCCATCGCGCTGATCCTCCTGCCGGGGCCCCTGCACAAGGGCTTCTACGTCCTCGGCGCCTTGGCGCTGGCCCTCGGGCTCGTCCGCTGGCTGGAGCACCCGACGCCGCGCCGGGCGCTGGGGTTCGGCGCGCTCCTCGCCTGCGTCGCGACGTTCCGCATGGACCTTGGCGCCTTCGGGGCGGTGATCTTCTTCATCGCCGCCTGGCCGGTGCCGAAGCGCAGCGGACAGATCGTGCTCGTGTGGGGCTCTCTGCTCCTCACCGTGGCGGCGTTCGCGGCCGCCATCCTCGCGATGGGGGGAGTGGAGGCGGTGTCGGCGGTGGCCGACCAGATCGTCGACGACGTGGCGAAGAACAACCGCATCCGGCACCCGGTCATGCCCGGCCTCGGGACGCTCCTCGGGGGCGCGGGCCTGGGCGACTGGCTCATGTGGTCACCGCTGCCGGTGTACGTGGGTCTGTTCGCGGTGCTGGGCCTGTCCCCCAGCGGCCGGCGCTCGAAGCTCGGCGTCGTGCTCCTCTTCGGGATCGCCACCTGCAACCAGATCCGGATGAAGCCCGAGTTCGGGCACCTGCTCCAGACGCTGCCGCTCGTGTTCGTCGCCTGGTCGCTGGTCAGCGCGCGCCTCCTCGAGGCCCAGCGAGGCCCCGGCCGCACGGTGGTGGCCCTCGTCTTCGCCTCGCTGCTGCCCGCCCTCGTGCTCGGCGCGACGCTCCAGGACCACCGCGGATCGGTGTACACCGGCTCATTCACGATCCCCGAGGCGCGCACCGAGGTGCTGGAGACGGAGATGGGTTCCGTCCGCCTGAACCAGGGCGAGCACCTGCAGCTCGAGCGCATCCTGCGGTGGCTCAAGAGGGCCCCGCCCGGCCCGCTCTGGGTCCCCACCAACCAGCCGCTCCTGTACGGGCTGAGCGGGCGTGAGGACGTGACCGGCCACGTGGGCCTCATCTACTACGCGGACGACCGCGCCCGGGAGGACCGGTACCTCGCGCGGCTCGAGGCGAATCCGCCCCCCGTCGCCGTCTACATCGACGACACGATCGAGGGTCCGGGCCGCCGACTGCGGGCCGCGGCCCCGAAGGTGCACACCTACCTCATGGAGAACTACCGGACGGTCCGGACCGTGGGCGACACCGAGATGATGATCCGAAACGGTCCTTGACGCCGCCCGTTGTCGACCCAGGGTAGGTGGACCTTGCGGTCTCTCCCCCTCCTCGCGGCGTGCGCCCTCGCGCTCGCCCTCCTGCTCCCCGGACCGGCCTCCGCGGCGGCCCCGACCGGGGCGGGCTGGGAGTCGCTGCGCGAGGCCCCGGTGACCTTCCACTTCCGTTCCCAGGACCGCGGGATCGCCGAGGCGCTGGCGGAGCAGACGCCGCTGCGTGTGCGGGACATCGACCGCACCGCGGGCCTGCCGATCCCCGCGCACATCGACGTCGTGCTCGCGCCCACGTTCGAGATCTTCGCCGCGGCGCAGCCCGGCACGCCCCCGGTGTGGGCCGCGGGCACGGCGTACGCCTCCCGCGCCGAGGTGTATCTGCGCACCCGCATGCCGCGGACCGGACAGGACCCCATCGATCAGGTCTACGTGCACGAGCTGGTGCACGTGCTGCTGGGGCGGTCGTTCCGCTCGGGGCAGCCCCCGCGTTGGCTGAACGAGGGGCTCGCGCGCCTGCTGGCCCGGGAGTTCCGGCCTGCGGAGCAGATGGAGCTCACCCGCGCGGCGTTGGCGGGCGGCCTGCTGTCCCTGGAGTCCCTCACCGAGGGCTGGCCCCGGGCGTCGCGGCGCGCGTCGCTGGCCTACGCGCAGTCCGTGGACTTCACCGCCTACCTGAGCGACCTCGGGGACGACGTCCTCCCCCGCCTCATCGCCGAGCTCGCGGCGGGGGAACCGCTCGAAGAGACGATCGAGGAGCTCACGGGATCGAACCTGGCGGACCTGGAGGGCGCATGGTCCCGCCGGATCAGCTTCTGGCACGCGTTCCTGCCGGTGGTCGGCGGGTCGGGGTTCCTGTGGGGCATCGCGTCGGCCATCTTCGGGGTCGCGGCGTTCCGCAAGCGTCGGTCGGTGAAGCGCCGGATCGAGGCGATGGGCACGGGCGAGCCCGCGCCGGTGAGGGTCCGCAGCGTGATCATGGACGGCGTGCCGCGCGAGCCGCCGCCGCCCCCTCCGTCGGCCGAGCTCTCGGCCGCCATCTTCGGGGTGAGATCGATCCAGCCGGCGCACCCGCCCCCGGACGAAGACGACGAGCCGCTGCTGCACTGAGGCACGCCCAATTGATACCCTGATGGACCCCCCTGGAGTGTCCATGCTGCGTCCCCGTCTCCTCCTCCTGTTCGCGATCCTGCTGCTGGTCCCGGCGTCCGCCGCCGCGAAGAAGAAGAAGAAGCCGACGCCGCCCCCGCCCCCGGCCGGTGACCTCGGCGCGCTCACCGTGCCTTCCCCCGGGACGTTCGCGCGGGTCACGTCGTCGGACATGACCCACGCCGCCGTGCTCGAGGGCGGCGAGTCGCTGGTGCTCGGAGAGCTCGCCGGACCGGGGATCATCGACCGCATCTGGATCGTGGTGGACGGCTCGAAGACGGCGTCCCGGGACATCGTCCTCCGCATCACCTGGGACGGCGGCAGGGCCCCCTCGATCGAAGCGCCCCTCGGGGACTTCTTCGCCGTCGGCCCGGGGGCGGCCGACCAGCGCATGCAGTCGCTGCCCATCACCGTGACGTCCAGCGGTCGCGCCATGACGAGCTTCTGGAAGATGCCCTTCGCCCGGTCGGCCCGGGTCACGCTCTCCAACGACGGCAGCACCGACACCCGCCACATCGCCTGGGAGATCGACTACCGCCGGGTCGAGGCCCTGCCCCCGAACAGCGGCTACTTCCACGCCCAGTACACCCAGGGAGATCCCCCCGAGGCCGGCGCCCCGCTCGAGGTGCTGCGCGCGTCCGGCGCGGGTCGCTACGTGGGCCTCAGCGTGTCGGCCCAGAACGCCGAGCCGGGCCCTTGGGGCGACGGCCGGCTCCTCGTGCAGGTCGACGGCGACCCCAAGGCGAGCCCCGGAGCCCCGAGCCTGTTCGAGTACTTCGGCGGCGTCTTCGGCGTGGCCGTGGCACACGGGCCCTACCAGGGATGCACCCTCGACGAGGGGAACCGCGTGAAGGCGCGCTCGAGCGCGTACCGCTTCCACGTGAAGGATCCGGTGGAGTTCAAGCAGTCGATCTCCGTCTCCCTGGAGCACGGGGTGGACAACGAGCGGAAGGACCGCCTCGCCGCCGTGGCCTACTGGTACCAGTCCACGCCCGGGGTCCCGTTCGCGAAGCTGCCGGCCGCCCGCATGCGCCGCTGGGAGCCGCCCACGGACACCGAGCTTGCGCTGTGGAAGCGGGCCGACGACCTCAACGAGTCGGTGCTCGACGCCTACCGCGCGGGCGACCTGGCGACGGCCATGTCGGGCCTCGAGGAGCTGTTGAAGCTCGAGCCCGACGATCCCACCGGCCACTACAACCTCGCGTGCCTCTACGCCCTGCACGACAAGACGGACCAGGCGCTGCACATGCTGGAGCAGTCGATCGAGTTGGGCTTCACGTCCCTCGACTTCGCGCGCCTGGACACGGACCTGAACTCGCTGCACGAGCACGAGCGGTTCTGGAAGCTGGTGGGGGGCGAGCCGCCCGCGAAGCCCGAGGCGAAGCCCGAGTAGCCGTTCGCCGACCCTAGGAGCCTGGAGCGCGTAGACGAGCGAAGTGATCGTCGGACCGGCTCTCCCTGCGTTCAGGCAGGGACGAGGGCTGCTCCTCCCCTGAAGAGCTTCAGGACGTGTGGGCCGTGCAGACGAGCGACCACTCTCCAGTGACCTTGGTCGGTCCCCGCAAGTGGGAAGCAGCCTCCACGGGAGGAGGTGGGGCCTCGCCCGGACCGCCGCAGGCAGTCCCCCAGGCGACGAGCACGATCGCGCCGAGACCGGCGAGGGATCGGGTCCTTGGACTCCACACGCCGCGCACGATACATGCGGGATCCCGATGTGATTCCGCGGCGAAGCGCACCTTTCGCAGGGTCCGGCCCGGGCACGTCAATGCCCGAGC
>CAZUHI010000079.1:0-5281 GCA_964620495.1 uncultured Rickettsiales bacterium | reverse complement strand
GGGGGGGGGGGGGGGGAGGCATGGTCCTCTGGGGCTTCAACCGCTTCGTCGCGGCCGGGGGAGGGACTCTCGAAGTCGACGAGCATCAAGAAGGCCGAGGTCCGGCGCGGTGAGGAACTGCGCCGGGTTCGACCGAGAGGGCAGAACCATGCAAGTCGACAAGCTCCTCGAACAGGTCCAGATTCGCTCGCTAGGCGACGGCAGCTCCAGCAAGTGGGTCAGCGATCCCATCGCCGCCGCCCTCAACGCGAAGACCATCCTGCTCTACATCGTGGTCCACGAGGTGGATACGAACTCGAAGATCAGCGGCTATTGGGGTCACGGCGTGGACGGCGAGAACTGGAAGATGGAGTCCACGGCGATGATCGACTCCGGCGACGACGTCACCGTGGGCGTCCTCACCGGGAACAACGGCTCGACCGTGTTCGGCAGCAAGGTCCGATTCACGATTGAGATCGAAGAGGACTCCACTGGTGGCGGCAACCAGAAGACCGCCACGGTCTCGGTCTACGCCGTATTCAAGCCCTTCTAAGCGTGCCCAAGCGTGCCTAACGCAAACCTCGGATGCGGCTGCGGGACGCATGCTCCGGCCCCGATGGACGAACACGCCAGGAGCGTGTATCGCGCCCTTCCATGGCTCATCCCTGGAGGAGTGGGCCTGAAGGAGGAGACGCGGGTCCGGATAGTCAGTCGCCCACCGGAGGTCGGGCTGGCTGGGCAAGACCTGCTCTCATCCTCGACGGCGCCGGAGGCGGTGGTCGCCGGCGCCCTCCGGGCCAACGCCACAAATCCTCGCGGCATCGCGAAACCGGTGAGGCTGGACCTCTTCGACTTGGGTCGTCCTCCTTGCGCCCCACTGGAATCGCCCCTCGCTGTTGCCTCACAAGATCAACTGGTCCTTGCCGACATCGGCGGAGGCCCCGTGACCTACGCCGATAGGATCCAGTTTGGGGTCGACTACGGGCGAAACGGGTTCATGAACGAGCCATACCCAACGGATGACGTGCCCGACGACGAGAACCCGGCCTTTCCAGGTGCCGGGCGCGCGCAGAGAACTCTCCTGTGGCGGCGCTTCATCTCACGTTGGTGGCTCTTCGGTCGCCCTGAGCGGTGTCCTGAGCTGTCCGACAATTGGGTGAGGTATCGCGGGCATCGAATCCGTCGAACGGGACGACTCCACGGGTTCGATGTCGGGCGCCGGAGGGACCTAATGCTCGCGATCGACTTCGCGCGCCTGACCTTTCCTATCTACGGGAAGTACTCAATCCAGGTCGGCTCGGACGTCACGAGCATCGGGGGTCAACTTCGCTGGGTGGCTCGCGGCAGAACGAAGGTTGCGTTCATTGTCGTGGACAAGGACCACTTCGTGCTTCGGGGGGGCGCCGCCGGATCGACGGTCGACTTGACGAGACCCGCTAGTTCGTATGGGAGCGAGTACGTTGATCTCATGTCATCGCTCGGCCTCGCGACCGGGCTTGCGCGGTCCGATTCCGACGCCGGATACTTGATCGCCCTCAACGCGGAGGTTTGGGCGAGCGCGGTGCCCGGGGACGACGGGGAGCCGCATCTCTTCTCTCGCTGGAACATCGATCTTGCGGCAACTATTCGCGTAGTGCCCAGTCTCCAACGACGGTACTTGGCCGATGTAGCGTCGCCGCTGACAGCCTTCCCGTTCGCCGCGAGTGGCTTCTTTCCTATCGGGCTCAGTCCCCTCGCCGACGTCCTTCAGTTTTTGGAGACGGTCCTGCACGAGATGCTTCACTGCGCATTCTTCATCTTCTTTCCGGGGCTGAACCACGAGGACGAGACCTGTGAGATGGATATCGACCCGCGGCTGATTGCTCGCCCCAGTAGGCCGGAACACAGCGTCAGCGGTCACGCCCTCGTAACTCTGATAGCGGCCGAAGTCGTTGAAACTGCGGTCTTCGGAGAGCCCTACGGCTACTTGGCCCTGCGGCGCTGCTGTGCTGTCGTCAATCGAGGAGAACAGACGTCGTTCCCGGTGATTGAGGCCTGCGGGCCAGCTACGGGCCCGAGGGCGCAGGCCGGGTGACAAGACAGTTCGTGTTCATGGTTGCGGCCCTCGGCCTACAGGGTTGCAACTCTCCGCCCCAGGACCCGTATCCGAACCCAGCCGGCTCGAATGGTCGCGTCGGCGACATTGCAGTCACGTTGGAAGATGGGACGCTGCTTGAGGGGACCGGGGAGAGAATCGACCTTGGGCCGGTAAGCCAAGAGGGCCCGAGCGTGCGAGGGATCTTTGTTCGAAACGTCGGGACAGGAACACTCTGTGGTGAGCCGCCGTGGACTACCCCGCAGTCGGCCTTCGTCGCCGACATTGGCGAGGACCGCTGGCGTGTGGACTCGGGCTGGTGCATGGAGCCGTCTGGCGATGTTGGCGACGACCCTTTGCGGATCGACGTGACGATAGACCTTAGAAGCGGGATCCCCGAGGGAGAGTTCCGTCTGCCAAACGACTCGTTCAGTACTCCCGAGTTCTCCCTGGAATTGGTAGCCGAGCCTCTCTGATTCTCTCCGGAAGAGTCGGCCCAGCGGCGCCTTCGCGGGCCGAAACGGCCTGGTCCGTGCATCGAAGGTCGGACAAGGGCCTGCACCCCGTACTCGCTCGCGATGGGGCCCGACGGGCTGCTCGCAGGCACGCTCAAGGGAGCCGCGGCGCTGCCGCTCGACCGCGTGGCCGACGCCGCTTGGGCTCTTCTGCCAGCCGCGGAATCGGCGGAAGCCGCGCGCCTCTTCGGCCTGACCGAAGACCGGCTCGACCGTGCACTTCCGGCGCCTGTAGATCGCGCCTCCGGTAGCCGGGTGCTCGCGCATCGGCCTGGACCTTCGCGCCGTCCAGAGCGATGTGGCCCAATTTCACCAGACCCGACTGCCCGACTCCATGCACAGGTGCAAGACCTGCTGGAACAGCCCCTGGAGCGCAGTCAGGTGGAGCCGGCGGGAGGCCGAGATCCGCTTGAAGTGGGGTGCCTGCCCTCCGGTCAGCACGCGGAACGCCACCTGCTCATGAACGGCCCGGAGAGTCGTCGCGAGGAGTAGACCCCCGTGCTGTGACCGTAGACCAGCAGCGCAACCATCATCGCGGCGTGGTACGGCCGCTCGCCCCGCGGGTCCTTGGCCTGGATCACCCCCTCGATCGCGCCGAGATCGAGGACCTCGACCAGCTCCAGCACGAAGTCGACGAGATGGTCGTCCGGGAGCCAGTCCTTCGGAGACGGCGGAAACAGGAAGCTCTGATTGGGCGTCCAGGAGCGGTAGCGCTTGCGTGCCGTGCGCCAAGCAGATCACGAACAGTTCCCACCGTCGATCACTGGCTGCGCATCGGCACTCGTCTACGCGCTCCAGGCTCCTAGGCCGTGCGCACGAGGCGGATCGGGGTGGGGCCGTCGATGACCTCCACCTCCGCGCTCGCGGCGCGTCGCACCTGGTCGTGGGGATCGCGCATGGAGATGTCCGCGAGGACCCGGCGCGCGCCCGCGGTGCCGACCCGGCCGAGGGCTTCGCACGCGTAGAGGCGCACCCGGTGGTCGGCGTGGAAGGCCTGGGACTGGAGCACCGCCAGGGCCCGCGGGTGTCGAAGCAAGCCGAGTCCTTCGATGGCCCCGCAGCGCACGACGGGGGTGACGTCCGGCTCGGCGAGCGCGTCGAACATGGCGTGGATTCGGCTCAAGGCGCCGAGGCGTCCGAGCGTGGCCAGGGCGGAGCCGCGGATGCGGTCCGCCTGGGGGGACTCCGAGGGGCTCACGGCGAGCGCGTACAGCTTCGTGAGGCCGGGCGGGCCCAGGGCGCGCCACCTGGACGCAGGGACGACCTCGCGCGACCAGAGCAGGTCGAGCACCGCCTTCTCGAGTTGAATCGGGTCCAGGCTCCTCATGGACCAGTCCATCGACGGCGCGGCTCCGAACTTGAGGCGCGCGAGGCGATTCAGGCCGGCGGCATGCTCGAGTTCGCGACCGCCCACCACGCGCCTTCGTGGCCGAGGTGGAGCCGCGTGGGGCCGTGCATCGGCGGGTCCGCGGGGTGCAGCGGATCGCCGGGGAGCACGATGGTGGGGCGATCGTCGAGGAGCTCGAGGGTCGGCGTGCAGGCCGGGAGCGCGCGGCCGGCGGCGTCGTCCAGGACGTCCGCGGCGTGATCGAAGCGCGCGAGGTCCCACAGGGAGTGATAGGTGGGCGGAGGCAGGGGCAGACACGGCCTCCCGTCGCCATCGATCGCGGCGCGGGGATCCACCCAGCGCGACGCCACCGCCTCGTGATCGTCGTGGCCCGGTTCGAGCCCCGCGGGCAGCACCGCGACGAAGAACCAGGTGTCGAACCGACGCGTCTCCACCGGCGGCGTGATCCAGTGCGCGAAGGGCAACACCCGGGTGCCGTCCGGAAGGTCCACGAGGGCCTCCTCGGCGAGCTCCCGGCGCGCCGCGCCCAGGTAGGCGAGGGCGGCGTCCCCGTCCACGTCGTCGGGGAACAGCGCGGCCGCGGCCTCCGCCGTCACGTCCGGGAAGTGGGTCGCGTCGTCCTCCTCCACGCGGCCCCCCGGGAACACGTACGCGCCGCCCATGAAGCGGGACTCCTTGCTGCGCTCGATCATGAACACCTCGAAGCCGGGCCGCTCGGGGTCTACGTCGCGCAGGAGGAGGATGGTGGACGCGGGGCGGATGTCGGTCACTAGACCGGGCAGGGGATGTTGGGGCCGCCCGGGGTGCCGCGATCGCCGAGCCCGAACGACGTCGCGGTGCTCGGCGTGCACCAGTTCCCCAGGTCCTCGGAGAGGGCGGGGGTGGGCGCCCCGAAGACGGCGTCGAGCTGGCTCGCGTTCCCCTCGCTGTCCGGCCAGGGCACGCCGCCCTGGTTGTAGAGCAGCTCGATCACCGCGGTCCCGCCCGGGGGCCGGATGACGATCTCGTCCTCGCCGTTGGCGAGCAGGAAGTTGCTCCACCCCCAGGCCGCGTTCACCCCGCCGTTCTCGGCGGACAGCATGCTGTTCGCGATCACGACGTAGCTGCCCGCCGTCACCAGGAGAGGGGCCGTGGGGGAGATGATCACGCTGTCGCTGCCGTTGTCGGCCAGCTCCATGCCGGACAGGTCCCAGGTGACGCCCGAGGCGTTGTAGAGCTCGAACCACTCGCCCTGGTTGCCGGACAGGACGCCCGAGTCCGCGAGGACCTCCGTGATGACGACGTCGCCGTACGCGGGCCAGCCGGGCGCGACCGCGTCGTCGTCGTCCACCGCGTCGTCGTCGTCCACCGCGTCGTCGTCGTCCA
>CAZUHI010000078.1:0-26121 GCA_964620495.1 uncultured Rickettsiales bacterium | reverse complement strand
CCGGCTCGGGCATTCAATTGCCCGGCGGCGGGCCTCCGAGGGCGGTGCATCAGCGCCCCCGATTCGGGATCACGCGCGCGTGTCGACCTGTTGGACGGCAGTTGGACGGGCGCGACGTAGCGGGCCGAAACAGATTGATCCGGCGAGCTGCGTCGCGCCGAGGCGACGTAGCGAGCCGAAACAGATTGATCCGGCGAGCTGCGTCGCCCAGGGGCGACGTAGGGGGCCGAAACAGATTGATCCGGCGAGTTGCGCCGCCGACCTCCCGCCCATCAGGCGCCGACGGCATACTTCTCGGGCGTTTCTTGTCCAGCGACCCGACCGTCGCCAGTGTGGGAGTCACCGTGCGCCTCCATGCCCTTCCTTTCGCCGCCGCCGTCCTCCTCGCAGGCTGTTCGCCCGCGGGAACCTTCACCATCCCGACAGGGGGGACGACCCTGGAGCTTCCCGGCGGAGCGTCGCTGTCCGTCCCGGCCGGCGCAGTGGACGAAGACGTCGAGGTGACCGCCACCCTCCTCACCGACCTCGCGGACGCCGGCTACGCCCCGGAGCCCGACTTCGTCGGCACGCTGCGCCTGAGCCTCGCGCTCGAACCCCACGGGCTCCAGTTCAACGAGCCCGTGGTCCTCGGCATGCCTCACGGCGGGCTCGCCGACGGGTTGAGCATCCTGCGCGCGGACGACGAGGATGACGAGCGCTGGGAGAGCGCAGGTCTGCTCGAGATCGACGGAGACCTCGCTCGGCTTCGCATCGACTCGTTCTCCGGCTACACCCTCACCGAGGTCCGGGACGGAGCGTGCCCCTGCTACGACCCCGCCGACCTGCTCGACTACCGCGCCCGAGCCGCGGTGGCGGGCTGGGTGAAGGACGCAGCGGAGGGGCCGGATGTGCGGCGGATGACGTACTGGGACGGGGTCACCTCGGTCACCGTCTCGGCGGCCGGCAGCACCCTGGGCGGAACCACGTACCGCAGCTGCGGCGCCTATGCCGCGGGCGACTGGGGCAGCCCCATCCAGGGTGTCCTCCCCGACTGGATGCCCGGCATCCCCGAGACCGACTTCGGCACGGGCACGGGCAACTCCATGCGCGACATCACGGAGACCCAGGTGCGCGCGTGTCTCTCCCTGTCGGAGACGATCTTCGAGGGCGCTCCAGGCGGAGGTCTCGAGGTGGAGGCCACCGGCATCGGCGGCGGCGGCGTCGCGCTCGAGAGCGGCACGGTCCGCTGGAACATCGCCGAGGGGAGCAACCTGAAGCTCTACCCCCTCGGGGATGAGGTGACCCTCACCGTCTCCGCGACCGTGGGGCTCACCTGCGTCCTGGCCGGGAACGGCGCCACGATCGGCGGCGGCGGCGCGACCGCGACCCTCACTCCCAGCGGCGTACGCGCGGAGCTCACCCTCACGTGTACGAGCGGGGGAGTCGAGGCCTGCAATGGGCTCGACGACGACGGGGACGGCTCGGTCGACGAGGACTTCGATCAAGACGGCGACGGCGTGACCACGTGCGGCCCGGACGGCACCGCGGGCAACGCCGACGACGACTGCGACGACGCCGACGCGAACGTCAATCCGTCCGCCGACGAGGTCTGCGACAACGGCGTCGACGACGACTGCGACGGTGCATCCATCGACGGAGAGACCGCGGATGGAGACGCCGACGGGGTCCCGGACGACTGCGACACGAACCCCGGCGCCCCGTGCGCGACGGTGACCCTGGCCCAAGCCGAAGCGCTGCTTGCCGAGGCGGGCGCCGCGTGCTTCGTGGACACGACCGGCGCCAACATGCCCGCGGTCCTGCAGGGCGACGCCGACTCGTTCACGGGGGTGTTCGTGCAGTGGACTCCGGATGCGTGGGAGATCGCCGGGGCCGGACGGACCGACCCTGCTTGGTTCGTCGGCTACGGCTGCAGTGACGCCACCACGACGTACTGCGCGGACAACAGCCGCCCGCTGCTGCCTGCAGACTCGGTCGTCACCGAGGCGGCGCACGACGCCTGCTACGACGTCTTGGCGTACGCTTGCCGCTGAGCGTCGCGTCGGAGACGCGGGGGTTCGGGCAGGGGGAGATCCGGCCGTCCAGTTGCGGAATTGCGGAATTGCGGAATCGGTTGCCGGCGGACCCGGATTGCTGATATACGCCCGGCCACAACCTCCGACTCGTCATTGGAGAGGCCTCGCGGCCTCTCTTTTTTTTCGCCTGGAACCTCAGATGGACCCCGCCGTCATCGTCGACATCGCGGCACGCGCCGAGCGCATGCTGGCCCCCGTCATCGCGACGGAGGGCTACTCGCTGCTGCTGTGCGAGTACGTGGGCGGGGCGCGCGGCCGGATCCTGCGGGTCTACATCGAGCGGATGGACGAGCAGCCCGTCGAGGTGGGCGACTGCGTCAAGGTGAACAACCTCGTGACGGACCTGCTGGACGTGGAGGACATCGTCCCCACGGCCTACAACCTGGAGGTCTCGTCGCCCGGCGTCGAGCGCCCCCTCAAGCGCGCCGAGCACTTCTCGGCCGTGCTCGGGAAGGTCGTCCGCATCAAGACCTGGGAGCCCGTCGTCGGCCGCAGGAACTGGAAGGGCGAGCTCATTTCTTTGGAGGACGACATCCTCACCGTCGAGGTCGACGGAGAGGATCATCGGATTCCGATCCCCGCCATCGAGCGGGCCAATCTGGTCTATGAACCGCCCCGCAAGGGGCAGAAGAAGGGCGGAAGCGGGCGCAAGCGCCGCACGCGTCGGTAACCGGCGCGCCGTCCTCAGGAGAGAAAGATGGAAGGTCTCAGCCGCATCATCGAGCAGGTCAGTCGCGAGAAGGGCATCCCCGTGGATTCCCTGCGCGAGACGATCGAGCAGGCCATGGTCGCCGCCGCCCGCAAGGTGTACGGGCAGCTCAAGGACATCGAGGCCCAGTACAACGACGAGATCGACTCCATCGAGCTCTTCGAGTTCCGCACCGTCGTCGAAGAGGTCGAGGAGCCGGACACCGAGATCACCCTCGAAGAGGCCCGCGTCATGGACCCGGGCGCCATGATCGGCGACGAGCTCGGCCAGAAGATGATCCTCGAGGACTTCGGCCGCATCGCCGCGCAGACCGCCAAGCAGGTCATCATCCAGCGCGTCCGCGACTCCGAGCGCGAGAAGGTCTACGACGCGTTCGTCGATCGCGTCGGTGAGCTGATCACCGGCATCGTGCGTCGGTTCGAGAAGGGCGCGATCATCGTCGACCTCGGCAAGGCCGAGGCCGTCATCCCGTCGCGGGAGCAGGTGCGCACCGAGGCCTACCGCCAGGGCGACCGCATCCAGGCGTACATCCTCGAGGTCGCGCGCAACGCCCGCGGCCCGCAGATCGTCCTCAGCCGCACCCACCCCGGCCTGCTCGTGAAGCTGTTCGAGATGGAGGTCCCGGAGATCTACGAGAACATCGTCACGATCGAGGCCGCCGTCCGCGAGCCCGGCCACCGCGCCAAGATCGCCGTCTCCAGCCGCGACCGCGACGTCGACCCCGTCGGCGCCTGCGTCGGCATGCGCGGGTCCCGCGTCCAGGCCGTCGTCCAGGAGCTGCGCGGCGAGAAGATCGACATCATCCCGTTCAGCATCGACCCCGCGCGCTTCGTGTGCTCGGCCATCAGCCCCGCCGTCGTCACCAAGGTCATCCTCGACGAGGACACCCGCACGATGGAGCTGATCGTCCCGGACGACATGCTCAGCCTCGCGATCGGCCGCCGCGGCCAGAACGTCCGCCTCGCGGCCCAGCTCACCGGCTGGCGCATCGACATCCACAGCGAGACGAAGCTCCGCGACATGAACGACGAGGCCCGCACGCAGCTGGCTCGCATCGAGGGCCTCAACGAGGACCACCGCGAGATCCTCATCCGCTACGGCTACCGCACCGTCCAGGACGTGGCCGACAGCGAGGTCGAGGACCTCGTGGAGACCCTCGGCATCGAGGAGGAGCGCGCCGAGAAGGCCATCGACTTCGCCGACGAGATCCTCACGCAGGAGATGCGGGACAAGATCGCGCACGACGAAGAGAACGCCCGTCGACGCGCCGCCGGCCTCCCCACCATGGAGGAGGAGGCTGCGGCCAAGCTCGCCGCCGAAGAGGAGGCCGAGATCGCGCGCCTCCAGGTGATCGTCGACGCCCAGGAGGCCGAGGCCGCCGCCGCCGCCGAGGCCGCCGCCGAGGCCGCTCCCCAGGTCGACGAGGCCGCGCCGACCGAGGAGACCACGCCCGCCGAGGCCGCTCCCGCCCCCGAGGCCCCGGTCGCGGAGGAGGCTCCTGCAGCGGACGAGCCGGCGGCCGACGAGCCCGCGGCCGACGAAGCCACGGAGGGCTGAGCGATCGCACGGCCGATCCGCACCTGCGTCGTCTGCCGGACGAAGATCGATCCGGCGGACGGCCTCCGGATCGTCCTCGATCCCACGGACACCGCCGTCGTCGACTGGAGCGGCAGCCTGCCGGGCCGCGGCGCCCACGTGTGCGTGGCCGAGGCGTGCCTCGAAGGGCTCCACAAGGGCGGGCTGTCCCGGTCGTTCAAGACCAAGGTCGGAGTGCCCCCGCGCCCCTGGCCCCTGGACGTTCTTCGGGCGCGGGTCACGAAGACCCAGCGGGATCTCTTCGGGCTCGCGCACCGCGCGGGGGTCCTCAAGTCCGGCGGAAACGTGGTGGCCGGCCTGGTCGGAAAGGGCTGGCCGAAGTACCTGGTGCTGGCGTCCGATGCGGGCGACCGCGTGCGATCGGACTGGACCGAGCGGGCGGAGCGGCGCGAGCTGCCCGTCTTCACCGCGCTGCTCGGCGCGGACGACCTCGGGAGGGCTCTGGGGCGCACGGGGTCACGCAGCGTCGCGGCGGTCGGCGCCGGCGGACCCGCGTCGGCGCTTCGAAAGGCCTTGAAACGCGGCGCTGCATTCATATAATGCGCGCGCTTACGCAGGAGCCCCTACCGACCTCGTGCCGGTAGGGGCTTCTGAATCGTTGCCCGGGCCCTCGGTTTCGGGGCGGTACGGCGACGATTCACCGATCCACAAAGAAACCGCCTGCGCAGGTTGCGACGGCGGGATCGGGGCTCCTCTCGGGGAGCCGAACACAGGATGACGGCCATGGCCAAGAGCAGTGTATTCGACCGCGCGGACGCGCTCCGCCGACGAGGAAAGCCCGGAGAGGGCGCGTCCTCGAAGACGACGACCACCAGCACCGGGGGCGTCGTTCGCCGCCGCGGCAAGAAGGCCGAGCCGGAGGTCGAAGCGGCCCCCCCGCAGACCACCACGCAGACGATCCGTCGCCGCCGCCGCACCACCGCGGCCGTCGAGCCGGTGTCCGTGGAGGCGAAGTCCCCCGCGACGACGTCCTCGGTGATCCGTCGGCGCACCGCGCCCGAGACGGCCCCGGTCGGGGACCCGACCCCCGCGCCCGAGAAGGTCATCGACCTCCCGGCGCCCGAAGAGGCGCCCCCCGAGAAGCCGAAGAAGGCGAAGAAGGCAGAGGCGAAGGTCGAGCCCGAGGCGCCCGCGGTCGAGCCCGAGCCCACGCCCGAGGTCGCCCAGCGCGCCGAGTCGCTCCCGGCCGTCGAGGCCCCCGCCCCCGCCGGAGGGGACGCTGCGGCCGAGCCCGCCGAGGGCGAGGACCCGAGCGCGTCCCTGGACTCCCTCCTGGGCGCCGCCCCGAAGGGCAAGCGCCACGCCGTCCTGTCGGACGAGGAGATCGCCGCCGATCAGGCTCGGCTCCGAGGCGACGCCCCCGCCCCCGCCGCCGAAGAGGCGACGGAGGAGGCCGCCGCCGAGATCGCCACGCCGGACATCGTCCTCGAGGGCGTCGAGGCCACCGCCGAGCAGGTCGCCGCCATCAAGGCCGCCGCCGCCGCGGAAGGGGACGGCACGGACAATCAGAGCCTCGAGGCGCTCCTCCGCCAGCAGGGCATCGTCCAGCACAAGCCCAAGAAGGGCCGTCGCATCATCGAGGACGATCTCACCCAGCAGACGGCCGCCCTCAGCACCCCCGAGCAGCGCCAGCCCCCCGGCGTGTCCCTGTACGAGGAGAAGAAGCCGCGCGGTCCCGTCCGGTTCCTCGACCCCGCCGCGCTCCTGCGCGAACGCCAGGGTCGGGCCAAGCAGCAGCAGCAGCAGCAGATCCAGAACAAGCGCAAGGGGCGCAAGTCCGTGGTGCAGCGGCGCGACGCCCTCTACGGCACCCAGGCTTCCCGCCGGCGCACGCGGCGCACCACGAAGAGCGGCATGCCGGTGGTCACGACCACGCCCGCGGCGCACAAGCGCGTCGTGAAGGTGGACGACACGATCCGGGTCTCCGCCCTCGCCCACGAGATGGGCGTCAAGGCGGGCCAGATCATCAAGGCGCTCATCAACATGGGCCAGATGGTCACGCTCAACGAGCTGATCGACCTCGAGACCGCCCAGATCGTCGCCGAGGAGTTCGGCTTCACCGTCGAGGACGCCGCCTTCAAGGAGGAGGAGTTCATCGAGACGGTCGAGGAGGCCGAGGACGAGGACGCCGTCGGGCGACCGCCGGTCATCACGATCATGGGCCACGTCGACCACGGCAAGACCACGCTCCTGGACGCGATCCGCAGCGCGCGCGTCGCGGACGGCGAGGCGGGCGGCATCACGCAGCACATCTCGGCGTTCCACGTGGACGTGCGCGACGAGAAGATCACCTTCGTCGACACCCCCGGTCACGCCGCCTTCACCGCCATGCGCGCCCGCGGCGCGTCCGTCACCGACATCGTCGTGCTCGTCATCGCGGCCACGGAAGGCGTCATGCCCCAGACCGAGGAGGTCATCGCCCACGCGAAGGCCGCCGACGTCCCCGTCATCGTCGCCATCAACAAGGTCGACCTGCCCGAGTCCAACCCCGACCGCGCCCGCCAGCAGCTGTCGGAGCACGGCCTCATCCCGGACGCCTGGGGCGGCGACACGCAGATGATCGAGGTCTCGGCCAAGGAAGGGACCGGCCTCGACGACCTGCTCGACGCCATCCTCCTGCAGTCCGAGATGATGGAGCTCAAGGCCAACCCCGACCGCCCCGCCATGGCGCGGGTGGTCGAGGCGCAGCTCGAGAAGGGTCGCGGCCCCGTCGCCACCGTCCTCGTGCAGACCGGCACCCTCAAGCCCGGCCAGGTGGTCGTGGCCGGCTACGAGTTCGGCCGCGTCCGCGCGATGCTGGACGACAAGGGCAAGCGCGTGAAGGAGGCCGGGCCGTCCATCCCGGTGTCCATCCTCGGCCTGTCCGGCCTGCCGGACGCGGGCGACGAGCTCGCCGTGGTCGAGAACGACCGCGCCGCCAAGGCGCTCGTGGAGAACCGAAAGGATCTCGCGCGCGAGAAGAAGGAAGCCGGCGGCGGCCGCATGAGCCTCGAGGACGCGTTCAAGCGCCTCAGCGAGGGCGAGAAGAAGACGCTCAACCTCATCCTCAAGGCCGACGTCCGCGGCTCGGTGGAGGCGCTCAAGCACGCCTTCTCCGAGATCGAGGTCGCCGAGACCGAGATCAACGTCCTGCACGCCGGCGTCGGCGGAGTGACCGAGGGCGACGTGACCCTCGCGTCGGCCTCCGAGGGCGTCATCATCGGCTTCGGTGTCCGCCCGGACGCGAAGGCCCGGCGCCTCGCCGAGCAGGAGGGCGTCGACGTCCGCACCTACCGCGTCATCTACCAGGCGGTGGACGAGATCAAGAAGGCCCTCGTGGGGCTGCTCGACCCGATCTTCAAGGAGACGGTCGTCGGCCACGCCGAGGTCCGCGAGCTCTTCAAGATCCCGAAGCTCGGCATGATCGCGGGCTGCGCCGTCCAGGACGGCAAGATCGGCCGCAACCACTCCGCTCGACTGCTCCGCAACTCGGTCGTGGTCTGGGAGGGCAAGTTGGGCTCGCTGCGCCGCTTCAAGGACGACGTCCGCGAGGTGCTGCAGGGCTACGAGTGCGGCATCGGCCTCGAGGGTTACGACGACCTCAAGAGCGGCGACATCATCGAGACCTTCATCGTCGAAGAGGTCGAGCGCGAGATCTAGATGCACGGTCGCAGGCGGCCGTCGGGCGGCGGATCATCGGAAGGTGACGCCGGGCTCGACTGTTAGGATCCCGACGCCATGAGAGACCTCGATCGAATCCGCGAAGTGAGCGAGTACCGGGTGACCGGTCCTCAGCTGGCGTCGTTGTTCGGTCTGGTCATGCTCCTCGTCACCGCCGCGTTCCTCGCCGGGTACCAGACCGGCCTGTGGCGCAGCCCCTTGGACAGCGAACTGCTGCTCCCGACCGCCGAAGAGGACACCCGCCAGGCGGGGGAGGCGCTCGCCGACCTGCTCGCCCGTCGCGAAGCGCCGACCGTGGACTCCATGGCCTCGCCCGACGCCCGGCCGGTGCCCGTCGAGCCCACCGAAGCCGAGATGACGTTGGTCTCCACGGCCTACGCCGGGGGCACGCAGGAAGTCGGAGAGCCCGCAGGAGACGAGGCCCCGGCGTTGGTGGTCCTCGACGATA
Organism: uncultured Rickettsiales bacterium; assembly: GCA_964620495.1. Classification (GTDB taxonomy): domain Bacteria; phylum Myxococcota_A; class UBA796; order UBA9615; family UBA9615; genus CAZEKB01. The sequence continues at coordinate 17,636 of CAZUHI010000078.1, read as the reverse complement.
CGAAGCCCGAGGCCGTCGAAGCCACGCCGGAGCCCACCCCCGAGACCACGCCGGACCTCACCCCCGAGCCCACGCCCGAGGCCACGCCCGCCCCCGTGGTCGCGTCGACGGACGACGTGCTCGGCGCATTCTCGGCCCCCGCGGGGCGCGGCTACACGGTGCAGGTGGCGGCCTACGAAGACCCCGCCGAGGCCCTCGCCCTCATCCGCGAGCTGCGCGACCAGGGCATCCAGGCGTTCCATCAGAGCGCCGAGGTCCCGGGCCGAGGCACCTGGCATCGGGTCCGCGTGGGCGTGCACCCCACCAAGGCCGCCGCCGAGGCGGGGGCGAAGCGCCTCGCGGGCAAGGTCCCGTTCTCGCCCTACGTCACCTCGCAGCCCTGAGCCCCGAGCGTGCGTCGAGTCGAGAAGCCGTGGGGCTATGAGCTGGTCTGGGCGGAGACGGATCGCTACGTCGGCAAGCTGCTCCACGTGCGCGCCGGCACGCGCCTGAGCCTCCAATACCACCGCGTCAAGGAAGAGACGATGCTGCTCCAGAGCGGCGAGATCGACCTCCTCCTCGAGGACGACGACGGCGAGCTGCGCACCCGACGGCTGGAGCCCGGGGTGTCGGTCCACATCGCTCCGGGCCGCCGCCATCGCCTCACCGCCATCACCGACGCGGACGTGATCGAGGTCTCGACCCCCGAGCTCGACGACGTCGTGCGCATCCAGGACGACCACGGACGGATCCCCGACGGTGACCCGACCGGCTGAGGCGTCGCCGCGCGGCGGGCGCGGCCCCGAGCTCCTGTTCTTCGCCGCCCTCGCCGGGATCGTGGCGCTGGGGGTGTGGCTCCGCGTCGAGCACCTGGCGCTCAAGCCGCTGCATCACGACGAGTCGGTCAACGGCTGGTTCACGCTGCGGCTGCACTGGTGGAACGTCTACAAGTACCGCCCGGCCGACTACCACGGCCCCCTCCTCTATTACATCAACCTCTTCTTCTTCAAGCTGCTCGGGCCCGGCGAGATCGCGCTGCGTCTCGGCACCGTGCTGGCGGGATCGGCGCTGCCGGTGGCGGTCCTCGGGCTGCGTCGGCACCTCGGCCGAGTGGGCACCCTGGTGGCCGCGGCCCTGCTCGCCGTGTCCCCCGGCATCGTCTACTTCTCGCGCACCAACATCCACGAGACGTACCTCGTGCTGTTCACGCTCGTCTTCGTGGGGCTCGTCGTGCGCTACCTGGAGGAGCCGTCCCACCGCGTCGGGGTCGCCATCGCCGCGGTCGTCGCGCTCTCGTTCGCGACCAAGGAGACGACGGTCATCAGCGGCGCCTGCATCGTCGCGGGCTTCGCGCTCGCCCTCGCCGCGGGCACCGCGCGGCCGGACGACCTGTTCGGCATGAAGACCCCCCGCGAGGTCGTCGCCACCGCGTTCCGGGGCAACGGGCGCACGTGGAAGGTGGGGGCGATCGTCTTCGCCGTCATCACGGTGCTGCTGTTCAGCTCATTCTTCACCTACTGGTACGGGGTCGGGGGCTTCTTCCAGGCGTTCCTGGAGTGGTTCAAGCACGGCGTCGGCGGGCGCAACCAGTCGAAGTCGTACGACTACTTCTTGAGCGTCCTCGAGTGGACGATGCTGTGGCTGCCCTACGTCGCCATCCCCGTCGCGGCCCTCGCCCTCGCCGCCCGGCACCGGTTCGGCCTCTTCCTGGTGGGCTGGACGGCCACATCGCTCCTCGCCTACTCGCTGATCCCCTACAAGACGCCGTGGTGCGGGCTGAACATCGACCTCCCGCTGATCCTCCTCCTGGCGTGGGGATCGCACCAGGCCGCGGGCGTGGTCCTCGACTCGCGCATCCACGTCGCGGGGCGCCTCGTGACCGCCCTCGCCGTGCCGGTGCCGCTGCTGGCCGTGCCCGCGATGGTCGACCAGGTGCGGGAGGCGAGCGCCGAGCGGTACGACGACGACGACCTCCCCTACGTGTTCGTGCAGACCCAGCGCGAGATCTTCGAGTGCGTCGACCTCCTGCTGGAGGTGGAGCGCGCGAGACCCGACCGCGTCGACGACCAGGGCCCGAAGGTCGTGAACCTGGGCGGCAAGAACCCGATCCGCTGGTACACGCTCACTCGGGGGTGGGACCACCACCGCACGACCTACGCCTCGGACGAGGTGACGGCCGAGCAGGCGGCCGCCGCGGACGTCGTGATCACCACCTCGAAGGACCACGCGCTCGTGGAGGCCGTGGTGGAGGCCGACGGCGACTGGCACCTCGAGAAGTGCCCCCTGAGGCCCGGCCATCGGGTCAGCGTCTGGTGGCGCGCCGACGACTGGGCGGCGTTCGAGGCAGCGGGCGGCGATTCCCCCGATCGCGCCGCGACGCGGTGGCCCCTGCGGCCGGGCCCGCCCCCGAATGCGCCCGTTTTCCGCCCTCGGAAGCCCTGAGGGTTCGGCGAGGCTAGACTCCTCCCGCGGAGGCCGGTTGTACACGCTGCTCATCGCGCAGGGCCCCGACGGGGCGCGCGTCAAGTCCTGGCTCACGGAGCGGTCGGAGCGCGGGGGGGACGTCGTCCCCGTCGAGCGCGATCACATCGCAGCCGTGTTCGTGCGCGGCTCGGACCCTCCGGTCCTCATCGTCCGCGTGGGCACCTCCGGGCTCGAAGAGTCGGCCCTGCTGAGCGTCCCCATCGAAGCCGGAATCGACCTCCCTCCCACGGTCGTCCTGTGCGACACCATGGGGGCCCAGAGCGTCAAGGAGCTCCAGGAGCCGTCGCTGCATCCCGTGGACGAGCGCGTCGACAAGACCAGCTTCCTGGCCTACCTCGATCGGCTCTTCGCCGCGGACGACTCGGGCATCGGCCTGCAGATCTCCGGCTCCAGCCCCGGACCGGAGGCGCACCTGGGGCGGTTCGTGGGCGAGAGCCCGACGATGCAGCGGGTGTACGAGTCCCTGCGTCGCGCCGCGCCATACCCCAAGCCGGCCCTCATCACCGGCGAGTCCGGGACCGGCAAGGAGCTCGCCGCCCAGGCGATCCACGAGCTCAGCGGGCGCACGGGGGCCTTCCACGCGGTCAACTGCGGGGCCATCCCCGAGAGCCTCATCGAGGCGTACCTGTTCGGCTACAAGAAGGGCGCCTTCACGGGGGCGGCCGCGGACAAGAAGGGGCTCTTCGAGAGCGCGAACGGCGGCACGGTGTTCCTCGACGAGATCGGGGAGATGCCCCTCGACCTGCAGGTGCGGCTGCTGCGCGTGCTCCAAGAGGGGCAGATCCAGCGGGTCGGCGAGTCGGACCATCGGTCGGTGGACGTGCGCATCGTGGCCGCGACGCACCGCGATCTGCAGGTCGACATCGCCGAGAAGCGCTTCCGCCAGGACCTCTACTTCCGCCTCGCCGTCCTCCCGATCCACCTGCCCCCGCTGCGGGAGCGCGGCGAGGACCTGAGCAAGCTCATCGAGCACGTGGGCCGGGCGGCCCTGGAGGTGCAGGGTTCGGGCTCCATCTCCTTCACGAGGGGGGCCCTGCGGGCGATGGAGCGACACCTCTGGCCGGGCAACATCCGCGAACTCCAGAACGTGCTCACCCAGCTGATCGTGTTCGCCGAGTCCGAGGCGATCACGGTCGAGGATCTGCCCCCGAACATTCGGCTGCTGGCGGACGACGACGACCTCGACGGCGGCACCGTGGGCATCGACTCGATCCCCGTCCTGCCCGAAGAGGGCATGGATCTGCGCGCGTACCTCGACCGGATCCAGCGCTCCCTGCTCGAGCAGGCCTTGGAGCGCACCGGCGGGAACAAGGCGCGGTCCGCCGGGTTGCTCGGCCTCGCGCGACCTACCCTGATCGACCGGATCAAGCGCTTCGGGCTCCACGAGACGGACTGACCCCCCGCCGGCACGGCTCCTGCAGATCCTCTCGGCGAGCCCCTCTTCCGCATCCGCGGTGCGGGGGGCCGGAGACCGAGAATGCAGGCTGCGATCGACGCACGTCGCCCCATCAGGGGCCCCTCCTCGGGACCGCTCCACCGGGTGTCGAAGGTCCGACACCTGCTCGGGGTCCTGGCCGGGATCCTGGCGATCCTCTGCGTGCTCCCGAGCTCGGCGTCCGGGGGCGAGCTGCTCGGCGAGCTCGCGCTGCAGGTCGATGAGGACGCCCGCGTCGTCTCCGACGCCCGCCCTCGCGACGGGCGGTTCCGGCTCTCGGTGTCGCGCCGGACCGACGGGCTGACCCGCCAGCTGCTCGCCGCGGGACACCCCCTCGTCCATCACTGGTCCATCGTCCCCCGCACCGCCCGCACCGAGTGGATCGAGCTCCGCCTGGACGAGTCCGTGCGCGGAGTGCACCTGGACCGCCCCGCGCCCGGCCGCCTGGTGCTCCGGTTCACGGACAGCCCCGTCGCCGCCGCCGCCATGGCGGCCCGCGCCGCCGCCCGGGAAGCCGAGGCCGACCTCGCCGTGAACGCCCGCCACGACCGCTCGCTCCGACGCATCCTGCGCAAGACCCTGTCCCCGGCCCCGGCCGTGGCCCACGTCGGCCCCTTCCGGTTCCCCGTGGGGACCGCGTCCCCGGTGCGTGTCCCCCCCGCCGCCTCGGTCCCGCCCCAGCCGTTCGGGAGCGTGCCCCCGATGATCCGCGGGGCCTGGTCCGGCGATGAGCGCTTCGCCGAGGCGGTGCGCCTGGCCGACGGAGGCGACGTGGACGGGGCGGTCGCGGCCCTCCGTGCCGCGCGAGTGGGCGACGATCCCTCGCGCGCCCTGCTGTCCCTCGCCCGGGGTCACGCTTGGAGCCGCCCGCGCGCGGACGGCGAGCCGACCCACCCGTCCTGGGCGGCCGAGGCGTACCTCGCTGCGGTGGGGATGTACCCGGACGCCGAGTGGGCGCCGTGGGCCCGGGGGCAGGCGGCCTACTCGTTGTGGCGCGACCTCCGATTCGCGGAGGCGACCGTGCAGGTGCGACTCGCCGCCGAGGCGGCCCCGGCCCATCCGGATCGCCCGTGGTGGGAGGTCGTGGCCGGGCACGCCCGCATCGCGCGGGGCGAGACCGACGGGGGCCTCGACGCCCTCGCCACCTTCGGCGACGGCCTCCCGGAGCTCGACACGAGCGCCCGCTTCCTGGCGCGCAAGGCGGTCGCGACGGCGCTGTGGCGGGACGGGGACGCCGTCCGTTCGGCCGCGGTCGTGGACCTGATGATCGCGGAGCACCCGCGCCTCGCCGCGGCTGCGGACCTCGACCGCGACTTCGTGCGCATCTATCTCGACGCGGGCCGCCTCGACGGCGCACGCCCCCGCTTGGAGCGAATGCGTCGGGGCGCGGACGAGAAGGTGGATCGCGAACGGGCGCGCTGGTGGCTGCACGAGCTCGCCCTCATGGAGGGCGACGAGGAGGGCGCACGCGTCGTGCTCAACGAGCTCCTCGACCGGCACCCCGGCTCCGTCCTCGCGCCCATCGCTCGGGTGCGCCTCGCGGTGCTCGAGGCCATGGCCCGAACCAACCGGTACGACGACGCGGGCGGCACGGCCGGGCCCCCCTGGCCGACCCTCGCCCTGGACCTCCGGCGCATCGCGCTGCAGTGGCCGCGCACCCCGGTGGAGCAGGAGGCGCTGTCGATCGTCGCCCAGATCTGGCTGAACCACGACCTGCTGACCGACGGCCTGGAGCTGGTCGAGTGGCTGGGGAACCGGTCCTCCCGGCTCGGCGGGGCGACCGACGCGCAGGGGCTGGTCTGCGAGTACGCGCCCCGCATGGTCGCGTCGCTGCTCGCCCGGGACGAGCCCGTGCGCGGGCTGGGTCGCTTCCGTCGACATCTCGACGACGAGACCTACGCCGCGTGCACGTCCCCGGAGCTCGACGACGCGATCGTCGACGCCGCGGAGGACGCCGACCTGCTGGACTTCGCGATCGAACGGCTGACCCGCTCGGTCACGCGAGGGACGTCCCCCCGACGCCGCGGCGAGCTGCTCGTGCGTGTGGCCTCCCTGCATCGTCGGGCCGGTCGACTGGAGACGGCGGCGCGCACCCTGGACTTCGTGCGGAGCCGGGGCCTGCCCGTCGAGTCCGCCGATGCCGAGCCCGGGCCCGGCGAGGAACCCCTGCCGGACGCCGCGGCCGTCGCCCAGGAGCGCATCGACGCCCTGATCGCGATGACTCGTGACGACGAGCGCGACGACGAGCTCCGACGCCTCGCCTCCGAGGACGACGCCTTCGGCCACTGGGCCCGCGAGCTGACGTCCGCCGCCGACTTCGAGCGGTCCCTCGACGCGCTCGTCCAGGCCGCGTCGAATCCCTGACGATCCGTCGGGCTCCCGACGAGATCCCGCCCGTCGCGTTCCCGACGGCGCCCCCACCCAGCCTGAATCCAGCCCTCGCGATCGATGCACGGAGGCCGATCCGTCGATCGAATGACTCAGGCCGGCACGCCCCTCGCAGTGTCTTCGCTGCGAAGGAGCGGAAACGATGCCGAACATTCTCTTCGACCCCATCTCCGCCGGCCTCGAGCGTGCCCTGGACCTGCGCGTCCGCCAGCACGGCCTGACGGCCTCCAACATCGCGAACGCCGACACCCCCGGGTACAAGGCGCAGCACCTCGACTTCGACGCGTCCTTCGAGCGGGCCCTCGGCGAGATCGCCGACGCCGCCGAGACCGGGATCGCGCTCACCAACTCCTCCCTGGACGACGTCCTCGAGATCCGCGAAGCCCCCGCCCTCCCCGGGCGGGTGGACGGCAACTCCGTCCGCGCGGAGGTCGAGATGGTCCAGCTCGGACTCACCCAGGCGCACTACGACGCGACGGTGGAGGTCATGAACCGACGCTTCGCGATGCTCGAATACGCCGCTTCGGACGGAGGCCGCTGATGGACCTCAAAGCCATCCTCGACGTCTCTGCCTCGGCGCTGACCGCCGAGCGCACCCGCCTCGACACCATCTCGTCGAACATCGCCAACTCGCGCGCCACGCGCACCCCCGAGGGCGGCGCCTACAAGCGCAAGATGCCGGTCTTCTCGGCCGTGGAGGCGACCAACGACCCGTTCGCGTCGGTGCTCGCCGACAAGATGCGCAAGCCCGTGGTCACCGAGATCGTCGAGGACCAGCGCCCCGGCCAGATGGTCCACGACCCCGGCCACCCGGACGCCGACCCCGAGACCGGCATGGTCGAGCTCCCCAACGTCTCCGTCCTCGAGGAGATGGTCGACATGATGTCGGCGTCGCGCTCCTACGAGGCCAACGTGACCGCCATCTCCGCCACCAAGGCGATGGCGCTCAAGGCCTTGGAGATCGGGCGATGAGCGGCATCACCGGCCTCGGCGGCGTCGACTACTCGGCGCTCGTCCAGCGCGCGAAGGCGGCCACGAAGGCCACGTCCGCCAACGCGGAGTTCAAGGCGCCCGACATCGAGGCGCCCAAGGCGGCCAAGGCCGAGGCGCCCGGCGGCCTGGACGACGCGCTGCGCTCCCTCAACGAGTCCCAGCACACGGCGGACAAGGCGGTCCTGGACCTGGCGTCCGGCCGCGACCTCAACTTTCACAACACGATGGTTCGGCTCGAAGAGGCCGACATCGCCCTCAAGTACACCGTCCAGCTCCGAAACCGGGCCCTGTCCGCGTACGAAGAGCTGATGCGCATCCAGGTCTGACGTGGAATTCCTTCAAACCATCAAGAACCAGGTCCGCTCCAGGTGGGACGGCCTGCCCGAAGACCGCCGCGCCCCGATGCTGGTGACCACGGCCCTGACGCTGTGCGTCGTCATCCTCGTGGGCAGCTGGCTCACGCGGCCGCGCTGGGTCCCGCTGGACAAGCAGCCGACGGATCCCGCGGACCGCTCCGCGCTGCTGGAGCAGATCGAGGCCGGCGGCTGGAAGGTCCAGATCGACTCGGCCGACCGCTTCACCGTCCTCGCCGAGGACAAGCGACGCATCCAGACCGAGCTCGGGGTGGTCATCAACAAGGACACGCCGATGGGGATCATGGAGGCGCTCGACAAGGGCGGCTTCGGCGGCACCCGCGCCCAGGAGCACGCCCGCATCGTGCAGGGCCGGCAGGGCGAGATCGAGAAGCTCCTGAACTCCTACGAGAGCGTCGTGGGCAGCAAGGTCATGCTGTCGCTGCAGCGGGACGCCCTGTTCGAGGAGGACCGCCAGGCCCCCCGCGCCTCGGTGTACTTGAAGCTCAAGTCCGGGGTGGAGCTGTCCACGCGCGAAGGCGAGCAGATGGCCCGCCAGGTCGCCAACGCGGTGGTCGGACTCGAGCTCGAGCGCGTCCACATCCTCGACGAGCACATGCGCACCCTTCACGCCACCTCCGCGGCCAACGGCACCGGCGGCAACGCGCTCGCCGAGCAGCAGCGGGAGTGGGAGGGGTACTACCAGCGCAAGGTCGAGACGCTCCTGTCCCAGATGCTCGGCCACGGCCGCGCAACGGTCAGCATCGGAGTGCAGCTCGACCACGCCCAGCGCTCCGTGGTTGCGCGGGATCTCGACCCCGAGAAGGTCGTGACCATCTCCTCCAAGGCCACCGAGCAGACCAGCGAGGGCGCGGGCGCGGCCCGGGGCGTCGCGGGCACGGCGTCCAACATCGACGGCGCGCTGGACTCCGAGGCCGGCCCGTCGACCTCCGCCTCGACCGAGGCCGTGAACATCGACGTCCCCGAGACCCGCAAGACCGACGTGAAGGCTCCCGGCGAGGTGCTCGCCATCACCGCCAGCGTGGTCGTGGACGGCCACCGCGTCGCCAAGGCTCCGGCCGAGGGCGCAGAGGCGGAGACCGAGACCGCCGGCGCCGAGACCGTGTACCAGGCCCGCACGCCCGAAGAGCTCGAGGCCCTGACCGCGCTGGTGCGCAACGCCCTCGGGCCCGCGGCCACCAAGGTCGAGGTGCAGAGCCACGAGTTCCGGGTCCTGGACCTCGAGCCCACCGCCGAGCCGATCATCCAGCAGCTCGCCCGCGAGAACGCGGGGGGCCTGGCGCGCTACTCCGCCGCCTTCCTGCTCCTGCTCTTCGCCTACGGCCTCGTCCTGCGCCCGATGGTGCAGAGCGTGACGCGGATCGACCCGCCCGGCGGCGACGACGAGACGGTCGACGCCCTGACCATCGACGACCCCCAGCTCCCCTCGCCCGAGAACGCCGAGCCTGAGTTCGACGTGCAGGGCTGGCTCGACAAGTTCAGCAGCGGCGACCAGTTCGTCTCCCGCGCAGACGTCAGCCGCCTCGTGCTCGCGGACGTGGCCCACAGCGTGGTGACCCTGCAGGAGTGGCTCACCGAAGGAGATGAAGCGTGACCACGACCCTCCCGGCCACCGCGGACATCAGCCACCTCACCGGCGCGCAGCGCGCGGCCATCTTCGTGATGTACGTCGAAGAGGACGTCGTGCGGCAGCTCTTCGAGGGGCTCGGCGAGACCGAGATCCGCGCCATCGGAAAGGCCATCTCCGAGCTCGACCGCGTGGACGCCACCACCGTGCAGGCGGTCATCTCGCACTTCGCGGGCGACCTGAGCCGCACCCTGTACCTGCAGCACCAGGGCGACGAGTACCTGCACCACGTCTTCCCAAACGTCCTCGGGCCCGAGCGCGCGAAGCGCATGCTGCGGTCCATCGAGCCGGTGACCCGCAACGACTTCCGCAAGACGTTCGGGCGACTCGAGCCGGGCGCTCTGTCCGCGCGCCTCTCGAAGGAGCACCCCCAGACCATCGCGGTCGCGTGCGCGGTCCTGGGCCCCGAGATGACCGCGGGCGTCGTCGGCCACTTCGAGCCCGAGCTGCAGGCGGCGTGCATCGCCCGCCTCGCGAAGCTGCGAAAGATCCCGATGGAGCTGCTCGAGGACATCGAGGAGCTGCTGGGCTGCTCCGACGGCGTCGCGGAGTCCTCCACCATGGATGCGGACGGCCCGAAGCTGGCCGCCGAGGCGCTGGGCAGCCTGCGCGACGACCTCAAGGACGACGTGCTCTCCATCCTCGCGGAGATCGACGAGGACCTCGCGGGCGAGATCTCGCGCCGGATGTTCAGCTTCGAGCTGCTCAAGTCGGCGGACGCGCGCGGCATCCAGCGGATCCTCAAGGAGGTCGAGCGCCGCGACCTGGCCCTCGCGCTCAAGGGCGCCGGCCCGGTCGTCTCGGAGAAGTTCTTCTCCAACATGTCGACCCGCGCGGCCGGCTTCCTGCGCGACGACATGGACGCGATGGGCCCGGTGCGGCTGTCCGACGTGGAGACCGCGCAGGAGGCGATCATGGCCGTCGCCCTCAAGCTCGAGGAAGACGGCGACCTGATGTTCCTGGAGGGTGGCGGTGTCGTCGAGTAGCCCCGGAGGCGGCTTCGAGCCCCTCTTCTCGACCGCCGCCCCGGCCGGCTTCGAGCCGCTCACCGAGGAGGTCGCGAAGGCGGACTCCTTCGAGCCGCTCCTCTCGGGCTGGGCCCCTCCGCCCGAGCCCGAGCCGATCGCCCCGGAGGCGTTCGAGGACCCGGGCGACTCGCTCGATCTCGACTCGGTGGACTCCGAGGGGCTCGCCGCGGGCCTCGACGGCGAGAGCCTGGACCCCTCCCTCGCTTCGACGAGCATGGACGACTCGCTGATCTCCGAGGAGACCCCCGCCGCGACGCCCGAAGTCCACGACGGCGACTTCCTCCAGGCCCGCGAAGAGGCCTACGAGGTCGGCCGCCGGGCAGGCCTCGAGGCGGGCGCGGCCGAGGTACGGGAGCGGCTGGAGTCCCTCACGAGGATGCTCGAAGACGTCGCGGGGCTGCGGCGCCGCCTGTTCGAGCGATCGGTCGAGGACGTCGCGAGCGCGACCGTCGAGATCGCCCGACGCATGGTCCGTCGCGAGCTGTCCGTGGGCGTGGGCGACCTCGAGGGGCTGGTGAAGGACATCCTCTCGGACCTCCGCGCGGACGACGAGGTGACGGTGCAGATCGCGCCCGAGGACGACCGCTTCATGCGCGACGGCTACCCCGGCCTCCTCGCCCACGTGGGGCGCGACGCCAGCCTGCGCATGGAGGCGTCGGCCGACGTGACGCCGGGCGGCGTCCTCGTGGAGACCACCTTCGGCACCGTGGACGCCACCGTCGAGAGCCGCTTCGAGGCCTTCGCCGAGACCGTCGACGCGTGGGCCCGCGACGCGATGGAGCGCATCGATGACTGAGCTCACCGCCGGACTCGTCGACCGCCTCCGCGCGGTGCGCCCGTTCCACTACCGGGGCCGCGTCACCGAGGTCGTGGGCACGCTCATCGAGGCCGAGGTCCCCGGGACCGGCCTCGGGTCGGTGTGCGAGGTGGAGCTCGGGCCAGGGAAGGACCCGGTAGCGGCCGAGGTCATCGGGTTCCGCGGGCCGCGCAGCCTCCTCATGCCCTTCGGCAACCTCTCCGGCGTGGCCCACGGGAGCCGCGTCACGCCCGTGAGCAGCGAGTACTCGGTGACGGTCGGCGACGGGCTCCTCGGCCGCGTGCTCGGTCCCCTCGGCCGCCCGATCGACGGCCGCGGCCCCCTCATGGCGGGTCGACGCACGTCGATCCACCGCACCCCGCCCGATCCCCTGCAGCGCGAGCGCATCCGCACGCCGCTCACCCTGGGGGTGCGCGCGATCGACGGCCTGCTCACCATCGGCAAAGGCCAGCGGGTAGGCATCATGGCGGGCACCGGCGTCGGCAAGTCCACGCTCATGGGGATGGTCGCCCGCAACGTCGAGGCGGACGTGAGCGTGATCGCCCTGGTCGGCGAGCGCGGCCGCGAAGTCCGCGAGTTCATCGAGGAGGCGCTCGGCCCCGAGGGCATGGCGCGGTCGGTGGTCGTTGCCGTGACGGGCGACGCTTCTCCGGTCCTGCGGGTCCGCGCGGCGTTCGTGGCCACGACGATCGCCGAACACTTCCGAGACGCCGGCCGCGACGTCCTCTTCATGATGGACTCGGTCACGCGGTTGGCGATGGCCCAGCGCGAGATCGGCCTGGCCGCGGGCGAGCCCCCGACTGCCAAGGGCTACACGCCGTCCGTGTTCGCGATGCTGCCGACGCTGCTCGAGCGCTGCGGCACCCGCCAGGGCGGCGGCTCGATCACGGGGATCTACACGGTCCTGGTGGAGGGCGACGACTTCAACGACCCGATCGCCGACAGCGTGCGCGGGATCCTCGACGGCCACATCGTGCTCACCCGTGAACTGGCGGCCCGGAATCACTTCCCCGCGATCGACGTGCTCCAGTCCACCTCCCGGGTGATGAAGGACGTCACGCATCCGCAGCAGATCGAAGACGCGGGGGTCCTGCGCGAGCTCCTGGCGGTCCACCGCGACGCCGAGGAGCTCGTGAACATCGGGGCCTACCAGCACGGCTCCAACCCGACGATCGACCGCGCCATCGACCTCATCGGTCCCATCCGCTCGTTCCTGCGCCAGCGCCCGTCCCGCCGCGCGACCGCCGCGGAGACGCTCGGGGGTCTGGCCGAGATCGCGCACCAGGCCCGGCTCACCCCGAACGCCCTGGAGGACGACGCATGACCTCCGACCGACTCAAGCGGATCGTGCGCGTGCGCCGCCTGATGGAGAGCTCCCGCGCCGCCGAGCTGGGTGCCTCGCGCAGCCGGCTGGCGGGGGCCCGTCGGGAACTCGACGAGGCGGGGCGACGCATCGACGATCACGACCGGACCGTCGACGAACTCGACCTGGATCCGACCCTCCAAGAGGCCGCGCGCCGTTACCGAAACAAGCTCTCCCGAGGGCGCGCCGAGCGGGCCGCCTCGGTGGAGACGCACCGCGATCGCGTGGCCGAGGGGCAGCGCGTCGTGACCCGCGCGCACCAGGACCGACGGCTGATGGAGAAGCTGCACGACCGCGTCCGGGCACGCGAGTTGCAGACGCTGGCCGAGGGCGAGGCGAAGACCCAGGACGCGATCGCGCTCAGCTCGCACGCCCGCAACGGAGGCTCCGGAAGATGACCCGACTCACCCGCATCGTCCCGGCCCTGCTCGCGAGCCTGCTCGTGGCGGCCCCCGGCGCCGCCGAGGAGGAGGCCGAGGCCACGCCCGTGGATCCCGACATCGAGGTCCTGGAGCCGCTGCTGCCCGAGACCACCGAGGCGTCCTACCGGCCGGCGCCGTGGGAGTCCGAGCCGGTGGCGTGCACCGACGAGATGTACATGCTGCGGGACCTCCGCGGGCGGGCCCGGCAGCTCGACGAGCGCGAGCGCGACCTGGCCGCTCGCGAGGCCGCCCTGGAGCGCCTCGAAGCGCGCGCCGGCGAGCAGGTCGAGCGGCTGGAGGCCATCCGCGCGGAGATCCTCGAGACCGTCGCGGCCCAGGCCGACCACCGCGACGCGCGGGTCGCGGAGCTCGCCAAGATGATCGCGGCGATGAAGGCGAAGAAGGCGGCGCCGATGCTGGCCGCGATGGAGGAGCCGACGGCCGTCCGCATCCTCGAATCCCTGGGCGCGAAGCAGGCCGGGAAGATCCTCGCCTCCATGTCTTCGGGCGACGCGCGTCGCCTGGGCGATCGCTACACCCAGCTGCCGGACCCCCGGGACACCGACGGGCCCGCCGACGCCGGAGACGAACGATGACGCCGACTGCAGTCCCCGCCCTCCCCGTGGCCTCCAAGCCCGCGGGCGCAGGCCCCGCGGGCCCCGAGACCGGCCTCGACTTCGGCGCGCACCTCGCGGCCGCGATGCCCGAGGGCCCGGGCGGGTCCGGGGTCGTCGATCCGACGGCGGACGTCGCGCTCCCGACGGGGCCTTCGGACGTCGCCCCCGAGGCGGTGGTGCCCGCGCTGCTCGCCGCCCTGGAGGGCGTGCCCGAGGTGGACCTCGCCGTGGCCGCGCCGGTCCTCGCTGTCCTCGCGGTCCCGGCCCTGTCCTCGTCCGTCGCCCCCCCGACCCCGCCCGCTCCGGCCGTCACGCCCGCCCCGCAGGTGCGTCCGCCCGGCCCCGACGTGGGCAAGAGCGCGGAGCCGCCGCCGCGGCCGGCCGCCGAGGCGGGGGAGCCGTTCGTCCTCGAGGCCGACGCGCCTCCTCCCCGCGTCGAGGCCGCGGCCCCGAAGCTCGCCCCCGTGGTGGAGGCCGCGCCGCCTCCGCTCCCCGGTCCGCAGCAGGCCCCCGAAGCGGCCCCGGAGGCCCGACCGACGCCCGACGCGGGCCCGACGCCGGAGGTGGACACCCCCGAGTTCGAGATCGGGACCCGGGTCCGCACCGCGGGCACGAAGGCCGCGCGGGTGGACGTCCCGATGACCGACGGCACGACGTTGCGCGCCGAGGTCTCGGTGGAGGACGGCGCCGTGGAGGTGAAGCTGCATGGCTCCGAGGAGCTGGGCGCGATGGCCCTCCGCGACGCGCAGGAGCTGCGCGACGGGCTGAACGACCAGGGTCTGGACCTCGCCGAGTTCGAGTTCCTGACCGAGGCCGAGCCCGACGCGGAGGGGAACGCCGGCGGCGAGCCCGCGCCCGGCGGCCGGGAGGCCCCCCTGGAGTTCGCCCCGGCGGACTTCGACCCCGAGGAGGAGGAGGCCCAGGCCGTCCTCGCTTCGGCGACCCAGGACCCCGAGCTGAGTCGCGGCGCCTTCGTGCGTCGCCGCATGTGAGGAGACCGAGATGACCGCGATCCAAGGCACCGGAGTGCCGAACCTCGTGAGCGACGGCGCGCCGCCGGTGGAGCCGAAGAACGGCCTCGACGGCGACGGGTTCCTCACGCTGCTCATGGCGCAGCTGTCGAACCAAGACCCCACCAGCCCCGTGGAGACGACCGAGTTCATGCAGCAGCTGACGTCGCTCAACACGGTCCAGCAGCTGGTGGACGCGAACAAGAGCCTCGAGAGCCTCATGACGGGCGTCACTTCCCTCAACAACGAGGGCGCCGTGAACCTGGTCGGCAAGGAGGTGACGGCCGTGTCGTCGACCTTCATGCATGACGAAGGCGAGGTGGAGACGCTCGAGTTCGACCTGCCCGCCGACGCCAAGGTCTCGATCATCGTCAAGGACGCCTCGGGCGTGCCGATCGACACGATCGAGGTCGGGGAGATGGAGGCCGGTCCGCGGACGGTCACCTGGAGCGGCGATCACCCACCGGGCGAGTACAGCTTCGAGGTGAAGGCGATGGACGAGAACGACGAGCGCCTGACCGTCACCACCTACACCACCGGCCTGGTCGAAGAGATCCGCTTCGACGCCGGCTTCCCCGTCCTCGTCATCGAAGGCCGCCACGTGGCCCTCTCCGACGTCATCACCGTGCGCCCCGGGCCCGAGTCCGAGGTCGCGATTCCCGACACCGAAACCCGGCCCGAGGTCACCCTCGCCGCCGCCAAGCAGGAGTAACCCATGGGCCTCTTCAACGCGTTGAACACCGGCATCACCGGCCTCGGCTCCAACGGCCTCGCCCTCTCCGTGATCGGCGACAACATCAGCCACCTCAACACCAACGGGTTCAAAGGCAGCACGGCCCAGTTCCAGGACCTCGTGGTGCAGAAGCTCGGCGGGGGCAAGGGCGAGCTCGGCCTCGGCTCGGCGACGGGCAAGGTTCGGCAGTCGTTCGCCCAGGGCGCGCTCGAGGGTTCGAGCCGCAACGGCGACGTGGCCATCGACGGGAAGGGATTCTTCGTCGTCTCGAACACGGACGGGCAGGACTTCTACAGCCGCGCCGGTCAGTTCCAGCTGACCACGCAGGGCTTCCTCACGGACCTGACGGGCAACCGGCTGCAGGGCTACGGCGTGTCGTCGCCCGGCGGGGAGCTCAACACGTCGGTCGGCGACCTGACGATCCCCGCGGACCCGATCCCCGGTTCGGCGACTACGGAGATCACGCTGGCCGCCAACCTCCAGGGCGACCCGACCCGCACGACGTTCCACAGCGCGACGCCGGGGCCCGCGACGTTCGGGGCGCTGAGCGCGAACTCGGACTTCACGACGTCGATGACGATCAACGACAGCCTCGGCGGCAGCCACGACGTCACGATCGCCTTCTACGAGACGCCGACGGGCACGTGGGAGTACCACGCGTACGTGGACGGCGGCGAAGCGGGCGGCACGGCCGACGTGCCCCTGTCCATCGGCTCGGGGACGTTGGCGTTCGACACGGACGGCGAGCTCGACGCGACGGCGTCCACGATCAACCCGGCGAGCGTCACGTTCACGGGGGCGGCGGCGCAGACGATCGAGTTCGACTTCGGCCAGGGCGCCGACGACACGGGCTCCATGACGCAGTTCGCCACGGGAGGCTTCTCGGTCGCGGACGTGCAGCAGAACGGCAACGGCTCGGGGTCCCTGGTGGACTTCAGCATCGGCCAGGACGGGCTCGTGAGCGGCATCTACAACAACGGCGAGACGCGGACGCTGGGGCAGGTGGTGCTGGCGACGTTCCGCGCGGAGGGCGAGCTGGAGCGCGTGGGGAACAACCTGTACGCGGCGAGCACGCTGTCGGGCGAGGCGGCGATCGGCGTCGCGGGGACGGGCGGTCGAGGCCGCACGCAGGCGTTCGCGGTGGAGCTGTCGAACGTCGACCTCGAGACGGAGTTCGTCCGCATGATCAAGGCTCAGAAGGGCTACCAGGCGGGCGCGCGGGTGGTCTCGAACGTGGACGACATGCTGCAGGAGCTGATGCAGCTCGGGTAAGCCGGGCACGGAGCGCACGGCGGGGCCGGCGCGGGATGTGAAGATGGGCGTGCGCATGCCCACTTCGCTCCGCTCCGGCCTCGTCGCCGTTCTCGCCCTCGCCCTCGCGGGCTGTCCCCCGCTGGAGCCGCAGCCCGGAGGCTCGGCACCCTATTCGCGCGACCTCGGAGACGGTCCCGATTTCTCGGACCCGCACTCCCGCATCGAGTCGACGTCGTGGTTGGAGTTCGAGCAGACGCAGCTCCAGGGGGCGTTCGCCGACGGACCGGACCTGCGGGTCCACGAGGAGAGCGAGAGGATCGGGAGCTGTCGGTTGATGACGTTCGAGGCGTCCTCCTGCGACCCGGTCTGCGGCGACGGCGAGCAGTGCATCTCCGGCGAGTGCCGGGCGTGGCCCGAGCGGATCGATCGCGGCGACCTGCAGTGGACGTGGCCGGACGGGGAGCAGACGGTGTCGCCGGACGGGGTGCTCGGGTACTGGGCGACGGGCACGACGTCGAGCGCGGGGGAGGTGACGATCGCGGTCGAGGACCTGTCGCTCACGGCCCCGACGATCGCGGGGGCGGAGGCGACGGGCGACTGGGAGCAGGCGCTGCGCATGCGGGCGGGCGACGCGACGCTGCGGTGGAGCAACCCCGTCCTGGACGCGCGGGTGCGGCTGCACATGACCGACTGCGTCGGCTCCCACGGCGGGTTCGCGGCGGCCGAGATCGAGTGCGAAGGTCCCGACACGGGCGAACTGGTGATCCCCGACGCATTCCTGACGGAGCTCGAGGCCGGCGACTGGAGCCGCGGCGAGTGCGGCAGCCACACCTTCGAGCGCTACCACTCCGCCACGCCCGAGGGCGACGACGGGACCCGGTTCGAGACGATCGGACCGTCGGGGTTGTTCTACTTCCCGCGGTGAGGGGACGGTCACGGCGCCACCCGAACGACCCGTTCACCCCCCGTCGTGTCCGCCAGACGGTCACAGCCCCACCGGAACGGCCCGTTCGCCCCCGGCCGTGACCGCCGGACGGTCACAACCCCACCGGAACGACCCGTTCGCCCCCGGCCGTGACCGCCGGACGGTCACAGCCCCACCGGAACGACCC
>CAZUHI010000077.1:0-27527 GCA_964620495.1 uncultured Rickettsiales bacterium | reverse complement strand
CCCGCATGTCGGCGAGATTTGGTCGCCCCGACGACGCCCTACCGCGTAGCACTTTTCGCACCCGGACCCGCTTTCACCGCGTACCCGGGTGCGCGCTTTTCATCGCAAACCCACAACCAACTGTCATCACTCGGGTTTTTATTCCATCAGGGCCGGCATGTCCGTTGCTTGTCAGGGGGGCGTGCATACCCGAACCGGCGAAACGCAGTCCAAGGTGCAAACGATGAAGCCGACGCAGAACATTTCCCGAAGCCCCTACGAGTCCCCCGCCGACTGGCGTCGAGCCCGCGGCGTGCTCGCGCGTTCCTTCTACAAGGAGCTTCGCAGCAACGGCCTCTCGGTCCGCCAGATCGTCGAGCTGTCCAACGAGCTCCTGCAGCTCGTGTCCTCGGACTTCCGCAAGGGCGACACCAGCTGGTAGCCCCCGGCCGCCTCGCGTAGGCGACCGCACAGAGTTCTTCGGCGTCCCCCGCCGGCTTCGGCCGCGCGGGGGTCGCTGCGTTCTGGGACTCGATGCCGCTCCGGAGGGGCCGAGCGCGCCCGCGCTCAGGCGTTGAGGGTGACGCGGATCGCGTCGGTGTAGCGACGCATGAGCTTGCTCAGCTCGTCGTTCGCGATCACCTCGACCATGCCCTTCATCAAGCGCGGGGCGGGCACGTGCGCGACGGTCGTGGAGCGGAACTCGAGCTTGGTTCCGCCGTTCGCGTCGGAGATCCGCCACGAGCCGGAGGACTCCATGTCGCCACCGCTGCGGCCCGGGGGGGTCCAGGTGACGGTGCGCGCCTCCTCGTCCACCACGTACACGGCGTCGTACTCGACCTTGAGCTTGATGGGGCCGACGCCCTTCTCGGCCATGTACCAGCGCCACCGGCCGCCTTCGACGTTCTCGATGCGCAGGAGGCCGGGGAAGTGGGACGCCGAGCGCTCGATGTCCGCGACCAGCGCGAACGCCTCATCCGCCGAGGCGGAGACGGAGAGATCCGTATCGAACTGGACCGAGACGTCGATCATCGGCGCGGAGAGTAGCAAGGCCCCCGCGGGCGCGCCGCGGGTCGCCCGAACGAGCCGGCACGGACGCTGCTAGCATCCAGTACCCCATGCACAGCCGTCCCCTGCGCCGCCTCCTCCCCCTCTGCATCCTCGCCCTCAGCCTCCCTTTCCTCGTCGGGTTCACCGGCGACAAGGGCGTCGAGGCCGAGACGTACGTCGGCATCGGAATCGGTAACGTCCGCACCCTGGTGGACGACGATCCCTTCGGCGAGATCGGCGGCTCCTTCCGCTTCAAGTTCCGCAACTTCCCGTACGACGACAAGGCGGGCTGGCTCGGCGTCGGCGTGAGCTGGCACACGTGGCCCCAGGGCGGCCAGATCGGCAACCAGCTGCTGACGATCCTGTGGGAAGGCGGCGTGGTCTACGAGTGGGGCGAGTTCGGCGGGGGCTTCGTCCTGTTCGGCGAGCTCACCGGGGTCGGCCCCCTCTTCATCCTCCCCTCCCTCCGCCTCCGCGCGGGGGACCACGACCGCATCCAGTTCGGGTTCGGCATGGCCGACGACGCCCCCTTCTGGAGCGCCGGCGGCTTCATGCACTGGGAGGGCATCTTCGCCATCCCCTGGGACAAGGTCTGGGCGCCGCGCCTGAAGATCGGCGTGCGCGTGAACCCCTACCCGTTCGTGCCCGAGGAGCGCGTCCCGATCGAGCTGTTCGGGGGCGTGGAGGCCCGCATCGGCCGCCACATCCGCGTGTCCGTGGAGGGCAGCGTGGGCGACGGGGGAGGCGCAGGTCTGCCGCCCAGCTTCACCGCCGCCGTCAAGGTCGGCGCCGCCGTGGGCAAGGGCACTCGGTCCGGGATCCGCCCCCAGCCGGTCGACTGAGGTGAGGGAACGCTCTCTCTACGGCTCGCCGCAGTCGGTGCACACCACGGGCTCGGGGGTGCCGCCCGCGAGCATGTCGCTCAGCCAGTCCACGAACAGCGTGCCGTCCTCCGTGGCGTCGGAGTCGAACGAGTAGAAGTTCTCGTTGCCCAGGATGCAGTGCTGGCGACCCGGGCCGCGGTACGAGCAGAAGTTCGAGACCCGCGCCTCGATGTCGTCGACCATGGAGACCATCTGGGCGGACCAGTCCTCGGCGCCGTCGCCGCCCATCGCCTCGAAGTAGCGCACCTGGGTTCGGTCGTAGGTGGTGTTGAACTGGCTGAGGTGCATGCCGGGGAGGGCGCCGCCGATCTCGGCGTAGAGGTCCGCCAGGTTCATCTCGTAGATGTCGATCTCGTCCGGGTCCAGGCCCGCGATCCACAGCGGGAAGGCCTCTTCGGCGTTCCATGACGGGAAGCTGTCCCGGAAGAACTGCTCCGTGATCACCCCCGCGCCGGAGTCCCCGAACTGGGTGACCGTCGACTCCGAGTAGTGATCCGCGATGCTCGCCGACCACAGCGCCGAGCCGTAGGACCCCGCGCTGCAGCCCGTGACCAGGATCTCCTCGGGGCCGGTGAAGTTCGCGTAGAACCAGTCGAGCACGAAGTTGGTGTTCGTGGCGCCCACGTGGTTGATGGCGAACGAGGTCCCGCCGGTGCCGTACGTCTCGATGTTGTTGCCCCAGTGGAGGTCGCCGGTGCAGTACGGGATCACCACGTGGTACCAGTCGCCCACCGGGTTCTCGGGGTTGGACTTGTCGTAGATCCCGTCGAACCGCTCCTCGTCGGCCACGGCCTCGGCGATCCAGTCGATCGTGTCCGTGAAGATGGCGTCGGCCACGCTGCACGTCGTCTGGTCCCAGCACGCGCCGCCGCCCATGAAGTCCACGACGACCTTGTTCACGGTCCCGGGATGCACATAGAAGGCGAAGCGGTCGCCCCGCGCGCAGGACGTGCCCACGCCCCCCTCGACCTCGGTCCAGCCGTCCGCCAGCTCGGGGACCGGCGGCGGGACCTCCTCCTCGGAGGGGCAGGCGACGAGGAGGACGACGGCGAATACGAAGCAGAGAGTCCGGGACATGGCCGGGACTCTACTCAGGACGTCGCGGCGGCGGCTCGCCATCTACCAGATGGTGTCGAGATCCGAGCAGCTGCGGAGCCGCGCGTCGGCGGTCACGAGCGGCACGCCCAGCAGTCGAGACGTCGCGGCGAGGAAGCGATCGGCGGGGTCCTTGTGAACGGGTTCTGCCTGAGCGACCGAGGCCAGAGCCATTCGTTCGTCCAAGTCCACCATGTGGACGAAGGGGAGCCGGGTCGTCAACTGCACGAGCTGCTCGGCGCTCATGGTGATCTGAATTCGCCCCCTCTTCACGAGCAGCGCCAGCTCCCACGCCGAGATCGCAGAGAGGTGCACGCCGCCCGCATCGGCAGCTTCCTGGATCGCCGCGGCAGCCGGCGCGGAGAGCGCGGAGTCGCCGGCGATCCACCAGAGCCAGGCGTGGGTGTCGAGCAGGACCGCGTCAGTCACCGAGCGCCTCCCAATCCTGCACGCCGACGGGGTCCAGAGGACGCTCGAAGGAGACGATGCAGCCCCTCAACCGGGCGAGGATCTTGTCCGCCGACTCCCGCCGAATGGGCCTCAGCTCGAGGACGGGCCGGCCCCGGTGGCTGATCAGAATGGGCTCGCCCGTCTCCTCCACTTGGCGGAAGAACTCGAGCGCCTTGGCCTTGAAGACCGACTTCGAGACGGTCTGCTGCTTCTTCTTGCTGAGCGCGGGCGTCATCTAATGACTGTAGTCATATGACCTGGTCACTTCAAGCGGACGCGGGCTCCAGGGCCTCGACGCGCTTGCCGAAGTGGCGCTCCAAGCGGATGCCCGCGTCGGTGAGCAGGGCGGTGGGGAGGATGCCGCCCGCGAACACGAAGACGCGGTCGTTGGGCAGGACAACCTCTCCGTCGGGCCCGTGGAGTCGGACGCGGTCGGGGCCGATCTCGCGCACGGCGGACCCCAGCATCAGGTCGAGCGCACCCGCCGCCGCCAGCGCCGCGATCCGCGCCTGGTTCTCACGCTTCGGGCGCGTGAGCGTCCCCTTTCTGTAGGACAGGACGACCTTCGTGCCCTCCTGCTCGGCCAGCGCGCACGCCGCCTCGACGGCCGAGTCCCCACCCCCCACGACGAGCACGGCCTCGAACGCGCACGCCTCGGGCTCCAGGAGCCGATAGGCGACCTTGTCGCGCTCCTCCCCGGGGACCCCGAGCCGTCGCGGGGTGCCCCGACGCCCGGCGGCGAGCAGCACCCGCCGAGCCCGCACGACGCCGTCGCTGGTCTTCACGGTGAACGCGCCGCGATCTCCCGCGACCCCGTCGACCCGAACCCCCTCTCGCACCTGGACGTCGCTGCCCGCGAGGGCCTCGGCGAGGACCTCGATCAGGGCCTCCTTGCTCATCTTCCCGGGCTCGACCCGGGGGCCTCCGGGGAGCGTGAAGCCGTGGGACATCACCAGCTTCTTGCGGGGGTAGTGACGGATCGCGCCCCCGAACTCGCCCTGCTCGCAGGCGACGACGGAGCACCCGAGCTGCCTCGCCCTCAGCGCCGCCGCGATGCCCGCGGGGCCGGCCCCGACGATCACGAGATCGAGCGTCGCTTCGTCGGCGTGGGTCCGCGCCCGCACGCCTCGCAGCGCGGCCTCGGCCGCCTGGGTGCCCTGCCGCACCGCGTTGCTGATCAGCCCCATGCCCCCGAGCTCGCCCGCGACGTAGACGCCGGGCACGTTGGTCTGGAAGTCCGGCCCGACCCGTGGGAGGTCCACGCCCCGGCGCTCGGAGCCGAACACGAGCTCGATCGCCTTCGTGGGGCAGGCCGCCTCGCACGCCCCGTGGCCGACGCACGCCGCCCCGTTCGTCACCTGCGCGCGCCCGTCGACCACCCGCAGGACGCCCTCCGGGCAGGCCTTCACGCACAGGCCCGACGCGCAGCACTTCGCCACGTCGATCCACGGCAGCATCGTGGCGGGCTCGGTGCGCCCGGTGCGTCGGGCCTCCTCGAGCTCGGCGCGGGCCTCGGCCTCCTCTCGCTTGAAGGAGCGCCAGGCGGGCCACACGAACACGACGCCGATGATCGCGAGGACGACGAGGTAGGGGAGCGCGGTCTGCATCAGCCTCCGAGGGAGAGCGACGCCAGCTGCTGGAGGCTGCCGCCGAAGAGGATGGCGCCCGCGACGTGGATGGCGACGATCACGTACATCGCCGCCGCGAGGGGCCGGTGGAAGAGGTGCCACAGCCGCAGGGCGCGGCCCGCGACGCGGATGGACGCGAGGCCTCGGCGCAGGGAGAGGGCGCCGTCCAGGACCTCCCGGGCGCGGGCCTCGGTGTCGGCGGGCAGGTCCGCGTCCTCCAGGAGCCCTCGGATCCGTCGCCGTCGGGCCCGCACGTCGCGGATCAGGGAGAAGAGGTCGACGAACCCCTGGACGTCGTCCGGGTCGAGCTCCTCCACCTCGCGGACGGCGGTGCCGAGGGCGTCCCCGCGACGATCGGCGGTGGCCGCCACGAGCTCGGCCTTGAGCGCGCGGGTGGTCTCCAGCACCTCGTTCCAGGCGGCGCGACGGCCCCCCTCGGCGCGGGGGAGGAGCCCGAACACCCAGCGCCCGAACACACCGGACAGGGCCACCAGGACCATGCACCAGAAGCCGATGGCGACGAGGCCCTCGGGGAGCGTGAAGCCGGCGTGCATCGCGATGAGCGCCGGGCCCGCGATCCCGCAGGCGATGTGGAAGCGCAGCCACGCGGCCGCGGAGCCGATCATCGGGACGCGGATCGGCAGCTTCCGGCGGACGGAGTAGAGCAGCATCGCCACCATCAGGGCGGTGCCGACGACGCCCATGGCCACGCCGACCGGGCCCCCTGGAGCCATCAGGTCGTGCAGCTCGGACAGCTCCCGCTCCGCCTTCGGGAGCGTCCAGTACGGCAGCCCGACCCAGGCGCCGAGACCCACCGCGGCGGCCATGGAGCCCAAGAGGATCGCGTTGAGGAGTCGCCCCAGGGCGTCGGCGACGGCGTGCACGAAGTTCTGCGTCATCGGCGCGGGCTCCTCAGCGCCCACGAGACGGTGAACAGGCCGCTGTGGACCTGTCCTACGCCGCCGTCGTGGGGCTCGATGGCGAGCTCGTAGCCCGCGGACAGGGTGAGACCGCGCGCGACCTCCAGGTCGACGAAGAAGTCGACGCCTCCGCGCGGCCCGGCGAGCGGGTCGTCCAGCCGCGGCCCGATGCGGGCTCCCAGCTCCACCGAGAGCCGCTCGAGGGGGGCCGCGGTGACGAGGAAGCGGGTGTCGGCGACGGACCCGAGGGTCGGCTCGGCGCGCACGACCACGATCTGGTCGATCCGGAACCCGAACCGTCCTCTTCCGAAGCCGCGCGCCCCGCCGCCCAGTCGCAGGTATCCGCCGCTGCGCTTCGGTTCCTCGTGAAACCGCGCCCGACCGTCGAACCGGAAGTCGAGCCGCACCGGGCTCTCCGGCAGGCGCGGCGTCCACCGAATCCCGCCCCCGGCCACGTGGTGGGGGCCGAGGTCGACGAGCTCCGCCGCGGGGGTCGTGGGAGCCGCCAGCCCGGCGGCGACGAGGCGCGCCTGCAAGCGTGCGCCGGCGGGGTCCAGGAGAGGCGAGCGCCGGGCCGCGCGAGCGCCCAGCAAGGAGTAGAACCCGTGGACGCGGACCTCGCCGGGCAGCCGACTGTGGACGGTCACGGCGGCCTCGACGGGACGCGCCGGCACGCCGTCGGCCGCTCCGAACTCGACCTCGAGGCGACCGCCGAGCTCCGTGCCTCGCACGATCTGGAGGCGACCCGAGAGGAACAGGGCCGCGCGGTCGAAGCCGCCCGGCGCGCCGAGGACCTCCAGCATCGCGGCGACGCGGACCTTCGGGTGGGTCCAGGCGGCCATGGCGGCGCCCCCGAACCTCGGCAGCGGGGACGTGGACGCGGCGTCGGGCACCTCCCCCAGCCAGCCGCCGAGCTGCACCCCGCGGCCGGTGTCCACGAGCAGGGAGACCCCGTCCACGAGGCGGGCGAACTCCGGGAGAGGACGGTCGCGACCGGCGAGGATCGTGAAGCGACCCGGCCGGATGCGGACGCGGGCCTCGCGGATGCGCACGCGGTCGAGGTGAGCCCCGTCCTGCAGGCCGATCCCCAGCCGCCCCGCGAAGCCGACGTCGACCCGCAGACCCTCCGTCGCCACCGCGTCCCAGCGCAGCCGCTCCGAGAGGTGCAGCCGCGCCGCGCCCCCGCTCCCGGCCCCGCCCCAGCCGCCCAGGATCGTCGCGGACGCCCGGTTCCGGAGCCGAGGTTCGGCGTGCGCCGCCCCGATCGAGAGCGACAGGGCCAGCGCCGTGAGGACGACTCGTCGCACTACTCGCGGCCGTCCGGGTGGCAGTCGAGGCAGGCGTTGGACTCCCACCGGTAGTTGTTCGTCTCGCCGCGATGCTCGGCGTCCATCTTCGACTGCCGGTGCTCGTGGCAGTCGATGCAGCTGAACGTCGAGTTGTCGGGGGTGTTCAGGTGGCACGAGACGCAGTCGCTCACGCCCTCGTGAGGCGTGGGGAAGAAGTCGTCGTGGTCGACCATGGCGCCGTCCCAGCCGGCGTCCGTGTGGCAGTCGCCGCAGTCCTGCCCGGGGTAGTGATCCGCGGACGGGCGGTCCTCTTCGTGGCAGGTGTTGCAGCCGGGCGGGATGGGCGTGGTGAGGTCCTCGGCGTGGCAGTCCGCGCACGAGAGATCGACGTGCATCCCCCGGATCGGGAAGTGCGCCTGGTCGACCTCGGTGTGGGTGGGGCACCCCGCGAGGAGGAGGAGCGCCAAGAGGAGCGGTCGCTTCATCGGAAGTCTCCGTGGGGGTAGGTCGTGGCCTCCCAGGCCGAGGGGCGGTGACACACGTCGCAGGCCGACGCGACCATCGGGTCGTTGTGCAGCGAGTCCGACGGGCGCTCGGCGAAGTGGCAGTCGGTGCATCGGGTCGGGCTCGCGCCGTACCCGGTGGCGTGGCAGTCCTCGCAGGCGGCGAGCTTGTGGCCGCCGTGGAGGGGCCAGCCCGTCAGGCCGTGGTCGAACCGGACACGCGTCCACTCCGTGTCCCGGTGGCAGTCGTCGCAGGCGGCCCCGAGCAGCCCGTGGTGAGCGTCGTCGGCCACGTGGCAGGAGCCGCACGCGGGGGACGCGACGGCCCCGGAGTCGCCCTCGGAGTGGCAGTCCGCGCAGCCGAGGGTCGTGTGGGATCCGCGGAGCGGGAAGCCGGTGGAGTCGTGGCCGTGCTCGCCGAGCCCCGCGCCCGCCCAGCCGGACGTGGCGTGGCACGAGCCGCACTCGCCCTCGAAGTGGTCGGGGGGCTCGTCGTCGGCGTGGCACGACGCACAGGCGGCTTCTTCGCGGTCGAAGCGGATCGCGAACCCGGGTTCGCCCGGCCGCCCCGACGTGGGCCGGTGGCACTCGTCGCAGGCGAGGTCGGCGTGCTCACCGTCCAGGGGGAAGCCCGTCGACTCGAGGTGGTCGTGAATCGACGCCGCCCAGGTGTCCACGACGTGACACCCGTCGCACGTGGAGGCCCCCAGGGTCCCCTCATGGGGTTCTTCGTGACAGTCGAGGCAGTCGTCGTGCTCCACGGGGAACAACACCTTCGCGTCTCCTTCGCCGTGGCAGCCCGCGCAAGGCACGTCGGAGTGGGCGCCGTGCAGGGCGTATTTCGTGCGGCCGTGGTCGAACTCCCGGGACTCGGGCGGGTCGTCCGACGTCATCGCCCAGGTGGCGTCGAGGTGGCAGTCGACGCACGGGGTCGGCGCGAAGCGATCTTCGTGAGCGTCGTCGTGGCAGCCGCTGCAGTCGGCGGACGGCAGGCCCGCGAACACCGCGCCCTCCCCCTCGCCGTGGCAGTCCTCGCAGGCCACGTCGCGGTGCGCGCGCAGCAGCGGGAAGACCGCGTCGTGGTCGAAGTCGAGGACCGCCCAGTCGGCGAGGCGGGGGGAGTGGCAGTCGTCGCACGTCCTCAGGGCAAATTGCCCGTCGTGTACGTCGTCGTGGCAGTCCCCGCAGCGGGCGTGGGCCACCGGGGTGTAGATCGCCGCGCGCCCGTCGCCGTGGCAGTCCTCGCAGGCGACCTCGCGGTGCTCGCCGGTCAGCGGGAAGTCGGTGCGGGCGTGGTCGTAGTCGCGGATGCGGAACTTCGGCGTCGTCTGATCGTGGCAGTCGTCGCAGGCCCTGCCCGCGAACTGGCGACCGTGGATGTCCTCGTGGCACGTCGAGCAGGCCTCCGCGGGGGTCGGCACGAACCGCGCGTCCTGGTGGCAGTCGGCGCAGGCGACGTCGGCGTGGAGCCCCTGCAGGGCGAAGTCGGCGTGGGCCGGGTTCTGGTGGTCGAAGACGGTGCTGAAGCGCGGGATCGGCTCCCAGGACGCGGCGTCGTGGCAGGTGCGGCAGTCGTCGAGCAGGTCGCGCGTGGACACCTCGGCGCCGTGCGGCTCCTCGTGGCAGGACGCGCACTCGGAGGTGAGGCCGTCCCAGCGCCCGGGCTCCTTGTGGCAGTCCTCGCAGGCGATGCCCGCGTGTTCGCCGGTGAGCGCGAACCCCACCGCCTGGTGATTGAACGTCTCCTCGCTGAACTGGACCATGGCGAAGTCGCGCCCCTCGTGGTCGGCGTGGCAGCCCGCGCACGCCTCGCCCTTTCCGGCGTGGAACCCGGTCCCCGAGGCGACCTGCTGCTGGACCCGCTCGTGGCACTCCATGCATCGGGCGGGGGTCACGCCCGCCCCGGGGGCGTGGCAGGAGGTGCACTTCAGGATGTTGTCGAGCTCGGCGTGCGGCTCCGCCAACGGGCCCGGGCTCACGAACCCGCCGAAGCCCTGGGCGAGGGCGACGGCCGGGTTCAGGCCATGGGGGACCGTCGCGGCGACCATCACGGTCGCCGCCAGGAGCGCACGGAGGGTCATCTTCTAGTCTTCGCGCTCGAGGGCCCCGTCGGCGAGGATCCGCTCCTCGATCGCGGCGTGCAGGTCGGCGTTGTCGTCGGCGCTGATCAGGATCGTGTCACCGGTGATCACGCCGGCGTCGAGGTCGACGTCGAACCAGGCGTCGAGGTCGAAGACGATGTCGATCCGGGTGAGGCGCCCGTCCACCAGGGGGAAGCCCGCGGGGTCGTCGGTCTCGATCTCGGCCTCGATGCCCATGGTCGTCGAGAAGTCGAAGAGGGTCCCCAGGGGCGTCGTGCCGGTGGCCACGATGGTGTCCCCGGCCGGGTTCTCGGCCTCCATCTCGACTCCGCAGACGGCGTCGAACTCCACCTCGCGGGTCCCGAGGACGGTCCGCGCGAGCAGGTCGTTCTCGAACTCCCCGGTGAAATCGACCTCGCCGGCCGAGGCGCAGTCGTAGTACTCGATCGTGTTGAGCAGCATCGTCGCCGACGTGAGGGTCCCGAGCTCCCGGGCCTGGGGCGCCGTGGTGTCGCCGCGCACCGCGAACTCGACCGTGAGGGCGTTGCCCGTGTCCGTGCCCTGGTCCGGCTCGCAGCCCATGAGGACCAGCAGGAGGACCATCGCCCCGAGGGCCGAAGCGGCGGTGAAGAGGACGTCGTCGCGGCGTTTCATGGCGAGTCTCCGGAGGCAGCGGGCCACTGGGTGACCGGGAAGAGCTGGAAGGCGAAGTGGTGGACGGCCTGGTCGCCGTCGTCGGCGCCGTCCATCTGGAGGATCGACTGCCGGACCTCGTACAGCCTACGTTTGAGCGCCCGCACCTGGGCCTGCGTGAGGCGAACCGTCACGCCGCCGACCTCGCGCTCCTCGAGCGGGAACGTGTCCATGGCCGCCTCGGCTCGCTGGAGCATCTGCTGGTGGAAGCGTCGGGCCGCGAGCACCCGCAGCTGGGGGCCGGTGCTCAGCAGCGGCTCGGCCTGCACGAGGCGCCCCTTCTCACGCACGAGCAGCCCGAGCTCCTCGAGCAGGACCAGGGCCTCCGCCGCCTCCTTGGGACGGATCGGGGGGCGCAGCTGCGAGGCGATCCACGCCGCGTCCTCCACGAAGTCGGCGCGCGCCGCGAGCTCGCGGATCGGCACGCAGTACCACCGCGCGTAGTACTGGTACTGGCTGCGGGCGAGGCGCTGGGCTTCGCGGTACCGAGGCAACGCCGACAGCTCCTCGTAGGCGCGCGACCGGTCCTCGGTGGTGCGGGCCTGGTTCATGCGCACGAGCGTCGCGAAGAAGCGCGTCGCCGCCTCGTCCAGGCCGAAGCCCTTGGCGAAGCGGCGGGCGGTGTCGTCGGTGAGGTTCCGCTTCCCGTCCAGGACCAGCTTCAGGTAGCTCGGGGACCCCAGCCCCGCCTTGCGCGAGAACCAGCGGTAGGAGTGCCGCCGGGAGGACGCGCGCATCTCCGCCCACGCGTCCGCGATGAAGCCTCGGTAGTCCAGGTAGTTGTACACGCTGATGGTCATGTGAGTACGCCTTGCCCTGTGATGCTAGTGCCCGGATTGGGCCTATAACCATCATTCCACGAACAACCGTGTACTGGTGAGTACAGTCCTGTGGGTGGGCTCGTGAGTACGGGCCGGCAATGACGTTCCTATGACGACGGGGGCGGATCCCAGCCCCGCAGGGCGATCAACTCGCGCGACAAGGCGTCGACGACCTCCGCGGCCGTCCGACCGCCCAGCCCGCCCCCGGGGATCACGGCCACGAAGACGACGGGGTTCCCCTCCTGGTCGGCGGGCGGGACGACGGCCCCCGCGAACCACGCGTCGGTGCGGCTCACGCCGTCGGAGGACACGCGCTGGGCGGACCCCGTCTTGCCCAACAGCAGGTGCCGCTGGGGGTGATCGGAGAAGGCCCGGGACGCGGTCCCCTTGCGGACGACCTGCCGGAGCCCGTCACGCAGGCGGAGGGCCGCGCCGGACGTGAGCACGCGCTCCCGCCGCACCGGTCGATCGGTGGAGACCCGGGGGACGACCGACCACCCGTCGGCGACGGCCGGGGCCAGGAGCGCGGCCACCCCCAGGGGAGTCGCCGTGACGTCGCCCTGCCCGATCGCGCGGGCGGCCAGGGGAGCGTCCCCTTCCACGGAGGTGAGGGGGAAGCGACCTCCGGTGCCCGTGTGCCCCGCCCCCAGGTCGATCCGACGCCCGAAGCCCGCGGTGTGCGCGACCTGCGCGACGGGCCAGCCCTCCCGGAGGCGCGTCGGATCCGCGATCCCCGCGTCGCCCCAGCCCTCCCGCAGGGGCCGGTGCAGGAGCAGCC
Source organism: uncultured Rickettsiales bacterium (assembly GCA_964620495.1). GTDB lineage: Bacteria > Myxococcota_A > UBA796 > UBA9615 > UBA9615 > CAZEKB01. The sequence continues at coordinate 15,356 of CAZUHI010000077.1, read as the reverse complement.
CCGTGTAGCCGAACCACGTGTTCAGCGACGACCGGAGCGCGTCCTCGAGCGTCGCGTCGGACGGCATGAGCGCGCGACGGTGGTTCTTCAGGCGGCTCCGCAGCACCCGGCCCCGGGAGTCGGCGAGCAGGGGCAGAGGCGGAAGCCGCGCGCCCCGCAGCTGGGCGCGGGGACCCCCGGCGGTGAGGCCGTCCGGCAAGCGACCGTCCAGCATGCGACGCACGGAGGGGTCGTCCGACGCCAGGGCCGCGGTGGCGACCCCGACCTTGAAGGTGGACCCCGGATGCAGGCCGACGTCCTGCCAGCAGGGCGACGACGCCCGAGTCCGCGGGTCCGCGCCGGGACGCTCGCGGGAAGCGCAGGCGAGGACGTCGCCCGTCACGGCGTCCATGGCGATCACGGCGGCGCGCAGGGACAGAGGGTCGCCGTCGCCCAGCCCGCGGTCGCCCACGACACGCGTGAGGACCGACTCCGCCGCGAGCTGGAGGGGGAGCTCGAAGGTGTCTCCCGGGAGCTCCGGAGCGGGCCGACGGGCGTGCAGCAGCCGCAGCGTGCCCTCGGGGAGTCGCCACGCCGCGCGCGCCCCTTCCGGCCACGGCGTCCAGCGATCCTCGAGCTCGCGACGGTCGCCGACGCGGGTCCACATGGCGCCCGGGAGGTTGCTCCGCACCTGGAGCCGACCTCCGACCGTGCGCAGCGCGATCCGGCCGTGCGACGCCTCGGCCCAGGCGGGGTCGCCGGACGTCACCAGCTGCCGGCGACGGCCGTGGGCGACCACGATCACGTCGCCTCCGAGCTCGCCGGGCACCGTCGCCCGCAGCTCCGCCCGGAAGACGGGCCCGACGATCGCGTCGCCGTCCGCCACGAGGGGCTGGGGAGCCCCGGGCGCCACGCGATACCCGGCCAGCGGCGGACCCTCGGGGTCGGTGTCCACCCGCCGCACCACGCCCAGCGCCAGCGCGGGCCCGTTGCGCCACTCGAGGGTCGCGGAAGGATCCGCGAGCTCCAGGCTGCCGTAGATGTTCCGGAGGACCTCGGAGTCCGCGGGGAACAGCAGCTCCGCGCTCGCCCCGGGGCGCCACACGGCGTCGGCCTCCAGGCCCGGGACCCCCGACTCGACGACGAGCGCGGCCAGGGTCGGACGCCCGTCGACGGCGGAGGGCGAGAGGACGGGAGGGCGCGCCCGACGGTCGGCCACCCGCGCGTCCAGGGCCCGCACCCGACCGTCGTCGTGCACGGCGAAGCGGACGCCTCCGGCCTCCCGGGCGGGCGCGGTGGGGAGCTGGTCGAAGCGCAGCGTCAGGATGTTCGGACCCCGGGACGTCTCCAGGGACACCCGGGTCGTCTCTCCCTCGGGCGCCGACGGCAGCCGATCGAGGGCCACGGGCGCGCCGTTCCACCAGGCGCTCCGCGCGGGCCCCGGCAGGCCGAGGTCGAGGGCGATCCACCCGCCGCGCTCCGCGGACACCGGCACGTGCAGGAACCCCGGTCGGGCGCGCTCGGACGGGGCCGGCGCCTCCGTGGACGCCGCCCAGCGATCTCCCGGCACGACGTCCCAGGCCCGGGTCGCCGACTCGCCGCGCTCCCACCCGTCGAAGGCGCGGCGGCCCGCCCGGACGTCGCCCAGGGCCGTCCCGTCGGGGCCGCCCGCGAGGGAGACGCTCAGCCGCTCGCGCCGATGCTCCGGAGGAGGCCGCGCGTCCAGCCGCAGGCGAAGGACGTGGCCGTCCACCGGGACGCGGTGCTCGGCCCACCGACCGAGCGGAGGCGCGGGCAGCGACGTCCACGCGTCCGCGGTGGACCACGCCAGGGGGAAGGCCGCGGCGACCGTGACCGTCGTGGTGCCGGGGGCGACGGGGAGGCGGAACTCCACGGGGCCGCCCGCGAACGGGCGATGGGACGGGACCCAGGCCTCGAGATCGTCGTCCCAGCGCAGGGGGACTCGCCCCCGGCGACCCTCGGCCGTCCCCGCGGCCGCCACCACGCCGTCCAACCGCAGCCCCACCGGCGCGCGCGCCCGGTCCCAGCGCTCGATCAAGCCCACGAGGGACCGCGCGGTGCCTCGGGGCAGGTCGTCCGGCACGTCCACGGCGGTGCGACCCGCGGCGGGCGCGATCCACCCCGTCGCCAGCCCCGCCTGGACGGCCGACTCGAGCTCTTCGTTCGGCGCCCGGGCCGGCAGCACCCTCCCGCGCAGGGCGCTCACGCGGTCGCGTCTGCCGAAGAGGATCGTCGGACGCTCCCGATCCAGCTCCACCCGGTCGAGCACCTCGTCGGCGAGGGCGATCTCCAGCACAGGCGCCCGCTCGCGGCCCTCGGCGGGGCGCGCCGAGCCGACCACCAGGTCCACCCCCCGCTCGTCGCGGTAGCCGACGACCGCGCCGTCGCGCACCACCGGGCGGGCCCGGGCGACGTCGCGCCACGCCACCTGGACCGTCATCTCGGGCTCGTCCGAGATCACCGCGAACGACCGCCGCACCGGCACCCGATCCCCGACCTCGAGGGCGCGACTCCGCTCGCCCACGCGGAGCCGCAGGCCGGCCCGCTCGACCACGAGGACGGCGCCGCGGTCGTCGAAGCGGAAGCAGTCGCGGTCGGGGTGGTCGGGGACGAGGTGGAACCACCCGGCGGGCTCGTCGGAGGGCAACACGACCCGGTCGCGGACCCCGTCGCGGGTGCCCAGGGGGTCGTCCCCGAAGTCGATCCGCCGATGCCCGCAGCGCGTCTCGGGGGCGAACACCGACCAGTCGCGGCGGAGCACCTCGGCCTCCGCCGCCGAGGCCCCCGCCGGCAGGCGCAGCCGATGACCGGCGACCTCGAGGGCTCCGCCGGGCACGAGGACGTCGACGGCGCCCCGGCGGAGGGGACGGACAGCGAACGCGCCCGGGATGCTCGGCTCGGGAGAGAGGCGGAGGCCCCCGTCGAGACGGTCCACCGCCACCTGAGTCACGGCGGCTCCGTCGCCCGGCCAGGCCTGGACGACGCGCAGGGAACGCCAGCCGGTCGCGAGCACGAGCAGGACGGCCGCGACGACCAGCCCCCGCCCCAGACGACGATCGACCCGGACGCGGCCGCGCACCTCAGCCGTCCCCGAGCGTGATGGGCTCGTTTAGAGCACCGACCGGGTAGTCCCTCGGTCGCCTCGCTCGCTCGGCACCACCAGGTCTTCGTTGCTCCTCTTCGCGTGTCTCGACACGCGTCATCGTCGCGCCTCGCCCCGGCGGCGCCGCTCTTCGCGACGCTCGGTCGCCACTACCCGGTCGGCGCTCGAGGATCGAGACCGGCCCGGTGATCGGTCCGACGGGGCGCACCGGACGTCGGGCGGCGCGACGCCCCCGCGCGGGGACCACCACTCGTCGGGTGGTGCCGAGGACCACCGCCACCGCGGGCATGCAGAAGAAGAGCAGGTGGCTGCCCGCCGCGGCCACGAAGGGCAGCGGCTGGCCCATCACGGGGAGGCCGCCGGTCGCGCTGCCGAGCACGACCCCGGCCTGCAGGATCAGCATCCAGAGCATCGCGCCGCCGAGGACGCCCGAGCGCTCCCGGTCGGCGAGGGGGCGGTCGTCGTCGGCCGAGAGCGCGGCGACCCCCGACAGGAGGATCACCCCGAAGGTCGCGGCGACGAGGGTCACGGCCGCGGCCCCGCCTCGCGCGGCGAGCAGGGCGAGGATGAAGTCGTCCTTCACGGCGGGGGGCAGCACGCCGTTCTCACCGACCCAGCCGAGGCCCCAGACCCCGCCGGAGGCGGCCGTCCACAGCGCCGTGAGGGCTTGATGGGCGTCGTCGCCGCGGGTCCACGGGTCCCACCACACGGCCACGCGGCGCGCGACGGTCCCCCCGGGATCGCCCAGCACCAGCCACAGCAGCAGCCCCGCCCCGACGGGCAGGACGAGCGCCTCCAGGCCGAGGCTCTCGCGCAGCGCCGCCGGCGGCCAGAGCCGGACCTCGGGACGCAGGAGCGACATGGCGTAGAGGACGCCCACGAAGGCCGTGAAGACGAGGATCGGGCTGATGTCCTGGAGGCCGTAACAGAGGACCAGCACGCCGATCACGGGGATCGCGTGGACCATGTAGGCCCAGCGCTCGCGCACGCCCTCGCGACCCCGCAGCTCGAGGCGCTTCGCCTCCACGGCGCGGGCCGTCCAGTAGGCGAGGTACACGACCAGGAGGGTGCGCGCGGGCTCGATGGGCTGCACCGAGCCGAGGCCGGGGACCGCGATGCCGGTCTCACCGAACGGGAGCTGGAGGGCGAGCGCGCCGAGGGCGAGCAGGTAGAGGCGCGCGGCGGGGGCGCCGTCGCCTCGCGGGCCGTCGAGGCGCACGAACCAGCGACGGGCGGGGGTCCGCGCCCACCGACGTCGGGCGACGACGACGAGCAGGGCGACCAGGGCGACGGACAGGCCCGCGAGGCCGAGCCGGGCCTGGTGGAGCGCCCAGTCCACCCGGAGCGGATCGCCCGGGTCCCCGAGCCGGTGCAGGCACACGAGCCCCACCGCGAAGAGCATCGCGGCGCCGTGCAGGACCCCGGCGCTGCGCGCGTGCACGACGCCGGTGGACGCGGCGACCAGGGTCACCAGCAGGTAGGCCGCCGCGAGCGCGACCAGGACCCACCAGAAGTCGGAGTCCGCCCCGGACGTCGTGCCCGCGAGCGCCGCCGACGGGCTCGCCGCCTCGGTGGTGCGCAGCCGGATGCGCGCGCCGTCGGCGATGGGGAGCTCCAGGGCCCGCCCCGCGGTCAGGGTCGCTCGCGCGGCGCCCCCGTCGGACTCCCGCCAGGTGTCGCCGGTCCGCCGGAAGCCTCGCCCGTCGCCCATCGCGGCCACCGTGAGCGCGCCGTCCGCGCCGCCTACGAGCAGCACGCCCGGGTCGGGACCCAGCACCGTCGCCTCCGCCGGAGGAGGGTCGAGGCGAGCGGGTCGACCGCGGGCGATGAGGGCCACCGTGTCCCCCGCCACCCGCACCTCGTAGCGCGTGTAGCCCAGGGTGAGGACCTGGCCCGACCGCAGGGGGCGGGGCCGGTCGGCGGGCCGGAACGACGTCTTGCCTGCCCGCACCCGCAGGGGGTGCACGACGCGGTCCGCGGGGGTGGAGAAGCCGAGGCGGACGGTCCCGTCGCGCAGGTACACCCGAGCGACGGCGCCCTCCCCGGGCCGCACGTCCTCGTCGCGACCGGCGATCCGGAGCCCGCCGTCGGGAGTCCCCACGATGCGGCCCAGCGGCACTTCGAGGCGGGGGCCGACGCCGGGCACCCGGCGCGCGAGGCCCTTGAGGAGCGGGGCCGTCATGCGGTGCACCGCACCCCGAGAGTCCACCAGGCTCACGGCGCCGTCCACGACGGAGATCTCCCACCCCGACGCGAGCCCGCCTTCCAGCGTCTCGATCCGCATGCCGGACCCCAGCGTCACGTCGTGCAGGCCCACGCCGTCGACCTCGATGCGACGGTCCGACGCGGCGTTCCAGAGCGTCGGCGCGCCCGCCTCCCACGACACCACCGCGTGTACGGCGGCCGCGTGAGGGTCCGCGAGGGGGACGTCCGCCTCGTCCGAGGTGCCCAGGGTGAGGACCGCGGGGCCCTCCGAGGGGGGCGTGAGCTCGTACCCGAGGACGTCGAGGCCGGCGTCGTGGTCGCGGACGATCTGGGACAGGACGACCCCCGCCCACCCGATCACGGCCACGGCGAACAGCAGCTGAAGCGCGACGGCGCCGCCTCCCACGGGCCGGGACGGGTCGCTCGGACGCCGGGCGCGGGTCGCGAGGACGAGGAGGAGGAGCAGGCTGCCCCAGCCGAGGTGGAACCAACCGGGGAACCCCATGTTCGGTCAGTCCCCCGACGCGCTGATGGAGGGCAGGACCGACGGCGCGGGGCTGGGCGGGAGCAGGTGCCCGAGGCTCGGCAGCGCGCCGGAGCGACGGCGGAGGGTCCCGAAGCCCCCTCGAGGCTCGGCGACCCCGACCTGCAGGCCACGAGGAACTCGGCGGCGCTCGACGGCAGGCGGCTCGGGCGCCGGCTCGACGGACAGCGCGGGCGGCGGAGCCACGGGCAGCGACGCGACGGGCAGATCGGCCGGGGTGGGCGCAGGCGGAAGCGGGATGATCCGCGCGAGCACGTCGAGGTCGCCCTGGATGGTGGGCGCCTCGTGGAAGGACGGCTCGGGGACGGACACCGGCGGAGCGACCCAGTCGTCGGCCCGGGTGGGGCCGGGCTCCATGCCCAGGAGGGCCGCGTAGGTGTTCTCCGAGGCCACGAGCCGGCCGCGCGCGCCCCCCACCAGCGGGCGTCGACCCTTGCTGCCCGGACCTTCTTCGTGCCGCTGCGAGTCGGCGGGCCCGATCTGCGCCTTCTGCGGCACGCCCGCGACGCCCTCGATGGGGGCCCTGGCGGGGCTGGGCGGGAGGAGCGCGAACACCTGGTTGCCCACGAGGATCTCGTCCCCCGGGGCGAGCGCGAGGTCCGCGTCCTGCTTCAACCGCACTGTCGACCCGTCGGCCCGCAGCACGTGCACGGCGCACGAGCGGCTGAGGTTCGCGACGCGGGGCACCTCGCCGGTGAGGTCGATCGCCGCCGCCTTCGTGGCGACGCAGATGGCGTCGGTGCGGAACGACGTGCGCTCGGTCGCCCCCCCCCGGACCATCACGGGACCCTCCGTGAGGCCGTCGCGCCACACGATGTTCTCCGCTGTCGGGCGGTCCGGGAGCGCGATGTCGCACGCCTCGCGGTCGCGGCCCACGACGTAGGAGCCCGCGAACAGCGGCAGGCTGCGCCGGGGCGACTCGAGGCGGGCCAGGTAGGGCCAACGAGGGTCCTCGCGGCGGACGGACCGGAACGTCATCGAGCCGCCGCGCCAGGCGATCGCGTGCTCCGCTTCGACCAGGTGGACGCCCTCGTCGGGCCGCAGCGGTCGGCCGTCCACGGACACGTCCCGGGTCCGGGCGAGGAGGCGGATGCGATCGTCCACGACCTCGATCGTCGCCACGGGATCGAGCCCGCGCGGAGCGATCCGACCCGACCGCTCGACCTCCATGCGGTACCCGGCCATCACGTCGCGGAAGTGCACGCGCTGGAGCAGGAACGCGCGCTCGGAGAGGGTGTGGAGCGGCTCCGGCATGGAGTCTGGAATGATGGACACCGCCCCGATCGTCCCGAGATCGACGCCGTCCGGAAGGATCGTCCCGGGGGAGTCGGCCGGGCCGAACAGACCGAGCCCGGGCAGGTCGGCGGCCCCTCGCCGGGAGGACCCGACCTCGAGCTCCGCGGCGGGGTGCTTCGCGGACACGAGCATCACCTCCACGAGCAGCTTCCCTCGCCCGTGATCGACCACCTGCACGGTCTCGCCGCCGTGGGCCTGCCCCGTCTCCAGGCCGAGTCGATCGGCGCGCTCGGCGTGGATCCTGTGGTGCAGGCCGGGCTCGCCCGGGAACCGGTGGACGGTGTAGACGGCCGAGTCCTTCAACGCGGGCAGCCCGCCGTTGTCGAGGCCGTGAGCGCCCACGGAGAAGGCGAGCTGATCGGTGTACATCGTGCCCAAGGAGCGGAACGGGCCGTCGTCCGTGCGGGCGAAGACCTCGACCAGCGGGGCGCTCTTGTCGTCCGGGCCGAGGTAGAGGTTGGGCAGCAGCCCCGTGGCGAACTCGCCGGGCTCCAGCTGCAGATCGCCCACGCGGGTGTCCCCGTCGGGCAGCACCTGCAGGCGGAAGCGACGGTCGGGCATCGCGAGCGTCCACCCCTGGGCCTCGACCAGGCGCGCCCAGCAGTCGGCGAGCTCCTCTTCGGCGGCGCGGTCCCAGGACTCGAGCCACGACGCGCGGGTGCGGGCGTGGTCGTCCGGGTGCAGGACCACCAGGACGTCCGAGTACACGGCCCCGTCGAGGCGATCGGCGAGCTCGCGGAAGTGTGCGTTGAGGCCGGAGCGCGCGGTCCAGTAGGGCGTCGGGGACCACAGGAAGTCCGGGTGCCGCACGAAGTCCCCCTCGGCCCGGGAGCGCAACAGCTGGTGGTTGTAGGCGCCGCTCGGGTGGGGGTCTGCGAAGCACCAGCGCTCGACGGACCGAGCCCGAAGGCTCCCGGGGACGAAGAGCGAGCGGAGCAGACGAGACAACCTTCCGGACATGGGGACTCCCGACGCGGCCCGCCTTCGGACGGACCTCGCGCACCTGTAGTGACGAGCCCTCCCGGCCGGATATTCAAGGCGGTCTCGACGCGGTCGGGATCTGCGCCAAGATGACGACATGCGGACCCGACGACGGCTGTTGGTCGAGCTGACGGCGATCCTCGCGGCGGCGAGCTGCGCGGGGGTGGAGGAAGGCGTGGCGGAGCAGGGCGAGAACGCACGAAAGGTGATCGTGGTGGGCGCCGGGGCCGCCGGGCTCGGGGCGGCGCGGGCGCTGGTCGACGCCGGGGTGGAGGTCGTCGTTCTCGAGGCGCGGGACCGCATCGGCGGACGGATCTGGACGAACCGGGACCTCGGCGCGCCGGTGGACCTGGGGGCGTCGTGGATCCACGGCCCCCTCCTCAACCCGGTCTCGAAGCTGTGCAGCCGGGCGGGGATCGAGAGCGTCCCCGCGAGCACCGAGGACGTGGTGCTGCACGACGAGCACGGCGAGCGCGTGCCCGCCGAGACGGCCGCGGAGTACGCCGAGGCCATGGACTGGCTCCTGGGCGCCATCGGCGATCGCGCGGACCGACCCGAGAGCGTGCGCGCCGCCGTGGACGCGGCCCTCGCGGGCGAGGAGCTGACGACCTCCGAGCGTCGGGTCCTGGACTGGGTGCTCGCCGTGCTCGCCACGACCACCGGCGCCGAGCCGTCGGAGATGTGGGTGGGCGGCCTGTTCCACGACGACGGCTTCCTCGGCACGGATCGGATCTTCCCGGCGGGCTACCACCAGGTCGTCGAGCACTTGGCGAAGGGTGTCGACGTGCGGCTCGGGGCGACGGTGAAGGCGGTGAAGCACGGCGGCGACGGCGTCCGGGTCGAGGCGTCCACGGGCACGTTCGAGGCCGACTTCGCGATCGTGACGGTCCCCCTCGGCGTGCTGAAGAAGGGCTCGGTGTCCTTCGATCCGGCCCTGCCGCCGGCCAAGACCGAGGCGATCGCCGCCGTGGGGATGGGCGTCCTCAACAAGGTCCTGCTGCGCTTCCCCGAGGCCACCTGGAGCGACGACCACGGGTTCATCGCGCAGATCTCCAAGCGGGCGGGCGAGTTCCCCACGTTCATGAACCTCCACAAGCACCTCGGCGAGCCGCTCCTGATGGCGTTCTGCGGAGGCGACTTCGCGCGCGGCATCGAGAAGAAGTCCGACGCCGCCGTGCAGAAGGAGGCGGTGACCGTCCTGCGCCGGGTCCTCGGGAAGGTGCCGGACCCGACGGGCGTCGTGGTCACGCGGTGGGGGTCGGATCCCCTGGCCGGGGGCAGCTACTCGCACCTCGCGGTGAAGGCGCGTCCGCCCGCCCTGGACGCCCTCGCCGAGCCCGCCTCATCGAACCTGTTCTTCGCGGGGGAGGCCACCAGCCGTCGCTACCCCGCGACGGTCCACGGCGCGCTCGTCAGCGGCCGGCGCGAAGCGAAACGGGTGCTCGATACGTAAGGGTCAGGGACGCTCGCACTTTCTCCCGTACACCACGTACGCAGCTCCTCGGGGTGACCACCCTCCCTCCGCTCCGAGCTCCGGCGCCCCGACCAGCAGATCGTCGAGCCCGTCACCGTCGAGGTCGTCAGCGAAGTCGATCGACCACGCGGCTCTTCCCCCACCCGGGAGCTCTTCCCGCGGCGGCCCGTACAGGACTGCGTCCGCGAAGGTGAGGTCGCGGTCTTCGGACACCGGCCCGTAGAACAGGTAGACGGCTCCCGCATTGCCGATGCCGTCGTACTCCCGAGTCCAGTCGCCGATCGCCAGATCCGGGTAGCCGTCGCCGTCGAAGTCGCCCCCGACGGTCACTGCGAAGTCGGGGCGACCGGCACCCACTCGCAGGGGGTCGAGCCCCCCGTAGGTGAGCTTGATGGCGTCCTCTTCGAGGCGAACGGTCCCGGTGGAGTCCCCGGCGACCAAGTACACCGCGACCTCGACCTTCGTCGAAGTATTCACCCAGGGCACGATCAGGTCCGGCCGACCATCCCCGGTGATGTCGGGCCCTCCGTCCACGGAGTGCATCGCGAGGGCCCCCACGCCGCTCTCCACGAGCAGTGAGGCCTCGGACCACGCCACCTCCCCGCTCAGAGGCCCGTGAAACACAGCGACTTGTTGCACTCCAAGAGCGCCGATCAGGAGGTCGCCGAAGCCGTCACCGTCGAGGTCGCCGGGCATGGCGACGGGCCACCCGGCGAACGAGCACTCCGAGGGCCCGACGATGACGGCGCTCGCGTCGGCGGGGCCGAGCTCCCCCTCGAGCGGACCGAGGTACAGGTGGGCCCGGCCCGGGCCATCGACGAGGGGAGGGCCCGCGGCCCCGACGAGCACGTCGGCTACCCCGTCGCCGTCGACATCCGAGCCGCCCGCGATCTGGAGCGGCTCCGCACCCGCAGACCGAAAGACGCACAAGTCTTCGGAGCGACCGTCCGCGCCCGCGATCGTCGCCCTGGCTGTGTCGAAGGTCGCGTCCCCCGTCGCCGCGGCGTCGAGCACGAACACCGTGCCCGGCAGGTCGCCGGCGACACCGCCGGCCCCCGGGGCGCTGACCATGAGCGCTCCGTCACCGCTCGGAGCCGCCCAGTTGCCCGTGAACCACGCCGCGCGCGTCCCCCCCTCGAAGTTCGCGGAGGCCTTCGCCGCGGACCCGTATTCTCTGCCCCCCAGAAACACGCTTGCTCCCCCTCGGGTGCTGCTCGCGCCCCTTACGCCGACGGCGAAGTCGCCGAGTCCATCCCCGGAGACGTCGCCCAGCCCGACGACGGCCGAGCCGAAGTTGTCGCTCACGGCGCGGCCGTCGATTCGCAGACCCACGTCGGCGAGCAGAAGGTCGCCCTCGAGGCCCTCGGGGCAGGGCCTTCGCCGCTGGCCGACAGGGCTCGCCGAGTCGTCGTCGTCCGTATCTTCTGCGGTTGCATCGAGCGGCTCCTCGGGCGGCTGGCTCTCGCAGGCGAGGGCCAAAGACGCTGCTGAGATCAGCAACGCGTTGCGTCCAAGAGTCTCCAATCGTGGGCCACGGGGGCCGGTCAGACGCCTGGACAGCATCCCCGCTCCTCTTCCTCTCCCCGGGGGACAGCGTAGGTCCCGAAGTCGCCTGAGAAGTAGATGTAGTCGCCGGCGGGCAAGGCGACCCGCAACCGCCCGTTCGTGCAGAGAGCGCCCACATACTCCCACTCGGTGGCGAGACCCGGGGACATCGAACGGTTCACGTGCCATACGGTGAGAGGATCCGTGTTGATCAGCACGAACAGCTCTCCGTCGGACTCGACGAACGCGGCGGCCTGCATGGGCGGACCCACGGACGGAGCCGCCGCCCAGGCTTGGCTCGCCCAGAAGTTCGAGAACTGAGCCGTCGTGAAGTGGCGGTCGTCGCAGTAGCTGCTGTGGAGTCCCAGCCGTACCAGATGGAGCTACCGGCCTTCCTGAGTCCCTCGACCACGACAGCTCGAGGGTCCGCCTCCGAGTAGTCCACCTCGATCAGCCAGCAGCCGGCCTCGCCTTCGCCCATGGCCATGAAGTAGTACCCATCGGGAGACGCGACAAGTTTCGGGAGCTCTGTGGACTTGCCGGGGCTGCCCAGCGGGATCGCTTCGGCGATTTCAAGTCCCACGGTCCCGGCGCCGGCGCGCCAGTCATTGCCCTGCACGACATCGCCGCCGCCCCCCGGACACCCCGAGCCGAGCCCACCCCCCGGCGGCGGGCTGTCGAGCACGCGGGCGATCACGAAGTGGTACTCGGGGGTCGCCGTCAGAGTGGATGCATCGGGTTCGATCCGTTGGACGAGGAAGGCCAGCCAGTCCTGCCTCCGCCGCATGGGGGGACCGAGCAACGCGTTCGCTGCGAGGTCGTCGTCACTCAGGTGGACGAAGGCGATCGCCTGGACCAAGCCCGGGATGGAGATCGGTCCACGTCGAGAGGTTTGGAGCACGGTGCTGAGCACCGCCCCCGAAGCGTCACAGGCGCGGCCGAACCTGAAGAAGGTCGTGGTCAGGTCGACGGCTGCGTTCGCTCGGACCCAGTCGTCGGTCAGTGCGACCCGCTCGCGAAGTCCCAACCGACGATGCCCCTCGTTGATCACGACCCGCTGCGGAGAGTTCTGCAGCTCGTGGAGAAGCGTCGTCCCGCCGGAGAAGCTCGTCGCGAAGGTTCCGAGCGCCGGTGGGACATGCATCAAGACGACGTCGTAACCCGTCCCTGCGGAGACTGCCCCGTACGGGGTGACCCCGGCCACGACCACGTCCAGATCGCCGGACAGGCGGAGGGTGGTTGTGTCCGTGTACCCCCGTGGGAAGTCGAGCAAGTCCGTTGGCGGTGAACCGACGACGGGGTTCCAGTTCGGGACGACAGCGAGCATTCCGTGGAGATGCCCGTTCGGCTGAGTTCCACCGAGGCGGTGCCATCTCAGGATGTGCAACGCCGGTCCGTTCGACCCGACTCCGACGACGAACTCGTTGCTCTGATCGAACCGCGACGTGGTGACGCCGCGAAGGTTCGCGATGAGCCCCCCGGCGTCCAGAACCCTGCCTACCCGAGGCTCGGCAGCGAAGGCCCAAATCGCAAGCGATCCCCGATCCGCGAGCAAGAGCACATCCCCATCCGGGTGCTCCACGACGACGCCATTGACGAACTCCTGTCCAAAGCCGAGCCCGAGATGTCCCGGGTCGTCGGGTGCGCCGGCAAAGACCACCCCGGGAAGAAGATTGCTCGGCAGCTGCCCCGGACCACAGGCACCGAGGGCGAGGCACTCGATCTCGACCTGCTCCGGAAGCGCTCCCGCTGCAGCCCCTGGATAACGGGAGGTCGGGTAGACCTCGGTCCCGGAACAGGGCAAGCCCGACTCCGGCCAGAAGCCCTCGTTGGCGATGTAATCCACGATGGTGGTTGCGTCAGCCTCCGCCGGGAGCTTGAACCCGACCATCCCGAATGAGCTGCGCGCGCACCCCAGGACCCATCGACCGTCTCGAAGTCGCCCCCGCAACTCCTGACTTCCCTCGGGGAACTCGACCTCTGCAGAGACCTCGATGAAGTGGAAGTTGGACCAGGTCTCGAACTGACGCACCGCGACTTCGTCCGGAGCAGCGGGCACGCCGACCTGAGGCGCGGCCAAGCCGATCACCCGCATGCGTAGGTCGCTTGCATCGTCGAGTTCGTAGCTGAACGCCAGAAGCGAGAGCGCATTGCTCGGAGGTGCTCTCGTAGCCCAGCCGACCGTCGCATATCGACCCGCCATGCACGGTCCCTTGCCCCACTCCGCCCGATAATCCAGATTGGCGTAATCGGCCGGCGCTTGATTCTCGGCCGGGGCGCCGCAGGAGCCGACCGGCCCGTCGCTGATCCCGAGCCCTGCCATGGCCCGGGTCTCGATCGGGACGCGGCCTGGAACCCGGGTCAGGCGCGCGCGGAGAGCGGCCTCGAGGAGGCTCGAGCTGTTGCCGACGATGCTGTCCCCGCCGGGAGCTTGGCGGCGTGGGTATCCGAGGACCGAGGTCAGATCCAAGAGCTCGACCGTCGCGGGCGTAGCCACCAGCAGAACGTCTCGGTCCTCGCCGGTATCTGCGAGCGTCGTGTCGGGTAGCTTTCCGTGGTCGAGGCTGCTGACGGCATGCTCCTCTGTCGATCCGGGGGGCAGGGGCCGAAACAGCACCGCTCGCACGCGATCTTGACCACACCGCAGCGGGTCACCCGGCTGATTCAAGCCCGGGGTCGCGACCGGCGCCGAAAGGCCCTGACAATCGACCGCGGGTGCCGCGAGCTGGGTTACGTCGTAGAGCACCACGCGCGGCACCCAGTCTTCCCCTTGCAGATGGGCTCTGTGGGTCGCGGCCACCCCGACCGCGAGAAGTTCACGCCGGTCACCACCCTGCTCCGCGGGTGGAGCTTCGAACACCTTGAGGGCGCGAGGCGTCAATCGGAAGCTTGCGGCGACTTGCGAGGACACCGGGCCCCACTTGGGAAGCGCAAGGCTCGTCAGATAGACGTAGTCGCGGCCGAAACTCGGCGGTCTCGCAAATACGGCGACCCCGGGGTACTGGCCCCGGGAAACGAAGACGTTGCGGCCGCTCATCGCCATGGTGACGTGGGCGTCTTCCTGAGGCGCATGACACGTCAGGTCGAGGTCTACAAGCCGGGAGGCTGGATGGAATCTCCATCGGGGCATTCCAGCTGAGACGCCGACGTTCAGCGCGACCAGCCCCTTCTCCCCCCAGCGGCCCCATGGCATCAACACATCTTGTTCGCTGTGCGATCCCTCATCGGTCACGAGGAGGCCACGACCGAGCACGACGGGCTCACCGTCAGGCCCGCAGATCGGAATCTCCCAGGGGCCGTTGCCGGGCCAGATGAATGGCTCCGAGCCTGGAAACAAGACGACCCCGTAGACGAACCGCGAGTTTCGAGTGAAGTAGGAGACGGCGTCGCCCGGACCGAGGCGAGGTGGTACCGCCGAGTCCTTCGGCTGGTCGCCCCAGTCGAGGTCTCGAGGCCGACGCACCGGTGGCATGTCCCCGGCCTCCGTCGGCAGCGGGGTCGTCCAGACATCGTTCCAGACGCTCGCTTGCCAAGCACCCCCGGACCATTCGGACCGAAGACTCGGCCTCCTTGCCTGCACTTCGTCCGACGTCCACCGAAGGGGCCCGGTCGGGTCCCCCGAGCATCCTCCCCCGCAGCGCGCAGCAGGCGGCCGAATCCCCTTGTCCAGGACGGGCGTGCACGTCACTTCGACTCCTCCTCGCGGGCGGGGAGGACGAGGCGGTCATACTTCGTCAACGGGCGAGGACCCTTGCGCCTCGCGACGTCGTTCACTCTCTTGTGGAGTCGGCCGACCTCGACCGCCACCTCACGAAGGGCCTCCTCGTTCGTGATCGCGACCGACCCGCTCATCTCATCGAGGCTGTCGTATCCGTTCTCGTTCAGATCCCGCAGGACGGGAAGCGCGTCTTCGACGAACCGGGTCAGGTTTCGCTTGTGCCGCGGTTGCGCTCCGTTGATCTCCTGTTTGACGAACGCTCGAAGAATCTTGTGGGTCAAGCCTCGGGCCGCCGCCAGTCTGGCGACCTCCTCGATCCGGAGGGGCCGGCGAAGCGGCGCGAGTGCGGCTCGGTGGCTCATGGGAAGCCCGTGGGTCTCACTCTCGCGCGTGACCTTCGCGGCATCGCACCAGACGCGAAGTCGCCGTCGAGACACCCCTACGGCATCGGCGATCGTGCGCTGAAGGAGGTCGGTCTCCGCAGGGACCA
>CAZUHI010000076.1:0-28440 GCA_964620495.1 uncultured Rickettsiales bacterium | reverse complement strand
AAGCCGCCCAGGATCGGCGATCCTCCCCGGGTTCTGGCCGGGGGACGGACAGAAGTCGCCCAGGATCGGCGATCCTCCCGCGGCTCTGGCCGGGGGGCGGACAGAAGCCGCCCAGGATCGGCGATCCTCCCCGGGTTCTGGCCGGGGAGCGGACAGAACTCGGGGAGGACCGACAAAGGAGCCGACTCGCCAGGAAAGCTCACTCGAGCAGGTAGTTCAGCTCCCGACACGCGTTCTTGAGCATCGTCAACATCAGCGGATCGGCGAGCTGTCGGTTGAACGACGGGTGCTCGGGCAGCGCGTCCTTCGCGCGCTCGTAGAGGGCCACGGCGGGCTCGCCGGCGTTCATGGAGGCGGAGTAGAGGAGGCCGTCGAGGTCGCCCCACGCCTCGTACAGCGCCCGGGACCACCGGCGCGCGCGGCCCCGCGGCCCCGAGCAGATCGCCGTGGAGGCGCCCGCCCGCGTGGGCCAGATGCCGGTGAGATCCAGCAGCCGCAGCGCCCGCCCGGTCTCGAAGGCCGTGAGGGCCGGGGCCCCCCGCTCCCGCTCCACGAGCCGGGTGGACTGGAACACCTCGGCGACGGTGGTCAGCGCGGCGGACCGCCCCGCGGCGGCGTAGAGGATCTGCCGATCCTGGAGGCGGGCAGGCTCCTCGTGGTGGTCGAACCTCGAGTCGGACGGACCCCACGCGCGGAACCCGTTCCACACCGTCGGGTGGTCGCCGCCGGAGTAGTAGATCCGCCACAGCAAGGCCCCGGGGTCGAGGGTGTGCACCTGCGGCCCCAGGGCCCGCAGCGACTCGATCGACGGCGGCTCGGGGAGCTTCGCCAACGGGTCAGGAGAGGCGGGCAGCCAGCTCCGCCACCACCGTGGCGGGCCGCCCCTCGTGCAGCCACTTCAGCGGCGCCATGCGCTCCTCCGAGGCTCCGACGACCAGGTCCGGATGCGGCAGCAGCAGCCACCGCTCGATCGCGACGGGCGAGGCGGCGGCGGGCAGCCGACGACACACGATCGACCACCCCGGGACCTCGCCCTCCCCCACGAACTGGAACCGCGGCAGGCGCCACGAGCGGCCCCGACGCAGGGCGAGCAGCGACCGCTCGTCGATCCGCTGCCGGATCCGCGCGTCCGTCACGCCCAGGCGCTTCGCCGCGGCGGCGGTGGTGAGCCCCGTCTCCAGGAGCCGAGCGTGCTCGACCACGGCCTGGGACAGCGCGTCCGGCCCGGGCACCGCCCTCGGCTCCAGGCCGCCCTGTCGGGCGATGGCCAGCTCCCCGGCGGTCAGCCCTTCGCTGCCGGCCTCGCCGTAGAAGCCCTGCTTGAGGGTCGCCACGGCCGCGCGCAGGCTCTCGCCCAACGCGGTCGGCTCGACGTTCAATCCGTGGGCGTGAAGAAAAGCCATCGTCTCCGCACTGGAACTCATGGGGCGCTCCGCCTCCCCCTTCCTTTCGGAGGATAGAATCGTAAGCTTCCGCAAGCAACAATTATCGGGAGCGCCCCCGCGATCATCGGACGCAGGGGTCGAACCAGCGGCTGGTGAACTCGTCGGTGTAGCCCGGGCGGACGTAGGTCAGCCAGTCGGCGGCGCGGCGCTCGACGCGGAGGCGGCGGGGAGCGAGGGACGCGCAGGCCGCCGCGGTCCAGGGCACGGACTTGGACGGGCCGTCGAACCGCACGGCGACCACGTCGCGTGACCCGTCTGCGACGGCGGGGAGGCGCGCGACCGTGGGCGCCGCCCCGAGCCCCGCGAGCGCGTCGGGGGCGCCCGCGACCACGAGGAAGAGCGGACCCGGCTCGCGCAGCGGCTCGATCGGCCGACCCCGGAGCAGGCCGTCGAGCACGAGCGCGGCGGGCGACCCGAAGGGGGTGGACTCGATCGTCGCGAACTCGATCCAGCGACCCTGCTCCCCGGCGTCCGTCGCGATCGCCTCTCCCAGGGCGGCGTGAACGTCCAGGTCCGCGGCCGCGACCTCGACCCGGGAGGCGGTCCACGCTCCCCCCGTCAGGGCGGCCACCGAGGCGGCGATCGCCACCCCCGCCACCATCCGTCGGGACCCCGCCTCCGCGAGGGCGAGCGCGCCCACCGCCACCGCGAACGGCAGCAGGATCCGCAGGTGGTAGGGCTGCAGGTAGCCGATGATCCCGCCCGCCAGCGCGAGCGTCGCCACGGCCGCGAGGTACAGCCGGGCGAGGAGCCGCGTGCCGCCCCGACCGACGACGGCGGGCACCACCGGCGCGACGAGCAGCGCCGCGGCGAGCAGCCCGTCCTGCCGGGGCACCGCCGCGAACCCGGCGGCCACCGAGGCGAGGGGGCCCGCCGCGGAGGAGTTGCTCACGGCGTGGTCCCAGAGGTAGCCGTCGCCCGGTCCGTCGGCCAGCTGGGCGAGGCGCACGAGGCCGAGACCCAGGGCCGCGAGGACGCCGGCGATCAGGTGCGGCCGGCTCGACTCGGCCCTCCAGGCGGCCACGGCGCCCACCACGACGGGGACCACCAGCGCCGCGGCGAACGGGTGGCACATCATCGCGAGGGGGACGGCGGGGAGCGCCCAGGCGACGGGCCCGCCGCGGACGTCGTCGCGAAGCCCCAGGACGAGACCCGCCACCACGAGGGCGGCGACGTCGGGGGCGAGGTAGCCCTGGTACCCCGAGTCGAGCGTCTGGAGCAGCCCGGACGAGGCGGCGAGGAGCGCCCCCGCGAGGAACGCCGTCGGGCGACCGACGCGACCGACGAGGGCGAAGAAGATCAGCGGAGCGACCGCGGCCTGCAGCAGATACCGCCGCGCGAACGCCTCCCGGAGCGAGTCCGCGCCGACCAGGAACACGGTCGAGATCCAGTACAGGCCCGGGCCCGACTCGGCGGCGTGGGACACGGGCACCAGGCCGTCGCCGCTCAGGATCGTCCAGGCCTTGAGGTAGGGCCCGACGGTGTCCGAGTTCAGGACGACGAGGTCCAGGCGCGCCCACCGGAGCGCGACCGCCGCCACGAACACGCCGAGGGCGGGGAGGACGTTCCCTGCGACTGCCTCTCGGCGAGGATCGTTCACGGACTCAGAAGTCCGTGAACAGCTCGAGCACCACCTCGAGGATCAACTCGAGGACCCCGGCCCCCACCTCCACGCCCACCAGCGCGCCGTCGCCCAGTCCGACGCCCTCTCCGCGGGAGAGGGTCGCCAGTCGCTTCGGCAAGACGCCCGTCTGCGGCGCACGATCGAACACCTCGCGAGAGAGGAGGACGCCGTCGCAGCCCCCGCATACGAGCGCGTCCCCCGACTCCGTGGCCATGGCTCGGAACGCGCCCTCGCACTTCACGCAGGCCCCGGCCGACGACGGCGCGCCGTGCTCCATGGCCGCCCGGTGCAGCGTGGTCTCGAGGGCCTTGCCGGTCTTCAAGTGGCGGCGGAGCTCGCCCGCGTCGAAGTAGACCGCGCGACAGGACGTACACACGTCGAGCTCCACGGAGCCGAGGACCGTCGCGCGCATCGACGCCGTACACAGCGGGCAGGCGAGCATGTCTCTAGTCCGGCCTCGGTCCGTAGTCGCCTTCGCCCTCGAGCCCCTCGCCCACCCCGGGGGGCAGCAGGTCCATGCCCCACTTCGGGTTCTTCCTCTTCTCCTCGAGGATCCTCACGACCTCCTTCGGGTCGGGGTCCGCCGGTCGCCCCTCGACGCCCTCGGCGAACGGGGGCAGCTTCGCCACCGCGTCCGCGATCGCGTCGGCCGCCACCCGGTGCCCGAACCCGTTGAAGTGAAGGTTGTCCACGAAGAGATCGGCCCCCGGGACGCCCGTCTCCGTCTGGTCGGCGAAGATCGTCGGCAGATCCACGAGCGGCACCTCCTGGGCGGCGGCCACCTTGCGCACGACGTCCTGGAGATAGGTCGGCGCGCGCTGACGCGGGGCCTGGGCGGGGCTCAGGTCGCGGGCGCGCACCAGCGACTCCCGGGCGGCGGCGTGATCGGTGTGCAGGAGGCACGTGCCCTTGAGGTAGTGGGCCTCGGCCCAGGTGTCGGAGATGGCCAGCGCCTGCTCGATGACGGGGAGGATGGCGGCGCAGTTGTGGACCGCGCTGGGGTGACCGAGCGGATGGGTGCCCGGGACGGTCTGCACCTGCGGCTCGTGTCCGGGCTCCACGTACTCGCCGTTGGCCTCGATCGGGGTCATGTCCCGGGGAGCCACGCCGCCCTGCACCATCATTTCCCGGGCCTGTGTGATGAGCCGGTCGAACTCTTTGCGGTCGGCGCGCGACAGCTGGTCGGGGTGGTAGTGGAGGTTCAGCCGCGGCTCGTAGTCCCGCAGGTTGCCGACGGGCGTGGCGAGGACGACGTGCATCCCCGCCGCGCGGGCAGCGACGATGAGGTCCGACAGGTTGTTCTCGAAGAAGCCGGGCAGGAGGCGCTCGTGCTGGGCGACCATCTCGGCGTAGTAGCCCGGGTGGTACTCGTCCTGCGACTCGGGATCGAGCTGGAAGATGTTCTCGTCTTCGGCCCGGAACTCCTCGGGGAGGTCACCGCCCTCGCGCGGGTTCACCTCCATGCGCTTGCGGTCCCGGGCCCTCCGCAGGCGCTGGAAGAACTGGAGCTTGTTCAGCAGGCGCAGCAGCGTCGTGCGTCCCGCGCCCGCGCCGTCCAGGAACGCCTTGTAGAAGAAGTAGTACCCCTGGTCGTTGTGGCCCGTGTAGATGACGAGCACGTCGGGCTTGAAGGCGTCCAGCTGATCCACGACGCTCGCGAGCTGGAAGCTGTTGTAGGAGCCGACGCCCGCGTTGATGACGTCCACGCGCGCGTCCGGGAACTTCTGCTGCAGCCGCTTGCCGGTGAGCGCCGGGAACGCGACGTCGGCCACCCGGTACGGCCACCCCTGGACCGACGAGCCGCCGATGAAGGCGACGCGCACCGCTTCGGGGGTGCGGACGGCCGGGAAGTCCTGCTCCTGCACGTAGAAGCCGTCGCCCCGGTAGAGCTTGGGGTTGGTGCGGAAGACCTCCGCGTCCTCGTCCAGCTCGAACAGCGGGTGGAAGGCCTCGGGCATGGCGAAGTAGAGGTAGTTGGCGGCCTCGTCCACGCCCTTCAGGGGGTGATGCACCGGGTCGAGGAAGCACCGATCGGAGCACTCCACGATCGCGATGAGGAGCACGGGCGACAGGACCGCGAGGATCCGGAAGACCCACTCCCGGCCCCTGCTCCTGGTGCGCTCGTTCGCCGGCGGCGTGGTCTCCGCTTCGTCCGTCACGACCCCTCGTCCGTGGCCGACGCCCTCCCAGGTCGTGGCCGACGCAAAGCGTACCCGACCCCCCGCGCCCGGAGGAACCCCGCTCCCGGTCCGCGATTGCGCTACGGTCCGCGCCGATCATGCGCCTCCCGTCCCTCGCCCTCGTCGCGCTCCTCGCGGGCTGCACGACCGCCCCCCCGCAAGCCGAGCCGACGCCCGAGGCTTCGCCCCCCGCCCCCGCCGAGACGCCGAAGCCCGAGCCCGCCCGCATCGGCGACGTCCCCGCCGCGGCGGACGAGCTGACCCGCCTCGCCGCTCTCACCGGCGGCAAGGACTGCTCCATCGAGGCGCGCACCGGCCTGCTCGCGCTGCACGATCGCTTCCGCACGGACCCCGCGCCCCTCGATCCGCTCGCCCTCGCCCTCAAGGCCTGCGACGACTGGGCCACGCTGGGTCGGGTGTTCGACGGCTTCGCGGGCACCGACGCGGACCCGGGCGCCTTCGTGCGCGCGAAGATCCACATCAAGGCGAAGGAGTTCGCCGACGCCATCGCGCTCTTGGAGCCGCTCGCCGAGGCGAAGCCCGAGGACGGCGAGGTGCGCTGGGCCCTGGGCCTCGCGCTGTTCGAGACCGGCCGCCGGGACGAGGCCATGGTGCACATCCGGGCGGTGAGCGAAGGCCGGGCCGCGGCGGGCCGAGCCGACGCCCTGGTGCTCGAGGGGCTCGCCGCCCTCGACGGGGACGACCCCGCCGCCGCCCTCGCGACCCTCGAGCGGGCGACGAAGGTGGAGCCCGCGAACCCGTCCGGGTGGAACGCCCTGGGCCGCGCCCGCGCCCGCCTGGGAGACGAGGCCGGGGCCACGACCGCGTTCGATCAGGCCGCCGCCCGCCACGCCGAGCTCACGCGGGTGGAGGCGGAGACCTACCGCCTGTCCGACCGCGTCGCGGCCCTCGAGCGCGCGTACGCCGAGCGACGGTTCGCGGAGGCCCAGACCCTCATCGACGAGGCCCTCGATACCGCGCCCCCGAAGCTCGAAGCGAGCCTGTGGGAGATGCGCGCAGCCATCCTGACCAGCACCGGCGACGCCGCCGGCGCAGAGGCGGCCCAGCGGCGCGCGGTCGCCGTGCGCGAGGCCATGAAGGCGACCCCATGAAGCGCGCGCTCCCGCTCATCCTGCTCCTCGGCTGCGGCTCCGAGCCTGCCGCCCCGCCGACCCCCGCGCCGGACGCGGCCACCCCGGAGGCCACCCCCGCGCCGGAGGGCCTCTTCTTCGTGGACGGGGCGGAGGACGCGGCGCTGGGCGTGCGTCACCACGCGGGCCAATCGTCGAAGTTCTGGATGCCCGAGATCATGGGCAGCGGCGTCGCCGTCGCCGACTTCGATCGCGACGGCGCCCCCGACCTGCTGTTCGCCGACGGCGGCCGCATCGAGCTGGGCGAGAAGCGGCCCTCCGGCTCGCGGGATCGCCTGCTCTTGAACGACGGCGAGGGCCGGTTCCGGGACGCCACCCAGGCCTGGGGCGTCGTCTCCCGGGGCTACGGCCAGGGCGTCGCGGTGGGCGACGTGGACAACGACGGCTGGACCGACGTGTACCTGACCACCTGGGAGGGTCACGACCGGCTGCTGCGGAACACCGGCAGCGGCTTCGAGGACATCACGGCCGGCTCCGGCATCGCGATGCGGCCCCAGTGGGCGTCGTCGGCCGCGTTCCTGGACGCCGACGGGGACGGCAACCTGGACCTCTACATCGGCTACTACTCCGCCTACGACCGCGAGCACGCGCGGGACTGCTTCACTGCGGGCGTCCTCACGTACTGCAACCCCGTCCTCTTCGACGCGCTGCCGGACCGGATCCTCCGGGGCCGGGGCGACGGCACGTTCGAGGAGACGACGGACGCCTGGGGCGTCGGCGCGCACCCGGCGCGGTCCCTGGCAGTGGTGGCGGGCGACGTCGACCTCGACGGCGACACCGACATCTACGTGGCCGCCGACCTCACCCGGAACCTGCTGTTCATCAACGACGGCACCGGGAAGATGACCGAGCGAGGTCGCCCCGCGGGCGTCGCGTACAGCGAAGTCGGGGGCGAAGAGGCGGGCATGGGGGCGGACATGGGGGACGTCGACGGCGACGGCCTCGTGGACCTCGTGTGCGCGAACTTCCAGCACCAGGCCACCAGCGTGTACCAGCAGGTGGAGCCGGGCTTCTTCACCGAGCGCGCGGACATGATCGGCGTGGGGGCCCCGTCCCGGGCGCGCCTCTCCTTCGGCGTGGATCTGTTCGACGCCGACAACGACGGCGACGAGGACCTGCTGATGGTCAACGGGCACATCTACCCGGAGATCGCCGACCGCAAGGACGAGGGCGGCTTCGCCCAGCCGAACACGCTCATCGAGAACGTCGGGGGCGGGCGGTTCAAGGACGCGACGGCGACCGCGGGCCCGGCGTTGGCCGCCCGGCACGTGAGCCGGGGGCTCGTCACGTCGGACCTCGACGGCGACGGCGACCTCGACTTCGTGGTCACCAACCGCGACGAGGACGCCCAGCTCGGCCGCAACGAGTCGAAGGCCGGGCGCTCGCTGCAGCTCTGGCTCGAGGGGACCCACACCAACCGGTCCGCCATCGGCGCCCTCGTCACCGCGCGCGTGGGCGATCGGACGATCCGCAGCCAGGTGGTGGGGGCGCAGTCCTACCTGTCCGTGAGCGACACCCGCGTGCACCTCGGCCTCGGCGACGCCGACACGGTGGACGAGCTCACGATCCGCTGGCCGCGGGGCGAGGCGCAGACCTTCCGGGACGTGCCCGCGGGGTTCGCGCACATCGTTCAGGGGGCCCAGCCCCGCCCCTTCACGCCGGGCGCCGCGCCCATCGCCCCCTGATGGGGACCGACCGATCGGACGTCGCGGCCCGGCGAGCCCGCGAGCTGGCCCGCATGGACGTGGTGGCGGAGCAGGTCGAGGCGGGCGTGGGGCGCGTGGTGGTGCTTCGCGGGCCGCCGGGCGCGGGCAAGGCGGCCCTCACGGACGCGTTCGCCGCGAGCCTCGAGGGGCGGTTCACCGTGGTGCCTGTCGCCGTCGGCGGGGACCCGCGCGCGGCGGAGGGGTTTCGCGACGAGCGCGACCGCGACCACGCCCGGGCGATCCGCGACCTGCGCGCGAGGGCGACGGAGCGACCGGTCCTGATCGCGCTCGACGTGGCGGGCGAGGACGCCGTCGCCTTCCTCGATCACCTGCTGTTCGAGACCAGCTTCGAGCCCGCGCCGATCCTCGCGGTCGCGGCCGTCTCCGACGACGTGGACGCGCGCGTCACCGCGGCGTTGGCGCGCACCGACCGGCTCGAGGACCGGAGCCGCGTGACGCTCCGGGTGGACGCCTTGGAGGGAGGCGCGCCCGCGCCGACGGACCCGCCACGCGAAGCCGGGGGAGCGGTCTCGCGGGCTCGGGACGCCCTCGACGGGGCCCGCCACCGAGGCGCGTGGGTCGACGTCCCCGCCGCGCTCCTGGACCTCGGGCTGGCGCTCAGGGACGCCGGGGACCTGCCGGCGGCGAGGGGGCGGGTCGCGGCGGCCGTGCGCGCCGGGCGGGCCGCGGGGACCGAGGACGTCGCGCTCCAGGCACAGTTCCACCTCGTGCTGCTCGACCTCATGGAGGGCCTGCCGGACGGGACGGTCGAGACCATGGCCCACCTCGCCCAGCGCGCGGCCGGGGGGCCCTTCCGGCTGGTGCAGCAGGCCGAGAAGCCGTTCGCGGCGTGGGCCTCGGCGTCGCGGGGGCGCTGGGATCGCGCGAGGGCGCTGCTGCACGACGCGGGGGACCTCGACGCGCTCCCTTCCGTGGCGTCCGTCGGCTGGACGGCGGAGGGGATCGGCGCGCACCTCCGCCGCGCCGTGGCCGCGGGGCGGAGCGACCTTCGCCCCGACGCCGAGCGGGTCTGGCGGTGGGCACTCGAGGTGTGGACGCGGTGCGGACGGCTCGATCGCGCGGACCGGGCCCGCGCCGCCCTACACGAGCTCAGATCGGCCTGAAGGAGCCGGAGTCCCGACCGACGTCGTCGGGCGGAGTCTCCGGCACGCCCCGCAAGCGTCGGACGATCGCGGACGTGGCCTCCTCGAGCTGGGCGGCGAGCCGCTCGCCCTCCTCCTCGTCGAAGCCGTCGAGGCTGTCGCGGACGCTGGACTTGCGCAGCGAGGCCGCCGTCTCCGCGACCCGCTCGGTGAGGCGTGAGACCCGCGCGCGGTGGATCGGCCGCCCGGACGACTCGGCGACGGCGGCGGTGAGCTCGTCCAGCGTCCACTGCTCGTTCACGGCGCTCACGGCGAGGTCGATCTTCCGGTCGTCGCACGAGACCGGCAGGAGCGCGACGTGCATGGACAGCCCCAGCTCCTCGACGAGCTCGGGCCCGAGGATTCGACTCTGCTGCTCGACCTTCACGTAGGTGGTGAGGCGGCTGCGGAGGATCAGGGCCCCGGGGTGCGCTCCGAGCCGGCGGAAGCTCACGCGCAGGCCGAAGCCCTTCCACTCCTCATAGAGGAGACCCACGCGCATGGCGAGGTCCATCCCCTGGTGCGTTCGCGCGAGGACGTTCAGCTCGGCGACGAGCCCGGAGAGCTCCGCGTCGCTGACGCGTCGTCCCCCCGGCGGCGTGGTGATCGCCGGATCGCTCTCTTCCCCGTCGAACCCGGGGAGGCTGTCGTCTTCGCCCCGCATACCTCCCCTGATCATGGCGTGGGTTTGCCGCGCCGACAAGCCCGATGCCGCTCAGTCCCCCGGCGGGGGCAGCAGGACGACCGAATATGCGACGGTCTCACCGCGCGCTCGGTTGCGGTAGGAGTGCCGCTGGTCCCCTCGAAACACGACGGCGTCGCCGGGATCGAGCGTCCACGACGTCCCCGACGCCGTCAGCTCCACCTTGCCCCGCTCGCAGAAGAGGTACTCCCGGGTGCCCGCGGTGTGGGGGACGCCGCCCATGGACTTGCCCGCGGGCAGCGCGATCCGCTCGATGTCGATGCCCGACAGCGAGTCCGGCAGCACCTTGCCCACGCGGACCCCGCCGCGGGTTCGGCTCGGGAGCTGCTCCGCCGCGTAGAAGCGGCCCGTCGCCCGCGGGGGACCGATCAGCTCCTCGATCGAGACGGCCAGGGCCGAGGCGACCTTCACCAGCACGGACAGAGTGGGGTTCGCCGAACCCGATTCCAGGTTCGCCCAGGTGGGCCGAGGCACCCCCGACCGGTCGGACAGCTGCTTCTGCGTCAGGCCTCGCGCTTCGCGCAGCGCGCGGATGTTGCGGGCCAGGTTCCCCGGCGCGTCCATGTTCTCTCCTCGACCAGATGTTCATGAATCATCAATCGCGATGACAAGATATCAGGGCCGACTACCTTCTCTCCATCGGAACCAAACACGCCCCTCCCCGGGCGAAGGAGAGAAGCCATGTCGTTCGAGACCACCCACGCCGTCGTCACCGGAGCCTCCCGCGGACTGGGGCGCGCCCTCGCCGAAGAACTCGCCGCCCGCGGCGCCGGGGTCGTGCTGGTCGCCCGGCGCGGAGCCGACCTCGCCCCCGTCGTGGACGGGATCCGCGCTCGCGGGGGCCGCGCCTGGGCCCTCGCCGCGGACGTCGCGGACCCCGGCGCCGCGGTCACCATCGCCGCCGCCGCCGCGACCTTCGCAGGCCCCGTGAACCTGCTCATCAACAACGCCTCGACGCTCGGCGCGGTGCCCCTGCCGCTGCTGCTCGACCTGCCCGCCGAGGCGCTGGAGCGCACCCTGCAGGTCAACGTCGTGGGCCCCTTCCGGCTCACCCGCGCGCTCGCCGGACCCATGGTCCTCGGAGACGGCGGGACCGTCGTGAACATCAGCTCCGACGCCGCGGTCGAGGCCTACCCGACGTGGGGGGGATACGCCGCGAGCAAGGCGGCGCTCGATCACCTCACCCGCACCTGGGCGACCGAGCTCGAGGGCACGGGCGTGCGCTTCCTCGCTGTCGATCCGGGGGAGATGGACACGCGCATGCACGCCGCCGCCGTGCCCGACGCCGACCCCGCCGACCTCGAGGATCCCCGCGACGTCGCTCGATCCATCGTCGAGCTGGTGGCCGACCCCGCGATCCCCAGCGGACGCCTCGCCGCCTGATGTCCCGCCTCGCCTCCCCCCGCTCCCCCTCCGCCGGAGACCGACATGAGCGCCGCCCTCGCACACTTCGCCCCCGCCTCGTCCATCCCCGCCGCCCCCGGCCCCGCCGCGCGGCGCGGCTTCGAGCGACTGCTGCTCGTACACGCCGACCGCGGGTCGTACCGGCACGCCGACATCGCCGCGCTGCCCGACGCGCTCGAGCCCGGCGATCTGGTCGTGCTCAACGACGCCGCCACGCTCCCCGCGTCCCTCCACGCCGCCACGCCCGAGGGCGCCGCGGTGGAGGTCCGCCTCGCGGGCCGCCTGGGTCCTGCCCGTCACCGCGTCGCCGTGCTCGGCGCCGGCGACTGGCGCACCCCCACCGAAGACCGCCCCGCGCCGCCGACGATCCGGGCGGGCGACGTCCTCACGGCGTCTCCCCGCCTGCACCTGCGGGTGGACGCGGTGGACGGGCGCTTCGCGGACATCACCTTCCGCGAGCGCGGCCCCGCCCTGCTCGCCGAGCTCTACCGCGTCGGGCGCCCGGTGCAGTACAGCTACCTCGCCGAGGACGTGCCCCTGCGCGCGTTCCAGACGTCCTACGGCGGACGGCCCTGGGCCTCGGAGATGCCGTCGGCCGGGCGGCCCCTGTCGTGGCAGGTCCTGCTCGACCTCCGCCGACGCGGGGTGGAGCTCGCGACGCTCACTCACGCGGCCGGGCTGTCGTCGATCGACGGGGGCGCCCTGGACGCCTCGCTGCCCCTCCCGGAGCGGTACGAGCTCCCCGCGCGCACCGTGGCCGCCGTCGCCCGCGCCCGGGCCCGCGGCGGGCGGGTGATCGCGGTGGGCACGACGGTCGTCCGCGCCCTGGAGAGCAACGTGCGTCGCCACGGCGCCCTGGTCCCGGGCACGTTCACGGCGGAGCTGGTCCTCACGCCGGACACCACGCCGGCGGTCGTCGACGGCCTCTTGAGCACGATGCACGAGCCCGGCGAGTCCCACTTCGAGCTCCTGTCGGCGTTCGCGGACCCGGGTCTGCTGATCGCCGCCAACGCGTCGGCCGCCGCCCGCGGCTACCGCGCCCACGAGTTCGGGGACGCGATCCTCATCCTCTGATGCGGGTACGCTCCCCGCCGTGAGCGGGGCCACGGAGCAGAAGTACGGGACGATCACGCAGGGCGCGATGGTCGACACCGAGGTCACCTGGCTGCACCTGTTCCGGCACGGGCAGGCGGCGACCGGGGGCGTCCGGCTGTGCCGCGGCCACCTCGACATCGGCCTGTCCGAGCGAGGCGCCGCCGACTCCGTCGTGGCCGCCGACTTCGCCGCCCGCGCCCTGCCCCGCCCCACCGGCATCCTCTGCTCGGACCTCGTGCGCACCCGCATCCTGGCCGAGGAGATCAGCTCCCGGCTCGGCCTCCCCGTGGAGGAGCATCCGGAGCTTCGGGAGCAGTGGATGGGCTCCTGGGAGGGTCGGCCCTGGGAGGAGCTGAACGTCGAGGACCGCCAGGGCATCGCCGACTTCTGGGACGACTACGCGAACGCGCGCCCGGGGGGCGGCGAGACGTACGGGGAGCTCGGCGAGCGGGTCGTGGGCTGGTGGACCGAGCAGCTGCCCCGCCTCGCGGGCGGGCGCTGGATCGTCGTGACCCACACCGGCGTCATCCGCGCCTTCTGCTGCGCCCTGCTGGGGCTCGGCTTCGACCAGGGCCTGCGCTTCGCCCCGGGCTACGCCTCCCACACCCAGCTGGGTTGGGCCGAAGCGGGCGGCGTCATGACGACGCTGGGGGAGCTCCCGCGGGGCGTGAGCGGCACCCGCCAATGAGAAGACGCGTCGCGATCTCGGGCAGCGCCGGCGTGGGCAAGACGACCCTCGCGCGCAGGCTCGCGGGCCGCCTCGACCTCCCCTACCTGGAGGAGGGCATGCGGCGGCGCCTGGAGGCCGGCCTGAACCTGCACGCCCTCACCCGGGACGCCATGCGCGCCCTGCTGGTCGAGCTGTGGGACGAGCGCGAGGCCGAGGAGGACGCGGCCGTCGCGCGGCACGGGGGGTTCGTGAGCGACCGCTGCGCCGTGGACTGGGCCGCCTTCTACCTCTACTACGGGTTCACCAACCCCGAGGACGCGACGGGCCCGTTCCTCGACCGCATGCGGGCCCGGGCCTCGGCGGCCTACGACCTGGTCGTCGTGCTGCCCTGGGGGGCGCTCCCCCTGCAGCACGACGGCGTGCGCTCCACCAACCGCTGGAAGCAGCTGCATTTCCAAGGCCTGCTCGAGGGGATGCTGTCGCGGCAGCTGCCCCCCGGCGTCCTGCGCCCGCTCCCGGACGGGCTCCACCGCCTCGAGGGTCGCGCCGCCTGGGTCCACGCCGCGCTCAGCCGGCAGGCGCGCTCCCCCGGGCCTCCGCCAGGAGCGTGAGGGCGCCCCCGTCCTCGGTCCAGTCGAGGCACTGGGGGCAAGGGCACATCAAGCGCAGCGCCCGGTCGGCGAAGATCCCGGTCTCGTGGCCGTCGCTCCAGACGGGCGAGATGCCGTAGTTCCCGACCATGCGCACGCCCTTCAGGTCGATGTCCCCCGGGGCCTGCCACTTCTGCGGTCCGGCGGCGTGCCCCTGGCAGTGGGCGCACGGGCAGTAGCCGCGCAGGTAGCGGAACGGGAACAGGGAGACGTGGCCGTCGCGCCAGGTGACCTCGATCGCGGTGCCGTCTTCGCTGAGGAGGCGGTCGGCGGCCTTGTAGGCGTCGGTCAACGGCTCAGAGGTTCCGGATCCAGAGCTTCCCGGGGTCGAGAGGGTTCCGGTTCGTGTCGATGTCCAGCTTCATGTAGCGGAAGCCGGGGTCGCCGATGATCTGCCAGGCCAGGTACGGCCCGATCATGCGGGGCTCCAGCTCGAGCTCGGTCCACGGGCCGGCGAGGTCGTCGGCGGTGGTGATCGTGGGGAGCGGGAGCATGGGCAGGGGGTCGGTCGGGCCGCGCCAGCCCTCGAGCAGGATCTCCAGGCCGTTGGGGAAGGCGCTGTCGAGATCGAAGATCTGCCAGCCGATGCGGCTGAAGGCGAAGCCCTCCTCGCCGAACGCCATGCCGGGGCGGTTCCAGTTCGCGTGAGACAGCCACTGGGCGACGCCCGTGGGGTGGCCGGAGGCTCGATGCACCCCGAACGCCTGCAGGCCCACGAAGGGCTGCTCCTGCCGGTTCGGGGAGTGCAGCCAGACCTTCACGTACCGCGCCTCCGTGGGCGGGATCTCGAAGTAGCCGTCGTTGCACTCCCCCGGCCACTCGCGCGTGTAGGTGTCCCAGAACACGCCGTTGGTGGACACGTCGATGTCGACCTGCGAGGGGCGGACCGTGTCGCCCGTCGGGATCATGCCGGGATCCGGAGACCACAGCGTGACGCCCTCGACGACCTGGTTGCGCGAGAGGTCCGCCTCCATCCAGCCCGGGGCGGGCGTCCACCACTGCGGGTGGTAGACCCAGTTGTGCCAGAACTCGTCCGTCCCGAACTGACGGACCGAGAGGTCCACGTCCCAGTGGGGGTCGTCGTACCGGGCGAAGCGCAGCGCCATGTCCATGGCCCGCACGTCCCCCGTGAGCTCGTAGACCCACGACAGCTGCTGCACGTGGAACCGGTTGTAGTCGTGCTTCGGGGCGATGAACGGGTAGTCGATCGCGTCCTGGGTGTAGAGCGAGATGAAGCCCGCGTCGTACTTCTCGATCTCCTCGAGCGGCGCGTTCAGGCCGTACTGCACGAGCGTCTCGATGTCCTCGTTGTGGGTCCACTCGGCCACCGCCCACACCGCCGCGAGCGCCCCGAGGTGACCGTTCAGGCTGCGCGCGGAGAAGGCGTTCTCGGCGCCGGCCTCCTCGAACCAGACCGCGTCCTCGGACTCCCAGGTGCCCACGCCCCCGTCGGACATCGGCACCAGGAGGTTGAGGAGCGCCTTCTCGGCGCCGACGAGCCACTGCTCGTCGAAGGAGACGCAGTAGGCGGACATGTACGCCGCGGCCGCGACGGCCTGCGCATAGGCCGACGTCCACGGCGCCTCGAGCTCGCCCTGGAGGTTGGCGAAGGCGTACTCCCACGCCCAGGTCTCGACGCCCTGGTACGGCCGCGAGACCGCCATCTCGTCGAGCCACTGCGCCTGGTCGAGCACGTTCTGCACGGGGTCGGGGCACTCGGCCGAGATGATGGGGTCCAGGGTGTAGCCCTGGTCGGAGTAGAGCCCGCGCAGGAGGTCGCCGTAGCGGAGCACGCCGTAGTTCGCGGTCACGAGCGGCGTGTGGGTGATGTGCACGTCGTCGTACCGACCCTCGAGGTCGATCTGCGGGACGCACTCGTTGAAGCCGCCCCACCGTCGCGTGGCCGTGTAGGTGCCCGTGTGACGACGAAAGAACGGGGGCCAGGTCTCGAACGAGCTGTCGGGGCAGGTGACCTGGGCGGGGTCGATGTCGAAGCCGCTCACCAGCAGGTCGACGCCGGTCTGGGGGATCGGGTTGATGCCGGGGTTGGACACCGGGGTCCAGTCGCACCAGCCCTCGCCGGGCTCCTCGGTGACGGGGCGGGGCGGGTTGAAGAGGTGCGAGTCGGGCAGGAAGGCGTCGCCGTCGTTCGGTTCCGGAGTGGGGTCCGGCGTCGGATCGACGGGCGGAGGGGCCTCCTCGACGGGACCGGGGCACCCCCCGAGCGCGACCGCCGTCGCCATCAACATCACGAACAGAACACGCATCACGATCCCCAACCAGCACTACCAGGTGCCTGCCACACGGACTTCGAACCGAATCTAGTGCGGCCGCGGCTCATTGGCGAATGAAGAGTCGGGGGTCCTCCCCCGGGTTCGACGGCGTGTCCACCGCCACGCGCAGGTACTCCGCGTCGGCCGGCAGGCGCCACCGCAGGGTGGTGTCCTCGCGCTCCGGGTCGACGCCCACCGGGACGAACGGCCCCACCAGCGCGTCCGCGACGGTGAGCTCGGGCAGGGCGTCCCCCCGGAACCCCGTCATGACGACCTCGATCGAGTCGAACGCACGGTCCAGATCGAAGGTCACGACCGACGCGCGTCCCCAGATCCACCCGGCGTCGCCGAAGGCCGCGGCGGGGCGGTTCGCCACGCCGTGCTCCTCCCACCGCGCGACGCCCGTGGGGTGCCCCTGGGTGCGGATGAGGCCGATGGCCTGCAGGGCAACCTCGGGCGAGTCCCGATCGTGGTCGAGCGTGACGCGGCCGTAGCGCGCGACGGTGGGCTCCACGGCCTTGGCGAAGTCCCGGCACCCGTCCGACCAGTCGTGCGCGCGCGACGTCCACGTCTCCCGATCCAGCGACAGCTCCAGGTCCACCGTGCGGGGGCGGCGGGACCAGTCCGGGGACCACAACACGACGCCCTCGACCGTCTGGTCCATGCCCAGGTCCACCTCGAGGATGCCGGGGCGCCTCACCGACCACTCCGGCTGGTAGACGGAGTTGCGGGTGAAGTCCACGGACGCGGGGTCGCCCGTCTGGTCCGACCAGCTCCAGAAGGGGTCGTCGTACCGGGCGAACCGCATGGCGCGGTCCAGGGCGCGGATGTCCCCGGCGGTCTCGTAGAGCCACGACAGCTGCTGGACGTGGAAGCGGTTGTAGTCCAGCGCGGGGGCGATGAAGGGGTGGTCCACGGCCCACTGCGTGTACAGCGAGATGAAGCCCGTGTCGTAGCGATCG
Source organism: uncultured Rickettsiales bacterium (assembly GCA_964620495.1). Classification (GTDB taxonomy): domain Bacteria; phylum Myxococcota_A; class UBA796; order UBA9615; family UBA9615; genus CAZEKB01. Next base: position 11,435 of record CAZUHI010000076.1, on the reverse strand, counting down.
AGCTCGTCCAGGGCCGCGTCGAACGCGAAGTCGCGCAGCTGGCCGACGCCCGGGTTGCCGGTCCACTGGGCCACCGCGTGCACCCCCGCCGTCGCGCCCAGGTGCCCGTTCAGGCTCCGCGCCGAGCGGGCCTCGGGAGCCGCCGCCTCCTCGAACCACACCTTGTCGTCGGCCACCCACGTGGCGACGCCGCCGTCGGGCATGCGGACGATCATGTCGTTGAGCGTCCTCTCCGCGGCCCGCAGCCACTGGTCGTCCCGGGACACGCAGTAGGCCGCCACGAACGCCGGGGCCGCGATCCCCTGAGCGTAGCCCGACGACCAGGGGCCTTCGAGGTCGCCTTGCAGGTTGCGGAAGTCGTAGAGGAAGGACCAGTGCTCGACGCCGTCCGTCGTCCGCCGCTCGGCGTGGTCGCGCAGCCACGTGGCCTGGGCGAGGACGGCCTCGTCGGGCCGGGAGCACACGTCCGGGATGCCGGGGGGGCGGATGCCGCGCAGGAGGTCGCCGTACCGGAGCAGGCCGTAGTTCGCGACCACGAGCGGGGTCTGCGTGACCTGCACGCCGTAGTAGCGGCCCTCGAGATCGATGCGCGGGACGCAGTCCTCGTCGAACCCCGCGAACCGCGGGTCGTCGGTGTAGCCGGCCGTGTGCCGACGCACGAAGGCGGGCCAGTCGGAGAAGTCGGGGGCGGGGCACGACACCAGGTCGGGGTGCAGGGTCAGGCCTCCGGCGAGGAGGTCCAGACCCGTCTCGGGCACCTCGTCCAGCCCCGGGTCGGCCGTGGCGGGGTGCAGGCACCAGCCGAGGTCGGGCGCGGCGGCCTGACAGGACAAGCCGAGCGCGCCGACGGCGACGAGCAGCAGGGGTCCGAGGATGCCCAGGTCGGTCCGCACCGCCGCAAGGTAGCGTCTGGTGTTGGAGAACGCCCATGCATCGTCGCGTCCTGCTGCTGCCCCTCCTGCTCCCCGCGCTCGCCTGCCCCTGCCCACCGATCGACGGCGAGGATGGAAACCTGCGCCTCCGCAGCTGCGAGCTGAACCCGGACGCGCCGATCCAGGCGAGCAGCGTGTTCACCCTCGAGATCGACGCCGAGGGCGACCGGCCGGGCACGTGGACGTCGTCCGATCCGGCCGTCCTGACGGTGGAGGAGGACGATCCCCTGAGCCCCGAGATCGTCGCGGCCTCCCCGGGCGCGTCCGAGCTGACCGTCGAGACCGGCGGCGTCGTGGACCGATTCCCCTTCGAGGTCGTGCGCGCGGACCATGCGGTGCTGGTGGACCCGTTCACCGCCATCGTCGAGGCCCAACTGGAGGCCGATCCGACGGTGCTCGTCGGGGACCTCCCGGTGCCCCCGGTCGGGGACACCATCCGCGTCACGCAGGGCGATCGGGTCGCGCTCCAGGTCGACCTCCTCACGGACGCGGGGGCCCTGATCTCCTGGACCGACGAGGCGTTGGTGGGGCTGGGCTCCATCGGCGACGACGCCCAGGACTCCGCCCACTGGGTGCAGAACGCGGGGGCGGGCTCCGTGGTCGACGACGAGGGCACGGCGCTGGTGGAGGTCGACGTGGTGGAGGTCGCCGACGACGCGGGCGCGGCCATCGATCTGGGCGCCTGGCCCGACGAGAGAACGGACGCGCTCTCCGAGGACGAGGAGGGCCCCGTGCGGGGCAGCTACCTGCGGGCGGTGGTCACCGACGCCGACGGGGCCATGATCCACCAGCCCGTGATCGCGTGGACCGTGGCGGGGCCGGGCGTCGTACGCACCTTCCGCGAGGAGGAGCACGCGGGGATCGCCGACCGCACGGACCTGGCGGTGTGGCTGTTCGAGGAGGACGACTTCGGCCGCTGGGAGAACGGCCGCGCGTGCGTCACCGCCACGATCGACACCGCGGACGGGCCCGCCTCGAAGTCGGCGTGGTTCACGCCCGACGAGGTGGAGGTCACCCCGGGCGACGACTGCGACGGGCGGGCCGGGTGCGCATGCTCGTCGGCCGCGCCGCTGGATCCGTCGGGGCTGCTGCTCGCGCCGGTCCTGGCCGTCGCGCTGCGGCTGCGCCGTCGGCCTACGGCTCCTGCTTTCGGTTGAGCGACCAGTCGTAGTCGACGTACTCGATCGGCCACTTCTCCACCACGGCGCGGCTCGCGAGGACCTGGATGGAGGGGCGCGCGTGGGCCTTGATCCACGGCAGGACGCCGCCCTCGAAGTCGCCCGGGAACCACTCGAAGATCCGGGACAGGCGCACCACCCGCGCGTCCTCGTCGAAGGCGACGTGGGGGCGGATGGAGGCGAACTCGGCGGCCGCGCGCTGCAGCTGCTCGTCGAGCCGGTCCGGCACGTAGGCGTTGCGGCTCAGGCGGGGGCACGAGGCAGACGCGCAGTTGATGGCCGCGTGCAGGCGGGCGTCCTTGAAGACGGGCCGCATGGCCGTGTTCTCGAGGTCGTAGGTGTTCGTCCAGCGCCCGTCGAGCAGGAAGCGCAGCCCGTAGAAGAACCCGAAGCCGTCCTTCGGGTTGAGCGGACCGGAGATGTCGTGCACCCCGGCGTTGGGCCAGTGGGCGACGATGCCCAGGAGGGTGACCGCGTTGTAGGCGTTGATGTGCCACGCGAAGGCGTCGGCCTCGGTGGGGAAGAGGTCGGGCCGGGTGGTGGGGCCCGCGACGGCGAGGGTGGCGACGAAGCGTCGGAGGTCTCCGTCGTCGGCCGCGAGGGCGGGGTAGTCCACGGCCCCGTCGCGCCCCACGAAGCGCCCGAGGATCGCCTCCCATTCGTGGTACGGGAAGGCCTCCGCGACGTCGAAGGGCTCCGCGTCGGCGGGCACCTTGCGGATGCCGAGCAGCCACGGCACGCCGGGGATGGCGAAGAGCACCGCCACGCCCGCGGCGACCACCGCCTTGGTCCTGCCGGTCACGGGGCTCCGTGCGGCTTGCGGGCGGTCAGGAGGATGGCCGGGCAGTGCTTCCGCAGGCGCCGCGACCGGCGGAAGAGGTAGGGCCCGCCCGGCAGCAGGTAGCGGAACAGGCCCACCCAGTCCAAGAGCTCGAAGCCGAACGACTGCACGGCCGCCACCCACTGCGTCCGCGCCCACTTGTGGAGGTGGGTGGGGTCCTTGTCCAGGGCGGTGACGAGGGAGCCGGTGAGGCCGTCGTACACCGGCACGACGAGGACGAGGAGGCCGCCGGGCCGGAGGATCCGCGCCAGCTCCGCGAAGGCCCCGGGCAGATCGGCGACGTGCTCGACGACGTCGAACGCCGTCACGACGTCGAAGCTCGCGTCCTCGTGATCCAGGGCCGGCAGGGCCCCCACCCGCAGGTCCACGCCCGTGAGGCGTCGCCGGGCCTCGTCGATGGCGTGGGCCGAGATGTCGGTGCCCGCGAGCTTCCACCCGCCCTGCGCCTGGAGGGCCCCCAGGAAGTTGCCGTAGGCGCAGCCGACGTCCAGCAGGTCGCCGCCCGTGCGGTGCTGGAGCAGCTCGCGCACCATCGCGCGGTTCTTGCGCGGCGGGTTCCGGGCGTCGTAGCAGCCGCCGTACGCCCCGCCGTCGCCGTGCTCGAAGTAGTCGCGGTCGAAGCCCGCCTCGCCGGGGGTCACTTCTTCGACCCCGACAGGCGGCGCACGGCGAGGGCGAGGGTGTCGACGACCGTCTGGCCGACGTTCATCTTGCTGGCGCCCTTCTTCCAGTCGTACCGGAGCAGGAGCGGGACCTCGGTCATGGCGACGGCGGGCTCGAGCGTGCGCAGCTTCAGGAGGATGTCGACCATCACCGAGAAGCCCTTCTCGCTGATGAACCCGGGGTTCTCCTGGAGGACCTGGCGGAGCAGGGCGGCGCGGTAGGCGCGGAAGCCGCAGGTGTAGTCGCGAACGCCGGGGATCGGGAACAGGAACCGGAACATCCACGACGCGCCGAAGGAGAGGACGCGGCGGCTCGTGGTCAGCCCCACGACCTGGGCGCCGGGGCGGTAGCGGGACGCGATCACGACGTCGTACCCCTCCCGGACCACGCGGACCATGCTCGGGATCAGGCCCGGGATGTGGGAGTTGTCGGCGTCCATGGTGAGGACGATGTCGCGGTCGCCGGCGCGCTCGGCGGCGGAGGACAGGCCGGACTTGATCGCCTCGGCGAGCCCCTGGTTCTCGGGGTGGCGCAGGAGGCGGACGGTCGCGTTGGGGAAGGCGCTGCGGTCGGCCTCGTCGCGGAAGCGCTCGGCCAGCTCCGCGGTGCGATCCGCGCTGCCGTCGTCCACGACGAGGATCTCCACCTGCTGGTGGGGCGCGAACTCCGCCATGGACAGGCAGATGTCCCGCAGCAGCTGCTCGATGGCGGCCTCTTCGTTGTACGCGGGCAGGACCACGTGGACGGTGGAGGGCGCGTCGGGCGACATGGGGCGCGAGGGTACCAGTCGGCCCTACAGCTCCGGAAACCACTCCCGGTGCCGCGCGTGCAGGCTCCGGCCGACCAGGCCCGCGACGCCGATCACGTCGATGGCGCCGTCCCGGGCGACGGCGTCGGTGAAGCCCGAGTCGTGGAAGCACCGCGCCACGATCCCCGCCCCGGCCTCCCGGGCCCGGAGCCACATGGCGGTCTGGAGGTTGACCTCGTCGCTGTTGGTGCCGAGCACGTAGACGGGGCGCGGCTCCTCGTCGGAGTCGAAGACCAGGCAGGTGGTGATCATCTCCCAGGTGCCCGGGTCTGCGATGTCGCCCTCGACCACCTGGCAGCTCCAGTCCTTCGCCACGCCCACGCCCGCCGCGTACTGCCGCATCCGCTTGTGCGCCTCCAGGTCCACGACCACCACGGTGCGGACCTCGTCCGCGGCCTCTTCCTGGAGGACCTCGAGGATCGTCTGCCCAAACCTCCCGAACCCGGCCAATACGACGACGTCGAGCGATTCGGTCGAGGAGAAGTGCTGGGCCAGCTCGTGTCGGACCAGGTGCTCCGCGGCCACCCGGTGGGAGTTGAAGACACGGCCCGGGTCCAGGCCGTCCGGCGTGCGTCGCCACTCGTCGGCCACCGCCCGCTTGAGGGTGAGGTCCGCCACGTGCACGACCATGTGCCCCCGCAGATCGGGGTACTCGTCGCGGATCGAGGTGGCGCCCTCGAGGTTGATCAGGTCGTGCTTCGTGAGCAGCGCGACGCCGATGGCGCGATCGAGCCGCAGCGCCCGCCGCGTGGCCTCCTGGGTGATGTCCCCCTGGTGGAAGCGGACGCCGAGTCGAGTCCGCGCCTCGACCACGTCCGCCATGTCCTGCTCCAGGGCGACGAGCAGGATCTTCCGATGAGGCTCCCACTCCCGGATCGCCTCCATGTACAGCATCCCCACGCGCCCGGCCCCCACCACGACGAGGTGGTCGTGCAGCCCCCGCCGCTCCCACCACTCGGGGCGCAGGGTCAGGAGGAGGCCCTCGACGATCGCCCCGGCGGTGATGGCGGGCGCCGCGAAGTAGGCGGCCCACATGGCCCAGCGCGCGACGTCGGGTCCGCCCACCGGCATGCCCAGGTCGAGGCCGCCCAGGAAGAAGAGGCCCAGGGTGTAGTAGAGCTTCGAGACGAGGGGGCCGCCGGGCACGCCGGGGCGCTCCGAGAAGCCGACGCCCAGCTGGAGCGCCGCCAAGGCCACCCCCGCGACGGTCAGGAACGCCGCGACACGCCACAGGAGGCCGGGTTGCACGCGCGTGGTCGGGCCCTGCACGACCGTGAGCATACGCCGCCGCTCCTCCCCCCCGGATCCCCCCTTCCGCGGACACGAGACGGCGATGGTGTAAGTATGGGATCGCCTTGGAATGGGGGTGCCTACCGATGGGAGAGCCGTTCGTGCGATATCGCCTCGCGCCCAGTGGTCGCGAAGGAGGCCTCGTAGCCGAGGACCTGCTGGGGCGGGCGAAGCGGGCGGAGCTGCGCATCGACGAGCCTCGGGTCTCCGAGTTCCACGCGGCCGTGACCCTGCGACGGGGCGGGCTCCGGCTGCGCAGCCTCGGCGGGGCGCTGGTGGTGGAGGGGAAGACCCTGCGAGAGGTCGTCCTCCACCCCGGCATGGTCGTACACCTGGCCCTCGGCATCTCCCTGGAGGTCCTCGAGCTCGGGCAGCTGCCTACGGACGAGGACGCCCCCACCGACGAGGTGGCCGCCACCCGCCACGAGGCCGCGATCTTCCCGCCCATGCGGCTCGTATGCGCGTGGTCCACGGTGCGATTCGAGCGCCCCGATCGAGAGACGGTCGTCATCGGCGGCAACTACGCCCGCATCCTCACCGAGCTCGCCGAGTTCGCCGCGCCCGTGCCCTGGGAGGTCCTCGCGCGTCAGATCTGGCAGGCCGACGAGGACGGGGACTCGCGGACGTGGCTGCGCGATCGCTACGACCGCACCGTGGCCAAGCTGCGACGGCGGCTGCTGCGGGAGGGGCTCCCCACGGACATCGTCCGCATGGTCGACGGCGAGGTGGAGCTCGTGGTGCGCCCGATCGATCGGGTGGTGGTCTCGTGATCGGAGCGTCCCCTTGATCGACGACACCCTCGAACACGGGCTGATGGATCTGGTGAAGGCGATCCCGGAGCTGCTCGCCGAGAGCGCGGACGGGATGCGCACCGTCGTCGACCCCCTGACCGTCCTCTCGCACCTGGGCTGCATGCCGACCGTCGACCTCGTGGAGGAGCCCGAGCAGGACTCGGCCACCCTCGACTGGCCCGTGGACGGGTACGTGAGCATGGACACGGCCAGCCTCGAGATCGAGCGACTGGGGCGCTTCGAGCTGGGCGAGCCGCTGGGCACCGGCGGCATGGGGCAGGTCCACTCCGCGCGCGACCCGACGCTGCGGCGCACGGTGGCCGTGAAGGAGATCCTCAACCGCCGCGCGACTCGTCCGGACCTCGTCGCCCGGTTCGTGGCCGAGGCCCAGATCACGAGCCAGCTCGAGCACCCCAACATCGTGCCGGTGTACGAGCTGGGCGCGACGGAGGACGGGCGCCTGTGGTTCGCCATGCGCAAGGTCGAGGGCAGGTCGCTGGCGGACGTGCTGCGGGCGCTCAAGGGGGACGACGAGGCGACGGTCGACGAGTGGACCCGCACCCGGCTCCTCACCGCGTTCGTGCAGGTCTGCCACGCGGTCGCCTACGCCCACAGCCGCGGCGTGCTGCATCGGGACATCAAGCCCGCCAACGTGATGGTGGGGCGCTTCGGCGAGGTCCTGCTCCTGGACTGGGGCCTCGCGCGGATCACCAAGACGGACGAGTGGGCGACCGACGACGACGACCCGACGCTGGGGTCGGCGGTGGACCTCGAGGCGCCTCCGGAGATCAGCGACGGCGTGGAGCCCACCCGCGCCGGGCGCGTCGTGGGGACCGTCGGTTACATGAGCCCGGAGCAGATGCGCGGGCGGCCCAAGCGGCTGGACCCGCGGGCCGACGTCTTCGCCCTCGGGGCGACCCTGTACGAGCTGCTCACCTACCGCCGCGCCTACGAGGAGTCGGACCTGTTCGCCGCCGCCGCCCGCGTCCAGCAGGGGCCGCCCGAGCACCCGACGGTGCGCGCCCCCGAGCGCGGGATCCCGGTGGAGATCGCCGACCTCTGCATGCGCGCCCTCGCCCGCGATCCCGACGACCGGCCGTCCTCGGCGGCGGCCCTGGCCCGGGACGTGGAGGCGTTCCTCGACGGTCGACGGCGCCGTCGCGCGGCGGAGGAGAAGGTCGCCCAGGCCCGCGACCACCGCGGGCGCTACGTCGAGCTCGGGGCCGAGCTGCGCACCCTGGGGCGTCGCGAGAAGCAGCTGGCCGCGGAGCTGCCGAGCTGGGCGTCCCTGGACGAGAAGGATGAGCTCCTGGACGTCCGGGCGCGCCTGGAGGAGCTCACGCCCGCCCGCGCCGACGCCTGGGATCGGCTCCTGGGCGCGTGCGAGCAGGCCCTCACCTTCGACGCGGACAACGCCCCCGCCCGCCGACTGCTCGCGGAGGTCCACTACCAGCGGTTCGCCGAAGCCGACCGCGCAGGGGACGCTGCGGTGCGTCGCCACCACGAGCGTCGCGTCCGCCGATACGACGACCGCGGCGACTGGATCGCGCGACTGGACGCCCAGGGCCGGTTCAGCGTGTCGACGTCGCCGCCCGCGGCCGTGTCCGTCGCCGCGATCCGGCGCAAGGGGCTGATCTGGCGGGAGGAGGAGCCCCGCACGCTCGGCTCCACCCCGCTGCGCGACGTGGCGCTGGTCCCCGGCTCGTACCTGGTGCGGCTCACGGCGTCGGGGTACGCGCCCGCCACGCTGTCCGTCGTGATCGAGCGCGGCGGCACCTGGAAGCTCCACGAGCCGGTCCCGCTGATCCCCGAGGCCGACGCGTCGCCGGACTTCATCTACGTCCCGGCGGGGCCCTTCCACGTGGGCGGCGACCCGGAGTCCCGGTCCCAGCTGCCCCGGGGCACGCGACGGCTCCCGGGCTTCCTGATCGGCCGGCGCCCCGTGACCATGGGCGAGTACCTGGAGTTCCTCGACGCTCTTCACGGATCGGACTGCGACGACGCATACGCCAGGACCCCTCGCAAGAGCGGGACAATCGACTCGTCGCGCCCCTCGTACTTCGAGCGGCCTCCGCCGCGGGGGAACTACGTCCTTCCCCAAGAGGACGAGGAGGGCATGACGTGGGATGCCCGGTGGCCTGCGTTCGGGATCAGCTGCGAGGACGCGCGAGCCTACATCGCTTGGCGATCGGGGAAGGACGGGCGCGAGTACCGGCTCCCGCGCGAGGTCGAGTGGGAGAAGGCCGCGCGTGGGGCCGACGGACGCTTCTTCCCTTGGGGAAACACCTTCGACGCCACCCTGTGCAAGACGCTGGGCAGTCGCCCCGGACGCCCCCAGCCCGAGCCGGTGGAGACGTTCCCGACGGACGTCTCTGTCTACGGCGTCCGGGACACCGCCGGGGGAGTACGCGAGTGGTGCGGCGATCCCGACTACGACGGCGATCCGAGCCGCGTCCCCGTCCGCGGGGGGGCCTGGAACGCGGCCCGCCGTCTCGCGCGCGCGGCGAACCGGTGGGGGTTCGACCGCACCGCCGTGCATGGATACATCGGCTTCCGGCTGGCGACGGATGGTCCGTCTCCGGTGGGAGCCGTCAAGGACTCGCCACGAGGCGAGCGAGGAGAGAAGCAATGACTTGGACCAAGCAGAACGCCGTCGTAGGTCGCGACCCCACGGACACGAGCAAGTGGCGGGTCTACTGGGCCGAAAAGCAGGGGATGAACGACGGGACGTTCATCAAGCTGAAGCTCGAGGCAACTCAGACCGGCGGCGGGTTCCACCGCCGTGCGTACTCGGTGGAGGCCATCGCCGGGGGCGACGTGGACGGCAACGCCGTCATCGTGTCCAGCTACGTGACCAACTTCACCTGGGCGGGTCTGCCCGCGAACCTCGAGGTCAAGATCATGAACCGCACGAACACCGAGGACGACGTGATCCAAGAGCAGAACCCGGACGACATCACGAAGGAGCTCGTGGGCTATACGGGAGACCGGACCCTCTGGTCCTCTCGGATCGAGCTGCACGCGCCGTGAGCGCCCCGACGCTCCTGGTGCTCCACACCTTCGCGCAGACCGGCGGGGCCGACCAGGTCACCGTCGGCAGCCGCGGGGGGGGGAGACACCCTGCGCCCGCCGACGCAGACCCGGGGATGACCGTCGCGGGAGCCCAAGCGTGGAAAGCGAACTCGGACGGCCAGCGCATCAAGGTGCGGGTGATCGTCACCCACCCGGACTTCGACGCGCTGCCCGGCAAGCTCGCGCTCCACCCTGTCGGGACCGCTCCGATGGGAGAGGCCCCCGCATCGATCCCGACGTGGGACCACGCGCACAACACCGCAGGGCTCGCGCTGGAGGAGCCGGGCAAGACGAAGACGGTCTACCGCAACAGCACCGCAGCAGCAGCGCTCACCAACGGCAGCACCGACTCGGCCGCGATGTCCACGTTCTATGCCCAGACGGCCCCCGGTGTTCTGGACCGCGTGCGGATGTTGCGCAGCACCTGGGCGGTTTGGTGGCGCTCGAACGCAACCACCACCTGGCACCACCTCGGGGAAGCGGCGGTCGATGTGTTCGGGCTCCTCGGGCCGCCGTCCGATCCGTGGGCCTCCGCCGATCACCCGGACCCCTGGATCGAGGTGCTTCGGTGGGCAGCCCGCTGGGCGGACGGCAAGGACACGGTCACCAAGGCGGCAAGGGAGGTCTACGACCTGTTCAAGGACGGCTCCGGCCTCACGTACGACACTGGCGCCACCGCCTACGTGGCGACCGACTCCGCCTTCTTCTTCACGGACGACAACTACCAGTTGAAGCTCGGGCTGCTGCTCGAGCAGATGGACGACTCGTCCGTGCTCGGGAGTCACATCGACTGCCGCGGCATGGCCACCGCGGTCCAGACGTTCGGCAATGCCCTCGGGCTCGGGCTGTGCCGGCTGCAATGGCAGCAAGTCGCGATGACGATCAACCATCGACTGGATCTCGCCGCCACCGCCCACGAGGAGAGCGAGGTCTGGGGCTACCACCAGTTCGCCTACGAGGAGACCCCCGACCGGGTCTACGATCCTTGTACGGACTTGGACCGATGGACCCCACAGGACGAGCCGTTCACGCGCAGCGAGTCACGCGGAATCCTCAAAGACACTTTCGAGTTCAGGCTCCTCGAGGACGAGACCGGGCTGGATGAACAGAAGGGGGGCACGATGAGGCTCATCGAGGTGGCCGTCGTCATGGCCGCCTCCTCGCCTCCCTCGCCGCTGCTGCCCGCGATGAGCGTGAACGTCGACGCCCTCCTGGCCGGACCCGTCCTTCGGGATCTGGTCCCCAGCCCCGGCGGCACGCCGGTCCCCGGCAGCGACGCCTGGTTCCCGGTGCACTTCGTCTCCAATTCGCGCGGAGCGACGCCGTCTCTCCACGTGATCCTGGCGTCGGGGATGGGGGGACCTCCTCCGGGACGGTGGTGGGCCCATCGCCTCGAGATCGTCCCCCTGGACCCCTCCTCGTCGACCCCGGGGGAGGTGTTCGACCAGATGGTGGGCGAGTGGCCCATTCCGGGGACGGCTGTCGTCCCCCCGCCGGACCTGACGATCATCGCGCCCATCCCGGGCGAAGCGAGGGGGATGTCGTTCGGCGATCATGGATCGATCTACGAGATCCCGGGCGCGATGGTCGTGGCGCACTCCCCCGGGGGAACGATCCGGGCGCGAGGCGCGCCCCGAACGCACCGTCCTCGCCCGCAGGAGCAGGAGCAACAGCAGCAGCAGATCCCCCCCCAGGAGCAACAGCAGCAGCCGTTCCCCCCACAGGAGAAAGAGCGGCGCGAGCCGAGCCCCCGGGAGCAGGAGCGCCGGGAGATGCGGCGGCGCCCCGAGTGCCCGCCGGATTGGACCCCGGGCGACTGACCTCGCGCGTCCGTCTTCACGGCCTATGCTTGCGGCCGTG
>CAZUHI010000075.1:0-29845 GCA_964620495.1 uncultured Rickettsiales bacterium | reverse complement strand
GGTGGCGTCGTCGTCGTCGGTGGCGTCGTCGTCGTCGGTGGCGTCGTCGTCGTCCTGCGCCGCGTCGTCGTCGTCGTCGGCCGCGTCGTCGTCGTCCCCGCCGCCTCCTTCGCCGCCTCGAGGCGGGCAGCCGAGCAGGGGAAGGAGCACCGCGGTGAACAGGATGAGTCGGCGCATTGGGGGTCCTCCGACGCGCAGGCTACACCCGCCCTCGACTCGGGCACGCATTCGCGTCATCCTCCCCCCCCAATCCTGATCGATCGATCAACTTGGAGCAGACGCATGACGTTCGGCGACGACATCCTGGCGGGCAAGGCCGCCTTCATCGCGGGCGGGACCCGCGGCATGAACCTGGCGATCGCCGAGCGGTACGCGTCCGCCGGGGCCGACGTGGCCGTCCTGTCCCGCGACCCCGAGCGCTGCGCGGCGGCGGCGGAGAAGCTGGCGTCCTACGGCGTGAAGTCCCTGGGCATCCCGTGCGACGTGCGCGACTACGAGGGACTCGCGGACGCCTTCAAGCAGGCCGCGGACGCCTTCGGCGGCCTCGACATCGTGGTGGCGGGGCAGGCGGGCAACTTCTACGCGCCCGCGCTCGGCATGTCCGCCAACGGGTTCCGCACGATCGTCGAGATCGACCTCATCGGCACCTTCAGCGTCTTCAAGGCGTCCTACGAGCACTTGCGCAGGCCGGGGGCCTCGCTGATCGCGATCACGGCCCCCGAGGCCGTGCGCCCGCTGCACTTCCAGGCCCACGTCTGCGCCGCGAAGGCGGGCGTGAACATGGTGGTGAAGGTCCTGGCCCTGGAGTGGGGCCCCGCGGGCGTCCGCGTGAACGGCATCTCGCCCGGGCCGATCGAGGGCAGCTGGGGCATGGCGAACGTCGCGTCGCCGACCGAGGACATCGTGGAGAAGATCCGCAAGGCGATGCCCCTCAAGCGCTGGGGCAAGGAGTCGGACATCGCCGACGCGGGCATCTTCCTGGCCTCCGACGCGTCGTCCTACGTCACGGGGACGATCCTCGACGTGGACGGCGGCGCCGTGATCGCCAGCCCCGAGGGCGCCGAGGTCGACGCGGTCTTCGACCCGAGCAAGGACGTGCGGGTCAAGCGGAAGAGCTGACGGCGACCGAGGACTCCCACGGCCCGGAACGAGAAACGGCGGAGCATCGAGCCCCGCCGTCCCCGCAAGGTGTGGTGAAGACCTAGCTGAGGCTGTCGAGCAGGCTCTGGAAGCGGCCGGCGTGGCTCTTCTCGGCCTTGGCGAGGGTCTCGAACCAGTCGGCGATCTCCTCGTAGCCCTCTTCGCGCGCGGTGGCGGCCATGCCCGGGTACATGTCGGTGTACTCGTGGGTCTCGCCCGCGACGGCGGCGGCGAGGTTGTCCTCGGTCGAGCCGATGGGGAGGCCCGTCGCGGGATCGCCCACGCCCTTGAGGTAGTCGAGGTGGCCGTGCGCGTGGCCGGTCTCGCCCTCCGCGGTGGAGCGGAAGTTGGTGGCGATCTCCGGGTAGCCCTCGACGTCCGCGATCTTCGCGAAGTAGAGGTAGCGGCGGTTGGCCTGGGACTCGCCCGCGAAGGCGGCCTTGAGGTTGTTCGTGGTCTGGCTGTCGGCGGCGAGCTTGCCCATGAGACGCGACTCCTGAGTCGTACAGAGGTTCGGATCGCGCGGCGCAGGGGCCCGCGCGAGGACCGGTTTGATAGCACGGAGTTCGCCTGCCGGCCGGCGATTCAGGCGCGTCCGGCAGCCCACTCGGCGAGCGCCTCTGCGCCCGCGGCTCCGTCGAGGTGCGCGGCGATCCGCAGCCCCACCGCCGCCCCGAACTTGAAGCCGTGCCCGCTGAACCCCGTCGCCACGACGCCGCGCCCCCGCCGATGCACGACGAACGTCTCGTCGGCCTCGACCGTGTAGAAGCAGGTGCGCCCCCCCGCGACCCGATAGTCCGCGAATCCGCGCAGTCGATCGCGCGCCAAGCCGGCCACCTCCTGCAGCTCCCGCGGGGTCGGGTCACGGTCCACGTCCGGATCGCCCCCGAGCGAGAAGCGGTGGTCGCCGACCTTCAAGGGGGTCCCGTCGCGCGGGGGCACGGCGTAGAAGCCGGCCGTGCCCACGTCCAGCAGCATCGGGCCCGTCGCCCAGGCCGTCCGCCACGCCGGAGGCGCGTCCAGGTAGGCCACCACCTGGCGGGACGGCGTCACCATCGTCGCGAGATCCGGCACCAGGCGCCCCACCCACGGCCCCGCCGCGACGACCACGGCGTCCCCCGCGATCCGCCCCTCCGACGTGTCCACGAGCCCCGCCTCCAGGTCCACCGATCGCGCGACGCACCCCGGTCTCAAGGTCGCTCGCGAGGCCAACCAGGCCGCGACGTCCTCGAGGATCCGCGAGGCGAACAGCACCCCCCCGGACCCGAGGTGGAACCCCCAGTCCCCGGGCCTGGTCAGGACCCACGGGTACTCCGCGTCGACCTGCGCCCGGGAGAGCCGCCGGTACGCGATCCGCAGCCGATCCATCTGGTCCGCCGACGCCGCCGTCCAGCCGGGGGTCTCGGTGCTGCCGAGGGCGAGCGTGCCGGTCTCCACGTAGTGCGAGCGCCCGAGGTCGCTCCACAGGGACCCCCACGCGCGGTACGCCTCGGGGATCATCGCCGCGTAGCCGTCCATGGAGCCGTAGGGCGCGCGGATCAGGCGATGGGCCCCGTGGGACGACGCACGCCGATTCGGCAGGGCTCCCTGCTCCACCAGGGTCACGGAGTGCCCCGCGCGCGCCGCCGCCCAAGCGGTGCACAGCCCCACGACTCCTCCTCCGACCACGACGATCCGCACCCGATCCTCCTGCGACGGGACCCAGTATGCTTCGGTCGTGCGATCGCCGGCTCTGATCCCTCTCGTCCTCCTCCTCGCCGCGCCCGCGTCCGCGCACGAAGGGCTGCCCAAGACCCTCGAGCGCCTGGACGCGCGCGTGGAGGCGTCGCCCGACGACCTCGACCTCCTCCTCCGGCGCGCCGAGAGCCGTCGCCTCGCCCGGGACCCGGAGGGCGCCCTCGAGGATCTCCGCGAGGCCGCCCGGATCGCGCCGCACGACCCGCGGATCGAGGTCGAGCGAGGTCTGGCCCACCTCGCGCGGGGAGACGACGACGCCGCTCGCCGCTCCCTCCGTCGGTACCTCGCGGACGTGGAGCGCCCGCGCGTCGACGCCTTGGTCGCCCACGCCGACCTCTCGCCCGCCACGGAGCTCGCCGACATCGAGCGCGCGATCGCCATCGAGCCCTCGCCGGACCTGTGCCTGCGGCGGGGTCGCGTCCAGGAGGCCGCGGGGGACCTCGCCGCCGCCGCCTGCGGCTATCGGGCCTGCGCCGACCTCCTCGGGGGGGCCGTCGTCCTGCGGCTGGCCGCCGTGCGGGTGGATCGGGATCGCGGGCCGAACGACGCCACCTTGGCCGAGGTCGACGCGCTGCTCGCGATCCGCCCCGATCACCCGGGCTGGCTCGCGCTCCGGGCCGACGTGCTCGACGAGCTGGGTCGCGGCGACGAGGCCCGGGCCGAGCGCTACGCCGCCCTCGCCGCGGTCGACGCGCGGCTGCGGCGGCGGGCCTCCACGCGGCTGGAAGAGCAGCGCGCCGCCCTCGTGGTCGCGCTGGGAGCCCTCCCTTGACCCGCGCCTCCGTCCTCGTCGCCCTCGTCGTCGCCCTCCTCCTGCCCGCCCCGTCCGAGGCGGTGGAGCTGATCCGTCGGCCGTACCTGCAGAAGACCAGCGAGACGACCGTCACCCTCGTGTGGCGCACCTCCGAGGCCACCACCGGGGAGGTGCACTACGGCACCGATCCCACCGACCTCGACCAGACGGCGACGTCCGACGTCGAGGACCCGAACCACGCCGTCGAGATCACGGGCCTCACGCCCGACACGACCTACTACTACGCGGTCTTCAGCGCGGGTCAGCTCCTGGCGTCCCCGGCGGAGCTCGACGCGCGGCAGCACCCCATCCACACCTTCACGACGCACCCGCCGGCGGGGGAGCCCACGCCCTTCCGCGCGTGGGTGGTGGGCGACTCCGGCACCGGCTCCCTGCGGCAGCTGCAGGTGAAGGACGCGATGCTGAATCGAGTGGGCCCGGACCGCCCCGACCTGTTCCTCCACCTGGGGGACATGGCCTACGGCGACGGCACCGACGACCAGTTCACGGAGCGCTTCTACCGCCCCTACGCGGAGATCCTCGCCAACACGCCGGTGTGGCCCACGCTGGGCAACCACGAGGGCCACACGTCGAACTCCGCCGAGCAGACGGGGCCGTACTACGAGGGCTACTTCCTGCCCACCGCGGGCGAGTCGGGCGGCCTGCCGTCGGGCACCGAGGCCTACTACTCCTTCGACTACGCGGACGTGCACTTCATCGTGCTCGACAGCTACGAGAGCGACCGGAACCCCGGCGGGGCGATGCTCACCTGGCTCGAGGAGGACATCGCCGCCACGGACCAGCAGTGGATCGTCGCGTACTTCCACCACCCGCCCTACACCAAGGGGTCCCACGACAGCGATCGCGAGCGCGAGCACATCGACATGCGCGAGAACGTCACCCCGATCCTCGAGGCGGGGGGCGTGGACCTGGTGATGGGCGGACACAGCCACGTGTACGAGCGCTCGTACCTGCTGGACGGGGCCTACGAGACGCCGTCGACGTCCTTCGGGATCATCGACGGTGGGGACGGCCGCATCCTCGGCGACGGGCCCTACCAGAAGGACCCGGGCGCCACGAACGCGGGGGCCCTGTACGTCACCGCGGGGCACGGCGGCACGGGGGTGCGGGCCTCGGGCGAGCACCCGCTGATGTACATCACGGAGCCGGTCAACGGGTCGGTGCTCCTGGACTTCGAGCAGGGCCGCCTCACGATCACGAACGTCCGGTTCGACGGCGTGATCTCCGACACCGCCGTGCTGGTGAAGGGGCGCTCGGTGGTGGTGGGCGCCCCGGACGGGGGCGAGAAGCGGCGGCCCGGCGGCCTGGATCGGATCCGCTGGGCCTCCACGGGCGACGTGGGCGACGTGCGCATCCTGTTCTCGTGCGACGAGGGCGCGACGTGGGAGACCGTCGTGGAGCGCACCGCGGACGACGGGCGGTTCGACTGGATCGTCCCGGAGGTCGAGACGCGCAACGCGCTGATCCGGGTGGAGCCGGTGGACGAGCCCGAGCTGGGGGACCGCTCGAACGCCCGCTTCTACGTGGGTCGCGTGGGCCCCTACGAAGACCTCCCCTGGCAGAGCGAGTGGAAGTACTGGGACAAGGCCGGCCACCCCGGCGAGCGCTGGAACCAGATCTACTACGACGACTCCACGTGGCAGCAGGGGCGCGGCGAGTTCGGGTACGGCGACGGCGACGAGAACGTCGAGCTCGCCTTCCGGCCCGTCCACCCGAGCTACTACTTCCGCAAGCGCTTCACCGTCGCCGACGACATCACGGCGGTGTGGATGCGGGCCCGCTTCGACGACGGCCTCGCGGTCTTCGTGGACGGCCGGCTCGCCGTCCAGGTCAACATGTCCGACGGCTTCGGGCACGACGTGGGCGCGAGCTCGCCGTCGGCCGACAACGAGCTGATCGAGCTGCCCATCTCGCCGGAGTTCTTCGACGTCGGCGAGCACGTGCTCGGGGTGATGGTGAAGCAGCGCGCGGGGTCGATCGACCTCAGCTTCGACGCGTCCGTGGAGTTCACGTTCAGCCGCAGCGCGGCCCTGCCCTGCGGCGCCGAGGCGCGACCCGGACCCGGCGGCCCGGGCACGCCCGGCTGCGAAGACTGCGGGTCCTCCCTGGCCGCGGGCGGAAGCGGCGGGCTGCTGTTGCTGCCGTTGCTCGTCGCCCGCCGCCGTCGCTGACCCCGTATCCTCCCCGGCCATGTCCGACGCGAACATCAGCTACCTGCCCTCCGCGGGCTTGACCTACGACCCTTCAGACGACAAGTACTGGGACCGGTCGGCGCTCGACCAGGAGCTGGAGCGGGTGTTCGAGGTGTGTCACGGCTGCCGCATGTGCTTCAAGTACTGCGACAGCTTCGTGGACCTGTTCGACTACATCGACACCAACCACGACGGCGACGTGCGGGGCATCACGGACGACGAGACCGCGAAGGTCATGGACTCGTGTTTCCAGTGCAAGCTGTGCGAGGTCGAGTGTCCGTACACGCCTCGGCAGGACCACGAGTTCCAGCTCGACTTCCCCAAGCTCGTGCACCGTTGGCGCGCCATCGAGCACCGGGAGAAGGGGCACGGGCTCCGAGAGACCCTCATCAACGACCCCGACCTCGCCGCGGGCGCGGCCCGAGCGTCCTTCGGGATCGCGAACGCCATGAACCGCGTCTCGGCCCACCGCTGGTTCCTCGAGAAGGTCATCGGCGTCCACCGCGACAAGCTGCTCCCCGACTTCGCGAGCTCCACCTTCGAGTCCCAGGCGAAGAAGAAGGGCCGCACCAAGGCCGACACGGGGCACGAGGCCGTCCTCTTCCAGACCTGCTACGTGCAGCACAACGAGCCCGACATCGGCCACGACGCGCTCTGCGTACTGGACGCAAACTCGGTGGACGTCGCCTGCGTGGAGGGACTCGTCTGCTGCGGGATGCCCAAGTGGGAGTACGGCAACCTCGACGCCGTGCGGAGGCAGGCGAAGAAGAACCTCGACGCGCTGATGCCGCACGTGGAGTCGGGCAGCACGGTCCTCGTGATCAACCCGACGTGCTCGATGATGCTGCGCCAGGAGTACGCCGAGCTGCTCGAGGGCGAGGACCGGGCGCGGGCCGTGAGGCTGAGCGAGGCGGTCGCCGACGTGAGCGAGTACCTGTGGAGCATCCGCAAGGAGGAGCGCTTCAACGAGGACTTCAAGAGCTCTCCGGGGCCCGAGACGGCGTACCACGCGCCCTGCCACCTGCGAGCCCAGCGCGTCGGCTTCCGCGCGCGCAACCTCGTGAAGAAGGTCACCGGCAAGAACCCCCTCGCGGTGATCGAGTGCTGCGGACACGACGGCACCTACGCGATGAAGGTCGAGGGGTTCGAGCCGTCGCAGAAGTACGGACGCAAGGCGTTCGCGGGCATGAAGGACGCCGACGCGGACGTGTGGGTGACCGACTGCCCCCTCGCGGCCGTCCAGTTCCAGCAGCACGCGGGCAAGAAGCCCATGCACCCCATGACCGTGCTCGCGCGCGCCTACGAGGCCGACGGATTCGGCCCCGGCAGCAGCGTCCCGGACGCCGAGAAGGAAGACTCATGAAGCCCGTCGAGCGCTCCGAGATCATCGACTACGTCACCTACGGCGACCGTCGCGACGCCATCCGCGACTCCGCCCTCGCGGCGAAGCGGCTGCGTCGCTACCAGGTGGGCGCGGTGCTGTGCTTCCTGTTCGAGAACCGCGAGACGGTCCGGTACCAGGTCCAGGAGATGATGCGGACCGAGCGGATCGTCCGTGAGGACGACATCCTCCACGAGCTGCGGACCTACAACGAGCTCCTCGGCGGAGGCGGCGAGCTCGGGTGCACCCTCCTGATCGGCGTCCCCGACGAGGCCGCCCGGGCCGAGCGCCTCCCGAAGTGGCTGGGCCTCAACGACACCCTCTACATGCTCCTGCCCGACGGCACGAAGGCGCGGCCGCGGTACGACGCGCGTCAGGTCGGCCGCGGCCGGCTCTCGGCGGTCCAGTACCTGCACTTCGACCTCGGCGGCGCCACGCCCGTGGCCATCGGCTGCGACCATCCGGACCCGGAGCTGCGCGGCGAGCTGACCTTCGCGGACGACCAACGCGCCGCCCTCGCCGCCGACCTCGCCGGCTGACGGGAACGCTCCGCGTTCCTTGGGCGAAGTCCCTCGCTTGCCTCGCGGCGCGCGAGCGATTCGGCCATCGGTGTATTGTCCGCGCCCTTTCACACACCCCCAGACCCAGGAGCCCTCCGTGGCCACGATCAACTTCAAGGGCAACCCCCTCCAGACCTCCGGCGACCTCCCCGCGGTGGGCAGCAAGGCCCCCGACTTCAGCCTCTGGGCCGCCAACCTCGAGCGCGTGGGCCTCTCCGCCTTCGCGGGCAAGACCGTCGTCTTCAACATCTTCCCGTCCATCGACACCGGCATCTGCGCGGCCTCCGTCCGCGAGTTCAACAAGCGCGCGGCGGCCCGGGACGGGCTCACGGTCGTCAACGTGTCCGAGGACCTGCCCTTCGCCCAGAAGCGCTTCTGCGGCGCCGAGGGGATCGAGAACGTCCAGTCGCTGTCGGCGTTCCGCAGCTCCTTCAGCCAGGACTGGGGCCTCGAGATGCTGGGCGGCCCCCTCGAGGGCCTGTCGTCCCGCGCCATCGTGGTCGTGGACGGCGACGGCACCGTGACCTACACGGAGCAGGTCCCGGAGATCGTGCAGGAGCCGAACTACGACGCGGCCCTCGCGTCGCTCGGCTGAATCCAGGGGCTAATCCCGGGCGAACACGTCGTCCAGGAAGCTCACGATCGCCTCGGGCTCCGGGTAGCCGTACTCCTGCACGTGCAGGGGCATGACCCAGTCGGGATCGTCCTTGCTCTCGATGGAGTCCGCGTAGGGCAGCAGGCGGGGGGCGTGGCTGTCGGGCACGCAGAAGTCGTCCACGTCGTCCTGGCAGGGTCCCACGTCCACGTACGGCCAGAAGTGGTCCGTGACCATCGCGTCGAACGAGTGATCCCAGCGGGCGAGGGCGTTGGCCTGCACGGAGCCGCCGCTGTGGCCCATGAGGGCGACGCCGTCGACGATCCCGGTGTCCTCGAGGCTGCGCAGGAGGCGCTTGAGGAGCAGGGCCTCGAGGTGGCGCACGGCGACCATGGAGAGGTCCGCGCACAGCATCGCGGTGGCGGCGTCGTGCTCGGGGCGCCCGGAGTAGGCGCGGGGGGAGAGGATGAGCACGTCGTAGCCGTTTTGGGCGAGGAACCGGCCGCGCTGGTGGTCGGCGAACTCCAGCGTGGCGTCCGGCTGGGACGGGTGGCCGGGGAGCACGAGGACGGCGGGGTGAGGGCCGGGGGAGTTGGGGACGAGCCGGCGGGCGGGAACCTCGCCGAGCATGGGGTCCCGGATCACCAGGAAGTGGTCCGAGTGGTCGTCCCGCATCTCCGAGGAGACGACGGTCACGTGCAGCTCGATGTTGCGCGGCCTCAGCGCCCTGAGCTCGGCGAGGCCCGACGCCTCACGGATGCCTGCGGCGAGCTCGGAGATGGTCCAAGGGGTGCGGGGAGGCCCGTCGGCTTCGACCTGCGCCCAGAGGTCCAGGGCCTCTGCGACCAGATCGGCGCGGCAGGCCTCGAAGTCGAACCCCGGCCCGACGATCCCCTCCGCGAGCGCGACGTAGTCGTGGCTGCAGAAGGCGGGATCGTCCATGCCGTCGCACCCCCACGACGTCCCGAGCTCTTCTCCCCACACGACATCGTCGGGGATGTCCAAGCCCGGCTTCGACTCCGGGGGCTCCTCTTCCGTGGGGGGCGGATCGCCGTACAGCGAGGCCGTCTCGGGGGGCGCGACGCACCCCGAGAGGAGGATGAGGAGGGGCGCGAGCCGAACAGGCGACAGGGAGCGAGTCATCAACGCAGAAATCGATTCGGCGGAGCTGCCGGATGGACGCTTCATGCGTCGCCTGCTTCTCCGCTGTATCGAAAACTACGGGGGGGAGGTCGAGGCGGTCAAGCCCGATCTCACGGGAATCAGCGCTGGGCGCAGAAGCCGAACTCCGTCGTGCCCCCCCCGCCGAGGACACCGTTCCAGGCCACCCCCACGAAGCTGTGGGACCCGGCGCCCAGGTCGGTGTACTCGGCGTTCCAGATCGTGGTGATGGCGCCGTCGATGGTGAGCGTGACCTCCCAGGTGAGGTCTCCGCCGGTGTCGTTCGTGACCACCACGGTCGCGCAGTAGCCGGTGCCCCAGTCGTCGTCGACGCTCAGCACGCCGGTGGCGCCGCCCGCCGCGTCGTCGTCGTCGCCCGCGTCGTCGTCGTCGTCGTCGTCGTCACCCAGGGGCGGGATGCCCTCGGCGCCCGCGGCGGGCCCGTCGAGCTCCTCGTCGCCGCCGAGGCGCAGGGTGAAGTGCGGGGTGCCGAGCAGGGCGGCGAACACCGAGTCAAGTCGGCCCCCGGCGTCGGTCACGGCCGCGCCCACGGGCTCGGCGCTGCAGGCCAGCCCGTCTTCTTCGCCGAGCCCCGTCCCGTACCGCATCCACTGGCGGGCGTAGCACCGCTCCACCTCGGGCGCGTCGGCGAGCACCTGCGCCAGCGAGGCCATGTCGGCGAAGGCGACGTCGCGCAGATCCGCGCCCCCGCCCA
Organism: uncultured Rickettsiales bacterium; assembly: GCA_964620495.1. Lineage (GTDB taxonomy): Bacteria > Myxococcota_A > UBA796 > UBA9615 > UBA9615 > CAZEKB01. The sequence goes on along the minus strand of CAZUHI010000075.1, from coordinate 19,550 downwards.
GGTCCTCGACGACCCCGCTGGGATCGACGTCGTGAGGGCCGTCCGTGGCGCGCCACACCCCGGCGCCGTCGAAGTGCTCGAAGCCGAAGCCGATGGGGTCGATGAGCCGATGGCAGGCCGCGCACTCGGGGACCTCGGAGTGGGCGGCGTACCGCTCGCGGGTGGAGAGCCCCGGGTCCACCTCGGGAGGCGACGTGTCCAGGTTCGCGGGGGGCGGCGGCAGGTCCTGGCAGAGCAGCCGCTCGCGCACGATGACGCCCCGGTGGATCGGGGAGCTGCTGGTGGGCAGGGCGTGGGTGGTGAGCATCGCGCCGTCGAGGAGGAGCCCGCCGTAGGGCGTCCCCGTGAGGTCCACGCGGCGGTACCCGTCGACGTCGGCCTCGTCCTCGCCCGCGTCCAGTCCGTAGTAGGCGGCGAGGCCGTCGGTGAGGAAGGCGTGGTCGGCGAGCAGGAGGTCGTCCAGGGCCGCGCCCGAGGTGAGCGCGTCGGCGATCAGCCGCTCGTTCTGACCCGCCATCGCGGCGCGCACGTCGAGCGTGAGATCGGGGTACGTGTCCGCATCCTTGGGCACGATGGCGAGGCGATCGGTGTGCAGCCACACCCCGAAGAAGCGCAGCGCCGAGGGGGTCGCCCGCGGGTCCGCCAGGAGCCGCTCGAGCTGGGCGGCGAGGCCTTCGGGGCCTATGAGCGTGCCGTCCGCGGCGGCGTCCAGCAGGGCGTCGTCCGGGGTCGTGCCGACCACCAGGTAGGACAGCTCGGCGGCGATCTCCCAGGGCGACAGCGCGAACACGTCGCCGTCCCGCGCGCCCAGCTCCGAGCGGTACAGGAAGTGCGGGGACTGGAGCATCGCCGCGACCGTCCAGCGGATGCCCTCGGTGAAGGGGTCCGCGCCGTCCGCGGGGTCGTCGTGAGCGGCCTGCCAGACCTCCAGGTAGCGCCCGACGTCGGCCTCGTCGAGCGGGCGACGGAACGCGCGACGTCCGAAGGCCTCGATGAACTCCTCGGCGCACGCCTCGCCCGCGCCCGGCGAGCAGGGCAGCAGGCTCCCCAGCCGGGTGGTGACGGCCTCGTCCGCGAGCGCCTCGGCGGCCTCCCGGTACTGGTCCACGAGCAGCGGCGGGACCACCAAGGCCCGGGCGTGGTTGGTGAAGCCCGCCACCTCGTTGTCCGCCGCGAAGCCCTCCTCGGGGCGCGCCGTGGTGCCGAGCAGATCGCGCACGGTGCTGCCGTACTCGGGGTGCGTGAGCCGCCGCAGGAGCCGGGGGCCCGGGACCTGACCGTCGCTGCAGTCGACGACGCCGGGGCCGTGGATCGTGCCCTCGCCGCAGTCGTCCACCGCGCCCGTCACGCGGCCCACGAACTCGAGCAGCACGCGGTAGTCGGCGGTGTCCGGGGACAGGACGCGCCCCCCGCCGTGGCCGTCCGGGTGGGTGTCCGTGGGCTTGAGGAGGAGCAGGGAGTCGCCGTCCTCGGTCGACACCGCGAGCGTCCGCAGCATCGGGAGGTTGCCCGTGAGGCCCGCCTCGGGATCGAGCACGAAGCGGGTGTCTTCGGCGGCGCCTCCGGGGGTGTGGCAGGCCGAGCAGATCGGCGTGAGGATCTCGCTCTGCACGCGGACGGCGAAGAAGTCCTCGAGGGTCGGGCAGTCGCCCAGGACGGGCAGCTCTTCGGGCGTCTCGGGGCAGCCCAGGAGGAGCAGCAGGGACAGCAGGGGGAGGCGCCTCATGCCGGCAGCCCCGCGAGCGGGCCGGTGCCGGCGGCCGGGTCGCCGTACGTCTCGTTGGGGAGGCCGAAGGCCCGGCACAGCGACACGAGGAGGTGGGCGTGGTTCGTCGGGCCCACGTCCAGGAAGCGGCCGCCGGGGAAGCACTCGGGCGCGCCCGCCACCACGAACGGCACGTCGGTGCAGACGTGGAGTCGGCCGTCGCCCATCTCCTGGGCCCACAGGACGACCGTCGTGTCGAGCAGCGAGCCCTCGCCCTCGGGGTCCGGCAGCGCGTCCAGCGCCTGCACGAGCTCGACGAACCGCTCGGCGAACCAGCGCTCCGCGGCGACGTAGTCCGCGACGCCCGCGAGGTTGCCGTCGTCCGTGTGGCTGAGGCTGTGGTGGCCCTCGTTCACGCCCAGCCAGCTGAAGACGACGGGGCTCACGGTGTGAGCCATCTGGATCGAGGCGACGTTCGTCATCCCGCAGGCCAGCGCGGTGACGGCGAGGTCCATCTGGGACGTCGCGATGGTGGGGAACGCGTCGTTGTCCCAGACGCCGCCGGGGACGCTCGGGGCGTCGCCGGGCTCGCAGGTCGTGGTCTGCGAGAGCCCCTGCTCCATGGCCGACAGCGCCTCGATGTGGGCCTCCAGCTTGACGCGCTCCTCCGCGCCCACACGACGGTGCAGGTCCACCAGCTCCCGAGACGCGAGGTCGACGATGCCGGTGCGCCGAGCCCGCAGTCGCTCGATCGCGCTCTCCCCGCCGAGCAGGTCGCCGAACATGCGCTGGTACGCGTGCGCGGGGCTGTCGTCCGGGGTCACGAACGTGCCCGGACCCGAGTAGCTCATCCGGGTCTGCGCGCTCCCGCCCCAGGCGCTCGTCTGCACCCCGAACTCGAGGGACGTGAAGCGGGTCCCGCCCCCGATGCGCGACGCCACGAACTGGTCGAGGGACATCCCCTGGGATTCGCTGGACGAGCCGCCCCCGTTGGTGAGCATCGCCGCCATCCCGCCTTCGTGGTTGGTGGCGTTGTGGAACTGCAGGCCCTTGATGATCGTGACCTTGTCGCGGACCGCCTCCAGCGGCTCGAGGCAGTCGCCTGCCCCGAAGGTGAACCCCGTCTCGCCGCCCGAGGGCCAGAGACGTCCGGGGATCGTGCCGTTGGGGGTGAAGTAGACGAGGAGGCGCTTGGCGAGGGCCCCGTCGGCGCGGGCGGTGCCTGTGAGCAGGCGCAGGAACGGCGCGGCGAGCAGCGAGGCGGCGCCGGCGGTGAGGACCCCGCGTCGGGAGAGGAGCGATCTCGGCATGAGCCTGAATCTATCTCTACGATCCACCCCGTGACAAAGGCCTCCGCCGCGCGGGACTTCGGGATCGACGCGGCGTCGGTCCTCCTGCTGTTCGGGGTCGGCGCGCACCTCCGCCTGGGGCGGCTCGGCGCGGCGCTGGTGAACGGCGACAGCGTGGGGCCGTACTGGAAGGCCGCCACGATCCTCGGCGGGGCGGGGTGGCTGCCCCGGTCCCACGCCCCCGAGTCGGGGCCCGCCCTGTACTGGGCGTACGTCCCGTTCGTGGCCCTCGCCGACTCCCTCGAAGACGCGTACGCCGCGCGGTTCGTCGCGCAGGCCCTCGTGGGGCCGCTCAGCTACCTCGCCGTCCGCGCGCTCACCGCGGGGCCCCTGCCCGCGACGTCCCGGGCCGTCGCCCTGGCCGCCGGGGCCTCCCTCACGTTCTCCGCGGGGCTGCGACAGACGCTCGAGTCGGGATACCAGGGCTACCTGTCCATCGAGCTCGCGGCGGTGGTGGTGGCCGCGTTCGCCCTGGCGGCGAGGCGCCCCGGGTGGGCCGGGGCGGGCCTGGTCGCCGTGCCCCTGGCCATGATGTGCCACCCCCTGGCCGTCGCCTACCTGCTGCCCGCGCTGGTGCTCGCGGCCGTCGCTTTCCGAAAGGCGGGCCCGCGGTCTCGTCTCGGGATCGCGACGGGCCTGCTGGTCGCCGCCGGGCTCGGGGTCCTCCGGTTGCGGCAGCTGGCCGAGCCCGCCTTCGACTCGGGGACGTTCGATCCGTCCGCGCTCGCCGCGATCCCGGGCGGCAACGCGACGGGGGAGGGCGGCCTCGCGACGGTCCTCGCGTCGCTGGGGGGCATCCCCGACCACGACGGCGCGGGCTGGCTGCTCCTCCTCGCGCTGCTCGTCCCCGCGGCCCTCGTGAAGCGGGCGCGCCCGGCGGTGGCGGCGGCGGCGGGCGTCGTCCTGGGCCTCGCGGCCACGGGCGCGGCGATGGACTACCTGCAGCCCTACCACTGGCGCATCGCGGCCCCGGCGGTGGTGACGGCCGTGGCGGTCGCGGCCACGTACGTCGTGGGTCCGCGCGGGCCCGCCTGGATGGTCGCCGTCCCCGCCGCGGCGGTCCTGCTGGCGGGCGCGCTCCCCTGGGGACCCCCGGCACCGACGCCCGCCGATCACGCCCGCATCGCGTCCGTCGCCCAGCAGACGTCCCGGGGCGGGTGGGTCGAGTTCGGGACCGCCGGCGATCGCATGTGGGGATCCCCGGTGGCGGTGCGCCTGGAGCAGAGCCTGCGCCTCGGAGGCGTCGCGAGCGAAGGCCCCGTCCACCTGCTCATCGCGGGCCCCGAGGCGTTGCTGAACACGATCCGGGCGGTCCCCGGCGACGTCGAGGTGCTCGATCTGCTGCCCGGCGACCCCGCCCTCCTGCTGGTCGCCCTGGACGACCCCCGCGGGTCCTCCGCGTGGACGAAGGCCGTCTGCGAGGTCGCGCCGCGGTTCCGCATCGAGCGCCGGGCGATCGACTACCTGAGGATCGAGCGCCCGGACCTCCCCGAGGCGTTCATCTCGATGTGGTGGGACGCCTGCACGGGCGCCAACGTGGGCTGGTAGCCGAGGTTCAGCTCGTCGTGAGCACGTCGGCGAGGATGCGCAGGCTCTCCTCGAGGCTGACGTCCGGGAGCTCGTCCTCTTCGGACAGACCCAGGGCCGAGCGCGTGGCCTGATTCTCCTTCTCGGCCTGCTCGAGCTCCGCCTCCCGCTGCGCCCGGTTCAGGCTGATGACGGTGCGGTCTCGGTCGGCGCGCAGGCGGTCCACGAGGCGACCCACGGCGGCGAACCCGGCGTCGCTCGCGACCCGCTCCCGCGACGCCTGCGCCCACGCCTCGATCCGCTCGCGGTCGACGTCCGAGTACGACCGATGCTTCACGGCGCTGATCGAGTCCCACGGGAGGGCCCCGGGCAGCGTGCGCTCGCCCAGCTCGGCGCCGTCCCAGCGGCTCGGCAGCACGATGTCCGCCTGCACGCCCCTGAGCTGCGTGCTGCCGCCGCTGACCCGATAGAACTTCCACATCGTCATCTTCAGGGCGCCCGCCCCCTCCTCGGGGAGGGCTCCGACGTAGCGCTGGACCTGCTCGTCCAGGCCGTAGAAGGACTGCACCGTGCCCTTGCCGTGGGTCGCGGGGGCCCCCACCACGAGGCCCCGTCCGTAGTCCTGGAGCGCGGCCGCGAAGATCTCGGCGGCGGACGCCGTGAAGGGGCCGGTGAGCACCACGACGGGCCCGGAGTACTTGATCGAGGGGTCGGGGTCGTCGAGCACGTCGACCTTGTCGAAGGTGTCCCGCACCTGGACGATCGGGCCGGCGTCGACGAACAGCCCGGCCAGCGCCACCGCCTCGTCGAGGGAGCCGCCGCCGTTGTAGCGCATGTCCACGAGCACGCCCTTCGCCCCGCCGGCCTCGGCCTCGACGAGCAGCTTCTCCACGTCCGTGGAGACACGATTCGCCTCGGGGTCGCCCCGACGGACGGCGTCCGAGTCGATGTAGAAGGCGGGGACGTCGATGACCGCGAGCTTCATGGACGCGCCCGCGGAGGTGGGCACGTCGCGCAGCTCCAGGGACGCGTCGCGCTCGGTGAGCTCGACCTTGTCGCGCACCAGCCGCACGACCTTCGTGGTGCCCGCGTCGGTCGCCCCGGCGGGCAGGATGCGCAGACGCACGGCCGTCCCGCGGGCGCCGCGAATCAGCTTCACGACGTTGTCGAGCTTGAGCCCCACGACGCTCTTGAGCGGCCCCGTCGCCTGGCCCACGCCCACGATGCGGTCGCCCTTGAACAGCTTCTTGCTGCGCTGGGCGGGCCCGCCCGGGATCAGCTCCTCGATCTTGGTGTGCTCACCCCGCCGGGACAGCGACGCGCCGATGCCCTCGAAGGTGTTGCCGATGTTGATGTCGAAGTTCTCGCGCGTCATCGGCGCCAGATACTCGGAGTGCGGTCCGTAGCACCGCGCGATCGCGCTGATCCACGCCTCGCGCACGTCCACCGCTTCCATCTCCTCGACGTCGCGGCGGAAGTTGGTGTAGCGCTCGGTCAGCACCTCCACGGGGTTCACGTCCTCGCCCCCCGCGAGCGTGAGCCGCAGCAGCTCGTCCTTGATTCGGAGGCGCCAGCGCTCGTGGGACTCCGCGTCGGTCTGCGGGAACGGGGTGTTCTCGTCCGGCAGGGAGCGGCTCTCCTCGAGGGAGTAGTCGTGCGCGGCGTGGACGTACTCGAGGATGTGCTCGACCCGCTCGCGCACCCGCAGGACGAACGTGCGCTGGATGTCGAAGGCGAGGTCCAGGGAGGCGCCGGGCGGGCCCGCGTTCTCGGAGCTGAATCGGGCCACGTCGGAGGCGAGGAAGACCGAGTGGGAGGGGTCCAGGGCGTCGATGTACTGCTGCAGGGTGCGGGATCCGAGGTCCGCGCTGCCGGTCTGGGCGGCGTAGTGGTAGGCGCCCAGCAGCATGTCCGCGGTGATGCCGACGGACTTGTCGAGCTTGCCCGCGCGGAGCGGGGCGGAGGCCGTGATCGCCGACGCCGGGGCGAGGACGAGGAGGCAGAGGGCGACGGCGAGCAGGCGGGGGAGGTGGGTGCGATGCATGTGCAGTGTTCGACACTCCGTGCGGGGGTTTCAGGTCAGCGTAAGACCGCGCCACCGGACGAGCAATCCAAGGAGCCGTCCGCGTACATCGCGACCGCGAGCGCCTCGCAATGTTCCTGGAAGCTCGTCCCCGGCACCACGATGGGGGCCGTGGGCTCCTCGGGGGCGTCCGTGGGGGGCAGCCCCTGAAGGAGGAACTGCGGGCTCATGAGGAGGGCGCCGCAGACCCGGCGCAGGGGCTCCTCCACGTCCCCCGTGGGCCGATCGGTGAGCGCGTGGCCCAGCAGCGCCTCGGTGGCGGCGCGCTCGGCGTCGTCGAGGAGCCAGGGCTCGCCCACGAGGCGACCCTTGAGCGTCGCGATCGCCTGCTCCCAGGTGGTCCCGGTGCCGGCTTCGGTGCGCCGCTCGATCTCGGCGACCAGCGCGGCGATCCAGTCGTCGGGATCGCTGGGTCCGTCGAAGCAGCTGCCGGTGAGGCGGCAGTCCTCGGCGCACTGCTCCGTCCACGCGTCCTCGCAGCACGCGGGCGTCCGCAGGCACACGATCTCGGCGCAATCGCATCCGCCGCAGCCGGGCTCCGTACCGGCCTCGCAGCCCGGCCCCTCCGGGCGGTGACCCGGGTCTCGGCACCCGCCGACGTGTTGCTCCCACGTCAGCATCGGCTGCAGCCCCTGGGCGTCGAAGCCGGGCTCGCTGTCCTTCAGGAACACGCCGATCCCGCTGTAGAGCTTGTTGTGGAAGTCCGTCTCGAAGACCGCGAACGACGGCCCGGGCTCCCAGCCGAGGGCGTGCTCGACCGCGCGCAGCCGCACCCGCGGGGAGAGGACGTGCAGGCCGTCCGCGACGGTGTTTCCGCGCACGGTCTCCTCGTCCTCCTCGATCGTCCACGGATCGAGCACGGGCGGGAGGTAGTACGGCGACGTCGCCTCGACGGCCGCGGGGGAGCGCTGGTTGAAGAGGGGATCCTCCACCACCCGGACCAGGAGGTCGCGCAGGGAGAAGCCGCCCCGCACGAACGCGGTGGTGAGCGCCATCAGGCGGTCTCGCTGGTCGATGTTGCGGGCGAGGTGATGGGACAGGGTGAGGCGCGCGCCGAACGCCTCCTTCCACACCCGGTCGGCGATGCCCATGCCCACCAGCCAGGCGAAGCCGGCCTCCCCGTCCACGGTGCCGTCGTCGGCCACGACCAGGCCCCGCGCCCGCACCCGCTCGACGCCGCGCGCGAGGGACGCCTCGAGATCCCACATCGAGGCGGCCGCGCCCGTGTCGCGCACGAAGAAGCCCGACGTCCCGGAGATGTCGTCGGCCACGTCCTCGGGCGCGTCGAAGATCCCGCACTCGAGGTGCCAGCCCCAGGGCGCCACGGCGTCGGCGAGGTGGGCCTCGGCGTACCAGGGGCACCGCGGATACCGCTCGCGGCAGTTGAGCGCGCAGAACCCGTCCCAGAGCTCCTCGCAGCACGCGGGATCGGCCTCGCAGACCTCCTCCTCGCACGCGCACCCGTCGCAGCCTCCCGAGCCCCCGAGGACGGCGCCGCACCCGTCGAAGCCCTCGGGGAGCGGCGCCCGGCAGGGCTCACCCGAGACGACGCAGGCCTCGGCGCACGCCTCCGTCCACGAGTCGGCGCAGCAGCTCGGGTCCTGAGCGCAGACGGTCTCTTCGCAGCCGCACCCGAGGCAGCCCGCCTGGTCGGGGTTCGGGGTGCAGCCGTCGAGCACGACGTCCGCGTAGTCGCGGTTCGGCGCGGGGCTGTCGTCGAAGCCGAACCCGAAGACCACGCCGCGACGACGGAAGTGGAGCGCGAGGTCGTTGATGTCGCGGCCCTCGCTCACCCCGAAGACGCCCGCCTCCACGTGCCCGGGGAGGGGCCAGGATCGGTCGATCTCCGGGTCCCCCGCGTCCGTCACCGACGCCTCGGAGTTGTGGCAGGGCAGGCACTCCAGGTTGCGGTCGAGGTGGGTGCGGACGAACGACTCGGCCATCATCCGTCGCTCCGCTGCGGCCTCCAGGAGGTTGGGGGGCTCGAACCAGGTGGTGAGGGGCGGGAAGAGGGCGGCCCGGTAGATCACGCTCAGGTCGTCGAGCTCGAGCGTGCTGCGCGTCAGGTCGCGGAGGGTGAACTCCTGCGCGAAGGAGCCCGCGTCCGCGGCGCTCGCGTCCCGGACGTGGACGGCGAGGGCGGTGCCCGGGTGCTCGTCCAGCAACGAGACGTCCCAGCAGACGCTGCGGGCGCGATCCCCCGCGCGGGGCACGGCCAGGGCGTCGTAGACGAAGTCCTGCCACCGCTCGATGTACTCGGGCGACCGCAGCATCGCCCGAGCGACGGACGCTCGATCCGACTGCTCCACGAGCCTGGTGAGGACGGCCGCCTCTCGGGGCGACTCCGTCCGCCGCCCCCACAGGAACAGCGTCGCGCGCTCCACCCAGGCGGCGTCTCCCGCGTCGTTCTCGAGGATCGGATCCGGGAGGGGACAGCTCGGCGTGAGGGCCATCCCCGCGGCGAGGACGAGCGTCCCGAGCAGGACGACCACGCGCCTCACGCGCGCACACCCAGGACGTGTTCACGCAGCCAGCGCGCCGACTCGATCTCCGTGTCGCCCTCGCGCACGTCGCCCACCGCGAACGCCTCGGGGGTGAACGGCCAGATGCCGAGGCTCAGCAGGGTCGCCGCGCGGAACTCCGCGGGGGTGATCCAGTCCGTGGCGTAGCCGTCCTCGCCGATCGCCCCGATCACGCCCGCCTGGTCCTCGCCGACCCACCCGCCGATCGCCATCTGCACGTAGCCGCCGGGCCAGTGGTCCAACCCGGTGTCGCCCTCGCGGTACGGCGTGCGACCGAACTCGCTCGTGATGAGGATGGTGTGACGGTCGAGGTCGAACTTGTCGGGATCGCCCTCGCCGGGCTCGTTGATGCGCGCGGCGAGGGCGCGCATGGCGTGGGTGACGTTCCTGGCCGACTCCACGACGTGGAGGCTGTGGGTGTCGTAGGAGGCCCCGCCCGTCGCCGGCAGGAACCCGCCGTCGACGCTGACGACGTACTTCGCGGGCTGCTCGGGGTGCAGGAGGAGGCGCCGCCCGAACTCGAGGCCGGCGCTGGTGAGATCGTTGTCCGTCTCGGCCTCGCAGGACGTTCCGGAGGGGGCGCGCATGGCGTCCAGGGGGAGGATGTCCAAGAGCTCGGCGGCGCTGCGGGCCCCGGCGCGGGCGCCCACGTACTCGTCCAGCACCGGAGCCCGGGTGAGCGCCTCGGTGCGGGGGTCGACGATCCGGCGGGCGAAGTCGGTCGTGTAGGCGTCGACCAGGGCGTCCGCGGCGTCGACGTGGTCCCGGAACCCCTTGCGCTCGAGCTTCTCGGCGAAGTCCGGGGTCGAGTTGAGCCACAGGACGAGGGGGCGCGCGTCGCCAGTGTGCAGCCCGATCGCGGCGGCGGCGTCGGCGTTGTTCCCGGGGACGTCGCGCCCGCGGGGCAGGAGCACGGAGGAGAAGGGCGCCGACCGACCGGGCGTCCGCCGTTCCTGGTGGAACCGCTGCACGTGCGCCGCCGTCCCGGCGAGCCGGGGGTTGCCGAGGCGATGCCCGCCGAGGCTGATCGGGTTGCCGCCCTGGTGGGGCACCTGGTCGTGGCGCATCGCGAAGATCCGCATGCGTCGGAGGATGTCCGGGCGGTCGCGGAGGGCCAGGACCCAGGGCCCCAGGTGCACGGTCCGGCCCGCCGAGTCGGGTCCGAACGGCTGAAGCATCTCCCGGCCGTCGCCGCCGCAGCGGTTGAAGTGCTGAGGGACGCTGTCCGGGCCCGTCTGATACGTCCACCACATCGTGTTCGGGCGCGCGCTGCCCCCCGCGGGGTCGCCGAACTCGGGGACGACGTAGAAGGTGTCCCAGGCGTTCAGTCCGCCGAAGAGATAGAACTCGAAGATGCCGTCGGGGCGCGTCGCGGCGGCGAGCAGGGACTCGTCCTCGCGGGCGGAGAGCGGGGCCCCCCAGGGAAGCCCGCCGGTGGACCGGGCCGAGTCGGCCGGGGCGCACCCCCAGGCCAGGGACGCCAGCGCGGCGGACCCCGTCCCCAGAAAACGACGGCGACTGAAGGACATGGCAGGAATCTAGCACCGCGCGGAGCGGTCGCCCCGGGCGTCGCGGGGTGAGGCCGCGCCGCGTACACTCCCGCCATGTCCAGCGCTGCCTTCGTCGATCGTGTCTTCAGCAACCTGCCGCCCTCGGATCGAGGCTTCCAGTGGAAGTCCTGGCGGCACTCCGGGCGCCCGACCAACGAGGGCGTGGGGATCCTGCCGCGGGCCGTGAACGTGGACGCCATGGCGTCGCGGATCATGAACGTGGACGCCTACCGCGGGAACATCGAGTTCGTGGACGAGTGCCGGACCGTGCCGGACGCGTCCTGCTCGCCCCCGCAGTCGGTCCGCTTCTACCAGCGCATCAAGCTGCCGCTGGTCGGCGCGGTGCACCACGAGCTGGTGCTCCAGGATCTCGGCGAGCGCGACGGTTGGCGGGTGCTCGCCTGGCACCAGCACCCCGGCACGGACGCCCTGAACAAGAAGGAGGGGGCCCGGTCCGAGTACAACGTCGGCTGCTGGCTCCTGCGGGCGGACGCGGTGGGGTACGCGCTCAGCTCGGCGCCGCGCAAGGCCGACGTCGGGCGCCTGAAGTTCGCCGCGCTCACCAAGGGCGCGGACGCGGGGGCAGCCTCGGTGCTCAAGGGGAACATCGAGGGGATGATCCGCTGGTCCGAGCGATAGTCGCCGCGCGGCGTGCGCGGTCGCGCCCGATTTGGCAATCTTCGCCAATGACGATCTTCACTCGACCCACGTCCTCCCGACTCCTCCCCAGCCTCGTGGCCGTCGCGGCCCTGCTCGCGCTGCCCGGTTGCCCCCCCGCCGACCCCGGCGCAGGCAGCGCCGCGCCCGCTGCTCCGGCCGCGACCGCGCCCCCCGCTGCTGCGCCCGCCGCGGACGCCGCCCCTGCCGCCGACGCCGCGGCCACCGACGGTGAGGCCGCCGCCGAGGGCGAGGCCGCTGCCGAGGGCGAAGCGGCCGCCACGGACGCCGCGCCGGCCGCCGACGACGCCCCCGCCACCGCGGGCGACCCCGACGAGACCGCAGGCTCCGCCGCCGAGGTGTCGGCCAAGCTGGGCGAGAACAGCCCCCGCGGCGATCACGACGATCTCATCGACGGCGCCTTCGGCGCGTTCAAGTCGGGCGACTTCGACAAGATCGCGGGCTACCGCGCCAAGCTGACGCCGGCGCTGGTGGACGAGATGATGGCCCACTACAAGACGTCCCTGCCCTGGGACATCAAGGACGGGTTCACCCACCTGATGGTCCACCGCCACGAGGCCGTGGTCATCCCGCTCATGACGGACTCCCTCGACAGCAAGCGCGTCGAGTCGCGGGCCCAGGCCATCGCCACGCTGCGCCAGGCCAAGGACATGATCGGGACGATGCACGACGACAAGGGCGGCATCGATCCCAGCAAGGTCGCGGACGCCATCAAGGAGTACCGCGCCGAGAACCCGGGTTAGTCCCGGTTCGAAGTCCCGAAGACCTCCCCGGGAGGCCGCTGCCCATCCCGTTGGGCGCCTTCGAGGCCTTGGAGCCTCTGGGCGCGGGCGGGATGGGCGTCGTTTGGAGGGGCGTGCATCGGCGGTCCGGGCTCCGGGTCGCCATCAAGCTGCTCTCCCCGGGGCGGGCCTCGGACGAGGCGTCGCTCACCGCGTTTTGGGATGAGGTCCGCGCCGTCGCGGGCCTGAGCCACCCCCACATCGTGCCTCCGCTCGACCGCGGGGTCGTCGACGCCGCCGCCGCCGAGCGGTCGGGCGGTCGCTGGGCCGAGGGCGCGCCGTGGATGGCCATGGAGCTGGCGGCCGGGGGCAGCCTGCAGGACCGCCGGGACCGCCTCGACTGGCCCGCGTCCCGGCGCATCCTGCTCGATCTGCTCTCTGCGCTCGGCCACGCGCACGCGGCGGGGGTGCTGCACCGGGACATCAAGCCCGCCAACCTGCTCTTCGGGCGGGGGGAGGACCCCGACGTGCTCCGGCTGGCCGACTTCGGGATCGCCCGCGTGGGGGGCGGCGCGGCCCCGGGGGGCACGGTGCGGGGGACGCCCGCGTTCATGGCGCCGGAGCAGTTCCTCGGCCGACCGTGGCTCGAGGGACCGTGGACCGACCTCTACGCCGCGGGCTGCCTCGCGGTGTGGCTCGTCACGGGGCGGGTCCCCTTCCCGACGAAGGACTTCCTCGCCGCCGGGATCGCGCACCGTCAGGCGAGGCCGCCGGCCCTCGCGCCGCGCTTCCCGGTCCCCCCCGGCCTGGGGGGGTGGATCCTGCGCCTGATGGCGAAAGCGCCGCGGGACCGGCCCGCGTTCGCCGCGGACGCCGCGCACGCCCTTCGCGCCCTCGGCGATTCGACGCCCGGGGTGGCCGCGGAGGTCGCCGGCGAGGACTTCCCCACCGAGACGATCGACGCGACCCCTGGTCCCCGGGTCCCCGTAGGCGTGCGCCTCCCGAACCCGGGAGCCGCCGCTCCCTTTCCCCCCGCCGCCGCCGCCCTCGGCGCATCGGACGCCCCCGGGGACGGGCGCGATCCCCTGCGCGACGCGGGGCTGGGTCTCTTCGGCATGCGGCCCGTCCCCTTCGTGGGTCGGGCCCCGGAGATGGCCGCCCTGGGAGCCGCGTTGGCGTCGGTGCGCACCGAGCGACGGGCCCGGGCGGTGGTCGTGTCGGGGCCGTCGGGCACGGGAAAGTCGAGGCTCACCGAGCGGTTCGCCCGCGTCGCTCGGGAGTCCGGCGCGGCCGAAGCCCTCACGGCGCGCCACGCCGCCTCCCCCGGGCCCGGCGACGGGCTCTTCGCCATGTTGGCCCGGCACTGGCGCTGCCTGGGCGGGGGGCGTGAGGAGCTGGCCGAGCGCCTCCGCGTGGAGCTGCCGAGCGACGCCGCCGCCGCCGAGCGCGCGTCCCTGGAGGTGCTCATCACGGGAGACGGCGCGGAGCTCCCTCCCGCCCTCCGCACCCGCGACGCGCGATGGGCGCTGCTGCGCCGCCGCCTCGCCGCCGTCGCCCGGGACCGCCCCGCGATCGTGGTGGTGGACGACGCGCAGTGGGGCGTGCCCGCCGTGGAGTTCGTGCGCGCCGCGATCGCCGACCCGGAGAGCCCGACGGTCCTGTACGTCGTGGTGGTGCAGGACGAGGCCCTAGCCCGCGCGGAGGCGTCGGTGCGCGCCCTCGAGCGGCTCCGCGCCTCGGCCCGCTGCGGCGCGCTGCCCCTCGATCCCCTCGGCGACGCCGAGTCGGAGGACCTGGTGCGCGCGATCCTCGGGCTCGACGTCCCCCTGGTTCGTCGCCTCACGGATCGGACCTCCGGGAACCCCCTGTTCGCGGTGCAGCTCGTGGCCGACTGGGTCGGGCGCGGGGTGTTGGAGCCGGGGGAGGGCGGGCTGCGGCTGGCCGACGCCGCGGACACCGCGCTGCCCCCCGATCTGCGCACGCTCTGGTCGTCGTACCTGGAGGGCGTGGGCGGGGACGGCGACGCCCGGGCCCTGGAGCTGGCGGCCGTCCTGGGCGTGGACGTGGACCCGGCCGAGTGGGCCGCTGCCTGCGCGCGGGCGGACGCCGAGCCCGCCCCCGGGTTGCTGGAGCGCCTGGTGGGTCGCCGCCTCGCGCGCGTCGATCCCGGCGGGCGGGGGTGGAGCTTCGTGCACGGCATGCTCCGGGAGGCGCTCGTCCAGGAGGCCGTCGACGGGGGCCGCGCCCGCGACCACCACCGGGTCTGCGCGGAGGTCCTGGAGGGCCGCGCCGCCCCGCACCGCGTGGGCCGGCACCTGGCGGGGGCGGGTCGCTGGGCGGACGCCATCGGCCTCCTCTTGGAGGGCGCGATCGCCCTGCGGATCGCCGGCGACGCGGCCGCCGCCTGCTCGATCCTCGACGACCTCGACGACGCCCTCGACCACGCCGGGGCGCCCCCCGCCGACCCCCGTCGCGCCGAAGGCATTCGCGTGCGCGGCGAGGCCCTGTGGACGCTCGGTCTGCTGCCCGAGTTCCGCAAGGTCGTCGCCCGGGCCGAGGCGCACGCCCGCCTGCCGGGCTCCACCCTGCGCCCCGCCGTGCACCTCTGGCGCGGCTACGAGCTGGAGCGGGAGGGCATGGCGCGCGAGTCCATCGAGGAGTTCCGCGCCGGCGAGCGCACCGCGACGGAGGACGGCAACAGCAACATCCGCCAGTTCGCCCGGGAGGCGCTGGCCGCGGCCTACATGAACCTGGGCGAGACGGCCTCGGCGGACGCCGTCCTGGCGGCCTCCCTGCGGGACATGGACCCCGACGAGGACGTGGTCGCGTACTGCAACGCGGTGAACCTGCGCGGGTTGGTCGGCATCCGCGACGGGCGCCTGGAGGCGGCCCAGGAGTTCATCGAGGAGTCCCTCGCCCTGGCGGAGCGACACGGCATCCCCCAGAACGTCGGGTTGAACCGGATGAACCTCGGGGAGATCGCCCGCATGCGAGGCGATCTGGACGCCGCGGAGGCGCACTACCGGGCCGCCGCGGACATCCTCGGGCGCAGCGGACGCAACGCGATCTACCCGACGCTCAACCTGGGCCTGGTGCAGCTGGAGCGGGGGCGGCTGGACGAGGCGTGGGCCGCGCTGGAGGGCGTCGCGGAGGCGTTCGCGCGGCGGGAGCTGCCCGCCAAGGAGGGGGTCGTTCGTCTGCTGACGCTGCGGTGCGCGGCGCGGCGGGAGGACTGGCGCGGCTGGGACGAGCAGTACGCGCTCGCCCGGCGGCTGCTGCGGGGGCGCAGCGAGTTCCACGCGGAGGTCGCCGAGTCGCTGGAGGACGCGGGGGCGCTCGCCGCCGCGGCGGGGCACTCGGCCCGGGCCCGCGACGTGCGCGTGATGGCGCGGGATCAGTGGAAGGCCGTCGGTCGCGCCGACGACGCGGACCGGGTCGCCGCGCTCCTCCGCGACGACCCGGCCTGATGTGAGCTCCGCTACCAGGTCCCGACGAGGCCGAAGGACACGCCGCCGCGGTCGTTGGGCGCGACGTACGGCACCATCAGCGCGGACCGGTTCTTGAGGTTCCGCTCGCTGCCCGCGAGGGGCGGCATGATGCCGGGGTCCTCGGCGCTGGCCTCCCAGGTGCCGGTGGCGTACAGGATGCCGCCCACGAGGTGGATGGTGCCCACGGTGATGTCGGCGATGCCCGCGGCGAGGGACGCGACGCCCATCGGCACGTGCCACACGCGGTCCTCGAACGCCGGGTCCTGGTTCCGCTCGAACGCGGGGACGTAGTAGTTGGCGAAGCGGACGATGTGGGCCGCGCCGGTGGGGATCATGGTGGGCGCCGAGAGGATGCCGCCCGCCGCCTTCATGGTCTGGATGTCGGCCCCCGCCGCGCCCATCACGATGCCGGGGATGCCCACGCCGAACGACGGCACCACGAACTGCATGCCCCACAGGAAGAGCAGCTCCGAGCCGTAGCCCTGCACGACGTCCAGGGCCTCGGCGTCCGGGTTCGCGCTCGGGGGGAGGTGGTCCACGGAGTTCAGGGTCGACATGACCGTGGGCAGGTCCGTGCCCAGGCGCGCCTCGGCCAGGGAGCGGGCCCACTGGTCTCCGCCGATGAGCAGGCCGACGCCGACGCCGCCGAGGACGAGGTTGATGATCGAGGGCTTGCAGCCCCAGTAGGCGACGTCCGGGTCCCAGCTCTTGCAGGGCGCCGGGTTGTCTTCGGCGGTCCGGTTCGGGGCCTCCGCCTTCTCACCCATCCCGCCCGAGCCGGCCTGCACGACGGCCTTGTCCGCGTCCTTCGCCTTCTTGCCGAGGTTCTCGGCGGCGTCGGCCGCGGCGGCGGGGTTCCCCCCCGGGATCGCGGCCTGGAACTGCTCGGTGCCGATGGCGATCGCGAGGATCTTGGTGCCCTCGCCGAACAGGCGCACGAAGCCCGCCTCGAACTTGTCGTTGAACCGCATGATCACGGTCGTCACCCCCGAGGTGGCGGTGACGGGCACGGAGTAGGCGGGCTCGGTCGCGCCGACGGGGTAGACCGAGATCTCCGTGCTGAGCGTGAAGTTGTGCCGCTCGATGCCCATGATCGGCTGGCCGTCGCCCCACACCGCGAGCAGCTTCACGTGGACGCGGGGGAGGGCCGCGTCTTCGCCGATGCGCGCGTCGTAGCCGGCGGAGCGGAGCACGTCCGCGACCCACGCGGGGACCACCTCGGGAGGATCGGCGGTGCCCGAGCCGCCGGAGAAGATCCCCGACGGCATGCCGTACTGGTTCCGCTCCTGGGCGATGAGGTTGGGCTCCTTGCCGCCCTTCTTCTCCTCCCGCGCGTCTTCGAAGGTGACGGCCACGGCCGGGCCGCCCGTGGTGGCCGCGGGGGGCTCGTACATCAGGCGGACCTTGCGGCCCGCTTCGGCGGAGTTGGGCAGCGCGACGGCGACGAGTGAGGCGACCATCAAGGCCGTGAGGATGCGGTTCGACATGGAATCTCCGTTCGGTTCGGGGCTCCCCCCCGAGTGCGCTCAGCAAGAGCAATCCGCGTGCCGGCTCCTCCGATCCGGCGACGCAACGCGTTTGGGGCGTTCGAGGAGATACGATACGCCGGTGGCGGGCCACGGGACCATCGGGACGGTCATGGGACATGTCCCGTGGCGGGTCGCGCGGGTCCCGCCGGATCGGGGCGTCGAGGAGGCGCGCGCGTGAGCGACGGAGTGCTGAGGTTCGCGGTGAGCTCGTTCGACCGGGTCTTCGACACGGATCCGAAGGTCGAGGTCGTGACCCTGCCCGTGCTGGTCCGCGGGCTGCTCCGGTTCGAGGTGAAGACGAAGCTCGTGCAGAAGATCGCCGTCGACATGGCGAGGGTCGACGCAGCGTGGGCGTCGTGGACGGCCGGGGAGTACCGCGCCGGCAGGTGGTTCTCCACCCTGCAGAAGGCCGAGAAGGCGGCCGCCCGGGACGGCGCCGACGTGCGCGCTGCGGTCGAGGCGGCGCGCGACCAGATGATCAAGAACGCGAAGGGCCATGCGAAGTCGGACCTCCGGCTGTGGGCGCCCACGCTCTATCGCGCGGGCGGGCGGCGCACCAAGTCGGACGTCGTGCACCTCTCCTGCCTGGTGCTCGACTACGACGGCGGGTTCCCCATGGACGAGGCCCAGCGCCACTGGGACCGCTGGCTGCACGTCCTGCACACCACGTGGTCCCACACCCCCGAGCACCACAAGTACCGCGTGTGCCTGCCGCTCGCGGGGCCGGTCCCGGCCGAGCACTGGCGCGCGGTCTACGGCTGGGCGGAGGAGCGGGCGGGCGGCGTGGTGGATCCCACGATGAAGGGCGAAGCGGCGACGTTCGCGCTGCCCGCCACCCCGAACCGGGAGACGCTGCGGGTCTCGCGGGTGCACGACGGGGCGCTGCTGAACCCGGTGACGGAGGGGCTCGTGCCTCGCTTCGCGGCGGCCCCTCCGTCCCGTCCGACTCCGGACGGCGCGTACTTCGAGCCGGGCGGCGTCCCCAACCACGAGTACCTCACGGACGCCGAGTTCGAGTTCGACCAGGAGGGGGCCTGGGAGGCGGGCCCGAGCACGATCGACGAGGACGACGACGGCTGGGACGTGGACGCCGCCTTCGACCTGTTCTAGGGCGCGCCGAGAAGGTCACCACGCGCCGAAGCGCGCCTCCCACGCGGCCCGGAAGCGCGCGAACCGCTGGTGCGCGTAGGGGATGAAGCGGATCGACTGGATCGGCTCCACGGCCAGGGGCAGCGCGGCCATGGCGTACATGTAGTCCGACAGCGGGATCATCGACAGCGTCTGCTCCACGAGCAGGTCGACCTCGTCATGTCGGACCCCGTCGGGACCGTCGGGGCCGGCGGCGAGGTAGGCCTCGACCACCGCTCGCACGTGCGCGCGGGTGTACTCGGGGGCGGCGAGCGCGAAGTGGGGAGGGTCGGGGAGCCCGTGCCGCGTGACCGTCTCGGCGAAGAGGTTCGAGAAGTCGAACGCGCGGTGATTCAGGCACGAGAACTCGAAGTCCAGGAGGCGCACGTCGCCCGCGTCCGTGAGGAAGATGTTCCCGTGGTACGTGTCGTTGTGACAGAAGCCGAGGGGGCCGTCCGGGAGGCACTTCAGGACCCGCGCGCGGGTCTCCGGGTGGTGGATCGGCGCGAGCTCGTCGCACATCCGCCGCTCGTGGGTCGGGAAGCGCCCGCGCTGCTCCTCCAGGACGGACCGCGCCTGCGGACCCCACTTGTCGTGCAGCAGCTCGAAGAAGGAGCGCCCGGGCAGGGGAGGCGGGGGCAGGTCGTGGAAGCGCCGGAGCTGCACGCCGATGCGGGCGAGGACGTCGGGATCGGTGAGGTCGCCGCGCTGGAGGGTGCGGCCGGAGTACAGCTCCTCCAGCCGCGTCCGCTCGTCCACGTGGAGGCAGCGCGGGGCGACGCCCCCGGCCCCCAAGGCCAAGAAGACGGCGCGCTCGGCGGGACCGTCGAGGATGGCGTTGTCCTTGCCCGCGAGGCGGCGATAGAGGACCCCGGGCGGGTCCACCGGGACGCGCGGACGCACCACCATGGTGAAGCTCGAGAACCCCTTCGGCGGCTCGAAGTGCACCTGGTCTTCGGTCAGGCCCTCCCAGCCGGGCAGGAGGGCCCGACACTCGGCCAAGACCTCGGTCTGGGGATTGAACGAAGAGTTCATGGCCCCGGATTCTAGAGTCATTCCCGAGGACTGCACCGATCGCCCGGCGCATTCATCCGGAGGCGCGAGGGAGACGTCCCCCGATCAGTTTTCGTCCGGAGGGTGCGGGAAAGCTTGTGAAACCAACTCGTCGGCGATTTCTCCGCGGTCTCGCGGGTGTTTGCGGGGGGCATGCGAACGCAGCGATTTCGGGGGTTGATCGCTGTGCGTCTCCCCAATAGTCTCTCTTCATCA
>CAZUHI010000074.1:0-30085 GCA_964620495.1 uncultured Rickettsiales bacterium | reverse complement strand
AGAAGCTGGCCGCCTGATGGAGAGCCGCTCATCCACAACATTTGCACATACCTCGACGTATCCGCGGCGTCGGTGCAGCCTGGGTCGGAGGAGTCAACGAACCCGTCGCTGTCGTTGTCGATGGCGTCGTTGCACTCGTTCGTGCCGTAGCCGTTCTCGCTTGTGCCCGAGGAGCAGTCTGGATCATGCGCGTCGATCCAGCCGTCGCTGTCGTTGTCGATCCCGTCGTCGCAGAGATCGGTCTCGCTGTCATCGAGGGCGTCGGCGCAGTCAGGATCGGACCCGTCAAGGCCGTCGGCGGCATCGGGGTCGTTGTCCACTCCGTCGTTGCACTCCGTCGAGCCGTAGCCCAGCTCGGTAGAGCCCCCCGAGCAGTCCGGGTCCGCCGCGTCCACCCAGCCGTCGCCGTCGTTGTCTTCGCCGTCGGCGCACTGACCAGCTGTGGTCCCTGAGTCCGTCCCCGTGTCAGCCGAGTCCGGGTCCGAGTCCGGGGATGCGCTGTCGATGGTCGAGCCGGTGTCCGTCCCCGTGGTGGAGTCCGAGGGCCCGGTGTCCCCGGAGTCCCCCGTGGAGTCGCCGCCACATGCGCAGAAGAACAGGGTGCAGGCGAAGATCAGGGAGACTCTCATCTCACCACCATGGTGTGAGTGCGGGCTCTCAGTGTGTACCGGTCCTGGGCACATCTGGGTCCCCTGATGCACACCACCACCATCTCGATCTCCACCGCGCTGGCCCTCAACCTTGAGGTCACAATGGTCTTGGGGGGCGGCAGCTCCGCCGTGGATTCCAAGGCGCCGCGGCCACCGAGGAAGTACGCTCCGATCATGGCGCACCCACTCGCCCTTGGCTCACTGATGCTCGCCCTGGCCGCGTGCGGGGTGTGGGGGCCGGACTCCAATGGTGGCTCGTCCGCGACCGGCGAGACGGTCACCGATGGCGGCACGACTGCGGACTCGTCAAGCCACACCGTCGATCCGCCATGCGCGGATGGGACGTGGTCGGGGTGGGCCGAGTCGGACGGGGTCCTGCAGGTCAG
Organism: uncultured Rickettsiales bacterium; assembly: GCA_964620495.1. Taxonomy (GTDB): domain Bacteria; phylum Myxococcota_A; class UBA796; order UBA9615; family UBA9615; genus CAZEKB01. The sequence goes on along the minus strand of CAZUHI010000074.1, from coordinate 29,049 downwards.
GGTTGATGGCGACGACGCGACGGGTGACGGCTCAGTGGAGTCTCCGTTTGCCACAGTCACTGCAGCCCTGGATGCGGTTCGCAGCCAGGAGATTGTGCAGGTGGCCATGGGGCCCGGGACCTTCGCGGGGCCCCTCCAGCTCAAGCTGGGACCCACCTCGGCGGGGCGGAAGTTGGTGGTGTCGGGGTGCTCGGAGGCCGAGACGATCATCGAGGGGGACACCGGCAAGCGCACCGCAGTGGTCCATGTCCTCGGCCCCTCGGCCGTGACCCTCCGGCGCCTCACGACTCGAGGGCGCGGAATGCCCCTGGTCGTGGGGGCCGGTGCCCAGGCCGTCGTGGAGGACGTGCTGGTCTCCAACGGGATCGCCATGGGGATCGGTGTGCTCGGCAAGGGCACCGCGGCCACACTCCGCCGCGTCCGAGTCGAGGACATCACGGGCTGGAAGCGCAACGAGCCGCAGGGCTGGGGCATCCCGTTGCGCATGCCGACGTGACCTTGGAGACCGTCACCGTGAGCCGGGTCCAGGGCATTGGCGTGTACGTGCGCGGCGGCAGCTTGCAGGGCACGGACCTCGTCATCGAAGGGGTCGGCACTGGCAACCTCAGGGGCCCGGGAAGATTCGGCCTCTGGGCTGGTGGCGCCAGCAGTCTCAGGATCTCGAACTGCGCCGTCACGGACATCCGCGGAACCGCGATCCTGGCCGTGGCGGTGCCCGAGGTGGTCATCGAGCACTGTCGGGTGTCCAAGGTGACGGCAACGGTGGCCGGTGGCGGTGACGGCGTTGTGGTGGCAGCGTTGCCCAACGGCACCCGATCCGCGGTAATTCTGACCGACATCTCAGTTGTTGGCGCAGCCCGCATGGGCATCGCCGTCTCCGGTGTGGACGCCAACCTGGAGGGGAACCGCGCCGGCGAGGCGAACGGCATGACCAAGGACGGCACGGCGATCTTCGCGGACGCAGAGGCCCAGGTCTCTGGGACCGACGCCTGGGCGAGCTTCTCAAGGGAAGAGACACCGATCCTCCTGGCCTACTCGGAGCTGGGGCAGAAGCCGGGAAACCAGGGGGTGCCGTGACCGGAGCAGGCTTCGAGGATGCTCACTGCCCTCATTGCTCTCCGCCGCACTGGCCGCCACCTACGAGGTCTGGCTCGCTGTCGATGGCGGCAGCTCGACCGCGGCCTTCGAGGGTGAAGAAGCCATCGAGACCTTCGACAAGCGGGTCACACTCTCCAACGGGCAGCTCGTGGACCTGTCGATCCAGGCCACATAGACAGCGGCCGATGACGGAGGCGCCGACGTCGTGACGCTCAATGTCGAGGTCGCCCAGATCAAGCGGCGGCTGCGCCACGAGCGCGTCGAGTTCGTGTCCTCTCCACGCCTGACGACTCGGGACGGCGTCCAGGCCCTCATCCGTCAGGGTGCCCAGCTTGCGGACGGCACCGAGCTCGTGGACTTCGAGCTGGCGATCCTGCCCAGGCAGTAGGACGGCGGCGGGACCGGTGACGTCCCGCCGTCCCTGGGGGCGAGACCCGTTCCTGCCGTCGGCTCCGCGCGACTCCGAGATCTCCACACATCGCGGTCATGGCGGCCCGGTGACAAGAAGTCATGCCAGGGACGCCGGACCCAGGAATACTCGACCGGTCGAGCCCAGTGAGGTTGCATGGAAGAGAAATTCGCTCCTTCGACAGGAATTTCTGGGGGGCGGGGTGTCTTGTCGCCGTTGACACGGAGGGGGCACCGACCGCGAGCCAGAGACCGCAGAGGCTGGACAGTTCACGGCTCTTGGTAGACCGACGGTGTATCTTCCAGCACCCCTCCCAAGGTGCCCCATGGAACGCTGGTTCTCAATGATCCTCCTCCTCTCTGCCTGTGGCGGGACCTCCAACGTCGACCCGCCCGGGGACGAGGACGACGAGTACGAGGGAGACGAGTCCGGGGAGTGCTCAGACGACGCGGACAACGACCGGGATGGGCTCTTCGACTGCGACGACGACGGCTGCGCCGGGTCCTCGAGCTGTACCGAGGGAGACGCCGACAGCGACTCGGACTCGGACTCGGACTCGGACTCGGATGCCGATGCCGACACGGACACGGACACGGACACGGACACGGACACGGACACGGACACGGACACCACGCCGCCGCTGGAGGGAGACTGCTGGGTGGACGCCTCTGGGGGCGGCGACAGCACGACGATCCAAGGCTGCATCGATCGGGTCTCAGATGGCGACACGGTGGCCGTGCGAGCGGGTACCTACACCGAGAATGTCGACTTCGACGGCAAGGCCATCACCGTCCAGTCGGAGCTGGGCTCCGGCTCGACGACCATCGACGGCGGCGGCCTCGGTCCCGTCGTGTCGTTCACCTCCCGAGAGGAAGGGGCCGTGCTCCAGGGCTTCACCCTCGAGGACGGTCGCGGGCGCACACAAGGCGACAACGGCACGATCGGTGGAGGCATCGTCGCCATCGACGCGGAGCTGGAGCTGATCGATCTCGTCATTCAGCGCAACGAGAGCGACGGCAGCGGCGGCGGCCTGGGCCTGGTCGACAGCGACGTCGACCTGCGCGGCTCTACGGTCCTGCTGAACGAGGCGACCCGAGGTGTCGGCGGCGGCGCGGCCGTCTGGGGTGGCCGCCTGGACGTCGAGGACTCCCGCTTCATCGAGAACAGTGCGAGCTCAGGCGGGACCAATACCTACGGCGGCGCCATCGATATCCGCAGCGGCTCCCTCGAGGTCTCGACGACCACCTTCCTGGCCAACCAGGCCACGACCATCCAGGCCTCGGGCTCGAGCCTGGAATTCCGCCAGACCGCCTTCGGACAGGCCAAGTCCGTCGCCGTCTACCTCGACGATGACAGCTCCGAGGCGAGCTTCACCAACGTGATCTTCGCCGATGGCAGCAACTCTCCGGTCTACTCGGACAACAACGACATCGCCTTCGAGAACGTCACCTTCGTGAACAACCGCTCCGGCATCCTGCGCCAGTACGCGGACTGGTCCAGCTTCCTGAATTGCATCCTCTACGAGAACGAGGGCAACGGGGGCTACCTGGTCTCCTACGACCAATACGTCACGATCAGTTACTCGCTGCTCTTCGGGAACACCGGCGACTGGGGCCAGAACACGGCGGACGTGGTCGGCCAGGACGGCAACATCGGCGAGGACCCACTCTTCACCGCCTACTACGCGGACTCCGACCCCTCGAACGATGACCTGACGCTCCAGGCTGAAAGTCCGGCCCAGAATGCCGGGCACTCTTCGGCCACCTACAACGACTCAGATGGCAGTCGGAATGACATGGGAGCCTTTGGAGGAGCCGACGGAGACTGGACCCCGAATTGGTAGGCGCCCACCGTGTGCTGAACAGTGGGGCTGGCCGGGGGGCTGAGGTCAGGCCGCCTAGCCGAGGGGGCAGCCCATGGGGTCTCCTTCGATGTCACCGACGACCTGTGGTCCGGGGCCATGGGCGCCCGGGTTGCACGGCACGGAAGCTGCGAGCCGTCCACGATGGCGGGGCAACTTCAGTAGACTCGCGCGCTGCGCGGACCCTCGGCGAGCAAGGCGGGCTGTAGCTGACGCCGGGACAAGCCGCACCAGTGACCCCGGAGAAGGACAGCATGGACGAGGAGAAGTCCACCCCCAACCCCAGCGCTGTAGGAGGCGCAGCAGGAGAAGCGGGCTCCGACTTCCGTGCGGCCGTTGGCGCCTGGATCGTCGTCCATGCCCTCGCGGGGAAGAAGCTCGAAGGGGTGGGGCCGAGTGCCATGCGGCCCGTTCCGACGGGTCTCGTCCTCGCAGAGTCCGACAGCCCTGTCGACGACCTGGAAGTCAAGCTTCAAGGGGGTCTGGTCCTCTACATCCAGGCGAAGCGATCGCTCAGGATCAGCAAGGATCCGGAGAGCGAATTCGGGAAGGCGGTCGCCCAGTGTTGCGCGCTCGCGGGCCGGGATGGATTCATGACCGAGAAGGCCCGCATGGCCATCGTGGTCGGGGAGTCCACGCAGCCCCTGAGAGCCCTCGCGAAGGCCCTGGAGAGGCGACGCGCCCCCATCGCGGGAAAGGCAAGCACCGGGGAGCGCAAGGCCCTCGCGGTCCTGAGCGGGCACCTGCAAGAGCTGGAGGAGAGCACCAGGGCGTCCCTGCTCTCCGCCCTCGATGTCCTCATCCTCGACATGGGCTCCCCCAACTCGGCGCCCCGCGAGCGAGGGGAGGCATGGCTCGATGGCCGGGTGGTGCCCCACGGCAAGGCCTCGCTCGCATGGGACGTCATCGAGTCCAAGATCAAGAAGCTCGCCAAGCACCGCCTTGGAGCGGGGGTCTCGCAGTGGATGAGCTGGCTGGAGCAGGCCGGCATCGAGGTCTTGCATTCCCGCCACACGCCAGCCGGCCAAGCCATGGAACTCGCCCGGGCGAATTCCAGGTACTTCGCCCACCTCGAGCGCGCTGCCGCCTGGATCGCGCTGGACTACCTGCTCCCTGGTGTCCCCCCGTTGCCGGTGAGCGACACCGCATCCCACCCATCGGTCGCCATCCGCGGCACGGACACAAAGCAGCCGCTGAGCTGGGCACAGCGGCGCCGGGGCCGTGTGCTCCTCACAGGCCCGCCGGGGATGGGGAAGTCCACGGCGCTCAGACGCCTGGCGGGTCGCCACTTCGTCGCGGAGGACACCCCATTCCCCCTGCTGGTCAGCGTCCCCCGCTTGCTGGACGCAGACTCATTGCCCAACCCCTTGGAGGCGATCGTCCAGGTCGCCCTACAGCAAGCTCCCGAGTCTGACCGCCAGCTCCTGGCCGAGCACGTGAAGAGCTCGCTCCTGCACCAGGGACGCGCGATCCTGCTGCTCGACAGCCTCGATGAGTGCCGGGGCCGTGCGCCAGAAACGGTCTCACGGATCCGGGCGGCGCTGGCCCAGTGCCATCCAGACGTAGAGGTGGTGCTGGCCACCAGGGACAGCGCCTTCGCGAGCGCCAGAACGCTTCTTGACACCCCGGAACTCGGATTCTCCCCGGAGGTGCTCAGCCTGGAGCCGCCAGCCGAAGGCGAGTTCGCGCCCCTGCTGTCCCAGGCTGCACGCGCGATGACAGCGGCCGCAGGCGTGGAGGATCTGGATGCGGAGGTCGATGCCCGGCTCGCCTGGCTGGAGCTCCATCGACAGCGGGACGCCCTCGGCACACCGTTGGCTGCTTGGACGCTGCTCGCCTTGTCGGGCACACGCCTGGACGCTGGCTCGTTGCCACGTGCCCAGCTCCTTTCCCGGCTCGTCGAAGAGCTCGCGACCCGCTGGGAGTGGAGGGTGCGACGCCGAGGAGCCCTCCGGTTGATCAGGGATCTGCTCGACCAAGAGGCGCTCGGCGCGTTGCTAGTTGCCTTTGACCACATTGGTGATTCGCTCATCGAGTCCGAACCGATCCCCGAGACCCGGCTCCGGGACTCACTGACAAAGCTCTTCCAGCGCGAGTTGTGCATGGGCAAGTTCCCAGCGGACGCGGCCGCGGTAGAGGCGCTGCACTTCTGGGACGAGGCTGGGATCTTCGTAGCTGAGGGCGGACAGCACCTCGTTCGCTCCCGAATCCGCCTGTTCTCCGAGCTGGCAACAGCCCGAGTCGTCGCGGACAAGGAGCTGGAGGACCAGCGGGTCTGGGTCCAGCAGGCCCTCCAGCGTCCCCACGCCAGGGAGACCCTGCTCTTGCTCACTGGGCTCTCCCCTCCGGCGGCTTCGCACCTTGCGGTCTGTGCCATCGCATCGACAAGCCGAGAGGAGATGATGATCGCCGCCCACGCGATCAAAGACGGTGCCGCCGTCGTGGGGCCTCAACTCGAGGAGCTGGTCAAGGCGCTTCTCTCCGTCATCCGAGCGGCGACACGAGAGGACTGGGAGATCGTCGAGGCGGTGCTCGAGCTACCGCTCGAAACGCAGCTCCACGACCTGGTCGAGGAGGTCGTCCGTCAACGCTTCCCGCCCGAGCGGGGAGCGCTGGTGGCCGCCATGAGGTGGTTTCGCGTGCACCCTTCGCAGCCCCTGGAACCGGCCATCCTGCTTCCCTTGCTCGATGGTGCCGCCGCCCGAAGGCCCCCGAGGGCCAGCCGTACGGCGGCACTCGCGGCTGGGCAGAAGGTGGGGCTTGCCCTGGAGGACATGGGCGTCGATTCGCTCTTCCAACAGGTCGTCGAGAGCGCCGCGGACGCGATCCGTCCCGGCCGTCCGGGGGTCGCCCGAACGATTCTCGGCCTGAACAAGTACAACTCGCATGGGTCGGCCGAAGTCGTCCGGCAGAGGCTGCGCCGGCGTGGCTATGCGGAAGAGGTCGCCCAGGTGGAGGCCGACCTCTACCCCCTCGACAAGGCGGCTGAGATGATGGCCTCCCATGCCCTGACCCATGCGGCGCAGGTCGCGGTGTTTCGTTCGATCGCTGCGGAAGGGGATCACTCCGCCGACTGGGCCTCGCGCCGGCGCATGGCCGACCTTGTCGGGTTCGCGCAAGCCCTCCTGGGCGGAGAAGTCCCCGCCGCCGCGGTGGATGTCGTCGTGGTCCATCGTCGTGACCTGGCTGAGCGGGCGGCCCAACTCGTGCTGCGCCTGGGTGGGTTCGATGCCGAGAGACTCCGGGCTCAGATCTCCGCCCTCGACTGGGAGCGCGACTTCCTCTGGCTACTCCTGGACCCCGCGGGCCCGGAAGACCGAGACCAGTCCTCCTGGCCTGACCCTCCGGATGATGAGTCGATTGTGGACGAGGTCTTCGACCTCCTCCGGCCCAACCCCTGGCTCGCATACATCGCGATCCGCGCCCTGCGTGGCCACCCAGATCCGGGCTCGTACCTCCCGCGCCTCGAGGCCCGGGTCGCGCCGCTCAGCTATTGCGCCGACCGCAGGGCTGCGGCGCGACACCTGCTCGTGGCCGGCGGCGACCTGACAGCCCGAGTCCGGGCATGGGCGGACAGCGATGACTCGTTCCTGGTGAAGCTGGCTGCCCGGGGGCTGCGCCACCTCGCGGGCCAGGACTGGGAGTTCTTCTCCGCCGACATCGCCGAGCTGCTCCGGCATCCGGACGGGGCCATCCGAGCGGCGCTGCTCATGGACCCGATGGACAAGCCCGCACCCCTGGCCGGCATGCTGGACTGCGCAGCGGTCCCAGGCCCGGACTACTGGTCTTGCCATGGGTGCGGTCAGAAGGAGCTGGCAGCGACGCTGAAGTGCCGGGACTGCAAGGCGGCACGGCCCACCTGTCCACCCTGGTTCCCGTCGGAGATGGGTCTGCACATCCCTCCGCCCTGAGAGGGTCCGCTGGCCAGGTTGGTGGACAATCGGTTGCCGCCCAGGAGGGGCATTCCCACCCGAATCAGACGGGTGCAGATCGTCCTCCGTCAGGCCGCGTGAGCCAGTGAGACCGCGGTCGGCAGCGGTGCTGTTGCCGCCGGCCCAGACCTGCACGATTCCGGTGAGACCTGCATAGACGCCGCCGACCGCTTCTCCGAGACCGAGCACCGAGACCTCTTCAGCGCGCTGGTGGAGCGGATTCCGCAGCGCGCAAGGCTAGCGAAGCCCCGCTCGCTGAGGCCCTACAGAGCCTCGATGAGGCGGGCTTCGTGACGGTCTTGGGCGGAACGATGATCAAGGCCTCAAGGGCCCTAAGAAGTGGCAATACTTCCACCCGTGCGTGATCATCGACGTCTTCAGCCGCTACGTGGTGGGCTGGATGGTCGCCGACCGAGAGAGCGGCACCCTGGCCGAGGGACTCCTCGCCGAGACCATCGGCAAGGAGCACGTCGACGCTGATGGGCTCACCGTCCATGCCGACCGGGGCTCCTCGATGCGGTCCAAGCTGGTGGCCCAGCTCCTCTCCGACCTTGGCGTCACCAAGACCCATAGCAGGCCCTACACGTCCAGCGACAACCCGTTCTCCGAGAGCCTCTTCAAGACCTTGAAGTATCGGCCGGTCTTCCCCGGCCGCTTCGGTCGCCGGGAGGACGCACGGGCCTTCTGCCGCGGCTTCTTCCACTGGTACAACCGGGAGCACCGGCACCATGGCCTGGCCCTCCTCAGCCCTCCTCACGCCTCACCAGGTCCACCACGGTCTCGCTGACCAGGCCCTCCGAACCCGCCTGGCGGCCTCGGACGTCGCCTACGCCGCGCACCCCGAGCGCTTCGGACGGCCGCCCCTGGTCCCGAGCCTTCACAAAAAGGTCTGGATCAACCCACCCGAGAGCACCGACCCGACCACTGAGGCTGGACCGGGGGCATCACGGAGGCTCACACCTGCCGCCGCCGTGACGCCCCCGGTCCGGCCGCTGCTGGAGCCTTCTCCTGCTCAGTAAATCCTCCTCTCGGGTGTCTCATTCACGTTCACACGTTCCGGGCAACCCCGGACAGATTCTGGTCTTGGCGCCTGGCAAGCCTTGTCCAGGTCCCTCAAGTGCTTACAGGCTCGTCGTCGCTCTCGCAGATTCCGGAGCGACGCTGATCACCAATAGGCCCCGCCATGGCAACCACAGTCAACAACGCCTTCGATGAGTTCCTCCGCGAGAAGGTGAACCTGGACGCAAAGGTGTGCTCCGACGCCCGTTCGAGCCGGGATTGGCTCAGGAACAGACTCCACGGATTCGACGACAAGCACGATGACTTCCCGTTCTCCTACCAGGCCGTCAACATCGACTTCGGGTCCTTCGCACGACGGACAAAGCTCAGCGAGTTGGACGATGTGGACCTCATCCACGGGTTGAGCGCCAACGGCGCCCACTACAACGACCTCGGAAGACGTCTGGAGATCACTGTGCCCTCCCCGAGCCGGCTCACGGCCTTCAGGCACGACGACACCCAACTCCTGAACTCCAGGAAAGTCATCGAGAAGTTCCGGAAGCACCTGAAGGAAGTTCCCCAATACTCCGCGTCAGGAACCAACCGCAGGGGCGAGGCAGCAGTCCTCAATCTGAAGACCTACCCGTGGAGCTTCGATATCGTGCCAGGGTTCTTCACGGCTCCTGAGTGGGACGGGAGGACGTACTACATCATCCCCGATGGCGAGGGCCACTGGAAGAAGACGGACCCTCGTATGGACCAAGACCGAGTGACGTCAGTCAACCAGAAACACGAGGGTCGCGTGCTCAACGTGATCCGGCTCTTGAAGTACTGGAACAGACGCCCAACGATGCCTTCAATGGGATCGTACCTTCTAGAGAACATGCTGCTGACTCTCTACGAAGAGAGGTTGTCAACGGCATCCAGGCATATCGACGTGGAGGTGGCCCCGGTGCTGGACTACCTCGCCTCCGCCGTGCACGCGGAGGTACCCGACCCAAAGCAGATTCAGGGAAACTTGAACACTCTGGGCTGGGAAGAGGCGACCAAGATCCAGGTCCGAGCTGAGACGGACGCCGAGAAGGCGCGCGAGGCACGCCAGTACGAGAGTGATGGGGACCACGAGAAGTCGATTGCGAAGTGGGCCGAGCTGTTTGGTCCCGAGTTCCCGGCGTACACGGGAGCACGGTCGTCAAAGGTGGCCTCTTGGAGGTAATCGGCGATGCCGCCGCCAACGGCGTTGACCAAAATGGCGAAAAGGCGCTACTCCTCTTGCGGGCGCAACGAGCGGCGTACAGGTCTGGCAAGCGGCTTCGACTTCTTCGGCTAATCGGGTCTGTCCTGCCAGCTGTGGTCGCGCCTGCGCTCTTGCTGTGGTTGCCGGACTCGAAACCGTATCTGTCCGGCGTTGCGGCAGTCTGGGCCGTGGTGTCCCTCGTTGTCCTGAAGCGTGGTGAGAAGCAATGGATTCAGACGGGCGCACGACTTCAGGAAGAGTTCGATTGTGCTGTCCTACCGCTGTCGTGGAATCGTTCGATGGCCGGTGAGCGCGTCGCCCCAGAGAGGGCCTTTCAGTTGGCCGAAGGGGTGGATCTTGTCAAAGAGAAGCTGAAGGACTGGTACCCTGCTGTGGACGGCGCCGACGGCACGAAGAGGTGCCTGCTACTGCAGCGGGCAAATCTTGCGTGGGATCACCGTCTCAGGCGGGAGTACACTTGGATTGTCGCCGGGCTCGGCGCCCTCCTCTTTGTGGGGTACTTGCTGCTGGCGCTGCTCTTGGACCAGAGCCTCCAGGACTACGTCCTGGGGCTTCTGATCCCGAGTCTGCCAGCCATGCTCCACGCCGGGGATGTCTTCCTTATCCAGGTTGATGCTGCCGCTGAGGGTGAGGCGAGCCGAAAGCTGGCGGACCAACTGCTCACTCAACACGCGCGGTCGAATGGAGCTGTGGGCCCGGCAGAGTGTCGCTCGCTGCAGGACCGGGTGTTCGCCGGCCGTCGTGCCGCCGCCATGGTCCCGGGATGGTGGTACTGGCTTCGCCGGTCATCCTACGAGAAGGCCATGGCCTATGGAGTCAAGTCGGCGGGTGAGTAACTGCCTATCCGCGCGCTCTCCGCGCGGTCACGAGTCCCCGAACCCACCCGAACGTCCCCGTTCCTCCCCGGTGCCGATCACTGAGGCCGCCAAGCCCCCCAGCGATATCGCAGGTTGCGCCGTCGACTGACGACGCCGTACGGACTCCCGCCGCCTCCACACACGGACATCTACTGCCCGCCTCCGCCGCCATGATGCGACGGTGGGGCGGGGATGGAGCTGACCGACGTGATCTGCGCCGGGCGCGGCGTCGGCTTCATCAAGCCCGCCAAGGAAGTACGCCGGCAGCGCATGCAGGCGCCGGATCGGACTTCTGGTGCTCGATGTCCTGCTACGCCTCCAGTACCGGGCGGAGAACCTGGGCGGGCACCTGGGACAGGGGCAGCCCGAGCACCTGGACCCCGGCAATCGCCAGGACAGGCACTCACCCTTCCGGTACATCCTGCGCAAGGCCCGCAACCGGAAGCAGCACTGCGATCGGGACCTGGTCAACCTGTGGGAGCTCGGGTCGAGCCAGGACGATCGCTGCGCCATCTTCAAGCTGGCTCAGAGGCTCCCCAGCAAGTCGCTGACGTGGGATCGCAACACGGGCGACCCCTGGAAGCCGAGCATGGACCGGGTAGACCGCGGACGGGGCCACGAGCGCGGGAAGGTGCGGTTCGTGGTGATGCTCGTGAACCTGTCCCCACCCCACTGATGCTCGACAGATCGAGTGGGCTCCTCGCCGTGCTCATCCGGCAAGAACTCCATCCTCACCAAGCGAGCTGCGACGCACGGACCGTGGCCGGCCAGCTCAATCGACCCGGAGCATCGCCGCCGCCCGCCGCCCCGACCTAGCCCCGTGGTAAACCGACCCTCCTCCAGCGCGTCTCCCAGCACAGAGACCGCTCCCCACCACCCCGGCCCTCACTCATGCCTGTCTTCGTCATCGAGCAGAGGGACTGCGTCGCCCAACAGCTCCTCGTCGCGCTCGCCCGGCGCGAGCACGCCGGCCGAACCCCGAAGCGCCTGCTCGAGCCATCTCTTGGCACTTGGAACCAGCTGAAGGGCAACCTGAACCACGCCCACCTGTTGGCGCTGGTGGCCGAGGACGCCGCGGTGCGCTTCCCGCTACCGGCCGACCTCGCACGGGTCCTGGGCGAGGACGCGGCCCAGGACTTCGCCAAGATCCCGCCGGTGAGGGCCTACGAGTGGTTGCAGCACATCACGCCCGAGGCCCTGGACACCAGCTCCTCGGACGCCATCGCCTCCGCAGCAAAGGCCCTGGGGCTCCCGTTCCGCTACGCCGGCGCCAACCTCCACAAGCTCCAGACCGGCACCCGGGTCCTGGAGCTGCCCGGCACCGGTGGCCAGCTGGTCGCCCGCGCCATGACCCGCAGCCCGGACGCCACCCTCCACGTGAACTGCACCATCCTCACCCGCGACTGGGCCGACCGCGCTCTGGCCGGCGTGGTGGCCATGGAATTCGACGCCCCCCACCAGGACTTCATCCGCGACGACCCGGATCTGGCGTGGGCGACCAGCGCGGCGGAGCGGGGCCGCTTCGATCTGGTCTTCGGGCTGGACCCCGACAAGGGCGGCGCATTCGACGCAGACACGCTGAGCAGCCGTTTCCCGGTGGCCACTATCGTCTTGGTGTGACGTGCCTGCACGCGTGATCAACATCGGGCCGCCGGCCCACGAGGACGAGCGAGAGGCGCTCCGCTTCCTGGCCCACGGCCTGCCCCCGGTGGCCACGGTCTTCACGAACCCGTGGCTGCTGCAGGCGTCGGGCGCCGCCTATGAGCTGGACGCCATCGTGGTGCTCCCCCACGCCATCTTCGTGGTCGAGATCAAGGGCTGGCGCGGTCACCTCCAGGGCGACACCCGCGACTGGTACCTGCCCGAGACGCGACGCAGCCCGCTGCTGCTCGCCCGCAAGACGGGACAGATCCTGCACACGCTGCTGGCGTCCAACAGCCACGCCGCTGGCCGAGCCTGGGTCCAGGAGCTCGTCTTTCTGCCCAACGCGGCCTCGTTCCAGTCGCGCCTGGCCGGCGTGCGCAAGCGCGTGGCCCTGCGCCACGAGCTGCACGACCGCTTGCTCGACCCCCAGGCGCTCTCAGAGCTGGCCAACCGCACCGTGCGGCCAATCGGCCCCGACGACCGCGACGAGGTCGAGCTCACCCTCGTCAAGCTGATCAAGGGCACGCCCAGGCAGCCGCCGCTGCGCCAGGTCGCTGGCTTCACGGTCATCGACCAGTTCGACGCCAATGAGCGCTACCGTGACGTGCTGGGCGAGGACTCCACCGGCACCCGCCGGGTGCTGCGCATCTTCCGGCTGCCCTGGGACGCCTCACCCGACGAGCTGGCGCGCACCCGCAAGCGGGCCACGTGGGAGGCCGGGGTGCTGCGCAGCTTCGCCCGCGCTCCCCAGGATGTCTGCCTGCCCCAGGTCGACCCGCCCGTCGAGACCGACGACGGCCTGGTCGTGCCCATCGAGTACTTCGACGGCCAGACCCTGCCCGCCTGGCTGAGCCAGCACGGCAAGTCGCTGGACCTCAAGGCCCGCGTGGGCCTGTGGCTGCGCATCGCCCAGGCGCTGGCGTGGACCCACAAGGCGGGCGTGGTGCATCGCCAGCTCCGCCCGGAGTGCGTGCTGGTGCGTGGCACGGCAGACCCCCGCGAGCCAGGGACGCCGGAGTACCGGCTCACCGGCTTCGAGCTGGCCAAGCGCCAGGGCCTCGACACCACCATCGCCTGGTCAGAGGGCCAGATCGATGCCCTTGAAGGGGCGGCCCCCGAGGTTGTCCAGGCACTCACCGACGCTACCGCCGCGTCGGACCAGTTCAGCCTGGGCCTGGTGCTGGCGTTCCTGGTGCTGCGCAAGCCGCTGGTCGACAGCACCGTGGCCTTGGTCGAGCGTCGCCACCGCATGCCCCACCTGCGCGACCTCGACCCCGACATTCCCCAGCGCCTGGACGACGCGGTCGCCCGCATGGTCCGGATGAAGCCCGCGGAGCGCTACCCCTCGGTGGACGACGCCATCCGCCACGTCCAGCAGGCGGTCGTCCCGCAGACCCAGGCCACCGTGACGGGCCTGGCGCGAGGCGCGCTGGTCGGGTCCGACTTCCTGGTCGAGGGCAAGCTGGGCGAGGGCGGGCTGTCCGAGGTCTACAAGGTCAAGCACCAGCTCTTGGGCGAGCGCTTCGCGCTCAAGGTCGCCCGGGCCACGCCGGTGGCGGAGACCGCCGTGCAGTGCGAGTACCACGCCCTGCGGAGCCTCTCCCATCCGGCCATCGTGAAGGCCCACAGCCTCTCCAAGATGGTCGACAAGCGCATCACCGTGCAGCTCGACCTGGTGGCCGGCAGCACCCTGACCGACACGGTGCGAGGTGCGCTCCTGCCCGAGGGCGATGTGGTGGCCCGCCGACGGCTGGGCGAGGACCTGCTGAGTGCACTCGACGAGCTCGAGCGCACCGGCCTGAGCCACAACGACCTCAAGCCCGACAACCTGATGGTCACGCCCACAGGCAGGCTGGTGCTCATCGACTTCAGCCTGGCCCGAGGCCCAGCGGTCACCGCCAAGATGGGCACGGTCAAGACCTACGGGGGCACCTACGACTGGCGGGACCCGTCAGGTGGACCTCCGGGCCACGCCGCAGATCGCTACGCCGCGGCCATGTGCCTGTTCTGGCTCCACGCTGGCCGCCACCCCTTCGATGGGCGTGTGCCCGAGCCCGGCGAGGCGCCCGACTTCGACGCCGTCGAGCTGGAGCCGGAGGCGCTGGGGCCGTTCTTCCAGACGGCGCTGCACCCCACCCCCCACAGCCGGTTCCGCTCGGCGCGGACCCTGCGCGAGTCCTACCTGCGGGCCCTGGGCGCACCCGTGAACGCCCCGATCGAGGGCGAGGATGCGCTGTCCGCAGACACCCGCCTGTCGACCACGTCCCTGCATGCTCGGGCCGTGCGCACTCTGGCCGCCGCCCAGGTGGTGACCGTCGGCGAGCTGCTCGCACTGGGGGTCGAGGGGCTGCGCCGGGTCCCCGGCCTGGGCGCCCGCCTCGAGGCCCGGGTCGCCCGCCTGATCGAGCAAGCGCTCCACCAGGGCGTCGACCCCGACCACGCCAGCGACCGCGCCGCGCCGCCCTTCTTCCGCCCCCTGGCCCAGGTCTCGGCCCCGCTCTCCGAGCTGCACCTGGATCCGAGCGTCCTGGACGCCCTGCGCGCCCACAACCTGGCCACCGTGGGAGAGGTCGCGGGCCTGCCTCGCGAGGACCTGCTGGCCATCCCCCGCATCGGCTCCGGTGCGCTCAGCCGCCTGGTCGAGGCGCTGGTGCGCTGGCGGGAAGAGGCCGACGCGAGCCAGCCCACCGAGACCCTGGACGGGCTGTGGTCGCGGGCCACACGCGCCGTCGACCCCGACGACCGTGCCGCGCTGGAGTCCGTCTTCGGCTTCCGCGGCCCCCCTCAGACCCAGGCCGAGGTGGCCCGGGACCTCGGCGTGGACCAGCCCACCATCTCCACCCGGAAGATCGCCGGCCTCCAGGCCCTGGACCTGGACGCGCTGGCGTCGATCCGCTGGGCGCTGGACGGCTACCTGGACCAGGAGCGCGACCTGCTGCCACTGGAGCTGGCGGTCGAGCGGCTGGCACGGGACCTGCCGACGGCCGACATCGACCCGGCCGGACCCATCCGCCTCCTGGCCGAGCTGGACACCCGCGCATTCCGTCTCCACGACGGCCTGGGCGAGGCGGGGAGCACCGTGCTCTGCCGAGCCTGGGTGACCCGCGACCTGCTCACCCGCTTCGCGGAGACCGCGGCGCGGGTGGTCCGGGGCTGGCCGCCCGAGCCCGCCGGCGCCGTCCGCCGCACCCTGAAGCTGGTGTTGCCTGAGTTCGAGGGTGACCCGGTGCTGCTGGCCCAGCGCCTGCTGCCCAGCGTGTGCACCACGGCGGGCGGGGCCCTGTTCCAGCCGCCGATCTCGCCCGAGCTGGCCGTGCTCTACGTGCTCGACAGCGCTCGAGAGGCCATGAGCCTGGACGGACTGCGGGCCGAGCTCGCCCGCGTGTTCGTGGGGCGTGGGCCGTCGCTGCCTCCGGTGCACCTGCTGCCCGAGCTGCTCGACGGCTCGTCCTGGCAGGTCGAGGGCGCCACCGTCGTGCGCCGCCAGTCCGCCAGCACCGTAGCCACCGAGCGCACCGGCGACGACATCCACGCGCTGCTCAGCGTCGACAGGACGGTCGACCCCCGCGACCGGGTGCGCGATGTGCTGCGCGAGGCCGGCCGACGCGGCGCCAGCTTCCGCCTGATCGTGGCGCCCGCGGCCCACCACGGCGCCATCGGCCGCAGCCTGATCACCCACCTGGGCGCCACGGGGGTCGACCTGGCCGCGGCCTGGTTCGACCGCCACGAGGATACCCTGGACCTGGATGCCCGCGGTGCCCGCATCCCCGCCCTGCGCACCATCACCGCGCGGCGCCTGGACACGCTGGTCACCGAGCTGGTCGAGGCCCACGGCCAGCCTGGCCAGACCGTCGTGCTGCACAACACTGGCATCCTGGAGGCCCTGGGCGGCCTGGAACAGATCCGGCTGCTGTATGCCCGGGTCACCGGCCAGTCGTCTGGACTGTGGGTGGTGGTCGTGCCGGGCGTCATCCTGGACCGCCAGCCGCTCTTCAACGACCGCACGCCGGTCTGGCACCAGCCGGGCCTGGTGCTGCCCCTGGCTGAGCCCCTGCGTGCCTGACCCGGGCCCGTGCCCGCACCCGCCTCCTGGAGACCTCCGCCCATGGCCCTGACGACCGAAGCCCGCGCCGACCTGCTGGACGCCCTGCAGCCCCAGGTCGCCGACATCGCCGAGGACCTGCGCAGGCGACTGGTCTCTCCGGGCACGCCCGCCGAGCGCACCGCCCGCCAGGCGGCGAAGCGGCTCTATGAAGAGGAGGCGGTGGGCGACGCCTTCGACGTGTGGCTGGACCTGCTGGGTCACCGGGCCGCCGTGATGTGGGTGCTCAAGCTGGTCTACGTGCGGGTGCTCGAAGACCGCGGGCTGATCCGCTCCCGGGTGCTGGACCGCACCCACCAGTCCCTGTTCGAGCGGATGGCGCCGAGCTTGGGGGAGACGGCGTTCCTGCGCTGGGTCTTCGTGGACCTGGCCCAGTCCGAGGGCGGACTGCCCGAGCTGTTCAGCCCCCAGCCCGCCGAGGTCCTGGCCCCGACCGACGCCCACAGCCGCACCCTGCTGGCGCTCTTCCGCGACCATGACCTGGACACTGGGGACCTGCGCTTCGACTTCGCCGGCGAGCGCTTCGACGGCCAGCTCCTGGGCGATCTGTACCAGGAGTTGGACCCGGTCGTGAAGGCCCGCTTCGCCCTGCTCCAGACCCCGGCCTTCGTGCGCGCCTTCATGCTGGACCGCACGCTGGGCGAGGCCCTGGACCAGTGGCCCGCGGACCGGGTGCGGGTGATCGACCCGGCCTGCGGCTCGGGCCACTTCCTCATCGACGCCCTGCGCCGGCTGACCGACGCCACGGCGGCCTTGCACCCCGAGTGGGGCCGGGTCCAGGTGGTGCAGAGCGCCCTGTCCCGGGTGGTGGGCACGGATCTGAACGACTACGCCGCCGCCCTGGCCCGGGCCCGGCTGCTCATGACAGCGCTGGAGCTGTCCGGCCGGGACGCGCTGGCGGCGGCCCGCGAGTTCCAGCCACAGGTCTACTGGGCCGACGGGCTGGAGCAGGTCGAGCGCGACGCCGAGGTGCTGTTCACCCAGCTCCAGCTCGGCCAGGCGCCCGAGTCCGTGCCCCGGGCCTCCCTGACGCCGTCCGCCACTCGCGCGGCGCTGCGGCCGCTGCTGCAGCCGGGCTTTCACGTGGTGGTGGCCAACCCGCCGTACATCACGGAGAAGGACGCGGCGCGGAAGAAGTACCACAAGGAGAAGGTCGGGAAGCCCAAGCGCATGCGGTACGTCTCGGCGCATCGCACCTACAGCCTAGGCTCTCCCTTTACGGAGCGGTGCTTTCAGCTCGCCATTGATGGCGGCCAAGTCGGCATCATCAACAGCAACTCCTTTGCCAAGCGGGAATTCGGCGTGCCACTCGTGCAGGACGTGCTGGCCAAGAAGGACCTGCGCCTGGTGGTGGACACATCGGGCGCCTACATCCCCGGTCATGGCACGCCGACCATCCTGATATTCGGGCGTAACCAGCAGCCTGATGGCGAATTGTTCACGGTCGTGCTGGGCAAGCGAGGCGAGCCCAGCACTCCGGCAAATCCGAGCCAGGGCAAGGTGTGGTCGTCGATCCTGCAAGGGTGGAGCGAGGTGGGCTTTGACTCGGACTTCGTGTCGACAGAGGCGGTCAAGCGCGAGGTGTTCGCGAGCCATCCGTGGAGTCTGCGGGGTGGTGGGGCGTTGGCGCTACAGGATCGTGTAGAGAACGCCGGCTCAACGACAATCGTCGAGCACACTGAGTCGATGGGTCTGGACACCATCACGCGTGCGGCAGACCTTGTGGAACAAGAGCTCGATGTGTTTCGGCGCGCGGGTGTCGAGTCTGCAATTACGGTTCCGTACTGTCTCGGCGACACCGTCCGCTCCTGGTCTATGGCTACGTCCCGCTCAGTGATTCTCCCCTATGACTCGTCCTTCGACCTGATCGACATTGAGCAGTTTCCGGGGGCCCGAGCCTTTCTATGGCCTCATCGATACTGGCTTTCTCAGCGATTCGTTTCGGGTGGAACTCGACTGTCAGACGTAGGCATGAGGTACTACGAAATCCCACAGTTTCCAGCACACAAGCACAAGACGAAACTCACCATCGCCCTCGCCTTCATCCACACCCACAACGACTTCGTGCTCGACCGCGGCGGCAAGGTCTTCAAGCAGTCCGCCCCCATCATCAAGCTCCCCAGTACCGCCACCGTGGACGACCACCTGGCCCTGCTGGGCCCGCTGAACAGCAGCACGGCCTGCTTCTGGATGAAGCAGGTCTCCTTCGCCACCGGCGGAGACAAGGTGGGGGCGGGGGGGCGCCGATCCAAAGAGCAGTGGCATAAGTGCTACCAATTCGACACCACCAAGCTCGCCCGCTTCCCCCTCCCCCCGAACCGCGAGGCCACCCTCCCCTGGGCCCACGCTCTGGACCACCTGGCACACACCCGCGTCGCCGACACCGTGGCCGCCACCCTGGCCGACGCCTCCTGTGACTCGCCCCCCGCCCTGCGCGGCCGGCTCGCCGCTCGCCGAGCCCGGGACCTGCTCCGCCTGCGCCAGATGGTGGGCCTGCAAGAGGAGTTGGACTGGCTCTGCTACCGCCTCTACGGCGTAGTGGACGCCGACCTACCTGTGCTCCTCCCCGAGTCCACGCCCCCGCTGACGCCCGGCTGGCGCCCCTTCGAGCTGGACCTGGCCACCACCGACAGGGCGGCCCGCGACGCCCTGGCCCGAGGCGAGACGCCGGACGACCTCCCCACCGAGTGGTTCTCCCGCCATGGCTGGGAGCCCTGCACCCAGCTCCCTGCGGACGTCGATCCCACCTGGGCCGCCCTGGTCCATCGCCGCCGCGCCGCCACTGCCGAGAGCGCCCACCTGCGGCTGCTGGAGGCGCCAGTCCACAAGCGTCGCTGGTACCACCCCTCCTTCGACAAGGACGAGCAGGGCGCCCTGCGTGGCTTCCTGCTCACGCGCCTGGAGGAGGCCCTGGCCGCCTGCGGCACGCCACAGACACCTCGAGCCCTGGCCCGTACCCTGACCGGGGACACCCGCTTCGGCGCCGCCGCCGTGGTGCTCACGGGCGCCGAGACACCCGACCTCGAGGCACTGTGCGCCGAGCTGATGGCCGGCGACGCCGTGGCCGCGCACCCCCTGCACCGCTACGCAAACAAGGGCCTGGTCAAACGGCGTGCTTGGGAGCAGACCTGGGCGCTCCAGGAGCGCGAGGATCGCGGCGAGACAGTCACGATCAAGGTGCCGCCCAAGTACACCGGCGCCGACTTCCTCGGCAGCGTGGCCTACCCCCTGCGTGGGAAGCTGGACGTGCCCAAGGAGCGCTTCGTGGCCCACACCGAGGTGCCCACCGCCCTGGGACAGCGCCGAGGCGGCGTCGACGCCCTGTATGCGTGGGCGGGCTGGACCCGGGCCGAGCGCATCGACCGGCTCATGGGGCTGCTGGAGGAGCTGGACGACGAGGGTGTGGCCGCACCCGAGCGCACGGCCCTCTTCGACCTGCTCTTCCGCTACGTGGGCGAGCTGGCCCGGACCGAACCCAAGAAGGCCGCCGATCTACAGGCGGACCTGCGCTACGACGCTGGCGGCGTGCCCACCACAGAGCAGCTCGCCAACTGGCTGAAGACCCACCCCGCCCGAGGATCCTGGGCATGAGCACCACGCTGAACGACGCCTTCGTCATCCCCCAGGCCGACGCGCTGTCGGCGCTCGACTTCGTCATCCGCCTGGACTCGTCGCGCCAGCGCGACAACGTGCAGCGGCTGGTGGACGACTACGTGGTCACCCCGGCCGTGGCCACCGCCCTGCCGGCGCTGTTCGCCCACATGAAGACCGCCGTGACCCGGGGCGAGGCCTATGGCCACATCCTTCATGGCGGCTTCGGTAGCGGCAAGTCCCACCTCATGAGCATGATCTCGCTGCTGCTGGAGCGGGACCCCAGCGCCTGGGGCAAGGACCACCCGGCCTTCATGGCGCTGTGCCAGGACCACCGGGACTGGGTGTCTCGCGCCAACCTGCTGGTGGTGCGCGTCCACATGCTGTCGGCCCGCCGCACGGGCGCCGCCCTGGACGAGATCCTGTACGACGCGGTCAACGCCGCCCTGGCGCAGGCCGGCAAGTCGCCGCTGCTGGTGTCGGGCGCCGCCGAGGTGCTGGCCGAGATCAAGGCGGAGGCTGCCACCTACGGCGAGGCTTTCTGGGCGAACGCCGCCCAGCACGGTGTGGCCACGTCCATGGCGGACCTCGCCTACATCGAGCAGGGCGGCGAAGAGGCTGTGCAGGCGATGGCCCAGGCCTACCTGGCCATGAAGGGCCGCAGCATGCAGGCCCAGGGGCTCAAGCCGGCCTGGGGCGAGGGCCTCAAGCGACTGGCCGCGCACGTCAAGGCCCAGGGCTACGGCGGGGTCACACTGCTGGTGGACGAGTTCCTGCTGTGGCTCGCCGAGAAGGCGGGTGAGGACTTCGTCTCCGCGATCAACGACATGAACACAATCGTGGACTTCGCCGGGCGCCGAGACGTGCCCATCCTGGTCGTGTTCGCCCGCCAGAAGAACATCCGAGAGTTCTTCCCCGACCTGACGGACCAGGACCGAATTCAAGAGCGGCTCGACCACCACGCCAAGCGCTTCGAGGTGACGAAGCTCCAGGACGTGGAGCTGCGCTACATCGTGGCCGGCCGCGTGCTGCGTGACAAGTTGGACCCCGCCGCCATCGACGCCGCCCGAGCCCAGGTCGTCGAGACCTACAGGCGGGCGCTGGACGACCTGGTCGGCGAGGCGGGCGCCGAGGTTCTCGGCGACGTCTACCCCTTCCACCCCGCGCTCATCGACGTGTTGGTGGACGTCAGCAACCTCATGCAGCGCGAGCGCAGCGCCCTGCGCCTGCTCTACGAGCTGTTGGCGGCCAACCGCGACCTGCCCCTGGCCACGCTGATGCCGGTGGGGCGGGTCTTCGAGCACGTCTTCCCCGAAGCCGGGGTCGAGGCCGCCCAGAAGACCGAGACGCTCCAGAAGATCCACCGCGAGTGGTACCAGGTCCTCAGCCGGCGGGTGGACGCCTTCGTGGCCCGGCGGGCCGCCGACGGAGACCCGCTCTCCAGCGAGCGCGCTCGCACCCTGCGACAGGTGCTCAAGACCGTGCTGCTGGGCCTGGTGTCGCCCCGGCTGGCCGGCAAGGGCAACGAGCGGCTGACCGTGAGCCGGCTGGTCAAGCTCAACTTTGCCGACGCCGACGGGCAACGACTCAAGAACAAGATCAGCCGGCTCTCGACGGACCTGACCGACTTCCAGATCTACTACGCCCCGGAGCTGCAGATCACCGGCGAGAAGGCCGACGCCGTGGTGAGCTACGCCCTGGGCCAGGCCTCGCTGGCCGAGGTGCTGCGGCGGGCCGAGAACAAGGTGATGGGCAAGCAGGCCCGCCTGACCGTGCTGGGCGGCCGGCTGGACCGCGTGCTCCCGCGTAAGCTGGGCGGGCTGGTCCACGCGACCGGCGGCATGAAGTACGAGGTGATCTGGCGCGGCACGAAGCGGCGCGGCACCGTGCTCTTCGGCAACGTGCGCGAGCAGCCCTACGCATCGTTTGAGCCCGGCGCCGGGGACGCGTTCCGCGTGCTCATCGACTACCCCTGGGACGACCCCGGCCACACGGTCGGCGAGGACATGGCGCGGGTGGCGTCGGTCCGCAAGAACAAGGGCGTGCTGCCCACCGCGGCCTGGCTGCCGCGTCACTACTCGACCCAGGAGGAGCGGCTGCTGCGCGAGCTGGCGGCGGCGGCGTGGGTGGTGGGGGGCGGCGTGAGCGGAGAGCTGCTCGCCAGCTACGGCCGAGACGAGCGCACCCTGTTGTTGGAGCAGGCCCGCAACCGGTCAGAGGTGCTCCAGCGACAGGTCGACGCCGCCATCTTGGAGGTCTACGACCAGCAGTCCGAGGTCAAGATGCTCATCGGGCCGCGGGATCCCGACCTGGGCACCGGCAGCGTCGAGGGCGACCTGCAGCGCATCGTGCGCGAGCTGCTGGACCGGCAGTACCCCCAGCACCCGATGTTCCAGCGCAGCTCCGACGACAAGCGCCACGAGGCCAGCCGCGGCGCGGTCAAGCTGGTCGAGGCGTTCCTGCGCAAGGCTTGGGGCCAGGCGGGCTCGCTGCACTTCGAGGGCGACACGGCGGACGCCCTGGAGCGGGTGGCGCGGCCGCTGGAGCTGGCGGACGTCGGCCAGAGCCGAGCGGCCATCCAGCACCACGGGCGCTTCGTCAAGGAGGTGATCGCCGAGCTGGGCGACCATCGCACCGTGGCGTGGACCCCGGTGGCCGAGAAGCTGCGCAGCAGCCCCTATGGCCTGAGCGAAGACGTCCTGGACCTGCTGTTGATCTACGTCTGCCTGCGGGGCTACCGCCTGCGCGACGCGATGGGCGACCGCGTCGAGCCCCGGGTGGGGCTGGGGTCCGGGATCTACACCCTGGAGCGGGCCGAGCTGCTGGCCTTGCCGCAGTGGAGCCGGGCGCGCACCCTGGGCCAACAGATCCTGCACGTCGTCCCCTCGGACGCGCACCGCAGCCTGTCGGCCCAGGACCGCCTGGCGGCCGGGCTCTTCGACGCGGCGCAGACCCTCCGGGAGGGGTGCAGTGCGCTCCACGAGCGGCTGGTCACCCACGGCGCCGAGGGCTCCGAGCGCCAGGCCGAGGTCAAGGCGCTCATCGACAAGCTGGCGCCGCTGGTGGGCCGCGACAGCGACAGCTTCACCGCCCTGACGGCGTGGCTCGCGGGCTGGCCCGAGGACGACGCGTCCCTGCGCGCCCAGGCCCGGGCCGTGAACACCAACAACGCCGCGCTGGCTGACCTGGACACCACCAGCCTCGGGCACCTGCTCCGGGCCCGGGCCGGGCGACTCTCGGCCCGCATCGAAGCGACCCTGGACGAGCTGAACGAGCGGCTGGGCGCCCGGGAGCAGGTGCGGCCCCTGCGCGCCAGGGACATCGCGGTCTTCAACGAACACGCGCGGCAGATCGTGGCCGAGCTGCTGGCCGTGGTGGAGCCTGGACCTGGACCTGGACCTGGACCTGGACCTGGACCTGGACCCGGACCACGGCCGGACGGACAGGTCGACACCATCGACCTGCAACAGCCCACCGCGGCAGATCTGCGGGGGCTCTACGACGAGCTCGTCCAGCTCCAGGAGGCCGGGCGCCTGGTGGCCCTGCGCGTCACCCACACCACCACCAAGGACGGGGCGTGAGCGCCGCGCTGCCCCTGCTCCAGACCCTGACGCAGTCCGCGACCGGGCTGCATGGGGGCGGCTACCTGCTCGTGCAGGACGGCGAGGGCTTCACGTCGACGCCCGAGACGCTGGAGTTGCGAACGGGTGCCAGCGCCCGCGTGGTCCGGGTGGACTCGGAGCTCGGGCTCCGGCATGCGCTGTGGAAGCACGCGCCCGCCCCGGTCATCGCGCTGGTGCCGGAGTCCCTCTCGCTGCCCGCCGACCTGTTGCTGGGCGCCGAGCGGCGCCGCGTCCACACCCTGACCGGCGACGAGGTGCTCACGGCCCTGCTGGGCACGCGGGTCACAGGGGTCGACGACGCCGAGCTGCGCAAGCTGGCTATCGACCACGCGGAGGCCATCCAGAACCTGCTCAACGCCCGCACCACGCCGACGGTGATCGACCGGGGGCTGTTGGAGCGCACCCTGGTGGAGGTGGTCGCCGAGCTCCAGGACCTGCGCGCGGCCGATGGGCACCTGTCCGAGCTGCTCACGCGCTGGATCCTCGCGCCCCCGGCGTGGACGCCGGTGCTGCAGCGGCTGGCCTCGTCGACGCTCTCGCAGCACCACGGCGACGCGGGCCGCGTGCTCGCCTGGGCGCTGGAAGACCCCACGACGCGCCCCCAGGCGCTGCTCGTCCACGGCGCGCTGCTCAGCGTGGAGGGCGACGTGGCCCAGAGCGCCTGGGGGCCGGTGTGGGCCCTCCGGGATCCCAAGACCTCGCCCTTGCGTGCGCCGGCCGTGGCCCGCGCCTTTGTCGTGGAGCTGGCCTCGGAGACCGCGCGGTCGCTGGAGCACGCGGCCCTTCCCCTGCTCCAGCACGCCGACACCCTGGCCCGCACGCTGCTGCCGGGTCGACAGCTCCAGAGCTCCCCCCTGCTTCCGCTGGCCTTCGAGGAGCGGGCCCACGGGGTGGCGGCCCGGCTGGGCTCCGGGCAGCCCGTCGATCGCGACGACCTGCGGGCGCTGCGCTCCCACGCGTACGCGACGACCGAGTCACGCCGGCTCGACCTCCTCGACGACATGGCCCGCCTGGTGCGCTACCTGCGGCACCCGCGCGACGACTCCGCCGACGCCGCGGCCATCGCGCTGGCCTACCTGCAGGACCACGCGCACGCCGACCGCTGCGCCCGACGCGTGGAGCGGGCGCTCGCGAGCACCCCGGCCCACCAGGCCGACGCCCGGGCGCTGCTGGACCAGATCCAGGCCGCACGAGACGCGCTGAACCACACCTACGCCGACCTGCTGGCGCGGTCCTACCAGGCCACCCTGTTCAGCCACGACCTGGTGGCGCTGCAGAACCTGACGCGGGACGTGGTGGCCGAGCGGCGCACGGAGCCCGACTGCGAGCGGGTGTTCCTGCTGGTGCTCGACGGCTGCTCGGTGCCCGTCTTCCTCGACCTGCTGGACCAGCTCGCCGCGCCGGCCTTCAAGGTGGGCCTGGAGGGTGGCAGCGGGCTGTCCCTGCGCCTGGGCGCGGGGCTCTCTCCCTTGCCCACCATCACCAGCCACGCCCGCGGTGCGCTGTTCCTGGGCGCCATCCCCAAGGACCCCTTCGTCGCCGAGACCGTCTGGCGAGAGGACGGGGAGCGGCTGACCGACCCGGCCCGCTTCAAGCAGAACCCGACCCTGCAGGGCGCCAGTCGGGCCCTGTTCCTCAAGGGGGACCTGGCCGATGGCGGGCTGGCTCTGCGGACTGCGCTGCAGGCAGACAAAGAGGTGGTGGCCGCCGTCTTCAACGCGGTGGACGACCGAATCGGCAGCCACGACACCGGCGCGGCCTGGCGGATGCAGGTCGAGGACATCACGGGCCTGCTCCCGGCGCTGAACGCCGCGCTGGGATCGGGCCGCAAGGTGCTGCTCACCGCGGACCACGGCCACTCGCCCTTCCGCAGCAAGGATCTGCGCGTGGGGCCTGGCGCCACGCCCCGGTACGCGCGCCTGGGAGACGACGAGCCCGTGCCCGAGGGCTTCATCGAGGTGGACTGTGGAGACCTGGCGGGCGAGCCAGGCCGGACGGCCTTTGCGTGGTGCTCGGGCGTGTACCGGGGGCAGATCCAGGTGGGCTTCCACGGCGGCTGCAGCCTGGAGGAGATGGTGGTGCCGGTGGCCTGGCTCACCCGCAACGGGCAGCCGGCGGACCGGCCGGGCTGGTGGCGAGACGCGGGCGGGCCGGACGTTCGGGGACCGGAGGTTCAGAGACCGGGAGCTGGGGAGCCGGAGCCGCCGGAGCCCGAGGTGCGGGACCCCGCGCCCGGCGCTCCTCCGCCCGAGCTGCCCTTCGACAGTCCGCCCCCTGTCGCCCTCGGACGCCTGCCCCAGGTGCTGAGGGAACACCTCGACCCCTCCCAACAAGAGGTCGTCGCCTGGCTGATCGTCGAGGGCAAGATGCGGACGTCGATCCTGGCGAGGCGGCTGGGCAAGCCCGCCTTTCGGACCCCGGGCTTCCTGAACAAGCTCAACCGGAGCCTCACGGCCCACGGTGCGCGTCTGGTCAGCGAGGAGCTGCCGGACCTGGAGCTGCAGTGGCGCTACGAAGGACCCGAGGAGGGCGAGTGACCGCCGACACCATCGCCACCGAGATCATCCACGCCCTGCGCCAGGGCACCGTGCCGGCCCGAGGCCTGGAGCTGTTTGCGACCGGGCTTGAGCCCCTGGTGGCCCAGGTGCGATCCGAGCTGGACCACGTCGGTCGCGGACACGGCCTCTCCAAGTGGCTGCGAGGGGACTACGGCGCCGGCAAGACCTTCACCGCGCGTCACCTGGCGGCGACCGCCCGCGCCATGGGCTTCGCCACCGCCGAGGTCCAGGTCTCCGTCAACGACACGCCCCTCCACAAGCTGGAGACGGTCTACCGCCGCCTCATGGAGCGGCTGGAGACCCCTGCAGATCCACCGAGCGCCCTGCAGCCCATCGTCGACGGGTGGCTCTACGACGTGGGCGACAAGGTCACCCGGCTGCGCGGACTCGCTGAGGATGATCCGGCTTTTGCCGACGCGTGCGAGCAGCAGATCGAAGACGAGCTGGCCGACATCTCGCGGGTCAACCCGGCCTTCGCCGCCGTGCTGCGGACCTACCACCGGGCCCAGGTGGATGGGGATCGGGCCCTGGCCCAGGGTCTCCTGGCCTGGCTGGGCGGGCAACCCAACACGGGCCGCCAGCTCAAGACCGCCGCGGGCGTGAGGGGCGAAGTGGACGGCCAGGCCGCCCTGACCTTCCTGGGGGGTCTGCTGACACTGTTGCGGCAGTCGGGCCACAAGGGCCTGGTGGTGGTGCTGGACGAGGTGGAGACCATCCAGCGCATCCCGTCGAACATGCGCGGACGCAGCCTGGACGCGTTGCGCCAGCTCATGGACATGCTCAGCGAGGACCGCCTGCCGGGCCTGTTCCTGGTCGTCACCGGCACCCCTGCCTTCTTCGAGGGCCCCAAGGGAATCAAGGGGCTGGCGCCGCTGCGTGATCGCCTCGCCCTGCCAGCGGACGACGACCCCCGCTTCCCCAACCTCAAGGCTCCCCAGGTGCGACTGCGGGCGTTCGACGCCGCTCGGCTGCGCAAGGTGGGGCTGGCCGTGCGCGACATCTACCCCTTCAAGGACCAGGAGCGGGGCCGCGCTGCGGTCGACGACACCTATGTGGGGGATCTGGTCGACCAGGTGACGGAGGGCTTCGGGGGGCGGGTGGACATCGTCCCGCGGCTCTTCTTGCGCAAGCTGGTGGACGTCATGGACCGGGTGGACACCTACCCGGACTATGAGCCTCGGGAGCAGCACAAGCTGCAGCTCGACCGCAGCGAGCTCCAGGACGAAGAGCTGGCGGCGTACGAAGCAGCCCGCCAGCAGTCCGCGCCAGAGGACGGGGACGGGGATGGGGATGGGGAGCCAGGGCCACCTCGCCGCGCCCGCCGCCTGGAGTAGCAGGTGAGCGTCTTCTCACGCCTGCACCCCCGCCTGCAGCACGCCATCGTGCACGACCTGGGATGGCGCTCCCTCCGGCCCGTCCAAGACCAGGCCACAGACGCCATCTTGGACGGCTGCAACGCCGTGGTGCTCGCCCCGACTGCGGGCGGCAAGACCGAAGCCAGCATGTTCCCGGTGCTCTCCGCCATGCTCACCGACGAGCGCCCGCCCGTGGCCGCGCTCTACATCTGCCCCATCCGCGCCCTGCTCAACAACCAGGAGCACCGGCTGGGCCAGTACGCCCGCATGGTGGGCCTCGACGTGTTCAAGTGGCACGGCGACGTGGCCCGCACGCAGAAGCAGCGCTTCGTGGCCGACCCCGCCCACCTGCTCATGACCACGCCCGAGAGCATCGAGGTCATGCTCATGAGCCCCTGGATCGACGCCGCCCGGCTCTTCCAGGGCCTCCAGGCCGTGGTCATCGACGAGGTCCACGCCTTCGCTGGCGACGACCGAGGGGCTCACCTGGCCGCACTGCTGGAGCGCCTGACGGCCTTCTGCGGACGTGACATCCAGCGCATCGGCCTGTCAGCGACGGTCGGCAACCCCGGCGAGATCGGCCGGTGGCTCCAGGGCTCCAGTGACCGTCCCTTCCGCCTGGTGGACCCGCCCAAGCCGCCTGCACAGCGCACCCTCCACGTCGACTTCTGCCCCGACCCGGACCTGCTGGCCCGCGGGGTAGGGCTCGCGGCTCGCGGCGCCAAGAGCCTCGTGTTCGTCGAGTCCCGCCGCAAGGCCGAGCGCACCGCCAAGGGCCTGGCCCGCATCCCAGGCCTCGATGTCTATGTCCACCACAGCGCCGTCTCGCGGGCCGACCGCGAGCAGGCCGAGGCCATGTTCGAGGGCGGCAGCCAGGCGGCCATCGTCTGCACCTCCACCATGGAGCTCGGCATCGACGTGGGCGACCTGGACCGGGTCATCCAGGTGGACGCCCCGAGCTCTGTGGCGTCCTTCCTGCAGCGTCTAGGGCGAACCGGACGACGGAGCGGTACCACGGCCAACTGCGCCTTCTTCTGCGAGACCGGCATGGACCTCGTCCGGGCCGTGGCGCTGGTGCGACTTGGACAACGCGGTTGGGTCGAGGACGTCACGCCGCCCAAGCGGGCGCTGCACGTCCTGGCCCACCAGATCCTCGCGCTCACCCTGCAACAGGGCGGCATCAGCCGCTACCGCATCCTCGACTGGCTGGCCCACGCGACCCCCTTCGCCGACCTGACCGAGGCCGACGTGCTCGGCCTGGTCGACACCATGGTGGCGCGCGACATCCTCCACGAGGCCGGCGGCAAGCTCTCGCTCGGACTCAAGGGCGAGCGGCGCTACGGCGCCAAGAACTTCTTCGAGCTGTACGCGATCTTCTCCTCTCCTCCGCTGGTCTCGGTCCTGCACGGCAAGGACGACGTGGGCACCGTGGACGCGAGCTTCGTGCGCGCCCACGACTGGGACCAGGGCCCGCTCCGCTTCCGGCTCGCCGGGCGGGCGTGGCAGGTCAAGCACTACGACGAGAAGCGGGGCCGGATGTTCGTGGAGCCGTCTACGTCCGGCAAGCCACCACGGTGGATGGGGCAACCCGGCACCTTGTCGTACGCGCTGTGCCAGGAGATGAAGGCCACCCTCCACTTCGCCATGACCGAGGAGACCGACTGGCTCAGCCAGCATGCCGCCGCCGAACTGGGCCTGCTGCGCGAGTCCTACGACGGGCTGGTCGAGCCCGGCGTCACGGCGCTGGAAGAGACCGAAGACG
>CAZUHI010000073.1:0-31310 GCA_964620495.1 uncultured Rickettsiales bacterium | reverse complement strand
GCAATGCTCACCCCGGCGCGCATGGGTCGCGGGAACGGTCCATTCCCCCGAGCAATGCTCACCCCGGCGCGCATGGGTCGCCGGAACGGTCCATTCCCCCGAGCAATGCTCGTCCCGGCGCGCATGGGTCGCCTGAACGGTCCATTCCCCCGAGCAATGCTCACCCCGGCGCGCAAAGGTCGCCGGAACGGTCCATTCCCCCGAGCAATGCTCGTCCCGCTCGCGCTGCGGCCCGCGGCTACCTCTTCTTCTTCCTCTTGTGGTCCCGCTTGCTGCGCCGCTCGGCCTCGATGACGTCGTCCGCGTCGAGGTGATCCCGCGCCGCCGTGCGGGCGAGGTACTCGTCGTAGCCGCCCGCGAAGTCGTCGACCCCGTCCGAAGAGATCGCGAGGATCCGAGTCGCCACTCGCGACACGAGCCAGCGGTCGTGGCTCACGAAGATCACGGCGTTGGGGTAGGCCCGGATGCCCTCCGCGAGCGCCTGGATGCCCTCGAGATCGAGGTGGTTCGACGGCTCGTCGAGCACCAGGACGGTCGGCTTCTGCACCCCGAGCCGCGCGAACGACATGCGCGTGAGCTCCCCGCCGGACAGCGCGCGGATCTTCTTGTCCACGTCGTCCTTGGCGAAGTGCACCTCGGCCAGCTTGCCGCGCACGAACCCCATCGGCCGGCCGGGGGCGAAGTTCCAAAGCCAGTCGAGCAGCGTGCTGGTCCCGTGGCTGCGGATGTCCCCCTGGTCCTGCTGGAACCAGCCCGGGTGGGCCTCGTGACCCCACTCCACCGTGCCCGCGTCGGCCTCGAGGTCCCCGACCATGATCTTCAGCAGCGTCGACTTGCCGATGCCGTTGGGCCCGATGACCGCGACCTTCTCCCCGCGCTGGACCGTGAACGACACGTCGCTCAGCACCTGGTTGTCGCCGTACGCCTTGGACAGGCCGAGCACCTCGACCACCTGCTTGCCCGTCTGCCGCCGCGCCGTGAGTCGGAAGAGCGGCTTGCGCCGGGACGACGGCGGCAGCGTCTCGATCGTCATCTTCGCCATCTGCTTGACCCGGCTCTGGGCCTGCCTCGCCTTCGTCGCCTTCGCCTTGAACCGACGCACGAACGCCTCGTGGTCCGCCCGCTTCGCCTCCACCTTCGCGATCTCGGCCTCCTTGCGGTCCCGGTTCGCGACCTTCGCCGCCTCGAAGCGGTCGTAGTCCCCCTTGTAGACCGTCACCCGCTCGTAATCGATGTCCACGATGTGCGTGCACGTGGTGTTCAGGAAGCGGTGGTCGTGCGACACGATGATCGCGCACCCCGGGTAGCTCAGCAGGAACTGCTCCAGCCACGCGATCGAGACGATGTCGAGGTGGTTGGTCGGCTCGTCCAGGAGCAGCACGTCGGGCCGACTCGCCAGCAGCTGGGCGAGCAGCACCCGCAGCTTGAAGCCCCCGGACAGCGTGGACAGCGGCCGACGGTGCGCCTGGTCCGGAATGGCGAGCCCCTCCAGGATCTCCGCCGCCTTGGACTCCGCCGCGTAGCCGTCCCAGGCCACGATCCGGTCCTCGACCTCGCCGTAGCGGTCGAGGTCCAGATCCCCGGTCTCGTCCGCCGTCTGCAGGAGCTGCTCCTTCTCCTGGAGCGCCGACCAGAGCTCCGGCAGCCCCATGAGCACGACGTCCAGGATCGGCACGTCGTCGTACTCGAAGTGGTCCTGCTTGAGCGACCCCACCCGCACCTGCGTCGGCTTCTCGATCGACCCGCTCGTCGCCTCTTCCTCGCCCGAG
Source organism: uncultured Rickettsiales bacterium (assembly GCA_964620495.1). Lineage (GTDB taxonomy): Bacteria > Myxococcota_A > UBA796 > UBA9615 > UBA9615 > CAZEKB01. Next base: position 29,541 of record CAZUHI010000073.1, on the reverse strand, counting down.
ATGGCGCGCAGCAGGGTCGACTTGCCCGACCCGTTCGCCCCCACGATCCCGTACCGCGACCCCGCGTCGAACTGCTGGGACGCCCCCTCGAAGAGCACCCGGCCGCCGTAGGCCATGGACAGCTCGCTGATACGAATCGCGGACATGGCCGCGGACCATATAGGATGGGCCGCCGTGAGACGGGTCCTCCTCCTGCCGTTGCTCCTCCTGGGATGCCCCGAGCCCGAGAGCGGGACCCTCCTCCCCGACCCCACCCCGCAGCTCGACGACGACGACGCCGTGGACGACGACGACGCCGTGGACGACGACGACGCCGTGGACGACGACGACGTGGTCGCCCCCCCCGAGGAGTTCCCGGAGCTCGTCTTCGACCCGCCCGGCGGCGGCTTCCTCGGCTCCGTCGACGTCACCGTCTCCACCCACAACGGCGAGGGCACGATCCTGCTCTGCACCTCGTCCGCGACCGGCAGCTGCACGCCCGCCCCGGGGGCCGCGGAGCTGACGTTCACGTCGGCGACCATCCTCCGCGCCCGGGTCGAGTGGAACAACATCCCCGGCCCCGTCGAGGCCCGCTCCTTCTTCGCCGTGGAGCCCGACGTCGCCGAGTTCGACTCCGACCTGCCCCTCATCGTGGTGTGGACGGACGCCGGCGCGGTGGGCCGCGACAACGTGCCGCTCGGGATCGACGTCCTGGACGCCGGCTTCAACCGCACGGGCATCCTCGACACCCCCGTGGACTCCGGCCGGGGACGCATGCACGTGCGCGGGTCAAGCTCGGCGAGCCTGGACAAGAAGGCCTACGACCTCGAGCTGTGGCAGGGCGACTCGGAGCTCGACCGACGCGTCGGCCTGCTGGGCATGCCCGAGGACGGCGACTGGGTCCTCTACGCGCCGCACCACTGGGACGACGCGATGGTGCGCAACCCGCTGGGCTACAACCTCAGCCTCGAGATCGGCCGCTACGCCCCCCGCACCCACTTCGTGGAGATGTTCCTCGCCACGGAGAGCGAGCCCGTCGGCCTCGACGACTACATCGGCCTCTACGTCCTCACCGAGGAGATCGAGCGGGGGAACGACCGGGTCGCGATCACCGAGCTGATGGTGACGGACATCGCCGAGCCCGAGGTCACCGGCGGGTACGTCTTCAAGCGCGATCGCAGCGGCTCCGGCGACGCCCGGATCTGGGCCGGCTCCGCGAACGACGAGTTCGAGTTCACCACCCCCATCGTCCCCGTCGATCCCGCGACCGGGAACCTGGCCCCTCAGCAGCTGGACTACCTCGGGGACGCCCTCGACCAGATGGCCGCCGCGCTCGCCGCGCCCGACGGCATCGATCCCGCGTCCGGACTGCACTACGAGCAGCTGATCGACGTCGACTCCTTCATCGACCACAACATCTTGAACATGTTCGTGAAGAACCCCGACGCGTTCCGCCTCTCCGGCTTCTTCCACAAGGACCGCGAAGGCCCCATCCATGCCGGGCCTCTGTGGGATCTCGACCGCACGGCGGCCTCCCGCGACTCCCGCGCGCGCCACCCCACGTGGTGGGACGCGAAGAACCAGACCAACGACTGCACGCCGATCTTCAGCTACGGCTGGTACGAGGGCCTGTTCGACTTCCCCGCCTTCCGCGACGCCTACTGGGCGCAGCTCTCGTGGCTGCTCGAGAACGAGCTGTCGATCGACAACGTGAACTCCTGGCTCGACCTCTACGAGTCGGAGATCACCGAGGCCGCGCTGCGCAACGAGGCGCGCTGGGACCGGCCGGACTGGGCCGGAGAGATGAGCAAGCTGCGGACGTGGCTCGAGGACCGGAACCTGTGGATCCAGGCCTGCATCGCCAACTACGCCGACCCCCGGGACTGCCCGGGCGAGTGATCACTGCAGCGGGATCAGGCTGAAGCTCCAGGGGTTCGGCTCGCCGTTCCAGCACGCGATGAGGACCTGCAGGTCGATGTGGCCGTTGCCGTCGACGTCCTCCGCGTTCGTCAGATCGAGGATCTGCTGCTCGTCGGGGTTGGTGTCGCGCTGGTTGCCGACGACCTGGAGGCCGTTCAACTCGGGGACGGTGATGGTGAAGTCGAGGTCCGCCCGGTAGTCCCAGTCGAGGACCACCTGGAAGCGGCCGACGCAGGAGATCTGCACCATCAGCCGGTCCCGGTCGCCCGTGTACATCTGGCCGTTGTTCCCGCACGCCTGCACGCCGCCCGCGACCCCCGCGACCTCGCCCGTGACCTCGACGCCCCCCGTGGTGGGGCCGACCCACGTGGCCTGGGCCTGGGTCTCGTTCGGCTCGTTCTCCACCGCCTTGACGACGACCGTGCCGCACGGGGGCAGGCCCGTCGCGTCGTCGTCGTCGACCGCGTCGTCGTCGTCCACGGCGTCGTCGTCGTCGGTCGCGTCGTCGTCGTCGGTCGCGTCGTCGTCGTCGGTCGCGTCGTCGTCGTCGATGAACTCCACGTCGTCCGGCTTCGGGAGGACGCACGCGGCGAGGAGGACGACCAAGAGGAGTGAGCGGCGCATCGCGGGGACTCTACTCCGACGGGGACGGGTCATGTCCGGGCAAGGTCGAGCGTGGTCGCGACGACCCTGGCGATCCGCTCGGGGACGCCCCGGCCGCGGCCCTTCAGGGCGGCGTCCACGAGCGCGGCGTCCGTCTTGCTCGCGGGCACCTGTCCGTAGGCGATGCTCGCCCCACACCAACGCTCCAGGCCCGCGAGCGCCTGCTGGGCGATCCACGGGTCGGTCGAGTCCGCCCCCACCAACATCCGCGCCACCCGCCGCCAGCGCCCGCCCCGCGCCACGATGCGGAACGCGTTGCGCGACCCGTGGGCCGTCTTCGCCTCGGTCACCAGCTCCCACAGGCGGGGCTCGGGGACCACGGCGCGGGGCGAGAGGAGGGCCCGCGTCGCCTCGCGCGACACCCCGCGCCGGGGGTCGTCGAGCAGGTCGACGAAGAGTGCGCTGCGGCCTCGCGTGTCCAGGCGCGCGAGGGCCGAGACCGCCGCCCGCGAGGTCCCCGGGGGCACCTCGAGCTCGAGGAACGGGAGCAGCACCTCGCCGTCGCCGGGTTCGCCCGTCTCGCCAAGCCCCGCGATGGCCGCCCTCCGACGCTCGCCGTCGGCGCGCGCGATCACGGCCTTGTACCGGGCGGCGATGCCCTCGGCCCCGCCCTCGCGGAGGTGATGCACCGCGATCTCGCGGACCGACCGCCGCGGGTCCAGGAGCGCGGCCTGGAGGGGCCCGAGCGACTCGGCCGGGGGGAGGGTCGCCGCGCGGAGGAGCGCCCGCGCGCGGACAGGGGCGTTGGGGCTCGCCAGGAGCGCGTCGGGCACCCCGGTCACCCCCGCGAGCACGGCGTCGGCGGCCCGGCCGGCGATCACCGGGTCGGGATCCGAACAGGCGACCTCGAGCATGCGCACGAGGTCCACGTCGTCCGACTCGGCCAAGAGCTCCACGCAGGACCGACGCACCGCGGTCTCGTCCGACGCGAGGCCCTCCCACAGCGACGAGCGCGCGGCGGGATCGCGGAGGAGCTGCTCCACCCAGCGCAGCGTCTTGTCCCTGGCCACGCGGCGACGGGCCGCCAGGGCCTCCATCAGCGGGAGCGCGGCGACCAGCTGCGGGACGTGCTCGAGCCCGAGCCGCTGCAGGACCCGCCCGCGGGCGAGGCGCCTCACGGGCTGCACCCAGTCGTCCAGCCGCACGAGCGTGAAGGGGAGGGGCAGGTCGACGTCCCACTGCTCGGCGGTGTGCATGGCGGTGGCCCGCACGCGACCGTCGGGGTGGCACGACGCGAGCCCCAGGAGGAGCGGCTGCCGCGACGACCGCCGCACGGCGCGGGTGAGGTCGACCATCCCCACGACGTCCCGCAGGGGGCTCGCCCACAATCGCAGCTCGCGATCGAGGGCCGCGAACTCCCAGGACTTCATCGTCGCAATGAGCCGCTCGGTCTCCACCTCGGCGAGGCCGGCCACCTCCTCCTGCGGGGCGAAGACGAGGGGCGCGAGGCGGGGCAGCGTCGCGGGCACGTCGAGCGCGAAGGCGCGTCGCAGCGCGTCCATCCGGCGATCCGCCATCCCCGGGAGCGGCTCCATGAGGGCGAGTTCGACGGCCGCGTCCACGATCGGGCGCGCCCCCGAGGGGATCCGTCGCCGCCAAGCCTTCTGCCGTCCGCCCATCCTGACGAGAAGCGTAATCGCGCGGGTGGATCGACGGCCCCGATGTGGCCGAAAAACAACGCAGATCCACCGTTGTCTCCCGGATCCAGCCTCCGTATAGTGGCGCGAAGTGGGAGAGAGTGGATCAAAGTGGTAGAACCCGGAACGAAGAACTTCCCCGAGCGGAGGGTGGAGACCTGTGTTCCAGGTGCGCGGACGATTCGAGGTGACGATGGACGCGAAGGGGCGATTGCCGCTCCCGTCGCGTCTGCGCGAGCCTCTCGTCGGTGCCGACCAGACGTCTCTGGTGCTGACCGCCTACGAGGGCGGGCTGCACGGCTACACGGTGGATCGCTGGCGCCGCATCGAACGACGCATGGCGGGTCGCTCGGTCTTCGAGCGCCGGACGCGGGCCTTCCTGCACTCCTTCGTAGCGGGCGCGACCGAGGTGAGGGTCGACGGACAGGGCCGGATCAACGTGCCCCCCGCGCTGCGGCGGAAGGCGGGACTGTCCGGGCCCTGCGTGGTGCTGTCGTACCTGTGGATGGTCGAGATCTGGGACGTCGACCGCTGGACGGCGCAGGAGGCGGAGGCCGCGAAGATCGTGGCGTCGACCGGCGGGCTGGCGGACTTCGTGCCCTTCGCCGACGAAGCGGACGAGGAAAGCATCGACTTCTGAGCGACCGGCCGAGCCCCCCGGCCGACCTCGAATTCTCCCACACCACCGTCCTCCTGGAGGAGTCCGTCGACGCCCTGCACGTGCGTCGCGACGGCACCTACGTGGACTGCACCGCGGGGGGCGGGGGGCACGCGGTCGCCATCGCCGTGCGCCTCGGCCCCGGGGGTCGCCTCGTCGCCTTCGACCGCGACCCCTCGGCGGTGGCCGCCACGCGGGACCGGATCGATCGCGCCCTCGCCGCCGTCCCGACGATGGAGCGGCCCCGCGTGGACGTCGTGCACGCCCGCTTCTCCGAGGCCCCCGGCGAGCTCGCGGCGCGAGGCATCGGCCCGGGCACCGTGGACGGGCTGCTCGCGGACCTCGGCGTCTCTTCCCCCCAGCTCGATCGCTCCGAGCGCGGCTTCTCCTTCGGCTCCGACGGGCCCCTGGACATGCGCATGGACCCCACCACGGGCCCCACCGCCGCCGATCTCGTCATGACCCTCGACCGTCGGGATCTGCGCGACCTGCTCCGGGACTTCGGGGACGAGCGCGAGGCGGGGCGCATCGCCACGTTCCTGGTGCGCCGTCGGGCCGAGCGCCCGTTCGAGACCACCGCCGACCTGGCGGAGGTCGTGTCCGCCGCCAAGGGAGGGCGCCGGGGCGCGAAGACCCACCCCGCCACGAAGACGTTCCAGGCCCTGCGCATCGCCGTGAACCGGGAGCTCGACGAGCTGGACGCGATGCTCGGCTGGGGGCCGGACCTGCTCGCGGAGGGGGGCCGCTGGGCCGTCATCACGTTCCACTCGGGGGAGGACCGGCGGGTGAAGCGGCGCTTCGCGGAGCTGCGCAAGGGGTGCATCTGTCCGCCGTCTTCACCCGTCTGCATCTGCGGCAAGCAGCCCGTCCTGGCCGTGCCGCGGGGGACCGGGACGACAGCGAGCGAGGGCGAGCTGGAGGCCAACGCCCGGGCGCGGTCGGCGCGCCTTCGGGTGGCGGAGCGGTTGGCGCGAGGAGGTGAGCCGTGAGCGTGCTTCGGGGTCGGTGGAAGGCAGTCGTGGCCACCGGGTCGGTGATCGCGGCGGGGTTCGTGTTCGTGGCCTGGGCGAAGATGGACACCGTCCAGCTCACCTACCGCATCGACGACCTGGTCGATGAGGAGGAGCGCCTCGCCGAGGAGCAGCGGCGCTTGCGGGCCCAGCTCGCCACGCTGCGCACGCCCGCGGCCCTGGAGGCCCTGGCGCCCAAGCTCGGGCTCGTCGAGCCCGGGGAGGGCCAGATCGTCGTCGTGCCGGACGACCCCGCGCCGGTGGCGCAGGTGGAGGAGACCGAGGGCGAAGAGGAGGAGGCTCCGCGCGCCGCCGAGCCGCATCCCGCCGACGAGGAGCCCGCCCAGTGACCGGCCGCTACCGTCGCCCCGGCCCCGACTCCGGCCGCACCCGCGCCGCGGGGGCCAAGCGCCTGCGCGCCGAGCGCAACGGGGGCCACCGGCGGGTGGACGCCGTGGTGGAGCCGGACTCCCACGCCTTCCGCACCCGCGCCTACCTGATCCTCGGGATCTTCGTCCTCGGCTGGGTGACCCTCGTGGGCCGCGCGGGGTGGCTCGCCGTGGGCCCCGACGACCGCCTCGCCCGCCAGCGGGTCGGGCAGCACGAGCGCGTGATCAAGGTCGCCCCGGACCGGGGCTCGATCGTCGACCGCATGGGCCGCCCCATGGCCGTCTCCGTGGAGCTGGGATCGGTGTACGTCGACCCCGCGCTCGTGGAAGACCCCGACTCCGCCGCCGAGCTGCTCTCGCCGCTCCTCGAGCGCGACGTGGAAGACATCCGCGAACGCCTCGCCCGGGAGAACTCGCGCTTCGCGTGGCTGGCGCGTCAGCTCCCCACGTCCGTGACCGCCCGCATCCGGGCGCTCGACATCCCCGGCGTCCGGGTGACCGCCGAGTCGCACCGGGAGTACCCCAGCGGACCCGTCGCCGGGCCCATCCTCGGCTTCGTGAACGTCGAGGGCGTGGGGCTGGAGGGCCTCGAGGTCCGCCACGACGAGACCCTGATGGGGGACACCTTCCAGTACCAGGTGCTGCGCGACGGCCGCCGACGCGCCACCACCTACGACGGCGTCCTCGCCCGTCGCGGCACCGAGGGGAAGACCCTCGTCCTCACCCTCGACCACTCGATCCAGCACCGCGCCGAGGCCGCGCTGGAGGCCGCGATCGACCGCCACGAGGCGGAGGCGGGGTGGCTCGTCTCGCTGGACGCGAACACGGGCGCGGTCCTGGCCATGGCCTCCTACCCGGACTTCGATCCCAACCAGTACCGCCAAGTGCCCCCCGAGCGGCGTCGCAACCGCGCGATCTCCACCGTCTTCGAGCCCGGCTCGACGATGAAGCCGTTCGTGTTCGCGGAGGTCCTCGAGCGAGGGCTGGCGACCCCCGAGGAGGAGATGTACCTCGAGAAGGGCCGCTACCGCGTCGGTCGCCGCATCGTCCGGGACGCGCACCCGCACGACCGCCTGACCGTCGCCGACCAGCTCAAGGTGTCGAGCAACATCGGCACCGCGAAGCTGGCCGAGCGCATCGGACCCAAGGCCCTCGAAGAGACGTACCGGCGCTACGGGTTCGGCGCGAAGACGAAGATCGACCTGTACGGCGAGGAGCGCGGCCTGCTCAGCGCCGCGGAGAACTGGTCCCGCGTCGGCTTCGCCAACCGGGCGTTCGGCCAGGGCGTGGGCGTCACCGGCGTGCAGCTGACGGCCGCGTTCGCCGCCTTGATCAACGGCGGCGTGAAGGTCCAGCCGTACGTCGTCGCCGAGACGCGCGACTCCGAAGGGAACGTGGTGGAGGACCTCCGCCCGCCCGTTGGGGAGCGCGTCCTGTCCGAGGAGACCTCGGTCGTCATGCGGCGCCTGCTCGCGCGGGTGATGGACGAGGGCGGCACCGGGGTCCGCGCCCGGCTGCAGGAGTACACGGCCGGCGGCAAGACGGGCACCGCCCAGAAGGTCGTGGACGGTCGCTACGCCAAGAACGTGTATGTGTCGTCCTTCATCGGCTTCGCCCCCGTGCGGAACCCCCGCGTGGTGACGATGGTCGTGCTCGACGAGCCGAAGAACAAGCACTACGGCGGCACCGTCGCGGGCCCCGCCTTCTCCGAGGTGACGACCCACGCCCTCCGCGTGCTCGGGGTGCCTCCCACGAGGTCCGCCCAGGCGCCGCTGCTGCTGTCGTCGGACGCCGAGGGCGACGACGCCGTGGAGCCCCGCGATCTGCCCATCCTCGAGCCCACCGAGGCGGGCGACGCGTGGTCGCTGCCGGACCTCACCGGTTGGTCCGCCCGCGACGTGATCCAGGTGCTCCTGCCCGCGGGCGCCCGCGTGGAGCTCGAGGGCTCCGGCCTCGTGGCGTCCCAGACCCCGGCGCCGGGCGCTCACGTGGGCGAGGGCGACGTCGTGACCCTGGCCCTCGCGACGGGGACCCCCCGAGAGGCGACGCAGTGATGCTGTCCGAGGTGTTGCCCGATCTGCCCATCCTGGAGCGTCGAGGGGCCGGCGACGTGCCCCTCGACGGCGCCACCCACGACTCCCGCTCGGTGCGGCGACGCACGCTGTTCGCCGCCATCCCGGGGACCGTCGTGGACGGCCACCGCTTCATCCCCCAGGCCGTGGCCGCCGGGGCCTCGGCGGTGCTGCTGAGGGACTGGCCCGACGGGGACCTGACCGACGACGTGGCCTGGCTGCGCGTGGAGGACCCTCGCCGCGCCCTCGCCCTCGCCGCCTCGCGGCTGCACGAGCGGCCCGCCCGCGGGATGAAGGTCTTCGGCATCACGGGGACCAACGGCAAGACCACGACCGTCGCCATCCTCGCCTCGATCCTGCGCGCCGCGGGGCTGCCCACGGGCACGCTCGGCACCACCGGGATCGCCTGGGACGGGCCCGGCGGCCTGCGCTCGGTGGAGGCGACGCACACCACCCCCGAGGGCCCCGCCCTCTACCGCCACCTGGCCGACATGCGCGACGACGGCGTGAAGGCCGTCGCCCTGGAGCTGAGCAGCCACGCGCTGGACCAGGGCCGCGCGGCGGGGCTCCCCGTGGACGTGGCCGCGTGGTCGAACCTGACCCGCGACCACCTCGACTACCACGGGTCCATGGAGGCCTACGGAGGCGCCAAGGAGCGCCTCATCACCGAGTGGCTGGCGACCTGGGGCAAGCCCGGCGCCGCGGCCGTCCTCAACGTCGACGACCCCGCCGTGGCGGCGCGGGCGGCGTGGTGGCCGAACACGGTGCGGGTGTCCTCGTCCGCGGGGGCCGTCGCCCGGGGCGAGGCGGAGGTGGCGCCGGTGGACGTCTCCTTCTCCCTCCGCGGCATCGAGGGTCGCGTGGCCGTGCCGGGCGGCGAGATCGCCCTCGACACCTCCCTCGTGGGGTCCCACAACCTCGACAACTGCCTGCTCGCGGCGGCGTGCGCGCTCGCGGCGGGAGTGGACGCTGCGGCCGTAGAAGAGGGGCTGCGCGCCACCTCGGGCCCCGCCGGGCGCCTCGAGCGCGTGGGCGACGGCGACCCCGTGGTCCTGGTGGACTACGCCCACACGCCCGACGCCCTGGAGCGCTCCCTCGCCGCCGTGCGGCCCTTCACCCCCCGGCGCCTCTTCGTCGTGTTCGGGTGCGGCGGCGACCGCGACGCAGAGAAGCGGCCGCAGATGGCCCGGGTCGCGGCGGCGGGCGCGGACCACGTGATCGTGACGTCCGACAACCCGCGGTCGGAGAACCCCCGCGCGATCATCTCCCAGGTCGTGCAGGGGCTGCCCGTCGCGCCGGTGGAGTCGGCGGGGCGCTTCGCCGTCGTGGTCGATCGACGTCGCGCGATCCGATGCGCCGTGGCGGGCGCCGAGGCCGGGGACGTCGTGCTGATCGCGGGCAAGGGCCACGAGACGTACCAGGAGATCGCGGGCGAGCGCCTGCCCTTCGACGACCGCGTGGAGGCCGCCGCCGCCCTGAAGGGCCGCGCGTGAGCGGGACCGGCACCGACCCTCGGTTCGCGCCCCCCGCGACGTTCACCGTGGCCGAGCTCGTGGCCCTCACCGGAGGTCGCCACGTGGCCGGACCCTCCGAGGGCGAGTGGACGGTGTGTACGGACACCCGGATCCTCGGAGAGGGGGCCGTGTTCGTGGCCCTCGTGGGCGAGAACTTCGACGGCCACCGCTTCCTCTCCTCGGCGCTCGACGGTCGGAGGGTCGGCGCCCTCGTGCAGGTCGAGCGCGTGACCCCCGAGGGCGGCGAGGCGCTGGACCGCGCCGGGGGCCCCGTCATCGCCGTGCCGGACACACTCGTCGCGCTCGGCGACCTCGCCCGGGGCCACCTCCTGCGCCACGGCCCCGAGGTCGTCGCCGTCACGGGATCCGTCGGCAAGACGACCACCCGCGCGATGACCGCCGCCATCCTCCGCCGCATCGCGCCGGGGCTGGAGTCCGAGGGCAACTTCAACAACCGGATCGGCCTGCCGCTGACGGTCCTCCACCTGACGCCGGAGCATCGCTGGGCGGTGCTCGAGATGGGCATGTCGGAGCCCGGCGAGATCCGGGCCCTCGCCGACATCGCCCGCCCCGGCGTGCGCGTGATCACCGAGGTCGCGGCCGCCCACCTCGAGTTCTTCGACTCCGTCGAGCAGATCGCCGACGCGAAGGGCGAGCTCTTCGAGGACGCCGCCGACGGCGACGTGCTCATCTTCCCGGCCGACAACCCGCTGTCGGCGCGCTTCCCCATGCCCGGCCTCGCGGTGCGGGTTCCCTTCAGCGTGCACCCCGACTCCACGGCGCCGGTTCGCGCCACGCGGGTCGAGGATCGCGGGCTGCAGGGCACGGTGGCGACCGTCGCGCTGTACGAGCACACCGTGGACGTGGACATCCGCCTCCCCGGGGCGCACCAGCTGCACAACGCCCTCGCGGCGGCGGCGGCGGCCCGGGCCCTGGGGGCGTCCACCGAGGACATCGCGGCGGGGCTCGCGTCCGTGGACGTGCCGGGGCGGCGCATGAAGGTCTCGCGCGTGGGCGACGTGCTCGTGGTCGACGACGCCTACAACGCCAACCCGGCCAGCGTGGCGGCGGCGCTTCGGCTGCTCGCGGGCGCGTCCGGGCGTCGCATCGCGGCGGTGGGGGACATGCTCGAGCTCGGCGACACGGGACCGGACCTGCACGCCGACGTGGGTCGGCTCGCGGCGGACCTGGGGCTGGACTACCTGGTGGGCACGGGGCCGCTCATGGCGCACGCGGTGGACGCGGCCCGCGCGGCAGGGTTGCCCGCCGAGCACGCGACGGACTCGGACGACGCGGGCACGATCCTCGCCCGGCTCGTCGGCCCCGGCGACGTCCTTCTCATCAAGGGATCCCGGGGCATGCGCATGGAGCGCGTCCTCGACTCCCTCGCCCCCGCACCTCCCTCCGTCCCCGCCCCGGAGTAGCGCACCCATGCTGTATCACCTGCTGTATCCGCTGCGCGAATCGGAGTTCCTCTTCAACGTCGTCGGCTACATCAGCTTCCGCGCCGCGGTGGCCATGGCGACCGCGTTGCTGCTGTCGATCTTCCTGTACCCGAGCTTCATCCGTTGGCTGCAGCGAAAGAAGTACGGGCAGGAGATCCGCGACGACGGACCCGAGGGTCACTTCAGCAAGGCGGGCACGCCGACCATGGGCGGGCTGCTCATCCTCGCCGCCATCGTCTCGTCCACGCTGCTCTGGGCGAAGCTGACCGAGCCCCGCGTGTGGATGACCTTGGTGGTGGCCGTGGGCTTCTGCGCCATCGGCTTCGTGGACGACTGGCAGAAGATCGCGGCCAAGAACACCAAGGGCCTGTCCGGCAAGCTCCGGCTCGCGCTGGAGTTCCTCATCGGCGGGGCGGTCGTGTTCGTGGGGGTGAAGTACTTCGGCCTCACCACGGACGTGCCCGTCCCCTTCTTCAAGGACCTCTCCATCGAGCTGGGCTGGGGCTACGTGGCGTTCGGCGCCTTCGTCATCGCGGGCTGCGCCAACGCCGTGAACCTGACCGACGGGCTCGACGGCCTCGCCATCGGCCCGGTGATGACGTCGGCCCTCACCTTCGGGCTCCTCGCGTACCTCGCGGGCAACGTCAAGTTCGCGGAATACCTCGCGATTCCCCACGTCGCCGGGGCCGGTGAGCTCACCATCCTGACCGTGACCATCGCGGGCGCCGGCATGGGGTTCCTTTGGTACAACACGTACCCGGCCTCCATCTTCATGGGGGACACGGGCTCGCTCCCCCTCGGCGGCATCCTCGGCACCTTGGCCGTCCTCACCAAGAACGAGCTGCTGCTCGCGATCATCGGGGGCGTGTTCGTCGCCGAGACGATCTCGGTGATCCTCCAGGTCGGGTCCTTCAAGTCCACGGGCAAGCGCATCTTCCTGATGGCGCCGGTGCACCACCACTTCGAGAAGAAGGGGTGGGAAGAACCGAAGATCATCGTGCGGTTCTGGATCATCTCGATCCTGCTCGCGCTGCTCGCCCTCATGTCCCTGAAGCTGCGTTAGGGGGTCGGCATGCGAAGTCTCCGCGACGTCGACATGGGCCTGCTCGGGGCCGTCGTTCTGCTGGTCGCCCTGGGCACCGCGATGGTCTACAGCGCGGGCGCCATCTACGCGGCGGACGTGCACGGCGACGAGCTGCACTACATCCGCCGCCACGTCGTCTACGTGTTCCTCGGCCTCGGGGCGATGACCGTCACGGCCGTCATCCCGTACCAGCGCTGGCGTCCCTGGACCTACCTCATCCTCATCGGCGCGGCCGTCCTGCTCGTGCTGGTGCTCGTCCCGGGCGTCGGGGTGACCATGGGCGGGGCGACGCGGTGGCTGAAGTTCGGCCCCGTGCACCTACAGCCGAGCGAGCTCGCGAAGTTCGCGCTGATCCTCTACCTCGCGTACTCGCTCGAGAAGAAGCAGTCGCACATCGGCACGTTCAGCATCGGGATCCTCCCGCACCTGGTGTTCGCCGGCTTCGTCCTCTGTCTGATCCTCGCCGAGCCCGACTTCGGCACCACGATGACGCTCGCCGCGCTGCTGCTGGTGATGATGTTCATCGCGGGGGTGAAGACGCTGCAGCTGGGCGCGCTCATGGCGGCCGGGTTGCCGCCGGCCTGGGTCGTGCTCATGGGCGCGGAGTACCGACGGGCCCGCATCACGGCGTTCATCGACCCCTGGGAGCACCAGACGACGTCCGGGTTCCAGCTGATCCAGTCCTGGGTCGCCTTCCGCAGCGGAGGCATCTTCGGGACCGGGCTCGGCGAGTCGTCCCAGAAGCTCTTCTTCCTGCCCGCGGCTCACACCGACTTCATCCTCAGCGTGCTGGCGGAGGAGTTCGGGGTCCTGGGCGTGGCGGGTGTGGTGCTGCTCTTCGCGGTGGTGGTGCACCGCGGCGTGGTCGTGTGCCTCGACGCCCCGGATCTGTTCGGACGCCTGCTGGGCATGGGCCTCGCCATCCTCGTGGGCATGCAGGCGGGCATCAACATGGGGGTCGTCACCGGGCTCCTCCCCACCAAGGGCCTGACCCTGCCGCTGATCTCCTACGGCGGCTCGTCCCTCGTGCTGACCCTCGCGATGCTCGGCGTGCTCATGAACGTCACGGCCCAGGCTCGGCAGAGCACCATCCTGGACGAACGATCGAAGAACCCGTTCCGGACGACCTCGCGGCGACGGGTGCGCGCCGGAGGATTGCCGACGTCGACCTGAGCGTTGTGACCAAAGCGGGGTGACGCCTCCCCCACCGAGGCGTAACGTCCGCAATCGAGCAGTGGAGTCCGATGAGCGGAGACGGCATCAAGGTCCTGATCGCAGGCGGCGGTACAGGGGGGCACTTCTTCTCCGGGGTCGCCGTGGGCGAAGCCGTGCTCGCGCGACACGAGGACAACCGCGTCGTCTACGTGGGCACGAAGCACGGGATCGAGGCGCGCGTGGGGCCCGAGCAGGGGCTGGACGTCCGCTACGTGAACATCTCCGGCATCAAGGGCAAGGGGCTGCTCCCGAAGCTCAAGGCCGTGCTCCGCATCCCCCTGGCGATGCTCCAGTCGTTCCTGCTGATCCTCAAGGAGCGCCCCCGGTTCGTGGTGGGCGTGGGCGGCTACGCGAGCGGGCCGGTGGTGCTCGCGGCGCGCCTGCTCGGCCGCAAGACCGGCGTGGTGGAGCAGAACTCGGTGGCCGGCGTCACCAACCGCATCCTCGGCAAGGTCGTGCACAAGGTGTTCATCGCCTTCCAGCCCGCGCTGAAGTTCTTCCCCCCCGCGAAGGTGCAGCTCACGGGCAACCCGATCCGCGAGGGCGTCGTGCAGCTGCTCACGCTCGAGTCGACCGGCACCGTCGGCGTGGGGAACCGCTTCAAGCTCCTGGTCCTCGGCGGCTCCCAGGGCAGCCGCGCCATCAACGAAGCGATGATGGAGATGGCGGCGACGGCGCCCGACGAGCTGAAGGAGGTCCTCTACGTCGTCCACCAGACGGGGGCGGCGGACGAGGAGCGCGTGCGCGCGGCCTACGAAGCCGCCGGGATCGGCGCGAAGGTGACGCCCTTCATCGAGGCGATGGCCGAGGCGTACCGCGTCGCGGACCTGGTGGTGTGTCGGGCGGGGGCGCTGACGGTGTCCGAGCTCACGATCAGCCGTCGGGCGTCGCTGCTCATCCCCTTCCCCTACGCGACGGACAACCACCAGGAGGTCAACGCCCAGACCCTCGTGGACGCGGACGCGGGCGAGATGCTGCTCGAGAAGGACCTGTCCGGGCAGACGCTCGTGGACGTCCTCACCCGCCTCAACGGCGACCGCAAGACGATCCAGAAGATGGCCTGGAACGCAGGCGCCGAGGCCAAGCCCGCGGCCGCGTCCGAGGTCGTCGACGAGATGTACAAGCTGATCGGCCGCGCATAGGAGCGTGCGAGTAGGGTCGGGGCATGCGCCGCCTGTTCCTGCTCGTCCTCCTCGTCGGATGCGTGCCTGAGCCGCTCCCCGAGCCCGCCGACTACGACCCCCACCCCGAGCCGCCCACGATCGACCGCGACGTGGCGATGGTCGACGACGCCGCGGAGTTCACGCGCCCCTACGTGCCGGGGCACCGGACCACCATGGACGGCCGGGTCGGAGTGCGCGTGCAGGGCGGGCCGCCGGGCACCGTGGAGCTCGCCGAGAACCTGTCCTTCTACTTGTTCTCCCCCGAGGGGCTCGACGAGCCCATCCTGCCCGGGCCCCCCGGCGCGCGGATCCTGGCCGACGTGTTCGACGTCCCGTTCCCGCCCGCGCTCAACCCGTCCGTCGAGCGGCTCGGCCACCACGCCGTGTGCGACCCGACGCTGGAGTTCGGGGCGCCCGGGGAGCGCCCGAACCCCTCCGCGTGCGGCCCCGACGACGCCCACGACTGCTACGACTTCGTGGTCGTGAGCTCCACCTCGCGCGACCTCACCACGACGATGTGGGGCACGCCCGTGACCGTGCAGGTCGAGGCGCCCAAGACGGCCGCCGCGCGCATCTTCGACGTCGTCCTCGGCGACTCCGTGCGGGGGACGGACATTCGCGCCACCACCGAGTTCACCGAGCCCGCCGTCACGATGGACGGTCGCCTGCTCACGGGGCGCCTGGGCCGCTTCCCGCGCCGCTGGACGAACCCCGAGACGGGAGAGGAGCTGCGTCGGCCCTACGACCTCGCGTACGCCCAGCTCCCCGACGACGCCGAGCCCTGCGACATCACGGGCTGGACCGACTTCCACCCCATGTCCCACGCCCCCTACGACCCCCGCATGGTGGGCACCTACGGCCTCGCGGCGTACCCGTTCCGCGACACCGAGGGCGAGCTCATCCCCGACGGCGAGGACCTCGGCGGGACCTATCCCTGGGTGGACCGGGAGGGCGCGAACGTGTTCATGACGGGCGTGCACGGGACCATCGCCGAGCAGTCGGAGCTGCGGTATCCGCGGCGCTGCGTCGTGGAGGGCTGCGAGGACCTGACCGAGAACGTCGACTGGGACCGGGGGTTCCTCGTGGGCGGGCTGTGGACCCACGGCAAGTTCGTGCACCTGGACGGGATGATCAACAACGTCGAGTGGGCGGTGGGCGTGACGCCGGCGGCGCACTGGATGGTCGACATGTACCGGGACGACGGGGGCGAGGACCACGCCGTGCGCTTCGGGGGCGGGCGGTTCATAAACACGTTCCGCAACGCGGGCGGGCCCTACCCGGACGGGTACACCCACAACGCCAACATCATGGATTCGCTGCAGAACCTGCTGAACCACCGGCCCGCGGTCCGGCCCGTGACGCCGCGGGACGTGGTGTGGCTGATGAGCTCGGGCGTCGCCACGGACGAGATCGTGTTCGACGACCTGCTCGACCCCGACGCGTTCGTGGTCGCGAACATGCAGGCGTCCATCACGCAGCTGTACGACGACGCCCTCGGCTCCCTCTCCGTGCCCTACCACCGCAACGGCCAGATCCGCACGCTGGAGGGCCTCCTCATCGCCGCCGCCTACACGCTGCATCCCGACGACGACGAGGAGATCCACCTCCAGAACGCGGCCACGTCGCTGCGCTGGAACGTGCCCCGCTACGGCTTCATCGAGGCGGGGGCGGCGCGCATCGAGCCGGTGGCGCTCGGGGGCGTGAAGGGCCGGGGGCTGTGGCTGTCCGGCTACTCCGAGGTGCGGTACGCGATCCCCGCGCAGCCGAGGGACGTGGGGGGGACGCCCTGGTACGTCGGCGTCCACCTCGACGCCCGGTCGCACGAGGACGAGGTGCACTTCCTCTTCGACTTCCCCGACGGCAGCGGCGTGCGGCTGGCGGGGCGCGAGACCGTGCAGTACACCCGGGGCGAGGAGGTCCTGCACGAGGTCGAGCTTCCGCCGAACGACGGCTGGGTTCACCTGGGCTGGCGCATCGTCGAGGGCGGCGAGGGCGTGAGCCTGATCTGGAACGGCGTGCCCTACGACGACTACACCGGCGAATCCGTGATGCAGATGACCGAAGGCGACTTCGTGGTCGGGCGCGCGGGGCTCGACGCGTGGGGGTTCCGGGGTTGGATCGACGACCTCGTCGTCCTCGCTCACGACGTGGATCTCGAGGTCGCGTGCAACCACGCCGGCGGCACCCTGATCGACGTCGGCGACTCGGGCGTCGCGACCGACCACACGCCGCAGTGGGCCCACGGCGCGATCGAGGCCGCGGCGCGCGGCGCCACGGGGACCCGGTACGCCTGCTGGTCGGACCGAAGCGCCGACTGGGGCGCCCACCTCGGCAACATCCCCGCGGGGGCGACGTCGGTCCGTGAGGCGATCCTCTTCCCGGAGGGGCCGCTGCGCCACGGCGAGCCGCGCCCCGACTCGTCGCGCAACCCCTTCTGCCTCTCCTGCCACCACGCCGACGGGCTCGGCGGCCTCGGCCTGGAGGCCCTCGAGCCCCGCGACGTCCTCGCCGAGGACGACCCCCGTCGCCAGCCGCTTCAGCCTCCGCGGCGCGTGTTCGGCAACATCCCCGCGGGGTGGATCGCCCCGGGCGCGGGCCCGGGCAGCCCCGACGAGGCCTCGGTCGCGCCCCCCGAGGGCGCGCTGATCGACCGCTGGGTGCTCCCGGCCGCTCCGTAGTCACTCCCCGAACAGACGCGCGACGCGGGCGCCCCATGCGGGCAGATCGGCCGGATCGTGGGGGTACCTCGCGTAGAGGCGCCGGACCCGCGCCATCGCGGGCAGCAGGGGCAGGAAGCCCAGCGCCCGACGCGGGGCTCGGAGCGCGCCGATCGCCTTGCCGAGGGCGATCCCGGGGGTGACAGGGGGCAACCGCTGCTCCAAGGCGGCGCGGCTGGTGACGGGATCCATGAGGCCGGCGCGGAGCAGCCGGGCGAGGTCGTCGGGGGTGAGGCCGACCGACTTCAGCCCGGACGCGTCCACGACGTACTGCGCCTCCAGGGGCCCCGCCGACGTGTCGAGTCGCCCCGCGTCCCGGTCATGCCAGCCGCGCACGGCGACCCCGCCACGGAGCTCCGCTCCGGCCTCGCGCGCCATCGCGCGGAGGCGCGCGCCGAGCAGCCGCATGTCGACCTCCAGCACGTCGTGGTCCACGGCCATGAGGGGGCCGTCCCACCCGGCCACGAGGTGCATCGGCTCGCCCTCGCCCCGCAGCTCGGGCGGCTCGGGGACGCCTACGTCGGCCTCGAGGAACGCCGCCCGCGCGACCCCGTTGACCCACCGGGCCCCCGCGGTGTCCAGGTCCCCGCGGTCCAGAACCAGCGTGCGCAGCCCCTGCCGCGCGCAGTGGAGGCCCGCCGCCGCGCCCGCCGTCCCGGCGCCGATCACCACCACGTCCCACGCTCCGCTCATCGGTCTCCCTCGGTCCGTCGGCCGCTCCGCACGCGGGCTGGAGTATGCTGGGTCTTCAACCGCTCGGATGACGGACCCTCATTCGGACAGGGACGCGCCTCGGGAAGGGGCGCACAGGAGGACCGAATGTCACCGAATCTCCGCAGGATTCTGCCTGCTCTCGTTGCGCTCGCCGTGGTCGGCGGCGGTGTGTGGTGGGGTGGAAGCAAGGCTGCCGGCGACGCCGGCGCGGGCTGCGCCGGGAGCACGGAGGCCCCGCCGGACACGTCGTCGCTGGGCGACGTGGGCGAGGGCGACGGGGACGCGGTCGCCCAGCTGGTCGCGCTGGACGCCTCGCACTTCGCCGGGGACACGAGCCCCGAGCTGCAGGCGGCCCTCGACGCCGTGAACGAGCAGGGCGCCGCCGCCGTCCCGGCGTTGGCCGCCAAGGTCCGCGACCAGGGCTGCACCGAGCCGAGCTCGGCCGAGCTGGTGAGCATCCTCAGCGCGTCGGCGCGGGATCTCCCGGCGCCGGAGCAGACCACGATCGGGACGCTGTACGCCGATCTGCTCGCGCACGTCGGGCCCTACCTCGAGGACGCCTCGAACCCGACGCCGCTCGACACCTGCGCGGCGAACGTCTCCGCCGGACTCGAGCTCGTCGCCACGGCCGCGGACGCCGACGCGGACCTCCACGAGGCCATGTACGCGCACGTGAACACCTGCGCGCCCGACAACGGCCGCGGGTGCGGCGAGCTCGTGCGGGTGCTCGGGCTCGGCGCGGCCATGTCGCCGGAGTGGACCGAGCGGTTCAGCGCCCTCGCCCTCGCCGCCGCCGACGGGGTCGAGCGCGCCCCCGAGGTGGTGGAGCAGTCCTGCAACGCCGCCGTCGCGCGCGGCGTGCACTTCGCCACCCAGCTCGCGAGCATCCAGGCCGTCCCCGGCCCCATGGGCGCGTGCCTGGTGACGAACGCCGCGAAGTTCGAGGACGACACGCTCGTCTCCCGGGCGCTCGAGAACCCGAGCCTCCAGGTCGCGGTCGCGGCCGCGGGCGTCCGTCGCAACACGGGCACCACGGTCGACATCCCCGGCCTGCTGATCCGGCTGCGCCACACGCCCGAGAGCGAGCTCGATCGAGGCGCTCCCCCGATCGAGGCGGCCGTGCTGGCCATCCTGGAGCGCGAGCCCGAGGGTCGGGACCGCGCCCTCGATGAGCTGCGTCGCCTGGCCGAGGGCGACGAGCCCGCGGTGGTGCGACTGGAGGCCCTGCGCGCCCGCATCGAGGCGTCCGGTCCGCCGCAGTAGCCCCGGGTCGGTGCGCTAGACGGCCGTGCTGGCGGCCCTCGCCCTGGCGCCCTGCGCGCTGCTCTTGGCGTTCTATCTGCGTCGGGTCCGCAGCGCGCCGGAGCCGTGGACGCGGGTCGTCGCCTGCACCGCCGCGGGCGCCGGGGCCTTCGCCGTCGTCGTCCTCCTGAGTCGCCTGCGCGACGCGCTCCCCGCGCTGCCCCCCGCGCTGGAGAGCTTCGTGGTGGTGGGGCCGCTCGAGGAGACGGTCAAGCTCGCCGCGATCCTGGTCGCCGCGGGCGCGGCGAGCCGCTGGGAGCGCGTGACGTCCGGCCTCATCTACGGCGCCGCGGTGGGCGTGGGCTTCGCGGCGGTCGAGAACGTCGTCTACGTGCAGCAGTTCGGGGCGGGCACCGCGGTCCTGCGGGCGCTCACCGCGGTCCCGGGCCACACCCTGCACACCGCGATCGTCGGAGTTCAGCTCGGGACCCTCCACCGCGCCGGGCCGGGCGACGGGCGGAGGGCGGTGGCCTGGGGGCTGCTCCTCGCGGCCGGCGCGCACGGCACCTACGACGCCCTGCTCCACCTCGGGGCTCCCTGGTCCACGGCGGCCGTCCTCGTCCTCGCGGTGGAGGCCGTGGTCGTCCTCGCCCTGTTCCGTCGCGCCCTCGAGGACGACCTGGCCCGCCTCACCGACGCCTTGCGCCGCGTCTCGATCCTCGCCGACGCCCCCGCCTCCGTGCTGCGGGAGCTGGCGTCCGACTCCGTGCGCTCGATCGTCCGACGGGGGGCCCTCATCGTGCGCCAGGGCGGCCCCGGCGACACCATGTTCCTGATCCTGCGGGGGCGCCTGTCCGTGGTCACCGACGGCGTGGAGGTCGCCCAGCTCGGCCCCGGCGACGTGATGGGGGAGGGCGCGCTCCTGCGGGGCGACGAGCGGAGCGCGGACGTGCGCGCCGTGGCCGACGGCGTGCTCCTCCGGGTCGACCGCGACGCGCTGTACAAGGCCGTGGCCGCGGTGCCGGAGCTGGCGTCGCGCATCCTCGCCAAGGCCCGCGAGCGGAGCGGCTCCAACCCGGGGCCCCTGGGCACGACGGGGGACTTCAGGAAGGTGGCCTCCGACCACGTGGAGCTGACGCTGCACGCCGAACACCGCGTGGCGCGCCGCGTCCGCCTCGTGCCGCTCCTGCGGGAGGTGCCGGCCGAGACGGTCCGAGAGATCGCCGAGGACTGCCTCGTCCTGCGCCGGGGCCCGTCGCTCCGCCTCGTGGGGCAGGGGAGGGCGCCGATCGGGCTGGCGCTGGTGTTCGAGGGGGAGGTGGAGGTTCTGCGCGACGGCGCCGTGGTGGCGACGCTCGTGGAGGGCGACTACTTCGGGGAGGCGGGTCTCCTCACCGGCTGGCCCGCCCTCGCCACGGTGCGCACGAGGACGCCGGTGGAGCTCGGGCTCGTCGCCTGGTCCGACTTCGCGGAGCACGTGGGCGCGCACCCCGAGATCGGCCGACGCCTGCTGGCCTCGCTGGACGCCCGGGCCGACGACCTGCGCGAGCGACGGGCGGGCCCCGCGACCCGACCCGGGGTGGTCCTTCGGGCCCTCGAGGCCGTCCAGCGCCGCGTCGGACTCGGCGCCCCCGCGCCCGCCACTCCGGGGGGACGCGCCCTCGCCGAGGCCCTCCCCGACCTCGCCGCGTTCCCCGCCGTCACCGCCGACGCCCTCGCGGATCTCTTGGGCTCCACCCCCGCCGAGGCCCTCGACGTCGACGCGATCCTCGCCGCGCCGGAGCGGCTCGAGTCCGCCCTCGCGAAGAGCCCCGACCTCCTCCGCTTCCTCGCCCGCCGCGCGGTCGCGCCTACAGGTAGCTGAGGCCCTCATGTAGGGTCCGGCCCCCACGGACCCCAGGAGCGCTCGTGTTTCTCAGGACTCGTCGCATTCACTTCGTCGGCGTCGGCGGCATCGGCATGTCGGGCATCGCCGAGGTGCTCAACAACCTCGGCTACGAAGTCAGCGGCTCGGACATCCGCGAGGGCGCGACCACGAAGCGGCTGCGCGAGCTCGGCGTGGAGGTGCTGATCGGCCACGCGGAGGCGAACGTCGAGGGCGCCCACGTGGTGGTGCGGTCGTCCGCCGTGCGCAACGACAACCCCGAGGTGGTGGCCGCGCGAGACCGCGGCATTCCGGTGATCCCCCGCGCCGAGATGCTCGCCGAGCTCATGCGCATGAAGCACGGCGTGGCCGTCGCGGGCTCCCACGGCAAGACGACCACGACGTCCCTGCTCGCCGCCATCTACGAGGAGGGGGGCATGGACCCCACCGTCGTGGTGGGCGGGAAGCTCAACTCGGTGGGGACGAACGCCGTCCTCGGCCGCGGCGAGTGGATGGTGGCGGAGGCAGACGAGTCCGACGGCTCGTTCCTGCACCTCGCGCCGACGCTGTCGATCGTCACCAACATCGACCCCGAGCACCTGGACCACTACGGCACCGTCGAGAACCTGCACGCCGCGTTCCTGCGCTTCATCAACAAGGTCCCCTTCTTCGGGGCGGCCGTCCTGTGCCTCGACCACCCGGCCATCCAGCAGCTGATCCCCGAGGTCACGAAGCGCTACATCACCTACGGCTTCAGCGCCCAGGCCGAGTTCCAGGCCGTGGACGTCGCCATCGGAGGGGGGCAGTCGTCGTTCGACGTGATCCACAAGGGCGAGTACCTCGGCCGGGTCACGATGAACATCCCCGGGCGCCACAACGTCCTGAACGCGCTCGCCGCCATCGCGACGTCCATGGAGGCGGACATCCCGTTCCCGCTCATCCAGCGCGCCTTGGAGCGGTTCGAGGGCGTGCAGCGCCGCTTCACCATCCGCGGCACCCAGGGGGCCGTCACCGTCGTGGACGACTACGCCCACCATCCGGCGGAGATCAAGGCGACCCTCGGCGCCGCGCGGGAGTCCTACGGGCGTCGGATCCTGGCGATCTGGCAGCCCCATCGGTACTCCCGGGTCCACGAGCTGCGCGACGACTTCATGCGCGCCTTCAACGACTGCAGCCGCGTGCTCGTGATGGATGTCTACGCCGCGGGCGAGGCGCCGATCGAGGGGGTGGACGGCGAGTCGCTCGCCCGGGACCTCAAGCACCACGGCCACAAGGGCGTCATGTACACGCCCACCCACGCCGACGTCCTGGCCGCCATCGCCGAGGGCGCGCGCAAGGCGGACCTGATCATCACCCTCGGGGCGGGCGACGTGACCCAGCTGAGCCACGCGGTGCTCGGGGAGCTGGCGTCCGTCTCGCCCCCCACGCTCGAGTTCGACTGAGAGCCCCGAGAGCTCCCCCGTGACGGTCCACCCGCGCTCGATGCGTGCGCTGGAGGCGCTCGACGTCGGTCGAATCGACTTCGACGCGGTCGTGCCGGGCCAGGCCCTGGGCACCGACGGCCGCGCCGAGGTCGTGGTGGACCTCCGCCCCGGCCGGTTCGCCGCCCTCAAGCGGTGGGCTCGCGGCGAGCGCCGGACCCTGCTCGATCTGCGCGCGTCGGCCCCCTACCTCGTGGAGGGCCTGCTGAGGAAGGTGGTGGTGGTGGCCGACCCGCCCGTGGAGCGGGACCGATTGCCGCTGTTCCAGGGGCCGCTCACGCCCGCCGCCGCCCGGCTGCTCGATGAGCTCGACCTCCTCGGGATCCGCATCGGCCGCGCCCGCCTCTGCCGCGACGAGCCGGGGACGGCCGAGCTGGAGCGGGGCGATCCGGCCGCGGACTCCGGATCCGCCGCGGCGGACTTCCGTCTGCTCGCCGACTACGTCGCGGAGCGGGTCCGCAAAGCGACGGGCGTCCGCCTGACACCAGGCTTCGTGGTGCACGCCGAAAAACCGAAGTAAGAACAACCGGTTACGGCCCGCGCGCCGGCGTCATGGGAACTTTCTCCCGCGCCGGTCGTCGAATCTGCCCGAGTGCGTCACTTGCAGAACGCAGGTAACTCACTGCAAAGAAAGCAGTTTCTATTAATTGACACCCTTGGCGCGACTTACCATGATTGTGCCGTGGGTATTACGGACGCGCGTGATCCCGCACGAGAGCTGCCGCCATGGGTGTCCTGGACCAACAGTCGATCCGACGCGAGCTGGGCAACCGCCGGCTCGGCAGGCGTCGGCTCGAGGCCCGGCTCCGGGGCGAGACCGACGAGCGTCGGCGTCCTCAGCGGGGGGCACGCCGGGGCGCGGCGTCGATCCGCAAGCGTGCGCGCAGCGACCGCGGCGACCGCCTCGCGTCTGCGCTCATGGGCCTCGGCCGCGGGATCGCCGTCGTGGCGCTCCTGCCCCTCCAGTTCGCCTTCCTCCTCCTGCGTCCCCGAGACCTCATCGCCCGCGTGAAGTCCCTCCCCGCCCGGGTCGAGTCCGGCACCCGTCGCCTCCGCATGGCGTCCCGGGATCCGGAGACCCGCGCCGGTCGCCTGTGGGACACCGCGGTCCTGTCCGCCCACTTCCTCCGCGAAGAGGTCGCGGACATGCAGGACGGCTTCCCCAGCCGGGACGAGCTCCTCGCCGACATCACGGGCGGCGCGGGCGTGGTGCGGGGCGGCGTCGAGCGCATGCTCAGCCGCCTCGACGACCGGGGCGACAACCCCTGGGAGCGCGCCCTCGAGGCCGTCGGGACCGGGGTCATCGCCGGGACCGTGTTCGTGGGTCTCTTCATCGCGGGCCACGGCACGCTCGAGTCCGTCGCCGAGTCCGACCGGATGGTCCTGCAGTCGGTGCACGTCGAGGGCGCGTCGCGCACCGCCGAGGCCGCCTTGCTCGAGCAGGTGGGTCTCTTCCCCGGCGACCCGCTGCTCCAGCTCGACCTCGTCGGCGCGGCCGAGGCCGTGGAGGCGCTCCCGTGGATCGCCGCCGCGACCCTGGAGACGGACCTGCGTGAGCGGCGGCTCCGGGTGCAGGTGGTGGAGCACCGGCCCGCCCTGGTGCTCTCCCACGACGGGCTGCAGCTCGTGGACGACGAGGGCGTGGTGTTCAAGTCGCTGCACGGCGGCGACCCCTCGGACCTGCCCGTCCTGACCGGCATGGAGGGGTTCGCCTCCCTGGACTCCGACGAGGCCGGTCGGGCCCTGCTGGGTGCGCTCGACGTCCTCCACTCGCTCGCCGGGTCGGGCGCCGTCAGCCGGCCCACGGTCTCCGAGGTCCGCTGGGAGGGCGAGGACGGCTGGTCGCTCACCACCCGCGACGGGCTGCCCGTGCGGCTCGGGCGCCAGGACTTCGGCGCCCGCCTCGGCCGCCTCGAGCGAGCGATCGCCCGCGGGGGGCTGCCGCTGTCGGCCATCGCGTCCATCGACGTGGGCCTCCGGGACCGGCTGGTCGTGGTCCCCAAGAAGACGAAGAAGGCGAAGCGGACGGTGGTGCAGGCGGTGAGGTCTCAGCCCGTCCCGGCGAGCGACCGCTCGGCACACCTCGAGCGCATCCGCAGCTCGATGTCGGCCGCGGAGGAGGGCTGATTCATGAGAAACGGCTCCCGAGACGCGATCGTGTGCGGCCTCGACATCGGCACCAGCAAGGTGGCCTGCGTGGTCGGCGAGCGCAATCCCCAGGGCGGCATCGACGTCGTGGGCATCGGCAACCACCCGATGAAGGGGCTGCGCAAGGGCGTGGTCATCAACATCGAGGACACGGTGCGCTCCATCGCCGCGGCCATCGAAGAGGCCGAGATGATGGCGGGCGTCGAGATCGGCTCGGTGTACGCGGGCATCGGCGCGGGCCACATCCGCTCCCTCAACTCCCAGGGCATGGCCCCCATCAAGACGGGCCACGTGGGCGCGGGCGACGTGGAGAAGGTGCTCGAGGGCGCCCAGGCCGTGGCCATCCCCATGGACCGCGAGGTGATCCACGTCATCCCGCAGGAGTTCCTGGTCGACGATCAGGACGGCATCGAAGACCCCCGCGGCATGTCCGGGGTGCGGCTCGCGGCGAAGGTGCACCTCGTGACGGCGGCGGTCACCGCGGCCCAGAACATCGTCCACTGCTGCAACCGCACCGGCCTGAACGTGGCCGAGATCGTGCTCGAGCAGATCGCCAGCTCCGCCGCGGTCCTGACCCAGGACGAGAAGGACCTGGGCGTGATGGTCATGGACGTCGGCGGCGGCACCACGGACATCGCGATCTACGTGCAGGGCGCCATCCAGCACACGAGCAACCTCGCCATCGGCGGGTCGCACGTGACGTCGGACATCGCCTACGGGCTGCGCGCGCCGCTGAAGGTGGCCGAGCAGATCAAGCACGAGCACGGCTGCGTGCTGAGGGACCTGGTGGAGGCCAACGAGACCTTCGAGGTGCCCCACGTGGGCGGTGACCGGGTGAACAACACGTCCCGACGGATGCTCGCGGAGATCATCGAGCCCCGGATGGAGGAGATGTTCAACCTCGCCCGGCAGGAGCTCGAGCGCAGCGGCTACGAGGACCTCCTCCCCGCGGGGGTCGTCCTCACCGGCGGCACCACCCTGCTGCCCGGGATGACCGAGCTCGCCGAGCGCGTGTTCGGCATGTCGGCGCGCATCGGGCGGCCGCGGGACATCGGGGGGTTGGCGGACGTCGTGGACTCGCCGGTGTACGCGACGGGCGTGGGTCTCGTGCGCTTCGGGCTCGACTCGGACCGCACCGAGGTCCGCTTCAAGCGGCCGACGGAGACGGTGTATCAGCGTGTGAAGACCCGAATGACGGAGTGGCTCGGCCTCGCCTTCTAGGCGGCCGACGAGGAGCGGAAGATGACCCAGGGAAGCATTCGATTCGCGGCAGTCTCCCTCGAAGAAGAGGAGACCATCGGCCCGATAAACATCCGGGTGATCGGCGTCGGAGGCGGCGGCGGCAACGCCGTGAACACGATGGTGTCGGCGGGGCTGAAGAACGTGCAGTTCATCGCCGCCAACACGGACCAGCAGGCCCTGCTCAGCAGCAAGGCCGGCACCACGCTCCCGATCGGCGAGGACCTGACGCGGGGTCTCGGCGCGGGCGCGCGCCCCGAGGTGGGCAAGCACGCCGCCCTGGAGAGCCGCGAGCAGATCTCCGAGGCGCTCCAGGGCGCCGACATGGTCTTCATCACCGCGGGCATGGGCGGCGGCACGGGCACCGGCGCAGCGCCGATCATCGCCGAGGTCGCCAAGGAGATGGGGGCCCTCACGGTGGCCGTCGTCACCCGCCCCTTCACCTTCGAGGGACGCAAGCGTCGCAAGTCGGCCACGTCCGGGCTCGAGGCGCTCGAGGCGGTCGTCGACACGCTGATCGTGATCCCCAACGATCGGCTCCTCGCGGTCGCGGGCGACGACATGACCACCCTCGACGCGTTCAAGGGCGCCGACAAGGTCCTGCTCGACGCGGTGCGCGGCATCGTCGAGCTGATCACGGTCAAGGGCATCATCAACGCCGACTTCGCCGACGTCCGCACGATCATGGCCGGTCAGGGCATGGCGCTCATGGGCGTCGGCGCCTCCACGGGGTCGCTCAAGGCAGTGGAGGCCGCCCAGCGGGCGGTCAGCTCCCCGCTGCTCGAGGAGATCTCCATCACCGGCGCGAAGGGCATCCTCGTCAACGTCACGAGCGACTCCGCGCTCAAGCTGCACGAGCTGAACGAGGCGATGCGGCTCATCCAGGAAGAGGCGCACGAGGACGCCGAGATCATCTTCGGCTGGGTCGTGGACGACACGATCGGCGACGAGGTCCGGGTGACCGTCATCGCGACGAACTTCGAGCCCGCCGAGGAGGAGCCCGAGCGCCCCTTCCTCGAGCCCGCGCGCCCGGAGTTCAACCGCCTGCTCAAGGTCGAGCGGGGCGGGGCCACCCCGGTCACCCCGTGGGCGACGATGCCCGCCGTGGACTACGACCTGCCCCCGTCCGTCCGGCAGAACCTCGAGGCCCGCAACGGCGCCGCGCCGCTCCTCGAGCGCAACTCGCGCGAGGTCTTCCAGAACCAGATCGACGAGGACCTCGCTCACCTCGAGAAGCCGACCTTCGTGCGGAAGCTCGCGGACTGAGTCGGGGGCCCTCGCATGTTCCGCCCGGTCGCCCTTGCGGACCGGGAGCGGCGAAGACCCGGCGGCGGGCAGGCGCCGGTCTACTCCCTTGAATCCCTTGCGGGGGGCGTGCTACACCCCCGGACCGCGCTCGGAGGAGCGCCAACGAGCCTTTTTTCGGGGAGATCCGATGCTGTTCCGCCGCCTTGCCCTCTTTCTCATCGTCGCCGCCGCCGTGGGCGGGATGCTCATCTCCGACACGCAAGATGCCGAGGCCGCGCGTCGCGGCAGCATCCAGTTCTGGGCCGCCGAGTACCGCGTCTACTACACCCCGGGCAAGCAGTCGACGAACGACGACGGCGAGCTGGAGTTCTCCCAGCCGACCGTCGAGCTCAAGATCCGCGGGCGCGCCTCGGCGTACGGCGGGGACAAGGTCGACTTCAAGTGGGAAGAGCCCAACGGTGCCCAGTGGCTGCCGGTCCTGCAGGTCTGCGGAGGCGGCCAGGGCAAGCTTCAGGGCAACATCTCGGCCCAGGTCGATCAGAGCGACCGCGGCATCGAAGGCACCGGCCCGATCGACGACATGAACTGCCGAGTCATCCTCAAGTAGGACCCGTCCTCAGCTGCAGCAGGTCGCCACCAAGGTGACGGCGCTCGAGCAGCTCACCGACCGCATCTCGCCGGTCGCGGTCACGTAGTACGCGCGGTCGCCCGACGAAGTCGACGTGAACGGCCCGTTCGTGGTGGCGCAGTTCATGTCCGAGCTGTTCGTCGACCCCGACTCCACGCCCTGGCCGAACGCCGAGAAGTGCGTGTCGTCCCGCACAGCCGTCACCGACATCAACACCAGCGCGTCCTGACCCGGCGCGGGCGCGGGGAACGTGTGCAGCAGGCGCGCGTCGGTGCACACCCTCGTGTCCGGGAACGCGGCGGCGCAGTCGGCGTGGAAGGTGGCGAGGCCCGAGTCCAGGGCGCGCGGGGTCGTCGTGATCCCCTCGTAGCTGTTCACCAGCACGCTGCCCAGCGGCGCGAAGCCTCCGCAGTAGGCGGGGCCGACCGCGTCGTCGTCGTCGGCTGCGTCGTCGTCGTCCACTGCGTCGTCGTCGTCCACTGCGTCGTCGTCGTCGGTGGCGTCGTCGTCGTCGGTGGCGTCGTCGTCATCGACGGTGTCGTCGTCGTCCTCGGCACAGGCGGGGGCGCCCCAGCAGTCGGGGTCGTTGCAGTCGTAGTCTCCGTCGGAGTCGTTGTCCGCGCCGTCCTCGCACTCGCCGGGGTTCGTCCCCTCGGGGGGACGGTCCTCGGTGGGACAGCCGCCGGACGTCGCCAAGGCGAGCGACAGGAGCATCCACGGGGCTCGGAGCGAGCGACCCATCAGAGTCCGCAGCAGGCGATGGCGTAGAGGGCCGACGTGTTGCCGCACCCGGTCCACTTGAGCTCGCCCGTGTCGTCGATGTAGAGCAGCTTGTCGTAGCTGTCGGTGCTCGAGAACATGCCCGTGGATTGGCTGCAGTTCATGTCCGCGGCGTTGACGCTCCCCGACTCGACGGCGGGGCCGGCGGCCGAGTAGTGCACGTTTTCGCGGACCCCGGTGACGGTGGTGAGCACGAGCGTGTCCGTCGTGGGGACGGGCGCGGGGAAGGTGTGCGCGACCCAGGAGTCGGCGCACATGCGGCTGTCCGGGAACTCGGTCTCGCACGCGGCGTTGAAGGCGGCGTATCCGCCCGCGGACGGGAACGTCGCCGAGGTCGCCCCGACGTAGACGGGGGCCACCGCGAGGCCGTCGGCGTGGGCCCTCCGCACGTCGTCGGGGGGACCGAGCAGGACGAGGACCGCCACGAGGGTGACGATGGCGCCGAGGGCGAACCCGGAGAGTCGGAAAGCTTGGGTGCGGGACATGAAAACCTCCTGCGGAGACGCGGGCCTCCAGTCGACCCCAGGCTACACCCGGGATGAGGCAGACCTCGCGGACATGCCGGATGTCGGGGGGATCTGCCCGTCGTGGGGGTCATATCGCGCGGACATGCCGGATTTGGGCGCGATATGCCCGTGGTGGGCGCCATATCGCGCGGACATGCCGGATTTGGGCGCGATCTGCCCGTCGTGGGGGTCATATCGCGCGGACATGCCGGATTTGGGCGCGAT